>CAZUHB010000049.1:0-47459 GCA_964620445.1 uncultured Phycisphaerales bacterium
TCAGATCTGGCTCATATTGAAAGGTGCGAGGAAAATCTGATTCTTCAGGGCTGGCTTCCGGTGTACCGAGATGACCCAGGAACCTGTCGAGGGCGCGTCGTACCTGTCAAAGGTGCTGCGAAGGGACGGGTTCAAGGCCGCTCGCCTGAGAGAACAGGGTTCGCGTTTCGGGTCATACACGCCCGGCCAGCATCACTTTACGAGCAGATCTTCGGCCAGCGCCGGGGGGGCTGAAGGCGCCGTCGGCGAAGTCACGAGAATACCATCATTTTGCGCGGTTCCGGAGGCGATACGCTTTCGTACTGAAGATAATCAGCCACATTCTGCGCCGGCGGTGTTCATGATGATCCGGATGATCTTGCAGGGTCCCATACTCTTCAGGAGGTGAATGACCGGGCTAATTCCCAACCGTTCGGGGAGAGAAATCGAAAAGCCGTTTCAGGTCGTCGGAAACGGCGCTCTCGAGTGATTGTCTGAGCCATTCCGGATCGAGCTTCGCTTTGACTTCCAGTTTATTGACCATGATCGTCACGGGTCCGTAGACCCAGAAAAAGACACGGCCAGTTCTCAGACCATTCTCGTTCGCGGTGAAATCCACTTTGTCATTGTAGGAGTGTTCGATTTTCTTGGAGGTTCCACGGAGACTCAACGTGATGCCATCCCGTCCGATTTTTTCTTCCTTCGGCCTGATTTCCAGATGCCGGCAGTCGCTGCTGCTGGTTTGAATATCGAGATGAGTCGTGCCATGAGCGGCCACGTATGCGCCAAAGCGGTCGAGACCGTATCCAAAGAGGAGGTAGTAGGTGTCGTCATCACGATCTTTTGACATCATTTCGACGTTCAGGTGTATCGTGGCTTCTATTTCCCCGGAAAAGATCGGCTCCTGGGCGGCATACCCCAATCCGCGAAATGTCAGAGCCCCGTCATTGATATGGACCGGTTTAGTTTCTATATCCTGTTCAACATTGAACCGCTGATTGAGAAAACCGAGGCTTCGGGGAACGCGGCAATCAAAACAACCGATGTCCTCGGCATCTTCGAACTCGAGCAGGAAATGAGCTGTCTCACTCTCTTCGACCAGTCCCTGGTATCCCCTGAGCGCGGGGAGAACTCTGCTTCCGGACACATAGCCTCTGTAAAGCAGCAGGCGAAGGACCTCCGTGGCTCTGTGCTCATGCAAAGCGTGCAGTTCGGAACCCTTCACCGCGACGAATGCAGACAAGAGATCATAGATACGAGCATCCGAATCACCGCACTGGATAGAAGCCAATTGCCTCAAGAAAACCAGCGCATTTTTCGTCCTGGAATAGTCGGTCATCATCTTGTCGAGCCCGATCTCTTTCAGAGCAGGGTCCTTGACGAACTTGTATTCCTTGTGAAAGACGCTTTCTTCTCCCCGGAAAAGGCAGAGCAGAGAGTATTGGAAGCGGTCGATTTCCGACTTTCTCTTGAGCTTGTTTTTTCCCAGAAGGATGAGATCCTTCACGTTGATGCAGGACCACGGACACCGAATAGTGACCATCGAACCGTTGTCTTGAATATCGATATCTTCGAGAACGGCGATCTCATCGAGATCGACTCTTTTTGTTTTTCGAGCGGATAAATCCAACATGCCGTTGTCGGCTGAGAGAACTTTCATCTTGGATGGGAAGAATTCTACGGACACGCTGACATTCTTCTCCGCCAGGCTATTGACGAGATCGGCCTCTATCGCCGCGGCCTTCTCCAGCAATTGGAGATCTGACTCGATGCCGGACCCCGGGATGTTGTCCCCGACCTCGTCGATGCGAGCCTGGAGTCTCTTTCGGGCATCATAACAACCATATTTTTCGGTCAGGTAACGGATCACGGGCCGGCAGAGTTCAACCGATGGCCAAGGCTGTATCATCTCTATTATTTCTTTTTCACTCAGCGGGCTGACACTGGGTGAGGACGCGAGTTCTTCAACAATGGTGTCCATTCCGGGAAGTTTTTTTCTCGCCCACGAGGCCATGGCGGCGATCAGTTTCTGCCGCGCGTCCTCCCAGGACGCACGAATCGACTCGAGGTCGGGGAGTCCCATCCACTCGCCGGTCCGTTTGTGAAACGGAGCGAGGAAAGGTTCGGCGCGCTGGTCGCCTTCGAAGATGGTGAACTCCTCGAGATGAATCGCGGGATCGAACTGTATCTTGGCCTCTGTCTCCGTGGGTTTTGTCGAACGATCCCGGTCCCTGGAAGCCAGCGATCCTTCAGTGACCCAGATTTTCCACTGATCTTCGATTTCCTCGAGGGACTTGCCAAAAACATCGGTGAATGTCTCGTTTGCAAAATCCACGGGAAACCAGTTACTGTCGGGGGCCATCGAGTGGGGCATCTTTTTCAGGGCCGAAATGTAGGTCCTCAGCTCTTCCGGATACTGGTCGATCAGAAAAGTCGTCATGCTCCACGAGTGAGCCGTATCGGAATGTTCGAAGTCCCGCAGCGCCAGACGACTGAGGCGTTCGAACGAAATGAGCCGGTCTCGCATCTTTTCCTGCTTGAGGAAACGGGGCCAGTTTTCGGATCGAGCCCACGCGGAGAGATTCTTGAAAACGCCTGTGCCGAATAGCGCGTTGTTGAGACCCTGGGTGCAGTAAAGGATGTTTCCTTCGGCGTATCGGACGGCCACGTAGGCGCCGAAACCCTCATGAAGCCATGGAGGCGCGAATTTATAGTTGTATTCATGAACTGTCAGCAGGATGTGCCCGAGGAGATGAAAGAGATGCTGGTTGATTTCCCTGAAACCGGCACCCTGACCGCAACACACGGCGTAAGGCGTGGGCTCGATCCAGTAAAAGCTCTGCGCTTCTTGTACCGATTCGGCAAAACCGGGACTCAGGCGATCGGGATCGGCTTCCTTTTCAAATAGGGAGACGTATTCGCGAAAAGTCTTCCGGTCCCTCAGGAGAACGAGGCGGCCCTTTTCCTCTCCATTCCAGAGTTCGTCCTCGCCTTTGACACCGAAGAGATACCGGAACTCGGCGATCGCTTCCGTGAGATTCGGTATGACCGTACTTCGAACCTGGCTGTCATAAGAAAGCGAGGTGATCAGTTGGAATTTGTCGATTTCATAGACCACGACGCGAGACGAGAGTTCGGAAGAGAGCTCGCGGCTCAATGCATCGTTCTTTTCAACCGGATCCCGGTTCACGGGATCAGCCGGGGCACGAACCGGCACGAGCAGGATAAGACAAAAACATATGAGACAACCCGTGCGAGATCTAAAAAACATCATAGTCCCTCACCATTGACGTTTGGTTTCGATTTGGACTTTCCCTGCTACCGACGAATTCCCTGCCATCCGAAAAAACGGGCTCAATGAGACTCAATGAGAACTGTCCCGATCTCGGCATCTCTGAAGGTCGTTTCCTGACAAGAACGATACTACAGGTTCTCTTCGGACTTTTCCAGTACTCAGTATCCACCGAGCCATCTCATTGCGACCGGCCATTGGGTGTATCTGCCTGTATCTGGAAAGTAACCGCCGCCGATCGGGCAGAAGGGATGATCTTGTCGTCGGAAAAAGGCCTCAACGAGCCACCGAAAGTGTCTGAGCTGAGTCTGATCCTTACGGCAACGATCCCCGGTACACGAACTTGACGGCGTCGGCCGCGACATAACCGCTGGCATTGTCCGTTAGCAGAACCCCCTGGACCCGGCTGTCATCGAACTCGAATCTGCCGAGACATATCCACTCGTCGCCGGCGGTGGACTGGTCGACCGGAATCCAGCTGGTCGTGCTGTCTTTGTCCCTGATCAGGTAAGGCGCATCGGTCGCCATCAAATGCGAATAGGGATGGTCGAACTTCCAGACATAGACATCGTATCTTCCCGGGGCGATCATGTTGTCGACCCGCCAGGCTGCCGCGTTCGCGCCACTGCCCGGGGGATTGTACCGGCAGCTTCCGTCATGGGCATCGGGAAAGCTGATCGTGTTCCAGGCCCCGGACCAGATGATGAACTGGGAGTCGTCATCGTCGACCACCGGCATCGAGCTTCCTTCCCGCAGCATGGCCGGGTCCCCGTAGAGATTGTAGTCGTACAGATTCATGTACTCGTAGAGGTGATCCCAGCCATAATTGTGGTGGCTGTGGAATTTGCCATCGTAGACAGCGTTTCCGAGCATTTCCGAGCCGTCCGGTCCGTTGACCATGTACCTGTTGAATTCGAGCGCAAACGACTCCGCTCCACCCGGATAGACAGGCCAATCACCGGATACGGCCGCGGGCCGAGACGCGGCGAACACGCCCGCCGCGGCACCGAAGTCAGGCTTGCACAGCAGATCCACTCCCAGGTTGCCGTATGCGGTGGGCTCGGGATATCCGACGAGGCAGGAAACAGCCGTCACGATCGACGGGTAGTCGTCGTCCAAGGTGGAGGAAACACTGATCAGGTAGGGATTATTTATCTCGGGGCTCTCCGGCACACCGTCCCCGTCATCCCATTGCCAGATGCTTCTCCCCACCCCGTGGGGCCCGCCGTGTCCGGACCAGTTGACGACCCCGTACCGGCCAACTCTCCAGTCCGACGTGAAGGCGCTCTCGCTGATCGCCGGCCACTGCCAGAGTGATTTTTGCAGACCCGCCTGCTCGCTGTAGTGGCTCGTGGTCCAGCCGCTCATGACGTCCGTCTCGATCTGGTACTGCAGCCTGGCGCCGTCGCAGAACGGATAGCCGCTGTGGTTTTCGTTCTCGAAGAACAGGATGCAGCCGGGGTGGAGTGCCTTGTCTTTCCACGCGCCCCTATCCTGCCCGAAGGAAAGCAGTTTGTTCAATGCGTAGGTGATTCGCGATTTCGAGCTCGTCGGGATGCGTCCGACGTAGATATCGGCCAGGAAATCGGGCGTGTCCTGTCCATATTCACCATAATAATCGTCGCCGTCGCTGTCCCACGAGATATCGTCTGCAAGCGACAGATCAGCGTAGTAGTAGTCCGTGGGAATCTCGCCGGGGTAGCTATACGGATCGTTGACGTCGAAATTGTGATCATCGGGGTCGGGAAAGCAGTATCGGAACGGGATCGTTTCGTAGTCGCCCACGATAAGCAGGTGCTCGACTCCCCATGTCAAATAATGAGCCCTGAAACAATTTCGGATCTGTTCGGCGAGATCGCGGCCGGCCTGTCCCGTGATCAGCGGATCGTCCTTCAGCAGTATCTTGACCTTGTGCCCCTGGTCCAGCTTCCACTGGTAAAAAGCGGATGACGTGACCTGGCCGGAAAGGGACGAGTCCGTGAGGATGACGTAGTCGAAACCGTCCTGCCTTGCCCGAGACGTTCTGCCGGATGGCTCGTAGAGCCCCTTCATCTCCTCATGATTGACGAACAGCCTCGCCGCGCGCTTGTCGGCGATCCTGTCCCGCTTGTGGTCCTCGATTTTGCGCGCCTCTTCGCTTCCTTCCACGGGGAGGGCATATTTGACCGTGATCCGGGCGGAGTCGAAATGAAAGAGCTTGCCCGAAAGGGGATGGTAGCTGAAGGGACAGACCGTCACTGACGCATAGGAATACTTTCTCAGTGAACCCGAGCCCGCGAGCTTTCCTTCGAATCCGGGATAAGCCTCATCGAGCGTATAGGTGGCGTCATGATTCTTCTGCCACTCGGCCTTCATTTTTTCCGCCGCCCCTGTCATGAAACCCGACATCGATTCGATCTCGGGGGCCGGTTTCATGCGATGGATGCCGGGGATTTGTCTCTTGCCCTGGCGCACAACCTCGATGCCGCGCGCGATTGCGCCGGGCGGCAGGGCGATCATGTACTTCTTTACCGGGAGCAGCGGTTTTCCCGGGACATACAAATGACCCGTCTCGTCATTCTTCAGGACGATGTTCCCGCCTTCGGTGACGACGCTGAATGTGTCGAAAGCCGGCAATACCATCTCCAGCACGAGTTCATTGCCCCTGTCCATGCCCGAATCCATAGCTGCAGCAGGTGCAGCGATGAACAATGCCGCAATCATGACGATCATGCTCACTGAAAGGTTGGAAAACGCAAATCTCTCCGGCCTCATTTCCAATTCTCCTTCCGTGGTAAGAAACGTATGAACACGATCCGCCTCTGGTGGCGGATAGATAAAACAAATCATATTTTAACCGAACTGCGGATGGGGCGCACGGGATTTTCAACACCGCGCTTCCGGGACTGCGGGCACCCCGGGGCGGCATCGGTCCACGCGCGCCGCGCATCGGTGGGCGGGCTCGGGCCAGGGACAAGAAGATATTTCCCGTCCCTCACTCGACGGTGAGGGCGAGCAGGTTGGAGAGCCGGGAACTCGGCCAGCCGAATCCACCCACGAGCGCCTGGAACGGATAGGTTTCGCCGGCATGCCACCAGAGAGGGATCGTCGCTGGATAATCGATGATACCGGTCGGCGGAATCGGCCCGAGGTGGATGAAGGTAATCGGCGCCTCGAGATAAAAATCGCCGTACATGGTCGGCAGGGATGGTTCTCTCAAACCGGTTCCCAGAAGCAGGTTCGTTGCCATGTCGGGCCAACCCGTTATGCGGAAAACGATGCTGCCTCCCGGGGTGGCATCACCCATGTGGTAGAGGTGGAAGTAAACCTCGTCGGCGCCCATGTCAACGCCGTTCCACGCCACGCGCGGATCTCCCTCGAAGTCCTCGGTCGGAAGGCCGGGAGAACCTGCATCTCCTGCATTGCCGCAGGGGGAGAGGTATGTGAGGTGGTAGTCGCCGTTCGCCGGGTCAGCGAAGAGCGGGTTGGCATCGATCATTCCCGCGCCCCAGTCGAGGGTGCAGCCCGTGTCGACGTGAACGGACGACTGCCCCCCTTGAACGTCCGAGTAGCTGATGGTGAGAGTGGCCGGATTCGAGGATTCACCGACCCAGATCTCCGGGCCCACCGCCGCGCTGTTGTTCCACAGGATCGTATTCGCGATGACCGAGGAGGTAGAGAAGCAATAGAACCCTCCGCCGGAGTCGGCGGCGTTCTGCGCGACGGTATTGTTGTTGATCGTCGGCTGGCTGTCCACGGTGCACAAGATCCCGCCGCCGGCGCTCGTGGCCAGGTTCCCGATAATGGTGTTGTTCACGATGATTGGGGAGGATGAAAAGAGGCAATAAATTCCTCCCCCGGAGTAAGCCGTGTTTCCGGAAATCCTGTTGTTCGCGATGTCCGGAGAGGAGGAGCCGGAGCAGAAGATCCCGCCGCCCTGGCCGAACTGGTCGATCATGTTTCCCGAGATCGTGTTCTGCGAGATCGTCGGTGCCGAGTTGTCGGTACAGCTGATCCCGCCGCCGTCGACAGCGGCCGTGTTGCCGGCAACAACGTTGTTGGCGATCGTCGGGGAGGAGAAGACCTTGCAGCAGATTCCTCCTCCGTCTTCCCAGGCAGCGTTTCCTGAGACCCTATTGTCCAGTATGGTGGGAGAGGAATGGTCGTTGCAGCAAATCCCACCACCATGTTTGGCATATCCATTGGTGATGGTGAATCCCCGGAGGACAGAATCTTCCCCCTCACCGTTGGTGAAGGTCACGACCCTGCTCTGCGCTCCATCGATCGTGCACCCTTTGGAGCCCCATTCGCTTCGCACGACGATTGCCTTGCCCATGAAGTTGATATTCTCGTAGTAAGTGCCGGACCTCACAATGACCTCATCTCCGTTGACGGAGGCGTCAATGGCTTCCTGAATCGTGGCGTGGTCGTCGGGAACGTAGATGGTGGCGGAGAGCGCGGACGCGGGAACGAAGAAAAGGGCAGCCCATGTAATGACAAGCAGATTTCTCATGATGTGCCTCCCTCGAGGTGATAAACGGCATTGTTCCCATTGATGTGCGATTATACATGAATCATCTCGAGTCTGAGAGGATTTTCATTAGCGAAAAATGTTCTTTCGCTCTGACCTAAGGGTTTCACATGGGTCGCAGGGGAGAGTAGAATGAGGCCGCACAACACGGATACAGGACAGTCGGTTGAACTTTGTGCCGAAAAAAGCCGATGAGTGAACACTGGAGCACAAATGAAACTCAAATCGTTCAAACCGGCACGGGCTGTGGCACATAACGCCGAGGTCGTCGAGGCTTTTCTGAGCACCGAGCATGATGCGGCGACCGAAGGAAACCCCGTACTGATAATTCGACTTTCCAACGGTACGGAGAAGGCGATCAATCCAACCGACGCAGGACTCGCGGGCTATCATATTCTCGAGGCATCGGAGGAGGAGATCCGGGAACTTCGCGCCGCCGGATATCTTCTGCCATACCTTCAGGACTGACCTTACTCACCGCGACCTCACATCGAATCTCTCGCGCCCCGAAGCTTCCCAGGATCGTCGATATCAGCATGGGGTGCGTCCTCATGTGGAACACAGGATTTATCCCCATACATACAGGGTGATCAGGTTGACGCCCCAGTGGGCGAGCACCAGTCTGGGCAAGCTGCGGTGGGCGAGGAAAAAGAGACCCAGGACAAAGCCGAAGATGAAGATATTGAATGATCCAGAGGGAGAGTACCCGTGCACGGCCGTAAAGAGAATGGTCGAAATCACGAGAGCCCAGATGGTCCGGCCTTTGAAGAGTTGAGTCAGCCGTACGAGAAGGTAGCCCCGGAAGAAAATTTCCTCGAAGAGTGCACTGGCGAGCAGATACAGGGGTACGGTCACCGTGTAGAGAAGCGATTCTTCCTGTGGAATGACGTCGGTTTCCCAGACGGGCAAACTGAATCCGAAGGCGATCGCCCCGCTGGTAATTTTGACGATGAACATGACCCCGCAGAGACATGCACCGAACAACAGCTCGCGCCGCCAGTTGCACCGCTTCAGGCCGAGAGCGCCCATCGATCCCGTATCACGCCAGATCAGATAGGCGATGAGCACGATCAAACCCAGGTCGCACGAGATCGAGACGATGCTATCGGCGGATGTGTAGGGTTGCGTTGGCAAAAACACCAGTGACATGATCGAAGAAACCCAACACAACATGAGGACGATGCCCAGCTCGATCATCAGGGTCTTACGATCCAACGAGCTCTGCACGACCGGTTTCGGGGTTTTTTTCTCGTGTTCCTCCTTCTCCTTTTCCCCGGATTCGGGCGCATCGACCGCTTCTATCCCGGCCAGAGAGGCGGAACACTTCCAGCACCGTTCGAAGTTCTCGGGGTTTTCTTCCTGGCACTCGGTGCAGATCTTCTTCCTGCCCGTGTTCTCGTCGGGAGATTCGCGTACAGCGATGAGATCTTTACCGGCCATGGTTTCCCGCTTGGATATAGGAATCGACCGAAAACCGAATTACTACTCCCTGCTTTCGTCGATAACAGGCTTCTATCATCGTGTCAATCATTTTATCCGCCCCTCGCCCAAAGTGAGGAAGGCGGTATGCTTCCTGACTCTTGCCGTGTACACTCGTTGTGCGGAGTATCGGCTTCGGTCAGGTGACGCACGACATCCATACCGAGAGAAGGAGGTTCCCGTGGACCTGCAGGCGTCGCGATTCGGTCTCGCGTCGGTGTTGTTCCTCGCGTCTGGCCCCAAAAGAAAATCTTTTGAAAATGCCGGAAGAGAAAAAAAGTAGGAGTTTGTTGGACTACTACAGGTCCCTGTCAAGAATCCAGCTGGTGGAACACCATCTGGAAGGGGGATATTCGGAAGATGCATTATCACTACTCGAAGCCGAGTTGATCGAAAGGGGTATCGATCCCGGCGATATAGATGATGATTATCTGGACAGGTTGATTGTCGTTTCGGGCAGACCCGAGGGGAGCGCTATACTGCACCACGACAATCCAGTATCACAATTATGGAAATATACATTACGATTCAAGATCTTCGCCACAAACAGACCGCTGCTGTTTTGCATCACAATCTCCGTATTGTTCTTGTCAGTGCCCATAGTGGAGGTACTGGCTGACTGGGAATTCGAAAACGCGTCCTCACCAGACGGTTCATTCTCTTTCCAAACGATATATCTGCTATTCGAATACGTGGTGTGCCTGTTAATCGTAATACGATTCGGATGGTTCCGCGCATTGGGATTTCTTGGCTGGGGAAGACCGAGAGTATGGATTCTAATGTTGTTTCTGCTCAGTGTAGAATTGTGTGCTCTTCCGATATTGTGCTGGGGAGAAATGAGCCCATACCTGGATCAACTGACGGTTGTAGACACGACCCTGGGATTTCTATGCGCTTTTGTGGACCAGCTGGTGACGGCCGGATTGATCGAGGAAGCAGTTAGCAGAGGTCTTATACTATATTGCTTCTTGAGGGTGTGGGGAGATAAAAGATACGGAATCCTCAAGAGCGCTCTTGTCTCGTCGATTCTCTTCGGTCTATGTCACATCCCTATTAGCATAGAAACCGATATGAATTGCCTGGAGATCTTGCTGAAGGTCTTTTCTACATTCTCATTTGGAATCGTCTGCTGCGCGTTTTTGCTGGTCGGCGGAAGCATCTGGATACCTGTCATCTACCACTCGATGTCGAATACGCTTGTGCCTTTTCTGTTTGTGCCTTACGCGCTATCGGACCGGATGGCATGGTTGATTTATCTGCAACCGATTCTACTCCTGTTGCTCGGACTCTACTTTATTTCGAGATGTAAACCGCGAGCTGTGGTACCGGATGCGGCCTAGTCTCCGCCCAGCGGCATCATCACCACGATCCCGACCGGGCACGGAAGACGGTACGACGGGCAGCATGTCGAATGGCTGGGCGTTCCGCCCGATATCCACATCGAGCAAACGGCCGAGGACGTCAAACGTGGAAGAGACAGGCAGCTCGAAGGTGCGATCGAACATTTCGAGTGATCTCGCCGGACAGGCAGCACGGAATCGCATATTTCGTTCGAAGCCGAAAAAGAAGCAGAAATTTTGCGGTTTGACCGTGGCGAGCGTCGCCGAAACGCGCCCTAGAACAGTGCGAGGGTTCGGCCACGCCCTCTGTCTGGAACCGATGAGCCAAATATAGATAGGGAGTCGTGTCATGAAAGAAGAATGGAAAAAATGGATAATCGCATTGGCGCTCATCTGCGGTCTGGCCTGTGCCGGCTCGCTGGCGCAGGCGGCGACCATCAACGTACCCGGCGACTACCAGGAAATTCAGTCCGCTATCAGCGCGGCCGTGAACGGCGACACGGTGATGGTCGATGACGGAACCTACGTGGAGAACCTCGACTTCCTCGGCAAGGCGATCACGGTCCTGTCGGTGAATGGCGCGGCGGCCACGGCCATCGACGGCAACCTTCTCGACCGGGTCGTGACGTTCAGGAGCGGGGAAGGGACGGACACGATTCTGGACGGATTCACGATCGTCAACGGGTACGGGGGCATCGACTGCAATTCGTCATCGCCGACGATCATGAACTGCACGGTGACGGGAAACAGCGGTGTTCCGGACGGTGGCGGTATCCGATGCTTTGGGTCCTCTTTTCCCGTCATCGACGGCTGCACGATCAGCGACAACACGGTTTTCGGGAGGGGCGGCGGACTCTGGTGCGACGACTGGTCCCTGCCGGTCGTCGCCAATTGCACGATCAGCGGAAACATCGCGGACACGGGAGGCGGTATGCAGTACTCCAGTACCGCGTCGCCGTCGATCACGGAATGCTCGGTCACGGGGAATGAGAGCTCCTACCAGGGCGGCGGACTCATGTTCGAATCGTGCGGCTCGCCGACGATCGAAGATTGCGTCATCAGGGACAACACGGCGCACTACCACGCCGGAGGCGGAATCTACACCATCTCTACCGCGGCGATCATCACGGGCTGTGAGGTGACCGGGAATCATGCGGCCAGCGGAGGCGGGATCTGTCTCTACCTGTCGCATCACACCGTGATCAGTCACTCCACCATCGCGGACAACAGTGCCGTGACGAACGGCGGCGGCGTCGAATTGCCGCACGTCTCGCAAGGGGTGGAGCTGACTAACTGCGTCATCACCGGCAATACGGCCGGTGCCTACAGCAATGGCGGCGGCCTGGCGATCTGGAGCAATTCGGTGGCATCAATGACGAACTGCACGTTTACCGAGAACTACACCGGCTCTTACGGCAGCGGCGATGAGATTCACAGCGGCCAGTACTCCGCCGCAACCTTGTCGAACTGCATCGTCTGGGGCTGGATGGCCCACGACGCCCTTGGCACGGTGACGGCCTACTATTGCGACGTGATGGGCGGTTGGTCGGTCGGCTCGAATAACATCGATGTCCTGCCCATGTTTGTGGGCGGCGGCGATTACCACCTCACGTCCGATTCGCCCTGCATCGATGCCGGAACGCCCGCCAATAATCCGCCCGACGACGACATCGACGGCGACGCGCGGCCCCTGGACGGCGATGGCGACAATGTTGCGGACTACGACATGGGAGCGGACGAGTTCGTCAGGCGGCCTGCCGTAACCATCACGACGGACAAGACGGCGTACACCACGGGTGAGACCATGGATGTGGGCATCGAGATCGTGGAGGGGAGCGTTCCCGAGACGGCCGATCTGTTCGTGCGTGTGCTCTTTCCGGGCAGCCAACCGATCCTGTACTATCCGACGTGGAGCACCTCGCCATTACCGGTGCTGAGTTCGTGGCAGGTCACCGACTACGGCCCCGCAGTCTTCTACAGCCGCGCTTTCGTCGGATCGGAGCCGGCGGGGACCTTCACCTGGCAGGCAGCGTTCACCGAACCGGGCACGTTCAACGTGATTGGCGATCTGTCGTCGGCGAGTTTTGATTTCGTGCCCTAAAGACCTTTTGAAAAAGTGATACAGCCCGAAAGGAAGGCCAAGGCAAGAATCGACTGGTTCCGAGGTTTCGAAGATCGATCGGAACTCGATAGGCCGGTTAGAGCGCCCACTTTTTCCACGCCGCTTCCAGCCTGTTCCAGTCTTTGTCGGACCAGTCCCCGAAGGTGAGTTCGAACGCTGCGCGTCTCACCTCGGTCAAGGATAGTTTGACCTTGGTGGTCACGATTTGATTGCTGGCCGCGAGATGGGGCTTGTCTTTCTCCGCATCGATCAATTCGTTGATCTCCTCCTCGACGGCCAACCTGAAATTATCCAGGTACTTGTCGAGAATCCCCTTCCACGGTTTTTTCCTCCCGTCCCGACTCTTCAGAAAAGCGGCGAGCGTTCCGACTTTCCATCGCTCCGTTTTTTTCTGTATCCCAATACCTTCAGGGTCCATCAGACTCTTCAGGCTCCTGCATTCAGCTTCTCTCTCCACCTCGCGGTATCTATCGGGGAGATAGGTGTTGGGAACATACTCCAGGCGTGACCCTTTCAGCTTGAAACAGCTGTAGTGGTAGTTCATGCCGTATGCATACCACGCGTCCGGCAATATCTTTTCGAACTCCCTGTACAGGCAGTCCTTGAAGATTCCCCAGCCCAGGCCCCCGTAGATGTCATTCATGTCGAATCCGAAACGAAAGCCGTACCCGTCCTTCAATCCGTTATATATGACCAGTTCTCCATTACCGAAACGATAGGCGCGTGTGAAGAACGAGTCCCTTGTGCCCGCGCTTTTCGTGTATGCGTCGAACTCGGCCCTGTCCTTGCAGATACGTATCACGGGGAGTTCGTGCGTCGTCTGGTCCGGCTGCCATCTGGCCGGGCGTGAGCTCTTGGTGTTCAATTCGTCGGATATCTTCTTGCGCATCGCGTCGGCGAACTTCAACACCTTGTCCGTTACCTTCTTGTCGGTGTGAGAAATGACGAGATGGCTTTTCGACGCCTTCCATTTCCAGTCCTTGGGAAGATGTTCCGTCTTGGAGCGGATATATTCCTTCCGCGTTTTCGGCTTGGCATCGTCGGGTTCGGTCCGCGCCTGCGCGCGGTTGTCTTTCTTGACGGTTTTGAACGACCGGAAGACCTTGTCGAAGAATCGTTCATATTTATCGAAGTGATCTTCCATTATCTCGAAATAGACGACCACGTCGGCCTCATCGAGATGATAGACACAGGCCCGTCTCCTCAGGGGCGGCCGACATTGCTCCATGACGATGTCGATCTGACTGCACGAGAGTCCCCTGATCTTCGACTCCTTTGTGTCTCCAAAATAGAATCCGCTCGTGGTCCCTCTCGTATATTCTTCGAAATCCTTGTAGGTGATTTTCGAACCCGCACCGAATGAACGGTTGGCTTCCGTGAACACGACGATGTTCATCAAGGGCCGATGAAAATTGAAGTCCTTGCAGTTTTTCATCTTCGATGTTTGGAGACGGTTCTTCATGACGAACGATGCGACCAGGTAACGTTCTCCACCGCGGGGCGCAACGTGCCCCCAGTCCTTGGGAGGTCTGATGGCAAAACCGAATTCTCTGTCGGTGTACGTCTTTCCGAGGGTTTCGGCGGCGGCTGCTTCATCATGGACGAGGAACAGAAGAACCGTGAGGAGCAACGCCAACGCAGTGGATCGTTGCGGCTTCGAATACCGGGCGACACCGTGTCTCGTGGAATTGCGTTTCTCATTTGAATTCATGGTACACCTCATTCGCGGCTTGAGAGAGCCCTTTCGTCTCTCCCACTGACTGCTCTTGTTTTTCAATCCACAGCGGTAAGTGCGGTCTGGATTCAGGGAGGGTCAGGGAAAATCAATTTATTTGAGGTCGGCGAAGCCGTGGATTGCGGAGGCGATGCAAATGGCGGTTGGTGCGGAGCTTAGGCAGTTGACAATAAAAGCCCACGCGCGTGGGCCGGCCACTTTTTACCAACACATCAGGAAAGACTCTGATGGGGATTCCGGCAGGCGACGAACCGGAGCGTGTGCCAATCCGCGAAATGCACCGGAGGAAGCACTCCTCGTCAATGAGGGGCGGTCCTACTCCACGAGCAGCACCTCGGCGTTGGTCAGCCTCGTCCAGGGACCGTTCCACGGGCCGACGAGGGCTTGGATCGGGTGCTCCGAGTCGGGTGTCCAGTCAAAGGGCACCGGTGCCGAGATCAACGAGCTGGAGCGCCGGTGACCATGCTCCTTTTCAGGACCTTGTCGGTCCGTGGGGCGGGGGATGGACGAGGTTGACCAACCTCGATGTGGTGACGGTGAAATAGGTTCATCGTCTCACTTCTTCGGCCCCTCGAGCGCCTTCCGGAAACGTTTCATGTTCATCAGAAGTTCAGGTCGGTCCTCGTCGTCAGGGGCGAGGCGCTCCAGTGCGCGCTCCTGGAATTTCACGGCTTTTGCCGGATCGCCGAGCTGGTACCAGGCACAGGCGAGAGTGTCCAGGTAGGATGAATTCGTGCTGTTCGTTTCGCGAACGGCGATCTCGGCGAGGCTCAAGGCAAGATGGGCCGCGCCCGGAACGGGCGTGTCGGGATCGACCAACCTCCATGCGGCGGCATTCGCGGAGTATGCCACCTTCTGTCCGAATTCAACGGGCATGCGCACAACGAGGTCGCGCGCCTTCCGCCATTCCGATTCCGGCCAGTCGGCCAAATCGGTGCAGCGGCCAAGCCCCTCGAGAAAGAGCTCGGCAAACCGTTTTTCCAGGACGCCGTCCTCCGTGGTAAAGCGTGATGAAAGGGATTCGTTTTCCGGCAACAGAATCGCCCTCACGCGGGACCCGGTGCAGAGCCACTTCAGGATCTGATCGTTCAGCTCGTCATCTTTCCGGTCGAGGAGGTCGGCTGCCACGGGGCGGGTTTCATCGTTCAAATCGGACCGCGTCTGGAGAGCCCTGCAACGGATCATCGGATTCGCGTGCTGGAGGAGTGGTTCGAGTTCCGCCTCCAGGGAGGGAGCGAGCTCGCGCTGGCCCGCCGGGGTGGCGACGATGTCCATGATCCGCGGCAAAGACTGGTCATCGCTGCTCTTCAGTTTTTGTTTCAGCAAAGCGCGCGTCTGCTGCACGTTCTGCTCCTCGAGCAGGAGATCGGTCGCCAGTGATCGCCAGCCCCGCCTCATTTTCCGGAGCAGCGAGCTGTTTATCGTGAAGCTGCTGCTCGGGGCCCGGACGGTATCCGGGTCGTCCGAGTGGATGACCTGATCGAGGAGCAATTCGACCACTTCCGGGGAGGCGCCGCTTTTCGATCGATCGACGGAGTTGATCAGAGCGGCCCGGGCATCGTGCCGCACCTTGAGAGAGGCATTTGCCAGCGCCGTTTTCAGCATGCTGACGAGATCGCCGTCATCTTTCGGGTCGTGCGCAAAAAGCGCCCGATGCCTGACCTCCTCGTTCGGGTGCTGCTGAAGCTCCAGAATACGCGCTTTGAGTTCGGGGCAAAATTCCGCCTTTATCATGGAAAAATTCAAAAGGTCGAGGATGCACAGGATCCGGCGGTCCCCTTCGTCGCCGAGTATGTCGAGGATCCGTTCTTCGATCCGGGCGAACCGGACCGGGTGCTGCAGAAGGTTTCGGGCGACCTCGCGGGCGTCCTCGATCCTGTCGCCTTCCTTCTCCGGGAGTAAATAGAAGTCGAAAACGGAATCGGTCAAGAGGGGAGGGTGGAACTTTGCAATCGATTCGAGGACATGTTCCAGATCGTAACGGACCGAGCAAGCCGGTCCCGCTTCGATGAGAGGCAGCAAAATGTCCGCGCCTCGAGGATCGTTGAGATCGGCAAGCGAATCGCCCACCATGGCCCGAAAAATGGCGATGGATTGCGTGGTAGGTCTCTCGAGCCCTTCCCTCGACGAACTGGGGGACGTCTCTCGCAGGCCTTTCAGCTTGGATTCGAGCGCGTCGTTGGCGGCGACAAGAAGATCGGCCAGATCCTTCTCGGGCGCGCGGCGCAGTATCTCGACGGCGACCCACTCTCCCCGCGGGAGGACCTTCTTCGCCATGAGCATTGCATAGGCTTCATCCACCTTCCACAGAGCGCCGAGTAGATAGCCGAGGGCGGAAACGTCGTCGTATATCGTGAATTTCTGAGGCTTCAAGACATCTTGGTCGCGATACCACTTCTTTCGTAAATCCCAGTCTATACTCGACAGGATCGGATGCCTGGGAGCCTCGGCAATCTGAAACGCCGAAGGAGGCACCTCGGGCCACTTGGCCAGACACTTGGCCAGAGACCTTTTGAGGTCCTGTTTCAGCCGGGGACGGGGATTGGTAAAGAGCAAGCGGGCCACCCAGTTGCGGTCCGCCTCATTGTCTTCCAGCAAGGCCTGGCGGAGTATCTCATCGCTGAAGTCGCCGGGCATCAGCGCGGCCAGCCCGAGAATGAGTTGCCGCGACTTGTCGTCCGGCACGACCGAGCCCTCTGACCAGAGAAAGGGGAGGAGCTCCGCCATCTCTTTCAGCGGGGAATCCGCGGGGAGACGCTTTCCGAAAGAAAGCTCGATATCGGGCACGACGAAGGAGCGAGGTTTCAGTTCATCGAGGTACGAGGCATGGAGGGACTTGATCGTCTTTCCCGTATTCGCAAGCCATGCGTCGGCGATATCGCGCCGAATGTTCAGCACTGGAATGATCAGGTGGGCGGGGATATTCCGGCTGCTCAATCGGCTCGCATACAGTTTTCCGTCGTTCTCCCCGCCGGGCTGATTCACGATGAGCAGACCGGCCGCGCCCGCGAGCTGTGCCACCTCGGCCTTGCGGACGAAGGCCGACACGCTGTCCGGCTGGTTCTGGTCTCCGAAAGGATTCCGGGGATCGCCGTAGTGGGGACAGCGCCGGATGCAGAGAACGAAAGATCCGGTCACATCGACACCCTCGAGGTCCCTGTACGGCGGGTCGTCGCTTTCGATCGCATAACCGCCAAAGACGAGCCCTCCCTCCGTCTGCTCTCCACTCTGGCCGGGCACGATGATCGTGAAGGCTCTGTCCGCTCCTTCGCGGTGGGTCTCTTGCCGTCCTCCCACTCCGGCGTTCAGCAGGTATGGATCGATGTCCTGTTGCAGCGCGAATCCTATGGCGCGCGCCAGACCATCCTGGACCTTTTCGGGATCGGTGTCGAACATGGTGCGCAGCGAGGTGTGCAGGTCGAGGGCCTTTTCGATCTTCACTGCGCGCTCCAGAAGGGGCCGGTACGTCTCGTGGCCGTCCGGCGGGAGGAGGTGGGGCGCCATATCGAGTATCCCCCGGACTTTGTGCGCCCCTTCGACGAGTGAATCCGGCTGGGTCTCGGTCAGGTCCTTGTCAAAGAGCGCAACAAAGGCCTCGAGCTGGACAAGCGCCGCCTGTTCCACCTTTAGGACCGTTTTTTCGACAACTTCGTGCTCGCCGTAGGAATGGCGCAGAGGGGCGAGTTTCTGCAACGCCAGTACGACCTGCTTCTCGTCGAGGAGATTCGTCACAACGCCGACGTTGACATGGACATGGTCGATTTCCGCCTGGGTCGCCCGTTCGAGGGTTTCGCGTTTCTCGACGAGATCGGAGACCAACCACGATCCCGCCAGCACGATCACGACAAAGAGAAGACAAAAGACCATGGCCTTTTTTCGATGGCGCCCGATCCAACGCACGGCACGGCCCGCGCGACCGATCGGCCTTGCGGTCACGGCCTCGTGAGCCAGAAAGCGACGGAGATCATCGGCGAACTCGCTCATCGTGTCGTATCGATCGTCAGGATTGAGTTCCATCGCTTTGTGCACGACGAGGGCCAGGTCGTTGGGGATCGCCGGATTCCGCTTCCTGACCGGGGCGGGACGTTTGAAAACGATATGCTGCAGCAGATCGGTCGTGGATGCGCCTTCGTGGGGGGGGGACAGCGTCAGGATGGCGTAGAGGGTCGCGCCCAGGGAATAGATATCGGTGCGGTGGTCCACCGACGTCCGATCGGCCAGCATCTGTTCCGGGCTGAGATAGTGGGGCGTTCCGTGAAACTCACCGGTTCGGGTGAGGGTCGCCAGGGTGGTATCACGGGCGAGCCCGAAATCGGAGACGAAGAGACGGCCATCCTTGCGCAAGATGAGATTGGCCGGTTTCAGATCGCGGTGGTAGATCTTCTTCAGATGGGCCGCATGGAGCGCATCCGCGGCCTGGGCGATGATCTGGGCCGCGGTTTCGGCGTGGCTCGTATCCTTGGAGGCGGATTCCGCATCCTCCCCTTCGGCCCCATCGACCCTTTTCGAGAGCGTGCTGCCGCCGTATTCGGCCTCGACCGCGCTGAGGAAGGTCGAACGCCGAATCGTATCGAGGGCTCCCGTCTGGAGCCTCTTGATCACGTGGTCGAGCGAACACCCCTCGATGAATTGCATCACGAGGAAGGGCGTGCCATCCACGTCGCCGATCTTGTAGACCGGCAGGATGCCGGCGTGGTCGATCTGAGAGGCGATCTTGGCCTCGCGCTCGAAACGTTCGCGCTGCTTTTCGCTCAAGGCGAAGGCGACATGGTAGATCTTGATTGCCACCCTGCGATTCAGCTTTTCCTCGATCGCTTCGTAGACCACTCCGAAACCGCCGCGGCCGAGCTCGCGAATGATCTCGTAGTCGCCGAATCTCTTCTCGCCCGGCCCGGTCACTCGTCACCCCCTTTTTCGTCGAAGGCAAGGATGGAAAAAGGCGCTTCCTCGAAAAAATCCTCGGGCAGGTGCCAGCGTTCCCGGAGCCTGGTCACGCGCGTCCGGGCCGATTTCTCGTTGCCCATCTTGAGATCGGCGAGCGCCAGGGCACGCTCCACCTCGGGATCGTCGGGGTAGAGCTGATGACACTCGGTCAGGTGTCCCAGGGCCTTTTTTTCATGTCCCAGGCGCACCAGGGAGAGGGCCGCCGCCCGCGTCACGGGAAGACAGGGATCGTCGAGAAGAAGGAGCAGGGCCTCCACCGCGTCATGATCGGAACCGTCTCCCAGGCGCCGGGCGTACTCGGCGCGGAAGCGTGGCAAAACAGAATCCTCGTGGAGAAAGTCGGCAACCTCGCTAAATTCAAAGCGCCACCCGATGAATAGGCGGGCAAGATCGTCTCCGCCCGGCGGCGTCGGTTCGGTGTCCAGGTCATAATCGCCACGGGTTACACTCGAAATACCCGCATGAAGGCTCCCTGTCAGGGCGGGGCGGTTCCTCTGGCGGGCCATCTCTACAAATTCATAGGCCATTGACGGGTGCATCGATCTGAAGAAAGGACGAGAAACCGTTCTCATACCCTGTGTCAGACCCGCCCAGATCGCCTCGCGGATCTGCCGGTTTTGAAGGGGATCGGACAAGATCCGGGTCGCCCATGCTTGCACCTTGGGATCTTCGTAGCGATAGGTGGTGACGTACCGCAAGGCCATGGGCAAGCCTCTGTCGATCCCCCCTCTCATACTTTTCTCGGCCGCTTCGAGAGCTTTTGCGTGCCCCCACCGCGCCAGGAGCTGAGCCGCGCGCCTTGTCGCCCACGGATCCCAGGAATCGGACGATTCCAAAGAATCTGCCAGAAAGTCGGCATGTTGCGGATGATCCAGTTCGGTGAGCACTTCCAGCGCGCAGATCAGATCGTCGCCCTGCCCTGCTCGCAGCATCTCCAGGGCCGCCCGGTGAACATCGGGGTCCCTGAGAAGAAAAAGGACATAGAGGAACATCCCCCGCGATGACGAGATCCCAGTGCCTCCGGCACTGCCATCGAACTCGACGTCATGGGCCCAACCGAATTGCGAAATGACCCCGCCCAATATCTTCGCCGCCGGTCCACTGATGTCTTGATCGCGAAAAGTCCAACTACTGAGTCCGAGTTGGCCACGAGCATCCAGGAGTTCTTTTTTTCGAGGGCCGATCACGTCGAGCCATTCTCTTTCATCCCCTATCGCGGCGATCATCGCAATGGAGATCGCCACACTGGTCGATCCCGTTTCGAAACGGTTTCTCAGTATTGCGTCGTAGGCTTCGAACTCCAGCCCCAGGATCCCGAGTACGGCCTTGGTGAAGACCTCGTCATCCTCCTCGATCTCGAGCAGGGAGCGGAATGCCTCCTCGCGAGCGGCCGATACGGGCTTTTCATTGAGGCTGTCCCGGACAAAACGGCGGATGGCCATCATCCTGTCCGAAACATCGGGGCTCTGAAAGAGGATCACTTCACGGGCCATGGTCAGGGCCTCGCTCGCCCGAGCCTCGAGAGCCTCCACCTCCTCTTTCCGGTGTCCCACGGCAGCCAGGTCCTTGACCGCCGCAAGAGCCGCTTCGGGCGAACGGCCCATTTCTTCCAGGGCCAGGGAGATCCTCCCGTCCACTTCCGAGCACAGCCTGCGCCAGAGAATCTCCCGTTCTTTCCCGACCTGCCCGGACGTGTCCACCACCTGCGGGTCGAGGGATTGCAGCGTCTGGAAAGCTCCCACGAGATTTCCCAGATCGAGAGCCGATCGCGCACGGCCCATCAGCTCGAGCTGCGAGCGGTGTTGCTTGGTCTTCAGCGCTTCGAGACTTTTCGTCCGGCCGTGCCATTGCTTCCACGACGTCACGCCCACAACGATCAGGATCACGGCCAGGCAGACGGCCAGCGTCAGCGTCGCGCGGTACTTGTAGATCTTTCGCGAGACGCGCGACCAGCGCCGCGTGCCCCGTCCCTCGATGGCGTCGTAGTTCAGAACCCGGTGAAGATCGGCCGAAAAGGCGGCCGCGTCCGGATAGCGGTGTTCGGGATTCTTGGCCATGGCCGTCTCCACCACCAAGGCCAGGTCCCGCGACACGGAAGGATTCTGCTGGCGTATCGGCGCGGGATCATCCCACTGAATCCGACGGATCAACTGCTGCATCGACGATTCTTCGAAAGGCGGCCGGAGCGTGAGAGCCTGGTAGAGCGAGGCGCCGAGTGAGTAGATGTCCGTCCGGTGATCGAGGGGCAGACGGCCCGCGAGGAGTTGTTCGGGGCTCATGTAGAAGGGGGTGCCGAGCAGGTTGCCGGTTTCCGACTGGCCGCCGTCCGCTTCGATACAGGAGAGCCCGAAGTCCACGAGGCGGGGCCGGCCTTTTCTGTCGACGAGCGTGTTGCTCGGCTTGATGTCGCGATGCAGGATGTCCCGGGAATGAGCGAAAGCGAGGGCCTCCGCCAGACGGGCGAACATGCGGACGATCCACCCTATGTACCCCTGGGAGCCCCGCGATCCTGTACGCATCCACTCGGGAAGATCGCTGTCGGAGCCGCTTTCCGCGCGATCGGTGATGCCCAGGGCTTCCAGCAGATCGGACTCCACCAGTTCTCCGGGAGGTTTCTTCTCGCTCAGGGAATTCAACGCATCGCCCAGGTTGGCGCTGGGCACGTATTCCATCACGAAGAAGAGGCATCCCTCGGCTTCCCCGGCATCGATGAGGGAGACGATTCCCGGGTGCTCCAGACGAGCGAGCAGCCGAACCTCCCGTTGAAACCTCTCGACCGATCGACTGTCGAAGACACGCCCTCTCTGGAGCATCTTGAGTGCCACGTGCCGGCGCAGGGAGACCTGCTCGGCGAGGTAGACCACGCCCATTCCGCCCCTGCCGAGTTCGCTGAGGATACGGAAATCGCCGATGACCTGACCTCTCCTCGGTGACGCGTCGGAGGTGGAATCGCTCAGCAAGTCTATCACTTCCGCCTCGCCGGCCTCGAGTTTGGCGAACAAGCTTCGAAGCTCTTTCTCCAGCTCGGGGTAACTGGTGAGGTACTCCTCGGGAGTGACGTCCTTTTCCGACTCCCGGCGTTTCAAGAACTCGCGGATCAGTTCCTCGGAGCGGCTCTTGCTGTCGCGTTCACCCATAAGTCCCGTTCCCATAGCTCAATGCCCGGTATGGCACGAAGAGGGATATGATAATGGGAAGGGGGGCGTTTGTCAGCTGGCATTTAAATAGGAGGCGCCGCCGGCGCCTCTCTCACTGGATCGTCGTGGCGATGACGTTGGATATCTGCTCGTACTGCACGACCTGAATCCAGATGCTGAGCCCCGCCGCGGCGGGCGGAACCGGCACGGTCCATTCCGCCTCTCCCTCCGGGCCGGCGGTCGCGGTTCTGGAGTGGCGCGGATTGGCCAGTCCGGCATAAACGTGGAGATTGGGGAGCCATGTGCTGCCCGGGCCATCGATGCTGTAACCGAGAAACGCGTACCGGTTCGGGCGGCCCCGGGTCAGGGTGAAGGTCCCGCTCTGTCCCGCCACCAGCGGATCGGGACTGACAGCCACGGAAGACATGACGGAAGCGGCGAAGCGCTCGCCGAGGGTCACCTCGCCCTGCGTCGTGTAATGGATGTTGGCCGAGCCGTCACCGTCGTTGACAAAGAGGGGGAGATCCTTGCCGTTGGCCACGTTGACCCTCGGGTCGGCAGCCGCCACGCTGTCCTGGGCATCCCACACGATCTGGCGATATGTCCAGACCGGGGAGTCGGCGATGCTTCCCACGTAAGCGTCGAGATCGGGAAGGCCGAGGTCCTGGCGCACCGACGCGATGAAGTGCGTCAGGTTCGTCTCGTAGGCGGTCGCCATACTGTAGTTGAGAGCGTCCGATTCGCCCTGCATCCAGACCAGACCGATGATGTCGAGCGTTTCGCCCGCTGCGCCGGCGGCGGCGATGGCGTTCTGGACGGTTGTCATGAAATAGTCGTACTGGTTGGTTCCCGTGAAGTCCGGGTCCCAATCGTGGGCGAGCGAAGTGCCACCGACGGAATACTTGATCAGCCGGATGTCGAGGCCGCACTGGTTTTGCACGTCATATCCGAAGGAGAGCTCGGGGCCGAAACGGATGCCGTTCCACTGGATCCCGAAGCCGGGCTCGAGCGTCTGCCACGATCCGTTCCCGCTGTAGTATGCCCCGTGAAAGATACTGACCTGCGCCTGGGGATCGACGAGGTCGCCGCGGCCGATGTCGTACAGGTCGTCGGGAGGATCGAGATACCCGTAGGAAAGGTTTCCGTAACCGAGACCGTAGCCGTCCGTGTTCGACTGACCGGCGACGAGAAAGGTGCGGATCGGATCGTCTGCCCTCCGTTCGAGCTCGTCAGCGCCGAGCCGGGCGAACATTCCAAAGGCAACGACAAAAACGATCGATCCGAGAGTCATCATCCGTTTCGACATGTCGCACTCCGCTTTCGTTACGGGGACCTGGGTGTGTGCCCCGGCTCGAGCTACCGAAGCCGTGCCGGCAGGGGCAGAGAGAACATATCAAAAATTATTGAAAAGTCCTAAGGAAAAGTCGGAGGCTCGGAAACCGCCGGTTCGGTGCGAATACGAGAGAAGGAAAAAAGTTCGATCAGATCGCGGGACAGGCAGGCCTACTTCACGTACCCGAGTGCTTTGAGCATCTCGTATTGCCGTTCTTTGAGCGAATCGATGTCGAACTTCTTCACGCCCGGCTGGAGCCGCGACGGCGTGGAATACCATTTTGCCAGGATGCCCCAGAGCGCTTTCACGCCATCGGGATTCTGGTCGGCCACATTGTTCGTTTCAGCGGGATCAACAGAAAGGTCGTACAGCTCGAACATGGTCCCCGCCATCCGGCTTCTGTCCTTTGCGCCCTGGATCCTGATCAGCTTCCACTTGCCAAAGCGGATCGTGATCTGCGGATTGGCGAGATCGTAGCCAGACTCCATGAATACGAAATCGGGTGTTTCAGCCCCCTCCGCCTCGGTGACGAGCCCCGACAAATCGGTCCCTTCGAATGTGCCCGGTTTTTTCACTCCACAGAGGGCCAGGAGCGTGGTGGAGAGGTCGATCAATCCGACCGGATTCTCGATCACCTTTCCTGCAGGCAGAAGATCTTCCTTGACCATGATCAGCGGCACGTGGGCGCACGCCTGGTATGAAAGTTCTCCATGCTCGAGGTAGAAATCGTGTTCGCTCAGACTCTCTCCGTGGTCGGCCGTGAGGGCGACGAGAGTGTTCCCGGCGGTGTCCATCGCGGCGAGCTCGGACATCAGCCGGCCGATTTCGTCATCGAGGTAGCGTATCTCCCGGTCGTACTGGGTGCGGTAGAAGGCGAGATCCAGAATCGGATCGTTGCTCCCTTCCTTCCTCTGGATCTGATAGGCGGGCAGTTTTTTCCCGTCGACCGGCTCCGGTTTGTGGACGCCTTGAAAGAATGCCTCGTACTCCTTTGGAGGCACGTAGGGGCCATGAGGGTCCATGTAATGAAGCCAGAGAAAATAGGGCCGGTCCGTCTTCCGTTCTGCGAGCCATTTGAGAGCCTGGTTGGTCACGATCGTGGCATTGGTGTACTCCTTGACCAGACCCGGTTTGTTCTTGTAGGGGATGCCGCGGGCTTTTTCCCGCCACTTTTCTTCCCACGATTCGACAAAACTGTCGAAACCCTGGTCGAAGCCGAATGTCTTACCCACGTTGAAATTCGCCACGACCGCCCCTGTGTCATATCCCGCGGACTTGAAGGCTTCACTGATCATTTCGAGTTCGGGGCAGAGGATTCCCCACTCCAGCCTCATGCCGATCGTTTTCGGATAGGAGCCGGTGAGCAGTGATGCCATGCTGGGCCAGGTCTTGGGCCACTGGGGCGTGCAGTCCACAAAACGGACGCCCCGGGACGCGAGCCTGTCGATGTTGGGCGATGTGTCCAGGAAGTATCCATAGCACCCGAGATGGTCAGCGCGCAACGTGTCGATCGTGATGAGCAAAACGTTCGTGCGCTCATGGCCCGCCGGCTCGCCACAACCGGCCAGGAACGAGATCATCGCACCGAGAGCAATCGAGATCACCCGTCTTCTCGTAAGCTTCATGACTGCCTCCTGCCGGGGAATACCCGATTCCGCCGTTTCGCCTGGGATCCGGTACGCTGATTCACGATCTCTTCTTTCTCCTCTTGATCCTGGCCCTGATGTCCAGGATCTCCATCGTGCCGACCCTCGCTTCCAGGGCTCGAGCCAGAGTTCGCCTGAACTTCCCCGAGTGCATCGAGTCGGCAGCGGCTTCATCGATGCCCTGGGATACGATCAAGGT
The DNA here is from genome assembly GCA_964620445.1 of uncultured Phycisphaerales bacterium. Lineage (GTDB taxonomy): Bacteria > Planctomycetota > B15-G4 > B15-G4 > CAYZWU01 > CAZUHB01. Next base: position 25,717 of record CAZUHB010000049.1, read on the forward strand.
CTCCCGCGAGTCTTCGCTCTCTATGATGGGGTACACCTCCATCCGCAACCTGGTCCGTTCCTTGAACGATCCCACTTTCAGTTCGGCCTTGTACCGGTTGCCCGAGCGCATGCATGCGCCGAAAGGCAGCATCCGGACGAGCATCGCCTTGAGATAGTGGCCGTATATTCCCGAAACGACCATGTCCCCCCTAGAGGAGCGCCTGGTGACCTTCTGGAATCCCGCCTCCTCGAGAACGTCCCTGCAGACCGCGATCAGTTCTTCTTCCGTCACGTCGGGACAGATCCAGGCCTGAATGACTCGAGCCATTACATTATCCTCTCAGACCGTGAACTCACATGGTACAGGGACCGGATCGCGACATCCTCCACGGGATCGTGAACCGGAGCTCGCCGGTTCTTGCTCCACACCTGCTGATAGCGTACATTAATCATTAATATCGGAACAGATTCCGTTCCCGGAAGCTGGCAGGATTGCCGGAGGGCCGATATGCGGGAGTCTGGATTCAGGTTATCGGGAAAGACAAAATCCTCTGCGGTCGGCGCACCGGCCCGCTGCCGGGAGCGGATCCTACTGCCGTGGGCGATCCTGGTCACCGTTGCCATCCTCGGGACAGGTGCCCTCGGGGGGAACTCCTCTTCCAATGTGGAGGAGTACGAGATCTGTTACCACCACGTGATCTGGAACAAATCGGAAGAGCCGCTCGATAACGTGCGCGTCTATCTACCCGTGCCGCAGAACGACAGTTATCAGACTGTCGTCGATTATCGCCTGGAGTTCGTTGGCGCCGACTATTCTCATTCGCACGTTAGCGATAAGTATGGCAACCAGATAAAACGTGTCGTCATTTCGATCGTCCAGCCGGGGGAGAGGATCGAGATCGGATTCTCCTGCGTTGCTCGATTCAGGGAACAGGCCGAGTTAAGGCTCAAAAAAAACCGTCTCCCTGATGAGATTCCTGATGAAGTCAGCCGCTCCTACCTCGACGACCAGAAAATTTTTGGTCTGAAATCGGAAATCGTTCAGGTAAGAGCGACCAGTTTTCTTGAAGAAAACGCTGATCCCACTGAGCGGGCGATTGCGATTCACGACCATCTCGCGCGCGACTTTCGATATGTCCGAGAGGGGGGATGGGACAGTGCCCCCGATGTTCTCGAACGCCGGAGCGGTTCCTGCTCGGAGTTCAGCTACGCCTTCTGCGCGCTTTGCAGGGCGACGGGGATACCCACGCGGCTGGCCGGGGGATCGATAATGCCTCTTGAGGCGGAACTCCCGATGGAAGACCGCGTATGGCACCGCTGGAGCGAAGCCTATCTCCCCGGTTATGGTTGGGTTCCCTTCGACAGCGCACTCGACCGGGGCCGGGCCGGCCGGGGCCGGTTCGCCGGAAATCACCATCCGCGCGTTCTGATCCTCACCCGATGCGGCGGCCGAAGCGATCTTCTCGGATTGTCGTATATCGGAGCCAACACACATGGCCGGTCCGTCGGAAGGGAACGGTACTTTGTCTGGTCCCTGGGTACGATGGATATGCTGAAAAAGGCGCTCGACATGCTCGAGAAAGGAAAGAAACGACAGGCCAAGGTGATGTTGCGCCGGCTCGTGAGCGAACACGCGGGCACCCGGGCGGCCGAGGAAGCCCGAGTCCGGCTCGTGGACATGAACTAGACCGTTCGGTATTCTCGAAGCGCGGTCGAGCAATCAGGACGACCGTCGCGACAGGGCGGTTGGAGACGAAAAGAAAAATGATCAACAGAATGACATGGTACATGACAGTGATCCTGTTTTTATCCGCGATGTCGAGCGGATGTGTCGGTGTTTATGAAGAGTATTATTATCCGAATGAATGTGTTTACACGGAGAGTGGCGAAATTGACAGGGATCTTCTTCTGCTGTCTGACAAGACCGAGTTGACAATGGGGGGGGATGTCGAACGGGATGCAAAAAAACTGATGGAGAACGGATATATACAGCTGGGGTACTCCAGCTTCGAAGCTTTTGATCACCGTTCGAACCGGAAAGACTACGCTCTGCTACAGGGAAGAAAATTGGGAGCCCGATTCGTCTATTTCTACAAGAAATACCTGACCTCGGTGGATCAAAAAAGACCGATCCCTCTTATTCAACCGGGAGGGACAATCTCTATCCCCACGGTTAACGAAACAAAAAATCGATTTTCCTTCGTGGCGACATACTGGGCGAGAATCAGAAATCCGCACCTCGGTACATTCGTGAGGGATCTCAATGATGAGGAGAGGGTCGAGCTCGAAAGAAACAGAGGCGTTGTGGTGAGGATCGTGATAAAGAACACCATCGCCTATGTCAACGACATCCTGCCCGGCGACGTGTTGATAAGAATCAACGGCGATACGATCGGTGGATGTGAGAGTTATGGCAAATTGGTGAAGAAGTACAGGAAAAGGGAAGTGAATCTGGAAATACTGAGAAAAGGGAAAACGGTCAAAAAGAAGATCAGGCTCGATTATTGACGATCGGTCACAGGCCGATCGGAAAGACTCGGATGATAGCTGCTGGAGGAATGGGCATCACTATCGATAAGGATCGGAAACTCGACATGTATGAATACAGTGAGCACGGACGGGGCAGTGGTTCCGTCGGTGGAACACCGAACCGGCTGGAAACCGTCCGAGATCCCCCGGTGATCGCTCTCCTGTACAAGGCATTCACCGATCCGGAGTGCGACGTAAGAAACACTGCCGTGGAACAGATCGGCGAGTACCTGAAAATATCCTTCGACGAAGCAGATAAAGGTCAGACGGTCGGCCTATCATGGGACAAGTAATTGATAAGTCTCGAACACTCCAGCGCCTATTCATCACGCAGAAACAGCTCCGCCTCTTCCGATTTTCCCTGCGACTCGAGCAGGAGCCCCAGTTCCCTTTTCGATCTCAGAGTGTCGGGGTGTGATTCCCCGAGAACACAGCGGCGCGTCGCGAGGACCTCGCGGAAAAGACGCTCCGCCTCGGCCGGCCTGTCCTGGCGGCAGTGTATTTCGCCGAGCAGATGGATGAAGACAAGCGCGCCGAGGTGATCGCCGCCCAGGTCATTCCGGCGGAGGTCGATCGCCTCGCGCAGGAGTTTCTCGGCTTCGGCATATCTTCCTCGCGCGATCAGCAACCCGTAAAAACGGGGTTCCGCGCTCGACGCGTGGCCGTACAGCTCGCGCAGGATCGAAAGACCTTCGCCGAGATGCCCTTCCGCCTCGGCACCCCGGGCTTGCTCCAATTGCGCCAGATAGACGCCCAGCAGCGCATAGGCCAGGTCCGGATGAGAAGATTCCTTGAAAATCCGCTTTCGTATCTGCAGGCATTCGCGGAAATGAATCTCGGCCTGCACCCACTCGTTTTGACGGGAGAGAATATTCGCCAGCGCGTAGTGGCCGTCCGCAACGAGAAGGAGTTCATGCTCGCTGGAACAGATCTTTTCGTAGATGTCCAACGCTCCGCGCGCGCTCTTTCGGGCCGCGCCGATCTTCCCTGCCGGCAATTCGACCAGGGCCTGGTACCTGAGCGCCAGGGCGACCTCGATGCTCTCGTCTCCGAAATTCTCGCGCACCCTGTCCACCAACCGATAGAGCAAGAATATCGCGAGATCGGGGTACCGCCCAAAGGACCACCAGGGATGCTCGGCCGGTTTGATCGTGGACGAAAGATCGTGCTCCGAAAGCACTTTCAGCACGAGATCGACCGACAGGTTTCGCGAGATCATCTCCTCGAAGATCGCGAACGCCTCATTGGGCCTACCCAGCGCAACGAGCGAACTGAACCAGTAGGTGCGCGTCACCAGCACGACCGGATCGTCTCTGTCGAAGTGGATCTCGTGCAGCTGCGCCGCCCTATTCAGATGTTGCTCGGCCAGCTCGAAATGTCCCAGGTTCTGGAGCACTCTGCCAAGCACGAAACGGACCTGCGCCTCGACAAAGGGCTGTCCCCCTAAGCGGCCTTCCATGCGGCCGCCGGCCATCTCTATAGCGTCGCGCAGTGTGACATTCGGTTTCGCTTGCACGTAGGGGTCCGCTTGTCGCAGGACGTCTTTTTCCAGAAAGTCGAGAACCGATTGGACCATCTCCAGTTTCTCGTTCGCGTCCCGCTCGGCTGTCTGGGCCCACTCGAGGGCGACGGCACTGCGAAGCTGCTCCTCCTCGGCGATCTTCGCCTTTGCGAGCGCCTTGCGTTCGGCGATCTGGGTGTTGTGCAGCGCTGTCGAGGTTTTTTTCTGTTCTTCCGTTATCCGCAGCAACAATCCCACGATCACTATCAAGGAGAGTACGACAACCGTCCCGGCCACGGCCAGGACCGGATGGCGGAGGCTCCATTTCGCCGCGCGCCTCGACAGACCGGCCGGTTTCGCCAGAACCGGCTCGTTGTTTAAGAATCGCCGCAGGTCGTCTGCCAGTTCGTTCATCGTCTGGTAGCGGCGTTTGCGCTTTTTTTCGAGAGCCTTCAGGCATATCACCGCGAGATCGCGCGGTGTCTTCGAACGGATCCTTCGCGGATCGGGCGGATCGGACAATGTGATCTTTTCCAGGACCTGCCGGCTCGAGTCACCGTCAAAAGCCCGCGCAAAGGTGAGCGTCTCGTAGAGGGTCGCACCGAGAGAAAAGATGTCGGTCCTGTGGTCGATGCCGATCCGGCGGCTCATCGCCTGTTCGGGCGACATGTAGTAGGGGGTTCCGGCGAAGTCGCCCGTTCTGGAAAGAGCCAGCGCGTCTTCCACCTTGGCCAGGCCGAAGTCGGTGACTTTCGGCGTGCCATCCGTAGACAGCAGGATGTTGGATGGTTTCATGTCGCGATGGACGACACCCCGGTTGTGGGCATGCTGAAGGGCTTCCGCCAGTTCGACGAAAAGAACGGCCACTTTCCTGTAGTAGCTCGCGGGAAGCTCCGTTTTCTGGCGGGACTCGAAGATGAAATCCGCCAGCGTGCGCCCACCGTCGACCAGTTCCTGCGCGATGAAATGAACGCCCTCATGCTCTCCGATCGCATGGATCGCCACGATTCCAGGATGACTCTGCCGTCCACCAGCCTCGGCCTCGCGGCGGAACTTCTGGACGGCCTCGTCGGAGAAACTCAGGTGGTGGGGGAGGAGCTTGAGAGCCACCTTGCGTTTGAGCGAGATCTGCTCCGCCTCGTAAACCGCCCCCATCCCGCCCTTGCCGATTTCGCGGATGATGCGGTAGTCGCCGATAACCTGGGGTGTTCGGTTCTCGGCGGTACCGTTCGGGTTGCCGAGAAGGTCGATCATGTCGGCCGCACCGGCGTCGAACTTGGCGAAGAGGGATCGAAGCTCGCCCTCCAGTTCCGGGTATCGGGTGTAATATTCCTCGGGATCGACATTCTCGCCCGATTCCCGGCGGCTCAAGAGTTCCCGGAACAAATCTTCAGAACGGCTTCTGTCGTCTCGTTCAACCATCGGATCCATTCACTCGATTCATCGCCAGACGTGGTTGGGTGGTGAACATGATAATCAGAACGGCTCCCTTTGTCAGCCCGGTTTCGGGCGTTTTGAAAGTCTTGCCTCAGCGCTCCGTCTTCAGCGGATCCACCCTCCGGCGCCGATCCGCCGGATTCGCACAAGATCGGACCACCCGGGTGGTGCCGGTCGGTTCGTTCTGCTTTAATGGCATCCGATTCGTTTGTGCACGCGAGACCACGTTACAGTCCTCGACAGCCGGAGGCCCGCCGAACGCCGGCGGGATGGAAGAATGGAAATCAACAAGGCCGTGATTACCGTTGCGGGCAGTGATCAACGCACACTGCCTGTGCAGAGACTGATCGATTGCGACGGCGTGGAAAAGCCCGTCTTCACGATTTTGATCGAGGAGGTGCTGAGCGCCGGAGTCGAGGAGATCGCCGCTGTCGTGGCCCCCGGCGACAACAGGGCCTATGCCGAGGCTGCCGGCGACTACGCGGGACGGGTGCAGTTCATCCCGCAGGGAAAGCCGCTCGGCTACGGACACGCCATCTACTGCGCGCGCCATTTCACGGGCGACAATCCTTTCCTGCACCTCGTGGGCGATCATCTCTACGTGAGCGGAAGCGACAAGCGGTGCGCGCGCATGCTGGTCGACGCCGCCCGCAAGGAAGAGTGCGCCATCTCGGCGGTGCAAGCCACGCGCGAAAACCTGCTCTCCTACTTCGGTGTCGTCGGCGGAACGAGGGTGCCCGGAAGGGAGGGTCTCTACGTCGTCGAGACTGTGGCCGAGAAGCCGACTCCCACCGAGGCCGAGCTGCGTCTCATCGTTCCAGGTCTGCGCGCCGGACATTACCTGTGCTTTTTCGGCATGCACGTGCTCACCCCCGCGGTGATGGAGATCCTCGCCCGGCAGACGGAGGAAGCTGGCGAGGCGGGAGGGGTGACGCTCTCCAGCGCCCTCGACATTCTCGCAACACGCGAGAAGTACCTCGCTCTCGAGGAACCGGCTCTCCGCTACGACGTGGGCGTGAAATACGGGCTGCTCTTCGCCCAGATGGCCCTGGCGCTGAATGGCACCGAACGCGACGTGATCCTCTCCCGCATGCTCGAACTGCTCGCCCAGCGGGAACTGGGGCTCCCCCAGCGCGAGCCGGGACTCTCCCGGCGCGAGCCGGGACCGATGGGGGAGCCGGCATGAGAAGCGAACTCGTCAAGATCATCACTTCTCGGGATCCGGACATCCGCGACCTCTCGCTCGACGCCTTCTGCCGCTCCGCATCGCAGGCGACCTTGCTGGCCGAGTGCGCCGAGCTCGAACGCTTCCGGCGGAGCAGCACCAATCTCTACGAACGGGTGCGCGCACTCTTCTTCCTCTACTCGATCCACCGTTTTCACCTGCCTCGAAAGTACGGCGCCGGCGAGGGGAGCCTGATCCCCTACGACGGTTACGTTTTCCTCCTCCACCGGCGCTTTGAGGAGGCGCTCGGCCTCTTTCTCGCGATGCAGGAACGGAACGGCCCGAGCGACGGTATCTCGAGCGCCCTGGCGCAGACCTATCATCAGCTCGGTTTCCAGACCCTCGCGGACCAGGTGCGGCGCAGCGTGCGCTCGGAGAAGGGCAACCAGTGGATGTTCCGCGTCGGCCACCCCATGGATCACCCCCTGCGCGTGCGCGACGACCTGCTCGAGCGCACCGCCGAAGGCCTCTATCCGATCCTCCGCGAACGCACGCCGGTGCGCATGGACATGAGCCACAGCGCGTGGAGCGACATCTTCTTTCTGGGCATGGACTTTCCCGAGGGCGCGCGGGTGATGAACGTCTCCATCGACCTCGCCGTGCGCGGCCGCGACCAGGCTCCCTGCCCGCCGGTGGAAGCCTACTTCAGGGTGATCGACGAACCGGTGTTGCGCCTGGCGAGCGTCGACCTGGAGGCGACGGTCGAGATCAGCGATCTGGCCGAGGTGTTCGACTTCGCGCGCGACTACCTCGGGCTGCTCAAGGCGGCGGTCATCGCGGCCGGAATCGTTCCCCCCGGTATGGAAGGGTGCGGCCGGCGTTTGAAAGACCTGCTCGAAAAACTGGTGGGACCGGGCCGCGGCATCGAGATCGTGAGCCGCGTCAACGGCATACCAAAGGGATCGCGCCTCGCCGTGTCGACGAGCCTGCTCGCCTGCCTCATCGCGGTCTGCATGCGCGCGACGGGGCAGGCAAAGTCGCTCACCGGAACACTCGCCGAGGAGGAACGCCGCCTCACGGCCGCCCGGGCGGTCCTGGGCGAGTGGCTGGGCGGTTCGGGCGGCGGGTGGCAGGATTCAGGCGGTGTCTGGCCGGGCATGAAGCTGATCACCGGGGTGCTGGCCGGCGAGGGCGATCCGGAGTTCGGGATCAGCCGGGGGCGCCTCCTGCCGTCGCACCGGATCTTCGGACCCGACCGGATCTCGGCCGAGACGCGCCGGAAACTGCACGACAGCCTGGTCCTCGTTCACGGGGGGATGGCACAGGACGTGGGCCCGATCCTGGAGATGGTGACCGAGAAGTACCTGCTCCGTTCCGAGGCCGAATGGAGGGGACGGAAAAAAGCCTGCCAGATCCTCGACGAGGTTCTCGATCGGCTCCACGAGGGGAACGTGCGCGGCATCGGCGATGCGACGACGCGCAACTTCTTCGGCCCGATCCAGGCGATCATCCCCTGGGCGACGAACCTCTACACCGAAACGATCATCGACCGGACGCGGAAGGAGTTCGATGGCGATTTCTGGGGATTCTGGATGCTGGGCGGCATGTCGGGCGGGGGGATGGGTTTCATCTTCGATCCCGCGGTCAAACCGGCCGCCCAGGAGTTCTTGCACGAGACGATGCACGCCACCAAGCAGTGGCTCGGCGATGCGCTGCCTTTTGCCATGGAGCCGGTCATTTACGATTTCGCGATCAATGATCGCGGCACGCGGGCGAGCCTCCTGGAAGGTGACGCGGCCCTGATGCCGGCCGGGTACTACACGCTCCACCTGCCGGCGTTGCTGCGCGCGAATTTTCGCGACCTCATGCCCTCGCGCCGCGCCGAGCTGGACCGGTTCGGCGAGGACTGCCGCACCCGTCCCGAGCTTGCCGGGATGGTCCAGACACTGTTCGACCGCATCATGCCGCGGTCCGAAGACAGGACCGACGAGGAACGCAGCCTGGCCGCACTGCTCGACGAGCTCGGTTTCGATCGTATTCAGCACGAGCAGATCCGGTCCGATCTGCGCGGCGGCCGGATCGGCCTGGCCCAGAACCGGTATCCTGCCAGCACCGTGATCGAAGACGTGGCTGACGATGATGTTCGGCATCTGGCGGACGCGTCCGGAACGAGCCGGAAGGCCGCGCGCGAACTGGGGCTCCAGTCGCTTCGTAACGGCGAGGTGGCGGTGGTCACCCTTGCCGCCGGGGTGGGCAGCCGCTGGACACAGGGCGCGGGTGTGGTCAAGGCGCTTCATCCCTTCTGCAAGTTCGAAGGGAGACACCGGTCCTTCCTCGAGATGCACCTGGCCAAGAGCCGCCGAACGGGAACGATGTGCGGGAACTGGCTCCCGCACATCATCACCACGAGCTACTTGACCCACGACCCGATCCGCGCTTTTCTCGCCGATCGGAAGGAGTACGGCTATCCGGGAGAGCTGATCTATTCCCCGGGGCGCGCGGTGGGCCTGCGTCTCGTTCCGATGGCGCGCGATCTGCGATTCGCCTGGGAGGAGACCGCCACGCAGCTCCTCGACGAACAGGCGCAAAAGGTCCGCGACAGCCTGCAGGCCGCACTGATCGGCTGGGCGCAGCAGATGGGCGAGGGCACGGACTACACCGACAACGTGCCGCTCCAGTGCCTCCACCCGGTCGGGCACTGGTACGAGATTCCCAACCTGCTCAGAAACGGCGTGCTCTCCGACCTGCTGGCGAAGCGACCGCGGCTCGAGTACCTTCTGATCCACAACATCGACACCCTGGGAGCCGATGCCGATCCCGCCGTGCTCGGATCATTCATCGAATCGGGCAAGACGATGATGGTGGAGGTGATCACGCGCCGCGTGGAAGACCGGGGCGGCGGACTGGCGCGCGTCGACGGTCATCTGCAGTTGATCGAGGGAATGGCCCTGCCTCGCGAAGAGGATGAGTTCCGGCTCTCCTACTACAATTCCAACACGATGTGGATCGCCATCGACAAGCTGCTCGGGCTCTTCGGGCTCGTCCGCGCCGACCTGGCGCGACCCGACAAGGTGGCCGCCGCGGTGCGCGCGGCAGCGGCCCAGGTCCCCACGTACATCACGATCAAGGATGTGAAGAAGCGATGGGGCCACGGACAGGAGGACATCTTCCCGGTGGCCCAGTTCGAAAAGCTCTGGGGAGACATGACCGCCCTGCGCGGCATGGATACCCTCTTTCTCGTCGTGCCACGGATGCGCGGCCAGCAGCTCAAGGAGCAGGCCCAGCTCGACGGTTGGTTCCGCGACGGTTCGGCCGAACATGTCGAATCGCTGTGCGAGTGGGGCGCGCCCTGAACGCGCCCGGCGAAGAAATGCGGATTTCCTTTCGAATGCCGATTTCCTATAATCGATGCGTTATTCGGCAATCGTTCGGCAGAATCTGATTTATCGGCCAGAGTCACTGGCAGCACACTGAAATTGTCATTCGAGCTGAAACAGGAGGTTTCGCACCTGTTCCGCATGGTTTTCTCCTCGATGGATCGACCGGTCTGATCCTCGTCTCCTCGATCAGCCTCGAAATATCCGGGTCCGTTCCGAAGGGACCACGGTGCGATTCAATGGGTATTGCGATCGAAAGGAGTCAGTGTCATGTTTGCGCGGCATCAAACCAAAATAACGACCAGTCTAATCCTGCTTCTCTTCTCTCTGCTCTTCTCGTCTTGTTTCGGTCCCAGCATCGACAGGGAAGTCAACTCGATCGGGATCGTGACAGGCGTGGACAATGTTGCCTTTGCCAGGAAAACAGCCGCACATCTGGCGCGCGTGGCCGCGGCCAAGCAGATCAAGCCCGATGCGGTCGAATTCGAACTCAGGACCTTCGAGAACGTGTCCTTCATTTCCATGAAAGTTCCGGAGACAGCGCTGCGTGACACTTACGTATCGTTCAGCCGCATCAAGGACGGGTGGATGGCCCAGGCGCGCGCGACCCGCTCGGAAAAGGACTGCGATGCGATGTCGCAGCTCGATTTCAGGAAGGGGCAATCCGCCGTGACCCACGAAAAGCTGAGAACCGCCTACATGATCGCCGAGTCCCGCGCGATCGAAGCCGCTGTCGTGGACTGCCTGCAGCTTCCGGAGGATTTCGGCGGAAAGGTCTCCGGCACCATGACCATAGGAGAACTGGGCGTGGAGTTCCCCGAGAAGGCGGTGGAAATCACGGCCTATGTGAACGTGATCGAAACAAGCCGCAGAGATCTTTCGCCTGAAGAGAAGAAGGCTCTCCTCGATGGTTCGATCAAGGAGTACTCCTCCCTGGCGGAGTGGGCCGATGCCCTGAACTCGCTCGGCAAGCTCGAGAAACTGGAGGAACCGAGCGCCGAACTCATCGTCCGCAGAGCCGATATTCAAATGGAGATGGATTCGATGCTCGATGCGGCGAACAGCTATGCCGAGGCGTACGCTCTCGCTCCCGACAAACACGAACTGCAGGATCGCCAGCTCATCGCATTGAGGAAGATCCCCGAAGAGGCGCAAACACAGGAAGTCAAGGACGCCATCTCCAAGATCACGGCGGACATTGCCGAGAGAAAGAAAGAAGAAGAGAAGATCAAGACTTCCAGTCCCGAGAGTTCCGGGTGACACGGGCCCGAGGCCTGACGAACCGGACCGGAAGCGTGCGGTTGCAAATCTGACCGGACTCGATTAAGACATTCCCGGCCCCGATATTTTCCCGGGCCGGTCCTGCGCGGAGGATTCGGGATGGCGAGAGGCGGGCGAAAAAAGAAAGAAGAAGACCCCTTCGTCTGTCCCCATTGCGGCGCCACCGTTCGCGGCGGGGCCCCGTCCTGCACCGAATGTGGATCGGACAGCGGGACGGGCTGGGCCGAGGACGCCGACGGTTGGGGGGCGGCCGGTGGGGACGGCTACAGCGGCGACGACGACTTCGATTACGACGAGTATCTGAAACGGGAGTTCGGCGGCCAGAACAGACAGGTGATGAGAATACCGATCTGGCTGGTGGTCGCCGTGCTCTGCGCGGCACTCTTCGCCTGGTTCATCTTGATGTAGAGATCGCACCCGCGGGCGCGGTATCGCTAGTTCGCGGTCAGCACGATCCTGGATTCGCAGGGAACTCCCGGCTCGAGGTCGAGCGGTATCTCGACGCCCATGTACCCCTCGGCGGTGAGAACGAGGATGACCTTCCCCACGGGAAGGGAGAAGAACTCGTAGCGGCCGGCCGAGATCTCTGTCCTGGCCCAGGAGTAAGCGGTCTCGCCGTCACAGGTGAGCTCGAAGTCGGTGACCGGGTCTCCCCGCTGATCCACGATCTCGAGAATGAGGATGCCCGCGGGATCGAGATCGATCGTGCCGATGTCGATCACCTCCCCCTCGCCGATGCTGTAGGGGCCCGTATTGGACTCCCTGTAATATCGCGCGGAAACGCGAAGCATGTAATCGCCGGCCGGAACCCCCCTGAGCGTGAAATGGCTCCCTCTCTGCCCGCCCTGGATCTCGCTGACCAGCTTTCGCGTTTTCACTTCGCGGAGAAACACCCACCAGAGCGGCCCCTCCTCGTCCAGAAGGCGGCCCGTCTTCTTGTCGCGCAGGGCGCCGCTCACCGTTCCGGTGGACAGAACGAGATCGAGAGTGACCACCGCGGGCGGGTCGGGCGGAATGACGAGATCGGGGAATTCCACGGTGGCGCCCTTCTCGAAAATGGCGCTCACCATCCACGACCCGATCCAGAATCCGGTCGCCGTGAATTCCCCATGGCTGCCGGTCGCAACGCTCTTCGAACGCTCGTTGATCGTCTTCCCCGTCGAGCCGCTCCTGAAGAAATGGAGGCGCACCCCGGCAGCCGCACTCCCGTCGGGGTGACGCACCGTTCCCGAGACGGTCACTGTTTCTTCCTGCTCACTCAGAGCGCTCTTGTGAATCGACACGGTGGTCGTCCGGCCGGCGAAGATCTCGAATTCGCGCACCGCCGTTCCGAGACCGGCGAAGTCGAAGTGGGTGACATAGACGCCCGGCTCCCGGTCCCAGCTGACCTCCCATTTCCCCTCCGCATCGAACCGCTGAACACCATATGTGTATTGCTGCCCCCCCTTGAGACCGAGGTTCCAGCGGAACTCGCGCGCGTCGCCCGGCGCGAAACCGTCGATCTTGATGTTCATGATCCCGCCCTCGGAAACCTCGATGATCAGATCGTGCAGGATCTCGTCCTTGGCCAGGACGACGCCGTCCACGGTCGTGCCCGGGAAATCGGTGGAGTGAGCCGAAACGCGGTGCGTTCCCGCGGGGATCCCCAGGAGCGAAAATCGCCCGTCCTCTCCGATCGGGCAGGAGAAGCTTCGGAAGAGCCCGTCCTCGTAAATGAAGCAGCGGACCCAGCCGCGCTTGGAGATCGGCTTCCGTGTCGTTTTCTCCACCACCAGTCCGTGAATCTCGGCGCCGGCAATGACGATATCCTGCTCCACCAGGCCGGGCCTGTCGAAGACGAGCTTGCCGATGCTGATGTCATGGGCCCACGACGAGGGATCCACGTCGACCACGTACGACTTGGCCGCCATCTTGCGGATTTCGAACCGGCCCTCGTCGTCGCATTCCGTGCTCCGCTCGAGGCGGCTCTGAATTTTTTCCTCCAGGGTGACCTCGGCCGGGGTCAGCTTGATCGTGGCGCGGGGCATCGGACTTCCGTCGCGGAAGCGGACCGTGCCCTTCCACGTCACGTGGTCGGCCTCCTGGCCAAAATTGACTTCCACGTCGCTATCGGCGAGCCTGACGCGGCGGATCTCCTCGGTGAGGTTGGGGCAGACCCCGTCCCGTCCCGGCGGCGGGCCGGCAGACACGAAGACGAGGTCGGGCCGGGCGGGCGCGGTGCGATAGGTCCCGTCCGGGCCGGTGAGCACGGGCCGGGGCAGGGGAATCTTCTTGCTCGAAAGGCAGACCACGGCACTGGCAGCCGGATTTCCGTCGTCGTCCAGAACGCGGCCGAAGATGCGGCGGCCGGGCCCGAGACGGATCATCACTTCCTCCTTGCTTTCGGGCACGCAGAACGCGACCCCTTCGGCGTAATCGGGATGAACCGCCGCGAGGCGCCATCGCCCGTCCATGAAGGGCGAGGACACCTTTTCGTAAAGGCCCGACAGGCGGAATCGCCCGTCGCTGCCGCTCACGGCATGGGCCATCCAGGAATCGAGGCCCAGGAAAAGGCGCACGAAATTCTCGGTGTCGTGGAGATCCACATGCGCCACAACCGCCCCCTCGATCGGATCGCCGGTCGCGTCGTCGACGACGATACCGACGGCAACCGCGCCCGGATCGAGTTCGAAGAGCTGGTCGCCCAGGCCGGCATCGTCAGGCACATCGACATCGCTTCGGAAAGGGTGGTGGCTGGCGGACCGAACCCAGAGGCGGATGCGGCCTCCCTTGTCGAGGGGGACGTGAAAACTTCCCTCGTGATTCTCGATCTTTCGGGCGAAGAACTCCTTCCAGGGATCTGCGCCTTTCTCGACGCGCCGGCACATGCGGAGGCCGAAAACAGGCACGGCGTCGCCCGACTCCTTGTCGATCACCCTTCCGGAAAGGAAGATTCCGGTGGAGGAGAGAGCCTCTCGCGCATGAGCGTCCTCGACGATCGGGTCGCCGTCTTCCGGGAGCGGATCGGGTCCGTCGGATACTCTCGGAGCGGTGTCCTCGGGAATCGACTCCGATAGGGGTGATGCCGTACCCTTCCCCGTGCCGGTGAGGACAGGCTCGTCGTCCGAACCGAAAAGGAAGAAGGCCACCGCAACGACAACGGTGATGCCGGCGACAGCCGCCGCAACGGTCCAGGCATGGTGCCGCTTGTTCGAGTTTTGCATGAGTCCGCTCCCCATACCTGATCTCCCAATCTCGAACCAGGTAACGGTTTCAAACTACCAGAGGGCCGAAAGGATTTCATCTGGAAAGTCCGCCCCGTCATACCGGCCGCAGGGAGGAGTGACAGGAAAAAAATAGAGGGCCCCGGTAAAGTGCGCGCCGCAGCCCCTTCATCATCAGTAGAGAACCGTTTTTTCGGGGACCGATCCCTGTCGGAATCGTTCTACACCGCAACAATCACTAGGGAGAACATCATGGGACGTATCGCGCTGATTGTATTGATCGCCATTCTTTTCGCGGGAGCGGCTTTCGCGCAGAACAATGGCTTCAACACGCTGAGGGGGACGAAAACCCTTGTCATGGATATCGACGGAAGGCGGTTCGAGGAAAACAGCCGTCTCTCCCAGTCCATCTGGAACAATATGTCCAACTCGGGCCAGTACATCGATCTGCAGTTCTACGATTTCGCCCTCGACTGGGGGGTGCTCCTCGATCAAGGCAACCTCATGCCCGACGAGGTGGTGGACGGCTTCAGTTTTGTCTATGCCACAGACGATGTGGGGACGGCGGGGATTGACTGGAATATCTATTTCTTCGATAGCTACACCGGATGGGGCGATGCCAGCCTCGTTCAGGAAGCCGGATTCACTTTCGCGGGCCTGCCCAATGCGATCAATCTGCCGCCGGGCATCTGGGGATGGATCACCACGATCGATCTCACCGCAAGCGGATACGAATTCCTGATGGGCTATGAAATCGGCATCATGCAAGAGCTCACGAGCACCTTGGCGCCCGGTACATTCTGCGGCGCCTTGGCCGGCATGCCGCCCGGAGTCGGCGGGAACGGGCAGACCGGCACGGAGGACGCAATCGACACCAATCTGGGGACGATCAGTTTCGGTGGTAATCCCTACGCGACGTTCATGTTCGGATTGTACGGCGCTGCCGATCCGTCCGCGGGTTGCTCATACGCGGGGATCCCCCTGCAGGGCAACAACACGGCTCTCTACTGCGTCGGAAACTGGGCTCTCGGCAGCTACAACAACTTCCTGGTCCGCCTCAACGGCATGACCCAGTCGGCCGGAATGGTTCTGAACGCGACGCCCTACATTCCGCCCATGTGGCTGCCCGGCCCGGGCAAGACCCTGGTGCCGCGGTGGGCGGGTATGATCACCGTCCCCTTCAGCCCCAGCTACACCGGCGACTTCGTGAGCTATCCCTTTTATTGCGGTCCCAACTCCGTCGGGACCACATGGTATTTCCAGGGCGCGATCACCGACTATCTCACCGGTGGGTCCGTGGCGCCGATCGACCTGTCGATGAACGCGATCATCTCCTAGGGCTCGATCGTCACGCTGACCGGGTTCGACGCGAAGTCGACCGGCGAGGCGATCACGAAAACGAAGGTCAAGTCCTGGCCCACGAAGGGCGCGAGCCCGGGAGCGGCGTTCATGTTCAGCTCGACGACCGTCTCTCCCTGTCCGTCGAGAGTCGACCAGAAGTCCTGAAAAACGGGCAGGTAGAGATGGTTGTAAATGTAATCCGAGACCCAGTCCCAGTTGAAGGGTACATGCACGCCGTTCACATCCATTCCCGGCTCGCTGCCGCTCAGGGTGGCGAGCAGAAGATAGTCGCGGTCGGCGTAAGCTGATCCCGCGTCGAGGAAGAAGTCGATATCCCTTCCCGCGGTCACCGAGAGATCGTAGGCATCGGCATAGAGCTCGGGAAAGTGGTTTTGCCTCGCCACCGTGAAGTCGTCGAGGCCGGCCTCGACGATGTCGTTGTTCGGCTGGTCCTGGGCGCTGTACCTCACCCTCACCTGCGCAGTGGGCGTCACGTAATCGCCCACGTTGAAGGATAGAGATGTCCATCCCGCCAGGGAGCCGCTGTCCGAATAGACATTGGTCCAGGTGACACCGTCGTCGTTGGAGACATCGATCTCGTAGGAATCGTTCCCCGCGCTCGAGTAGTACCAGTTGTAGGCGCTGATCAGCGCATCCCCTCCGGAAAGGTCGATGAGAGGCGACGTCAAGACCGTGGGCCCGCCGTCGATGTCGTAGTCGGAGTAGCTTCCGCCCGGCGGCCCGTTCTCGGTCACGTAGCAGTAGGTGCCTGTGCCGGCCGGGTTGTCTTCCTCGGGCGCGACCTGATCGCCGCTGGTCAGGTTGGGCACACAGCGTTCCCACGCGCCGGTGGTGAGGTTGAAGTTTTCCACCGACCAACCTGTGTCGCTCTCGAAATCGTCGTGGAACATCGTTTCGGTGAGGCAGACCTCGAAGGAGTAGACACTGCTCGGTGCGTCGACCGGCATGGTGATGACCGTGCCCCCGTCCCCTTCCGCCACGAAGTAGAACTCGGGCGCATCGCCCGGATGGGCGCCCGGAATCACTGTCTCGTAGAGGTCCCCGCCCAGGGAGCTGAACGCCACCGGCGTGTAGGGATCGGCCGGGTCGAAACGGTAGTACATGAAACCGGTGCCGGCCTGATAAGCCTCCGAACCGTTCTCGATCTCGATCGTGACGGGTATGGAAGGCCCGGGAGGCTGGTGGCCCGAGGGCAGATTCTGGGGAAACTTCATGAACAGCGCCGGTTCGATCAGGTGCAGGAATGGATCGCCCGCGATGGTCATGCCGTAGTGCCAGGCGATCTCGTCGGCGCTGTAGGGCGCGAGCGTGTTGAACCACTGCCGAAACGCCTCGCCGAAAGACTCGAAGGCGCCGAAGGGCTGGTAGAAGGCCCAGAACTCGAGCATCGACCCGGTCTTGGCGCTGCCGATCACGGCCAGGCTCGTCTGGCTCGTGTCGTAGATGTAGGAGCCGCCCAGAAAGTTCGAGTCGGTGTAGCGCAGCGTGCTGCAGCAGAAGAGATTGTAAAACATGGCATGGGGATTTGCCGACTGGATCTGCGTGTTTGGAATCGGATTGCCTCGCGTGAAGTAGTGAGCCTGCGACGAGGAGTGGCAGCAGAGCTGGATGAACTCGTAGTCCGGATTGGGCACCCTGTTGGTGATGTAGTCGCTGCTGGTCGTGGCCGGCGCCGGAATGTCGTCGAAGTCGGGATAGGCGTACTGGATGTCGGTGCGTATGTCCATGTACATGGCCCAGTCGTCCTCGGTGTAGGAGCAGGCATAGTTCGGCACGTAGATCCCGCCGTTCCAGTAGTTGTGGTTCTTGTCCAGATACACGTTGGTGAGCGCCGCTTCATTGCCGCTCATCATCGACGTGTCGATGTGGCCGATGAAGATCTCCGGTCCCACGTCGCCCGAACCGGCCGTGTGGCTGTCATACCTCCCGTTGGAGTCACTGTCGGTCCAGGTCCCGTCGAGGTCCATGAAGTAGAGGTCGCAGGGGAATTCCTCGTACCCCCAGTAGTCGTGCTCGAACCACGCCACGGGCAGATCGCCAACGAACACGCATCCGGCGAGATCGGTCGAGTTGGCGATGATCAGGTTCTTCAGGTCCGAGTGCGAGCCCCCCAGGATCTGGTGGAGTTCGACCGTGTAGCCGTCGGTCTCGAGATCGAGCACGTAGCGGGCCAGGTTCGTCTGGATTCCGCCGAAGAGCGCGCTGCTCACGATGACGAGCGCCTTGGTGGCCCGGCCCTGGTTGCGGCCCGCCGGAGTCGCGTAGACGCGCACGCTGTCGAAGGGAGCGCTCTGTCGCCGCCCCATGTAATCGTCGTAGGTGCCGGGGCTTCCGGGCCCGGTCCAGATCAAGCGGGGGATACCGGCGTAGTCGCCATCGAATCCGCCGTCGCCGTCCCACACCGATTCGGATCCGGTCTGGCAGAAACCTCCGCTCGCGAACAGAAAAGCGAGGGAAACGAAAACGGTCAGCATACCGAGACAAAAAGATGATCTGCGTCCCATGGGACCACTCCTAACAGAATGCGGGTGCATACGATCGGCGGGCTCTGTGCAATAAATGTTAATTAATATGATACAAGAACTTCCTTTCCGGGACAAGGAAGTTCCGGAAGGCTCCCTGACACGGGGCCGATCCTCCCATTGCGCGCCACGCGGGCGCGATCGCTACATCGCGCCCAGCAACTCGTTCACCGCCTCTTCCATCGCCTCGTCGCGCAGCCCCTTGTGGCGGATGATCCCCTCGTGGTCGAGAATGTAAATCGTGGGCCAGCCCCAGACGTTCCACTTCCGGGCGATCGCGTTCTTGTTCGTGGGGCCGCCATAGATGTTCGGCCACGTGATCTTTTCGTCCTTCAAGATCTCTCGCAGAGCCGACCGGCTCTCGTCGCTGTTGATCCCGAGGAGCGTGAATGGTTTGTCCTTGAGACGTATCACCATCTCGCGCTCGTGGGGGAGCATGGCGACGCAGGGGCCTCACCAGAATCCCCAGAAATCGATCACCACGACACGGCCGAGAAAGTCGGAGAGCTTGATCTCGTTGCCGTCCACATCCTCACCGACGATCTCGGGGGCTTTCTGGCCGATCTGCAGATGTTCCAGCTCGAAAAGAAAACCCTCCGCCCAGTCGGCGGCCGATGTTCCTTCGAACTCCTTCACGGTGCGGCGGAAGAGGCGAATCGCCTCGTCGAGGTCGGCAGGCTCCTCCCTCTGGGGATCGAGGTTTTGGTTGTAGATGAGAAAGCCGAGCCCGAAACACGCCCACGAGAGGGCGGCATCGTCCTTGTTCTCGGCGAGCACGCGCTCGTAGAAGGACCTCATCGGTTCCCACCCGATGTGGCCCCAGGCGAAGACCAGCTCGGAGATCACCTCCCCGAGCACACCGTCCGCGGCGTGATGCTCGGCGAGCACTCCGAGCGCCGCCTTGCCCGCGGCCAGGCCCTTGCCGGAGGGCGCGTTCTTGGCTCCCACACCGGCGATCCAGACGAGAGCGCGGACCGCCTTCGGCGTTCGGGCGTGCTTCTTCGCGTACGCTTCGAACGCTCGGACGTATTCTTCCGCCGGATGGGGTGGGATCTTGGCCGCGTCGTAGGTGCCGTCCTCGGTCTGCGCCTCGGCGAGCCGTTCGTACCATTCGGAGACTTTCTGATCGTAACCGCTCGTCAACGCGTCGAACTCGTCGTCGCCGTGGGCCGGCGCGCCGATTGCCAGGCCGGCGAGCAGCAAAACCGCCCATTCGATTTTCTTCATCGCGTCACGTCCTTTCTCTCGGCGACAACGGTGCGCGCCGATTCTACTTCCAACCTTTTCGATGAAGAACATTCTACCGCAACATGGCCGAAAAGCATCGGCTCTGATTGGCCGGTTTGCCGCGCCCGCGGGATTCTCATCCGCCCTCGCCAAAAAAAGGGACACCCCGGTGTTCTCGGAACAACCGGGATGCCCCTCCTGATCCTTTATCATTCCACAACGAGCATCGTGTAGTTCGTGAGCCTGGTGAAGGGACCGCCTGTCGGGCCCACGAGAGCCTGCAGCGGTTGCTGCGAATACTTGGTCCACGTCGTCGGAACGGTCACCGTGAAGATGAGCACGCCGTTGCCGGGTACGGTTCCGATGTTCCCCTGCCAGACCGGGGGCCAGGCGAGATAGAAGAGTCCGTATGCCGTCGTGAAGGGAGTGGCCGCCAGGCCGGAGCCGAGGTAGAGCTTGACCGGAAAGCCCGGGCCGCCCGCGACCCTGATGTCGATCGTGCCGCCCGCGATCACCGATCCGGTGTGGTAGAGGTGGTAGTAGAACTCGTCGGCGCCCACATCCACCGCGGCCAGCGCGATTCGCGGATCGCCCTCGAAATCAGTGCCCGGCAGAAGGGGCGCGAGGTTGTTCCCCGCGTCCTTGCAGGGTGAATTCCATGTCAGGTGATAGTCGCCGTTGCCCACGAAGGCGGGATTGGCGCTGAAGTTGCCCACGCCGGTCGGCCACCCTCCCTTGACGTCGCAATAATTGATCGGAGAGCCGAAACCGGGATCGCAGATCTCCGGATCGATCTGGGCGAAGTTGTCCCAGAAGATGCAGTTGGTCACGGTCGGAGTGGAGCTGACGTTTCGGAGTCCGCCGCCCTGGCCGCCCGTACCGGTGGCCAGATTGTAGGCGAAGGTGTTGTTCGTCAGAACGGGCAGGCTTCCCCAGATGTCGACGCCTCCCGCGCAGGCGCACGATACATTGCCGACGATGATGTTGTTAACCATCTCGCCGTCGGTGTACCACCAGGCGATCCCGGCGCCGTCGTCGCCGGACAGATTGTCCTCGATCCTGTTGGCGTGAATCGTGATGTCGCTCGATTCGAAGCACCAGATCCCTGCACCATAGCCGAAGGAGCCCTGCGGGATATCGCCGGCGATGTTGTTTCTGATGACGTTGTTCTCGATGACCGCGGGGGACGCCTCGCAGTAGATTCCGCCGCCATATCCGTAGCCGTAACCGGCAGGATCCCAGGCGATGTTCTCTTTGACGATGTTGTTCCTGATCGTGGGGGAGGAGGCGATGCAGCAGATACCGCCGCCGAGAAAGTCGTTGAGAAAAGGATCCGGATCGAAGTCGGTGCCCGTACCGTTGGTGATGGTGAAGCCGTCGAGCACCACGTTCGTACCCGGATTGCCGAGAATCATCACTACCGAGCCCGCTTGATTCCCGTCGATGATCGTGACCGTCGGGCCGAGAACGCTCTCGACAACGACATCGGTGAAGATATCGATGTTCTCCACGTAAGTGCCCGGCTGCACCCGGATCGTGTCCCCGGCGGCGGAAGCGTTGATCGCGCCCTGGATCGTCGCGAAGTCATCGGGGACGTAGTACACGGCGGCCTGAGCCCACGCCGCGGAGAGAAGAAAAAGGAACAAGGCCGAGGTTATCGTTTTTCGGAACATGACGAATTCTCCTTTTAATATGCTGTGTTCATACACATCACTTTTCTGACCGGTCGACGCGGCCCTGGCTCGCCGCGCGGCCGCCCCTTCGAACGACCCTTTGGAGTTCCATGCGGAAAAAACGGAAGGAGCCTCTCATGTTTTTTGAAGATTCTTTTTCGAGATGGAAATAGAACGCGAAATGGGGGCGGCGATCCCTAGTTCACCGTGAAGTCGACCACGTCGTGGTCCCACAGGGCAAACAAGTTGAGGAGGCCGTCGGGAATGGAGTCCAGCGCCAGAAATACGTGATAGGTCCCCGGCGGAGGAGAGAGGTCGAACACGGTGGCGCTATGGTTGACCCCGGGGCCGGTGTAGTACACGGTGGTCGTGTTCGGATACCAGTGCGGATTCGGGAACGGCCCGTAGGACCACCAGTTCCAGGGAGAAAAGGGAATCTGCGCCACGACCCACAGGTCGCCGCTCAGACCGGGATGGTAGCCGTT
>CAZUHB010000050.1:0-45402 GCA_964620445.1 uncultured Phycisphaerales bacterium
CCGAAACGCTCTACGAAAACGGCTACTATACTGGCGCGTTCTACTTGTTCGGCTACGACAGCGGGACGGGTTCGTGGCTCGAGGAAGCCAAGCTGGTCCCCTCCGACGGCGCGGCCCATGACTATTTCGGCGCCTCGATCTCCCTCTCCGGCGACAAGGCTCTCGTCAGCGCTTCGGGAGACGACGACCACGGCCCCGCGACCGGATCGGCCTATGTGTTCCTCTACGACAGCGTGTCGGGAACGTGGCACCAGGAAGCCAAGCTGCTCGCTTCCGACGGCGAGGGCGGGGACTGCTTCGGCCATGCCGTCTCCCTTTCGGGAACGAGAGCCCTCGTCGGCGCCCGCAAGGACGAGTTCGCTTCCGGTTCGGCCTATCTGTTCGCTTACGACAGCGGATCGGGCAACTGGTACGAGGAGGCCAAACTGAGAGCCTCCGACGCCGCTGACAGTGATTTCTTCGGCGTCTCGGTCTCCCTCTCCGGTGACAAGGCCCTGATTGGCGCTTGGGGCGACGAGGACAACGGCCCCTTTTCGGGTTCTGTCTTTGCCTACGACTTCACAAGCACTCTGTCCCTCGACGTCAAGTGCAACGGCCAGGATCAGAACGTGATCGTGGGCAGCGGTGAAAATGTGACCGTCACGGTCGACATCAAAAACGGCTATCACCCCGGTCTCGAGGGGGATCTATGGATCATCGCGGTCTTGCCGACCTCGGGCTGGAATACCTGGACCTACGGGCCTTGGATGCACCCATTCTGGCGGCTCGGTGTAGGCAACGTGTATTACAGCGGCCCGCCTCTCAACCACGCGGCCACGGTCTTCGATCAACCCGGGTCCCCGGGGACCTACAAGGTTTATCTCGCCCTCGATACCGTACCCGACGGCATCCTCGACCTGAGCACGCTCTGGGGCTTCGACGTGGTCGACTTCACGGTGCAGTAGGAAGTCGCCCTGCGCTGCGCGGTTACATACCCTCGGAAACTTTGTAGATGATGTAGAGAGGTTGACCCGGAACGCAGGACCGGACATTCATCATCTGTCAGGGGGCGACATTATGAAACTCATCATGAGCATCACCGTGCTGACTATTCTGTCAGCGGCAGGCATGACGGCAACGATCTACGTACCCGATGACCACTCGACCATCCAGGAAGCCATCGACGCATCGGCCAGCGGCGACACGATCATCGTCCGGCCGGGCAGATACGTGGGAGAAATCTGCTTCCTCGGCAAAGCCATTACCCTCGAGAGCGAAAAGGGAGCGAGAAGAACCATCATCGACGGCGGGGGAGTCACCCACGTTTTTCCGGTGGTATTGTTTTACAACGGAGAAGGCAATGATTCCGTACTCGACGGTTTTACCATTACCAACGGAGTCACCGATACCTCCTGGATTCGCGGGGGAATCTACTGCGACCATACGTCGCCGGTCATCAAGAACAACATCATCACCGGTAACAACACGACCAGCGGGGGAGGTTGCCGCCTCTGGGGCGGTTCTCCGATCCTCATAAACAACATCATCACGGGCAACAAGGGACGATACGGGGGCGGCCTCTACATCTGGAACTGGTCCACACCTCAACTCGTGAACAACACGATCACCGGGAACACCGCCGAAGAATGGGGCGGCGGAATGGTCTGTCAGGCATCCCCCGTGATCACGAACACGATCATCTGGGGCAACACGGCGCCGCAAGAACCGGGAATCCACGTCAGCAGCGGAACTCCCGACATCACCTACAGCGATATCGAGGGCGGTTGGGCAGGCGCCGGGAATTTTGACGCCGACCCGTTGCTCGTCGATCCGGCGAACGAAGACTTCCATCTGAGCTGGCAATCCCCATGCCGGGATTCGGGCGACAATTCTCCCGTCACCGAACCGGTCGACGCGGAAAATGATCCGCGTATCGCGGCCGGCACGGTGGACATCGGCGCCGACGAGTTCTACCACCACCTCTACCATGTGGGAGACGCTGTCCCCGGGGGCACGATAGATCTCAAGGTTATCGGCTTTCCTTCCGCACCGGTCTTCGCTGCCTGGGGCTACGGGAAACTCGATCCACCACTCCAGACCCAGCATGGCGACCTCCACATCTGGCCGTTCGTCTGGTCGGGCCATATCGGCAATATCCCGTCGAACGGAGTCTTGACCATGCCGGTGACCATATCCTCCAGCTGGAATCCCGGCGACCACGCGCCGATGCAGGCTCTCATCGGACCGTGGGGCGGACCGTGGACGACTTTGACGAACCTCGATGTCGTCACGCTCGAGTAGCCGGAAGCAGACCCAAGAAAGCGTCCATTTCGAACGGCAACCTCGACCTCCACGCGATCCACGACTAGGACGCGGTCGACTTCACGGTCCAGTGACCGGGTGTGACGCCGGATATCATATCGCCACGAAGGGCGCATCCATGCCCGATCGCCACCAGCCGCGCGCCATCTGGGGTGTGTTGTAGGGCGCGGCCAGCCGGCCCGCGCTGTCGATCACGATCACGCCGCCGAGGCCCTTGATCTGCCCGCCCAGTTCGCCGAGCGCGAGTTTTGCCGCTTCCTCCGCGCTCCGGCCGGCGCGCAGATGGTCGATCACGGTGCGCGCCGTTCCCACCCGGATGATCGACTCGCCCCAGCCGGTGACCGACACGCCGCCGGCGCGATTGTCCGCATAGGTGCCGCACCCGATCAGGGGCGAATCGCCCACGCGCCCGGGAATCTTCTTCGGCGTTCCGCCCGTCGAGGTGGCCGCCGCGATGTCGCGCCGCCGATCGCGCGCAACGGCGCCCACTGTTCCGCGCCTGGCCTGATCGCTCCCGTCGTCCCGCTCCCTGCCGAAGGCATAGGGTGTGCGGAAGCCCTCATCCTTGCGGAGCGCGCGCAGCCTCTCCTGCTCGCGCTCCGTGAGGAGCACCATCGGGTCGACCGGCTCGAACCCCGCCTGCCGGGCGAAGGTCGCCGCTCCCTCGCCGGCGAGCAGCACATGCTCGGTGCGCTCCATCACCTGGCGGGCGATACGGATCGGGTGAAGAAAATTGCGCAGCGCGGCCACTGCGCCGGCCGACAGGTCGCGGCCATCCATGATCGAAGCGTCCATCTCGACCGACCCGTCCGTGTTGAGGCACGAGCCGCGCCCCGCGTCGAAGGTGGGATCCTCTTCCATGATCGACAGGGTCGCCTCGACAGCGTCGAGGGCCGAACCGCCCCCTTCGAGCACGCGGCGGCCGGAGGCGAGGGCGGCGCCCATGCCGTCGAGGTGAGCCTCGTGCTGGGCGGCCGGAATATCCCACGCGCCGCCATGGACGATCAGAACCGGTTCGCAGTGCTCGGCCATGTTATCTCCTTCTCGCTGAATCAAAAAAGTGTACTATGGTGCTTGCGATGGGAGGAGAAAAAATGGCAGACACCACACCGGCGCGATTCATCGAGACGGTCATTGTCGAGGCGGGCGACATCCTCATGTCCCACTACACGCGCCTCGATCCCGAACGGATCAGCCACAAGGGCGAGATCGATCTCGTCACCGAGGCCGACCTCGAATCGGAGCGGCACATCGTGGCCCGCATCCGCGAAACCTTTCCGGGACACACGATCTGTTCCGAGGAGGAAACCTTCGACGAGGAAGGGAGCCACCACTGGATCATCGATCCCCTCGACGGCACCACGAACTTCGCCCATTCCCTCCCCCTCTTTGCCGTATCGATCGCCTACGTCGAGGGCGGCCGCATCCATTGCGGCGGAGTCTACGCCCCGCGCCTGGAGGAGTTCTTTTTCGCCGAGGATGGAAAAGGCGCGTTTCTCAATGGAAACCCGATCCGCGTCTCCGACCGCCAGAGCTTGCGCGACTGCGTGCTGGCAACCGGTTTTTACTACGACCGCCGCACGGTGAAGGACAACAACGTGGACGCCTTCTGCCGCTTCATCCTCGAGGTGCAGGGGCTGCGACGCATGGGCGTGGCGGCGATCGATCTCTCCTACGTGGCCTGCGGCCGGCTCGACGGATTCTGGGAACCGCACCTGAAACCGCACGACGTGGCCGCGGGCGCGCTCATCGTGAAGGAGGCGGGCGGCCTGGTGACCGACTACCTCGGCGGCAACGACTTCATGAACCTGCGCCGCATCGTGGCATCGAACAGCCAGATCCACGGCGCCATGCTGTCGCGGGTGGAGATGATACAGGATTGAACCTGCCCGTATCGAGAACGGCCGAAAGGATCGTCCCCTTCGAGGCCGCCGGAGCCGATTTCAGGGCTCTGCGCGCAACTTATCGTCGTTCAGCCCCCAGATCCGCTGCCACGTCCACGGGGTCGTGGGGAAGAGCGGATTCGGGGTGACCACGCGGAAACGGTAGGCGTAGAGCGTGCCCGCCTTCAGTTCATCGATTCCGGTCTCGAGAGGGACGAAACTTCCTTCCGGCCCTTGCGGCGCGCCGCTGTCGATCGGTTCGACCCCGAGCCGACTCGACGAAAACTTCATTGGCGAAATCTGCCATGCCAGGGCAACCTCGACCCGGCCCGCCGGCGACATGCCGCGCAATCCCACGCGGAATCCCCCGCTGGCGTCGACATGACCGAGATGGGTGACAGGGATTCCGCCGCGGTGGCGGCGCCAGCTCGGATGGCGCGCCCGGCCGCCGTCGTCATTACCGCGATGAAGGTAGACGGCTCCGACCGCGGCGCCCCCGTCCTGCGCGAGAGGAAAGCCGATCACGAAATCGTCGAAGCCGTCGCCGTTCATGTCCCCGGCGCCGGCGATCGCAAAGCCGTACTCCGGGATTTGAGGATGGGCTGTTTCCCAGGAGAAGACCCACAGGTTTTCCACACGGCACAAACCCACGCCAGGCGCTCCGTAACCGAACTCGTCCATGCCGTCGCCATCCACGTCGCCCACCGCTGCGACGGTGTGGCCCGTACGTGCATCCGCGATCGCGTATGCGTAACCGCTAAAGGAGGGATTGAGCCCCTTGGACGATCCTCTATGGATAAAGCAGAGGCCCGCATCTTCAATGAGGTATTTGTCGAAGAGATCGTAACCTGGCGCGCCCACGGCCAGGTCGTAGTAGCCGTCACCATCGCCATCGAAACCGCGGGAGAGAGACCATCCGTAGAGATCGCCGGGCTGCTCCCCTTCGAAGGTCCAGCCGGGTGTGCCCTCGAGCCCGGGCGGGATCCCCGGCTGAACAACATCGGTGCCACGAAAAACGTAGACCCTGCCCGGTAAATCGCCGTGCCCGGTGGGTGCGCCCACCGCCACATCGCTGAGCCCGTCCCGGTTCACATCCCCGGCGCAGCTCACTGAAAAACCGAACCAGTGGCGGTGTTTTCCCGACGTACCCGCCCACTGCCGAAAGAGCCCCTTGGACGAACCGAGAAAGAGAGCGGCCAACCCTTCCTCGGTCGCCGCGTGGGAGTAGTGAGGAGCGCCCACGATCACGTCGCCGTATCCGTCGCCGTTCACATCGCCGGCGCTCGACAGGCAGTGACCGAAGCGGTCGCCCGGGTGATCGCCCATGTAGCGGGTCCTCTCCGCGGACAGGCCGCCCCGTTCGCCGAGGAAAAGGTAGACGAAGCCCTGCTTGTCCGAGGAATCGTCCGGGCCGGGCGCGCCGACCACGACATCGTCGAAGCCGTCGCCGTTCACATCGCCGGCGCCGGCAACCGAGAAGCCACAGCACTCCTTCTCGCTGAGACCGTCCGCCCACCAGTCGGGATCACCGAGGAGCGCACCGGCCGAACCGTAGAACGCAAAGACACGGCCCGCTCCCGGTATTCCCGTGTCGAAATCGGGCGCTCCCACGAGAAGGTCCGAGAATCCGTCGCCGTTCACGTCGCCGGCCGGAGCGAGAGCCTGTCCGAAGCGCGCCGTATTCTGCGTTCCGAAAGCACTGAATCCTGGGATCTTCTCCGGTTTCGCGGGGAAACCCGACCAGAAGACCACCAAGCATACGGAACCCGATGTGGTGTAGTGTCCCGGTTGGCGGTAGAACATATCTCCGAAGCCGTCGCCGTTGTAATCGCCGGCGCAGGCCACTGACAGGCCGCAGCGTACGTCGGCAGCCTTCCCGAAATGTTGGTCCCAAAGTTCGCCGCTCACCCCTTGGGGTGAGCCGAGGTAGACCGAGACGAGTCCCTGGTGCTGGTACTGGTCGCTGTAGTGAGGGGCGCCCACGATCACGTCGGCATAACCGTCGCCGTTGGCATCGCCCGCGGTGGAGACGGCATAACCCAACCAGGCATCCTTCCGGTCTCCCTCCAGAAACCAGGCCGGTTCCTGGGGCAAGAACGCCTCGGACCCGTGATAGACTTCGACGCGGCCCCGGTCGTCGAGACCGCCGTCCCATCCGTAGGCACCCACGACCACATCGGCAAAGCCGTCGCCGTTCACGTCACCCGCCGTGTACAGCGATCGGCCGAAAAAACTGCCGGTCTCGTCGCTCTCTTTCTTCCAGACCGCCTGCCCGGCGATACCGCCCTCTTGACCCTGGAAAAGATAGGCCATGCCCTCGTCCTTCTGGCCGTTGCCGTGGTGCGGGGCGCCGACGAGGACATCGTCGAAGCCGTCCCCGTTCACATCGCCGGCCGGTGCGACAGCGTCGCCGAAGCCGCTCTTTGCCTGGTCTCCGCGGAGCAGGAGGTCAGCGTTCGTTCCAAGGCCTTTCAAGGAGCCGAGAAAGAGCAGAACGCCCTCGGCGGGCGATCCCCCGCCTTGCGGATCAGCGATCGCGTCCGCGCTGACGAGCACGTCGTGAAAGCCGTCGCCGTTCACATCGCCGGCGAAGCCGACCGCCGTCCCGATGCCCGAATCAGGATCGCCGCCCACCTGCCAGTCCGGGCCGCTGCCAGGCCCGTTTTTCGATCCCTCGAAGAGGTAGACCTTTCCCAGTCCGGGAGCGCCCACGAGAAAGTCGTCGAAGCCGTCGCCGGTCACGTCGCCCGCCGTGGTGAGGGAGTGGCCGAACCGGGCCTGCGGCGCGCCGCCCGCGCGTTCCCAGGATCCGACTGGAAATCCTATCACGGGACCCAACGCCGACCCGTAGATGAGAAAAACGCGCCCCTCGTCGACATGCCCGCCGTCAAAGGCCGGCGCTCCCACGAGGGAATCGCTGTAGCCGTCGTTGTTCACATCGCCGGCCGTGGCCAACGCAAAGCCCAGCTCCTGGCCGGTCTGATAGCTCTTCATGGTGTGTGTCGGCTCGACCTCGGTCCGGATCGTGAAGAGGTCGCCGTCGCCCGGATCGTGAAGGATCACGACAGCGCGGCCCTCGTCATCGATTTCCAGGCTCGCCTCTGCCGGACGACCCTCGCCGTCCTCGGCCCGCTCCAGGGCATAGCGTAGTCCGCCCCCGCCTTCTGCCGGCTCGAAGAAGAGAGACACGCTGTCAATCCCGGTTTTCCAGCGGCCGCCCGCGGCGCGGCCCACCACGACCCGAAGCGGCTCTCGCGATCCGCTGCCTGGGGGCGCCGTTATCCGCAGACCGTACTCGACGCCGCTCTCGCTGTTCACGATCCATTCCTTGATCGCTGCCCGCTCGAGTTCCACGCGGTTCCCATCCGCCGCGAGGTCTGCCGTATTCGCACAATCGAGCGCAGCCCCTCCGCCCGAGGCGACAGCGCCGAGCTCGAGTTTCCAGGGCGCATCGTCGCCCTGCGCCGGGGTGGCTCGCGGGAAGATCTCGATACCCGCCGCCGTAACGCGGGTCCGCATCCCGAGAGCGCGGTTCGGCGCCGACCAGATCACCTCGCCGTCCTCGTTGAAAGGGCGGTAGGAGTATTCCATCCGACGGATTTCGGATTCCATCCGACGGATTTCGGATTCCATCCGGCCGATTTCGGATTCCATCCGACCGATTTCGCGGTCGGTGGCTCCAGGCTGATCGGCCCGGACGCCCCCCCCGGCCTCCGGAGCGGCGATCAGGTGAATGTGGCCTCGCGCGGTGTGCAGCATCTTATGGGGCCGGGTCTTTTCCCCCTCCTCGTCGATCGAAGCGCACGCCGTGCAGAGTAGCAACAGGGCCGTGAAGAGATGAAATCTCATCATGTCGATTCTTCCTTTTTTGGCAGTATCCCTTGAAAGTGATTCCACTTGACATGGGCAAGTATAGCAAGCCGGCAAAGACAGTAGTAGGAATCATTCCTCCGGAGAAAAAAAGGAATTCACCGCCCGAAGGATCAACCGGTTTCGACCTTCAGCTCATGCCCCGCGTCCAGGGTGACGCGGTCGGCGAGGGTGACGAGGAGCCTGTCCCCTTCGGAGTAGACCGAGCATTTCAGTGTCTTGCCGCCGATGGTGGCCTCGGCCCGCGAGCCGGTCCCGGGAAGCCCGATCGATTCGATGGCGAGACGTCCCCACTTTACGGTAAGTGTGAGCTCGGTCCGGTGCCGCTCCTTTTTCAGGCACACCGTTCCCCACCCCCCGGCAGCGGTGAAGGCCGCCTTGAAGTCGTCCACCCCCACTTTCGGAAAGAACCCGATGTAACCATTGGGCCCGTGATGCTCGAAACCGCAAGCCGCCAGAAAGGCGCCGTAGCTCGCCATCGATCGGGCGTAGTGGTCGGAGCACTCGATCTCGTTGTAGGGATTGCGCTTTCGGGCGTCGTAGCGGTCGTGGATGGCGCGCGCCACGGACAGGCCCTCGGTGAGCAAACCTTCGGCGATCATGTGCGCCGCGGCCTGCCACTCGAACCCGCTCATGCACTCGTTGAAGTACATGAACTGCCAGCTCTTGTACCAGGCCGGATTGAGCCCGCCCTTGGGCCAGGAGCACATGATCAATCCCCGGTCGTCGTCGTTCGCGTACCAGCGGCCGCGGGTGAAGGTCTCCCGGAAGCGGCCCACGTGGGGCACGAAGTTGTACCTGAACAGGGCGCGCAGGGCGGATTTCTGCTTCTCCTTATCGAAGAGCCTGCCGAGGCCGACCTGGTGGGCCCAGAACTGGCCGAAGACCTGGTCGATGTAGCAGCCGGTACCGCAGCCGATCACGTCGGTGTGGGCGGGATCGAGCTCCTGGTGGAAGTACTCGCCGTTGTAGAGCGCGAGGATCGACCGCGCGCCGCGGGCCGCAATCGTTCCGCACTGCGCGCTGAACCGGTCGTCCCCCATCTCGGCGGACATCGCCTCGCCAGCGCGAAGCGCGGCCAGATAGAGCGAGGCGAGAAAGGATATCTTGCCGTACCACGCGGCGTCGAGCGTGTTCGGCTGGGCGCCTTCGATGATGCCGTCGCCGTTCCTGTCGAGGCTGATCAGGTACTCGATCGCCTTCTTGATCCGCGGCCAGTTGCGTTTCAGGAATGCGCCGTCGGGCGACATCTGGTGTTCGCGGTAAGCGCCCAGGATCCGGCCGCACTGGCCGTCATGGGCCGGGTGCGCGGCACCGTGCAGATCGGCCCGATGGCCGATGCCGCCGTCATCCTTGAAGGCGATGCCGAAATCGACCTCCTCGCGATGGCGCCGCTCCACATCGGGAAAAAGGCGGCCCGGCGCCTGGGCATAGTGCCAGACGTGGGTGCACGTGCCGTGACAGCAGCCGATCCCCTCCCACGCCCAGAAGCGGCCGCTCTTGAAACGGTAGCAGGTCGTGGTGGCCATGATCGACGTGTTGGCCATGGTACGGTCGAGGAACCAGTAGGGCAGGCTCGAGTCGTACCATGTGTCGCGCCAGAGTCGGGTCGCCGCCGACAGGCGCTCGAAGTGTTCGCCGATGTAGCGGGCCACACCCTCGGCGCTGTCGAAACGAGCCGTGTATTCACGTCCCACATTCTTCATGCCCGCCACCGAGAGATTGGCGAAATGCCAGGTGATCGCGAAATCGACGGTCGCACTCCGGCCCGGCTCCAGGGTGACCGTGCGGGATGTGCCGCCGATCAGTTCCTCGTTCAGCCGCGCCGTTGCCGAGGCCGCGGCGTTGTCGAATTTGCCCGCCTCGGACATCCGGGCGGAGGCGGTTCTTCCGCCCGCCCCGAGCAGGGCGAGCGCCATCGTGCCGAAGTCATGCTGCTCTTCGAGCCTGTCCGACGGCGGCGGAACGTCGGTGAACAGGATCTGGTCGAGCCCGATGTTTCCCCAGCCGCCGCTTTCGTTGTCGACGACCTCGAGCCGGGCCCGCGCGCCCTCCAGTCGGGCCACGTCGAAGGCTTTCCGGCGCATCGTGTTGTGATTGTGGCCGGTGAGCGACTGCACCGCCTTCCCGTCGACGAGCAGGTTCACGCAAGTGCGGCCCTCGTGGCCGCCGCCGCCGATCAGCATGCGGATGTACTTGCGCCGAATCGTGAAGGCGGGGCTCGTGAGCGTGCCCACATGGCCGTCCTTCTCGCGCACGTCGTCGCCCGGGGCCGAGGCGTGGGAGTTGACAACCCGCTTGCCCGCGCCGCCCACATCGCCCTGGTAGGCGGGGATCTCTTTCATCTCGACCGGCCCCGATCCGAAGGCCGTGCCCGTCGCGGTCCAGTCCCCGTAGGATTCCTTCTCGAAATCGGCGAACAAGATATCCGGACGGGGGTCCGATTGCGCCTCCTCTTTCGGCTCCGCCGAGAAGAGCAGCACCGTCAGGCCGTCGCCCTCGACGACACGGTTCCGGCGCACGCCGTCGAGGTTGCGGTGGTGGAGGCAGATCGGATTGGCCATCCACCCCAGCACGTCGGCGGTCACCGTCTCCCGGCTCCTGTTGCTGAGCGTGATCGATACGATCGTGGCGGGCAGCGACGAATCGGGCGTGTCGAGAGGCACGAAGGGCGAGTAGGCCTCGAGCTTTGCCGAAAGGGGGCAGTCGTCGTCCTCGTAGCTCACCTCGCCGATCGGGTACTGGCCCTTGAAGGAAATCCTCGCAAAGCCCTCCCTGTCGAAGGTGCGCACCGCGCCGCCGATGCGTACGCCGAAGTTCTGTTCGAAGGGATAGGCGCGCGGCGCGGGAGAGATATAGTTGGCGCCGTCGCGCATGCGCAGCGTCTGCCCCCTGTGGATCACCTCGCGCGGCACGATGCCCTCGCGGTCGTGATTGAAGATGTTCCAGAGCCAGAGCCGGCCGTCGCCGCCGAGGTAGACGGTGCCGGCGAAGAGGCCGCCCACGGGCAGGCCGATCCGCTCGAGCGCCTTCCGGTCGGTGTAAACCGTGGGTGCGCCGCGCGCGGTGAGCGACGCGAGCCACTGATGGGAGAATCCCTTGTCCGCCGGCACGAGCCGTTCGTAGTCATCGATCACATCGGCGCCGGCGCGCGCACCCAGCGTCATCCACGCCCCGCCGCCGATCACCAGCCCCGTTGTCTTGAGAAAATCCCGTCGATCGATCGCCATGGTATGCCTCGCTTTTTTTGTAACCGCTAGAACCAACCGGAAAGACAGGATAAACGAAATCACCGGAGCGCGACATCTTCAAGCGATAAGTGTGTGCCGGACATGCCCGTGGATCCGGCCCGTTTCCGAAGAATCTCGATTGCCCGGCGGCCGCAGGAGATGATATCTTGAAGGGGCAGACAGCTCTATCAGCGGAACGATTTCACAACCCGGGAGATAAGACGATGAAAAAGACGATCCCTTTTGTCTTGTTCCTCCTTCTCGCGGCGGGTGCTCTCGCCATGCCGGGTCGCACAGGGAGGTATTACGATAGGAGCACAGGACTCTGCGGCATCTGGGTCGAGGTCAACATCGACGTGGACTGGGGCAACCATCTCGCGAACGTCGTCGTAACGGCGGAACCGGGACATACGGGAGGCATCAACCACAGGTGGCTCGGGCTGGAAGTTTCCATCCGGGCTCACGATCCGATCAAGGGGATATGGGTCGACGTTCCAGCCTACAGCGGTCCTGCCCAGAGCTGGTCGAAAACGTACGACACCAGAAGCTACAATTGCTTCACGATGGAGGTGAAGGGAAACGACGCGCACTGCAACTGGCACCGCGGTCGGGCGTACGTCTTCATGATCGGAATGTTGTAGCCCTTATTCGGCGCTCAGTACCATCAGGTTCGAGAGGGCCGTGTCCGGATTGCCCCACGTTCCGACGAGCGCCTGAAAGGGATGCGCGTCGCCGGGGACCCACGCGAGCGGCACCGTGGCCGTGTGCGTAAAAATGCCGTCCGACGGAATCGGACCGAAATTGAAGACGGTGACCGGCCCCTCGAGATAGAAATCCCCGTGGATCGTGGGCAGTGGATCGACCCGGACGTCCGTACCGGCGAGGATCCTGACCGGTGCCGCGCTTGGCGTGCCCACCACCTTCACCTCGATCGTGTCGCCGGGAATCACTTCGCCCAGCGCGTAGAGATGGGTGTGGTACTCGTCGGCCCCGATATCGACGTTCACGGCCGGTACGCGCGGGTCGCCCTCGAAATCCTCCCAGGGGAGCCCCCAAAGACTAGTCCATCCGCGGTCCCTGGCCGGAGAGCCAGCCTGGATGTGGTAGTCTCCGGCCGAAGGTTCGGCAAAAAGAGGATCTGCGTCGATGATCATGAATATCCAGAATGAACTCCCCCCGTGCACCTCGATTCCGGCCAGGCCTCCCTCGACGATCGCATTGCTGACCAAGATATCGGAATCAGTGGTCGCGCTGGAGTAGAGCACGATCTCGTGTCCGTTTGGCCCCACGTTGGACCAGAAGATCGTGTTGCCCACCATCACGTCTGGACACCCCAAGAGTTCGAGGCCGCCCGCGCCCAAGGTGCTCGTGTTGCGCGTGATCGTGTTGTGGCCGAAAAAGGGTGTCGATTCCTCGCCGTAGAAAGCGCCACCGTAGCCGGATTGATTGTCGGCAATGAAATTGTTCAAGAAGATCGGGTCGCCGAAATAACAAGCGACTCCACCGCCGTAATCGGTACTGGTGTTGCCGATGATCTCGTTGTCCCTGATCTCCGGATCCGAGCCCGCGATGTCGATTCCGCCTCCATGGAATACGGCGTGGTTTTCCGAAATACGATTGCGGGCGATCAACGGACAGCGCCTCGTGTCACAGAAGATCCCGCCACCGAAGCCGTTCCGATTTTGCGTGATCTCGTTTTCCAGGATGGTCGGAGACGAGAAGCCCCCCACGTAGATGCCTCCGCCAAAGCCGTGATATCCTTGGGTGACCTCGTTATGTGCGATCCTGTTGCCTTGGATGACGGGTGACGCCTCGTGGCAATAAATTCCGCTGCCGGTGTAAGCCGTGTTGCCCACGATCCGATTCCGCGTAATCTCTGGATTCGAGTAAGTGCACAGGATGCCGCCCCCCGCTCCGGAGGTAATGTCGAATCCGTTCGTGATGGTAAATCCATCGATCACGGTGTCCGGGCTCTCGTAGGACTGAAAGGTCACAACGGCTCCAGTACGATTGCCGTCAATGGTTGTGACGAAAGGCCCTTTCTCGCTCAACAAACTGATTTCTTTTCCGACGAAATCGATGTTCTCCACATAGGTGCCGGGACGGACGACGATCGTATCGCCCGTCGCGCACGCATCGATCGCGCCCTGGATGGCCGCGTAGTCGTCGGGAACGAAGATCGTGTCAGCGAACGCGATCGACGGTATGGTGAGAACGAGACAAAAGACGACCAGGCACATCATGGCAGCGCTCCTTCCTGAGAAAAGGTACGAGAATTCACCTGAGTTCGAGTTTCCTTGTAGATAATTGTAGGCGGATCGCACTGCCGTGTAACTGAGCGATCAGAAACGGATCCCCGCCGCGAGCGCCCAGCCCCCGGTGTCGCTCGTGCCGGAGTAGATACCGCCCGTCACTTCCCACCCCACGTCGTGCGTCGAGAGCAGCCTGAATCCGCCGTACGTTCCGAGGGATTTGAACTCGTAAGACGTGTGGCTCGACAGGAGCGCGAGAGGTTGTGCCATGTACATGCGGCCGTCGTGGGCCTTGTAGAAGGCGCCCAGGCACGGCGCCACGAGCCACTTGTCGCCGAGGGAGAACGCATGATAGCCGCAGAGGATCAGGTCGGTATCCCAGCCCTTGAAATCCATGTCCGTCGTGGTGCCGACGAGCGGCATGTTCTCGTTGGTGCTCATGTATCCGACCCGCACGCGCCAGTCGGCTCCCGGTCCCGGTTCTTCCGGTCTCGGCGCGCGCGCGCCCACACCCAGAACCCAGCCGTCGCCGTCGGGTTCGGGCCCGGTCTCGTTCCATCGGAAGGTGGCATCGCCCGCGTCGACGAAGATTTCCACGAAGGGACCCAACTGCGCGGCTGCCTCGACCACCCTGCGTGTCTGCTTCACGTCGTTGTCGCCGAAGACCCGCTTGAAATCGATCTCGGACCGGAAGCGTTCGTCGCGGAGCTGAACCGAAAGGGAATCACAACCGGTGCACCAGAGCACGAGGAGCGCACCCAGGAAAAACAGGATCGAGCCTTTCGCGTTCGGCGTGGAAATCAGTTGCGGTGACATGTTTCTCCGGCCCTCCTCTCATGCCCGGCTGATGCCCGACCAGACGATCTGTACCGGTGCATTGTTTTCAGTCCTGTAGGTCTGACCATCGCGCACGAGGTTTTCGCCCGGGAGGAGATGGTCCTCGTGACCCGGTTTCGTGAAGAGCACAACCGAGGGTTTTGCGGGGAGGGTGAGCCGGAACCTTCCCTCCCTGTCCGCGATCACCCATTCCGGTTCGACGCTCTCCGCTCTCTCGCCGGGCAAGAGCGCCGCGGCCTGGAAGAAGCGGACCGGCCGGCCCTCCTCGTCCACGACACGGCCTTCGAAAGCGCCGCCCTCGGGAAGGGTCACCACGAGCTCCCCCTCCGGGGTAGCGGCCCGCGCCGCGCCGCCCCTGACGGAAAGCGGCCCCCCTTCTCGTGGAACGTCGGTGAACAGAAAGCGGCCCAGCCTGTCCGAGCGGACCGTGAAATCCCGGCCGCCCAAGGCGAGGGTGACCGCCGCGCCTTCCAGCGGAGATCCCCCGCTTCCGGTCACCGCGCCCGCCACCTCGCGGCTCGTCGGCACCGACAGGACGATCAACTCGTCACCCGAAAGAAAGAGCGTTTTCATCGACCGCCCGAAACCGCCCCCGTCGACAAAGAGACGGAAAGGCCCGCGCGCCGCATCGGGGAACTGGAACAGCCCGCCCCTGTCGGTCGTTGCCGACATCTCGCGGTAGACCGGACTGCCGGGCGGCACCGCGTCGGAGACGAGCGTGACGCGCGCCCGGGCCACCGATCCGCCCTGATCGTCGCGCACCATTCCGCCCACGGTCAAGGTCTGCGGAAAGAGCACGAACGGTTCGAGCCGCATCGGATCGCTTCCGCTGGTGTCGGCCGGCGTATCCGCCAGCGAACCCTGAAGGGGAAGGGCTTTCTCGTAGCAGCGCGGGCCGAAGCCGGGCGCGGACACGAGGAACCGCTCCTCCCGATCAGCCGCCGTCCGCCAGAGAAACTCTCCCGCGGCCGACAGGACGAGGTCGCGGTTCTGCCGCCGCCCGAGGAGCGGAGCGCCGTATTCGACACGGACCCTGGCTCTGGCGATGGGCGCGCCCAACCCATCGACAACCTGGCCGGTGCAGAGGATTCCGCCGGAAAGGATCACTTCCTGCGGCGCGCCCGGCCGAGCCATTGGCACCGAGGCGGAGAGGAATCCCTTCTTTTCCACGTCGAGACGATAGAGGCCCGGGGGCAGAAAAAAACTGAACGCACCGTCCGCGTCCGATTCGACGCGATCCACGCTCTTTCCCGTGGCCGCGGAACGCGCGGTCACCGCGGCGCCGGCCAGGGGCTGGCCAAAGGCATCCTTCACGATCCCCGTCAGGTCCGCCGCCGGGGGCAGCAGAAGGCTGAGCCGGGTCGCTTCCCCTGCAAAACTTTCCACGGCGTGCTCCACAAAGGAGTCGTCCGCCCGGATCGACAGGAAGTAGTACCCCGGTGGCGTATCGTCGAAGACGAAATTCATCCCCTTGCGCACGCCGCTGATCTCGAGACCGGCTTCCGGATAGATCTGCCGGAGCGTCGCCTCGGCAGGAGCGGCCGGATCGGAGTTCTCCACGCACACGGTGGTCCGCGCGGGTTCGTGGAGCTCGAGCTTCACCTCGGCGCCGGGCGAGATCCCATCGATCCAGGACCGTGCCCGCCCCTTTCGGGCCTTCAGGCGGAACACACCCGGAAAAGGGAGGGGTACCTCGAAGGAGCCGTCCGCGCCGGTCCGCACGCCGGGAAATCCCGCTTCCCTGTATCCGATCTGATCGTACAGGGGGGTCACCGTGACGAGGGCGCCCGCCAACGGTGTGCCGTCGATACCGCACACGGCACCGGTCACCGTTCCGCCTCCCCAGGGCGCGGCCTCCCGGAGCGATCCGTCGAGCGGTTCGATGCCGAAATCCTCGTCGCCGGTGTGGGGCAGGCTCTCCAGCGATACAACCTGCGGCTCGGGCTTCCGGTCCGGTTCTCCCATGCCTGAACGGTCGAGATTCCGGGCGATGACCACGACAAAAATAAGCAGTGCCACCGTGGCCGCGAGAATGGACGCGATCATGGACAGCGAAAGAACGGGTTCCACTTTTTTGCGCTGATGATCGTCGATCATGATCTCTCCCCTCTGGTGAGCCCGGATTTCCTCGCCGAGTCCAGGATGGGCGCCTCAGTTGATTCAGCCATAAAGGGAGTTGAATTTCAAGGAATGGGACAAGAGGGCCACCTAAATCGGCCGGTTCGGAAACCGAAAACGCCGGTTCGGAAACCGAAGACGCCGGTTCGTATCAACCCGACGGGAGGGAGATCTTTCCCAGCACCCCGGGGATCGCGCTTCCCGTGACAGCGGGGAGGCTTGTCGCCTTGCCCGAAAGGGTTTCAGCGGCGAGGAGCGCAAAGAGGACCGCCTCCTTGCCCCCGGCCGACACGCCGAAGGCGGCTGACGATTGCAGCGGAATCGGATAAAAGAGCTCGGCCAGCATTGCCATGAGAGGGCAGTTGTGAATCCCGCCTCCCGAGACGACGATGCGTGCCGGCGGATAGAGCGCGGGATCCATGAAATCGTTCACGGCCGCGGCCACCGTTTCCGCGCTCAGGGCCGCCGCGGTGGCGAGCAGGTCTTCCACGGGCTGGCCCTCGCCCAGCTTGATGAACTCCTCCACGTAGGCGTCGCCGAAATCTTCGCGGCCCGACGACTTGGGCGGCGACATATCGAAATAGGGATTGCTGAGCAGCCGGTCGAGGAGGGAACGGATCACCTTGCCGTGGGCGGCAGCCTTTCCGTCCCGGTCACAGGGCGGCGCCCCGGGCAGGAGCCTGTGGGCCAGACCGTCGAGAACCATGTTGGCCGGCCCCGTGTCGAAACCGACCACCTTTTCGAGCCCCTTGCCGTCAGGCAGGTCTTCCACCCCGGGGACGATGGTGATGTTGGCGATTCCTCCGAGATTGAGCGCCACCGTGGGGCCCTCGAGCTTGCGAAAGAGCGCCCAGTCGAGGTAGGGCACGAGAGGCGCGCCCTGCCCGCCCGCGGCCATGTCGGCCGCCCGGAAATCGGATACGGTCACGATGTCGGTGGCGTGCGCCAGCACACAGCCGTCGCCGAGCTGGAGAGTGGCTCCCGACGGAACGTCCTGGCAACCGGTCTGCGCGAGATCGGGGGGCGGCCGCGTTCCTTCGGTGAGATGAGAGGCCTTGTGGTTCTCCCTGTGGCCTGGAGGCGCATGGCACACGGTCTGTCCGTGGGATCCGAGAACGTCGACGTCGGACGGTTTCAGCCCGGCCGCCTCGATCGCCTTGAGGGCCGCGCCCGCGAAGATCCACCCCAGTTCGAAATGGAGCTCGGCGATTTCGGGGGCGGTCAAGCTGCAGGCGGCCAGGGCCCGTTCGCGCAGCTCGGCCGGATAGTCGAGCGTGCTCGAATGCAGAACCTTGAGCGTGAGGGATTCGCCCGAGCCCTTGATGCGAACGACGGCGGCATCCACACCATCTGCGCTCGTGCCCGAGATGAGCCCCACGGCGATACGTGTGTGCTTGCGGGAAATTGCCTCGAGGCGCTTCATCAGCCCTCCTTCACTCCCGATGTTTTATAATCCGAAGAAAAAGGGATATCATATATCCGATATAGTACTGGTACTGTTGACCGCGCGGCAGCACGAGGTCTGCTTTCCGGTCATGGGAATAAGGATACCAAGATATGAAAATTCCTTCTCTCGAGCAACTGAGGTCTCATTTCCCCAAGTGGGAAAAAGCCAAGGACATCGTGGACCAGTACATCGACATCATGCTGAACCTGTCCCAGAGCGGCCACCCGGGCGGTTCACGGTCCAAGGTGCACCTCCTCCTCGCTCTCTGCCTCTCGGGCGCCATGCGCTTCGATATCCGAAAACCGTGGAAGCGGTTTGGAGACCGCTTCATCCTGTCGGCCGGCCACTGCAACCCGGCCGTTTACGCGCTTTTGGCATTATTCAACGAGAGCATGCGGCTCCATCGGCTCCGGACCAACAACGACCGGTTCAGCCTTCCCAAGGAGCTCTGGCGTGTTCTGCTCCCAAAGGATCTGCTCACCTTGCGGCAAAAGGGCGGTCTTCCGGGCCATGCCGAGATGGCGGGCAAAACGCTTTTCTTCAAATTCAACACCGGTCCGTCCGGCCATGGCGGCCCCGCGGCGGTGGGGCAGGCCCTGGCTCTCAAGCACGCCGGCGCCTGGGATGTGCGGGTCTTCGTGCTCGAGGGCGAGGGCGGGCTCACGGCCGGCTCGACGCACGAGGTCATGAACACGGCCTGGGGGCTCGGCCTGTCGAACCTGATCTTCCTCGTCGACTGGAACGATTACGGCATCGACGACCAGCCGATCCACACCGTCGTTCACGGAAAACCGGACGATTGGTTCGGCGCGCACGGCTGGCGCACGGCAGGTGCCATGGACGGCGAAGACTGGGAGGCGGTCACCGGCGCGCTCCTCGAGATCGCCGGCCACATCCCCGTCACCGCACCCCCCGGCATGATGTTCAGCCGCATGCGCAAGGGGCGGGGCTACGGCGTCTACGACAATCATTCTCATGGCAAGCCGCACGGCTTCTGCAGCAATGAGTTCTGGGATACGAAGCGGATCTTCCAGGATAAATATGGTGCCGAATTCGAGAACTTCGGCCTGCCCGGATCGGACGACAGGGGTGCGCGCGAGGAGCTGACGCGCTCCCACTTGAAAACCGTGACCGACGTGCTCGCCCAGGACGAGGACCTTGTCGAGTACATCGCCACGACACTGGCCGACATCGGCGACAGCGTTCCCGACGAGATCCGCAACTTCACCATCGACGGCAAGCTCGATCCGATGAACAATCCGAACGTGACCGACCCGGAGCGCTTCCCGGCGGAGATCTTTGCCGAACCCGGAACGCGGTCGTCGAACAGGGAAGGATTCGGCCGCTTCGGCGCCTACCTGAATGCCGTGGGCCGAGAAAAATACGGCCGCCCCCTCTTCCTCGCCTGCGCCGCCGATCTGGCCGATTCGATCAACCTGTCCGGCTTTGCCGAGGACTTCGGCGAGATCCCCGGATTCGGCCGGTACGACCGATCCCAGAATCCGAACGGCGTGCTCCTGCCCCAGGAGATCACCGAGTTCACCAACGCGAGTCTCATGGCCGGCCTGGCCTGCGTGAATTTCTCCGACGATCCGGAGAACCTCTTCAACGGCTACTTCGGCGTGTGCGCCACCTACGGGGCCTTCTCCTACCTGAAGTACGGTCCGATGAGGCTCCTGTCGCAGATGGCGCAGGATTCGCCGTTCAAGCTGGGGAAGGTGATCTGGGTGGCCGGGCACTCGGGACCGGAGACGGCCGAGGACTCGCGCACCCACTTCGGGATCTTCTCGCCCCAGGTGACGCAGCTCTTCCCCTCGGGGCGCGTGATCAACCTTCATCCCTTCGAGCACAACGAGGTCGCCCCCGCGCTGGCCGCCGCCCTGGGCACCGACGTGCCGATCATCGCGCTCCATCTGGCGAGGCCGCGGATCGAGATCCCCAACCGCGCGCGGCTTTCTGTTCCGTCCCATTTCGAGGCCGCAAAGGGAGCCTACGTGGTCAAGAACTACGACCGATCCGCGCCCCGCGAGGGAGTGGTCG
Source organism: uncultured Phycisphaerales bacterium (assembly GCA_964620445.1). Taxonomy (GTDB): domain Bacteria; phylum Planctomycetota; class B15-G4; order B15-G4; family CAYZWU01; genus CAZUHB01. Next base: position 19,979 of record CAZUHB010000050.1, read on the forward strand.
TCGTGCAGGGGACGAGTGCCATGGCCGGTCTGCTCGAGGTGCTCCCCGTGCTCAGGGATTCGGGCCCGAACGTGAAGGTCGTCTGCTCCGTGAGCCGCGAACTCTTCCTCATGCAGCCCGAGGTCTACCGCGGGAACGTGCTGTCCGAGGAGGAGTGGATCGACGCCACCTACATCACCAACGGCGCGCGGAGCGGCATGGCGTGCTGGCAGCTCGGCCCGATCGCCGACGAATACGCTCTGGCCTCCGACTGGGACGACAACTGGCGCACGGGCGGTTCGATTCCCCAGGTGCTCGAGGACGCCCGCCTTTCGCCCGAATGGATCTTGAAGGGGATCAGGCGGTTTGCCGAGGAGCGCAACGAAAGGCTGCGCCGGATCAGCGAGAGCGTGGTGATCTTGACTTGATCTCTTCGAATTGTCCGGCCGGTCACCGAAAAGCTATTGTGATCCGCCCAGATATTCGACCGGCTTGAGCACGGCGACGAAGGGAAGATTGCGATACTTCTCGTTGAAATCGAGGCCGTAGCCGACCACGAATTCGTTGGGGATGATGAAGCCGCAGTAGTCGATGGTGAGCTCCGCCTCGCGGCGGGCGGGTTTGTCCATGAGCGAGACGAGCCTGAGCGAACGGGGTTTCAAATTGGCGCGGACGTCTTTCAGGAAACCTTCCATCTGGTGGCCCGTGTCCACGATGTCTTCCACGATGAGCACGTCCTTGCCGGTGATGTCGTTCTTGAGCAGCATCGACGTCTTGGTCTCGCCCGTCGACCTGTCCCCCTCGTAGCTCGACAGGCGCACCGAATCGAACTGCACGTATTCGTTATCGACCAGATAGGCGAGCTCGGCAGCGAACTTCTGGGCGCCCTGGAGCACGGTAACGATCACGAGACCCTCGGAGTCGCGAAAGTCGGCCGTGATCTGCTTCGCCATGAAGCGGATCCTCTTCTTGATCACATCCTCCGGGATCAGGATGTACTCGATCCTTTTCTGAACCCAGTTGAGCTCGACCGAGTCGATCGTTTCGCAATAGCGGCCGTCCCGCACATCTATGGAGAAATTGAAATTTTGGGCCATCGTTGTTCCTTTGATCGCGCCCGAGGGCGCAACGGATCAGTTCCGCTTCTTCCTCTTTTTCGGTTTCAGTTGATAGGTGGACTTGACGTATTTCTGCCACTTCTCCTCGAATGCGAAAGGGCTCATGCCCATCCCTTCCTTCATGATCTCGCCGATCGGCTTGCGCTGCTTGACGAGACGGGCCACGCTGCCGAACTTCTCGGGGTGCTCGGCGAGGATGAAGTCGACATACGACCAGGAGTGCATATGCTCCATCGGTGTCAGGTTGTCCGTGTTCTTCGACGCGATCTCGATGAAGGATAGGGTTTCCTTGCGCTGCACCAGGAGCAGGATCGACGGCTCCCACTTGCCGAATTTGAACTTGGCTTGCGTGTCGCCCTCGCGGTAGCAGTAGTGGCGCACGCCGCCGAGATGGCCGAAGTACCTGAGCTCGTAATGGTGGGCATAACCGGCGTCGAGCCAGCCGCCCTTGATGTTGCCCGGCCACATGCCGTCCCAGACGTTGGAGAGGAGGCAGTGCACGACATTGTGCACCACGGCCTGGTGGAGCTCGAACTCCTCGTGGAGGTATCCCTTGTTGTAGTAGATGGTGAACACCGGCTCGGCGCCGATCAGGAAGGACTTGGTGTTCGATTTCTGGTGGCAGTACTTGGATGCGGTGTTGACCAGATCCCTTTCGCGCTCCCAGATCATGACATGGGTCTTGGCGAGAAAGTCGCTCTCCTCGGCTCCGAGATCGTCGCTCACGTCGGAGAAGAGTTTCTCGAGCCGTTCGAGAAAGAGGTGCATGCCGCTGTGCGTGCTGACCCCTTTCCGCCCCACCGGGAGCTTGCGCACGTCGATGGTGACGATGAAGTGCTCGGACTCGCCATGCACGACCCGGCCCTTTTTCTTCCGGAGGAAGGAATCGATCTCGCCCATCGTGCCGAGCCAGGCCTGATTCTCCTCCCAGGCCTTTTTCACCTTCGCGCTCGGTGCGTTCTTACAGCGGGGGCACTTCATCAGAAAGGTGCCGTGACACATGGGGCAGGTCGCCGTCTCGGTGCAGCGCAGGGTTTCGCGCTCCCTTTCGAAAGCAGCCTTCTTGTGACGGTCGCACGGTGCCGCGCCTTTGCCCTTGCAGGTCAGGCATGACGAGGCTCCCCGCTCGTCGTCCCGCGCCGCGCCGGTTTCGCGGTCCGCCGCGCCGGTTTCGCGGTCCACCGCGCCGGTTGCAGTGCAGAGTCCGGCAAAAAGGAACAAACAAACCGACAAAACCGTTATGGTTTTAGGGATTAATGCCGTTGATCTGGTACGCTTTCTCATACCTGTCTATCCTAATCAGCCACGCCGCCGAGCGGAACTCGAAAACCGCCGAGCGGAACTCGAAAACCGCCGAGCGGAACTCGAAAAGGAGTCAACCCGCTCACAAGAGGCGGAATTTTTTTTCTTACATAAATCCAAATATAGCAGACGACAAAAAGAGTAAGCGGAACGATTACGTATTTTCCACTTGGAAGACTGACAAGGTTTTCCTATGATCGCGCCTTACTGAGTGAAAATAAGCTTTTCAGTTTTCGCGCAGGTTTCGGACAGAACACCACAGGTGTTATCCGTTAGAGCATAACGGTTTGTGGTGTTGTACGTTCCGATATTCACTTGAGTTTCTCAGGATCAACGGTCAGCAAAACAAAGAGTGAACGATTGCCTGGATCGACTCCGGGCTATGATCATAAATTGACTTGTCGAACACTAAAGAAGGACTCGACCAGTCAACAGGATAGAGGACATCCTGACCGCACCGCCCCCCTCGGGGGGCGGTGGTGTTTTTGGGGAATACCTGGGATGGTTCTCGGGAAAAATGTAAAAGAGAACAAACGTCTTCGTTTCATTTCTCGAGCCCGGGGAGGGGCGGCATGCTCGTAAATCTGATCGCCGACAGTGACGCGGTTCTATTCGACTTCGACGGTGTGATCGCCGACTCGGAGCCCTACTTCTTCGAGAGCTACAGCCGCGGATTCGCCAAGAGAGGCCACACCATCGACCGCGAAGAGTACTGGGAGTACTGGACCTGCCGCGGCGAGGGGGTGGCCGGCGAGATCGAACGCCACGACCTGCCCTTCACCGAGGAGGATGCCGCCGCCATCTTTGCCGAGCGTCGCGTTGCGTACAGCGAGTTCTGCCGGGAAGGAAAGATCGAGCTCTTCGACGGGATGATGGACGCGGTGGAGACACTCGTGAAGGGTGGTGTGCCTTGCGCGATCGCATCCAACTCATTCGCCGACGACATCCACGCCATCCTCGAGCATGCGGGATACCCTGATCCGCCCTGCGCCGTGGTGGGCCGCTTGAAAGGACTCGCCACCAAGCCGGCGCCCGACATCTTCATCTACTCGGCCGGACGCCTCGACGTGGAGCCGGCCCGATGCCTCGTGGTGGAAGACGCGCAGAAAGGCCTCGACGCAGCCCGCGCCGCCGGCATGGTGTGCGCGATTGTCAGAACGCCCTACAACCAGAGGATCGAATTTCCCGGCGCCGGCCTGATTCTGGAGAGTCACGCGGCCTTCGTGCGCGGTGTCGGGGAGTGGATCGAGCGGTCCGCCTGATATTTGTCCTGGGGCTCCTTCCGCTCGTCACATGGCCGAGGTGCGCATCTCCATCGGTTGCTTGAGAAGCCAGAGACTCATGATGCTGAAGAGGATCATGGCGGCCAGCATGGGAATCTGGCTGCGGAAGGTCGTCCGTGAATCCTTGAAGATAGCGCCCGCCGCGCACCGCGCCGTCCACAGGGCGTAAACATGGCCGATCATGACGAAGAGCACCTGGAGGATCCAGAGGGTTTCCAGGTCGATCAAGGGCTTCATCGTCCACGTCGCCGTTCCGAAGAGATTCCACTCGAACCCGAAAGGATCGGACAGCAGGGCGATCGCTTTCTGCCCTTCCATGAGCAGGTGCTCGCTGTTATGGGCGAGGTGATAGAAGAGCGCGATGGGGAGCAGGGCATAGGCGTACCGGATGAAGTAGTCGCGGAAACCCACGCTCTTCGCGCCCGCCATGGCGTGCGAAAGGGCGACCAGGATCGCATAGACCAGGACAGGCGCGACCATGATACCCGCCATGCCGATGGAAAAGGAGGCGATCTCGCCGAGGCCGAGGCCGCTGTCGACCCAGGCGACGATCTTGGCCCAGGCCGGCGTCATGGTCAGGCCGTGAAAACCGGTGAGCGACAGCATGAGTAGAGCGAGGTAGGCCTCGTCGGAGCGCGCGCGGCTGTGCGTCGAGAGATCGGCCGCCCAGGGCCGGACGCGGAGCGCCACGTTGTTCTTTTCGCACGACTTCAGACACTCCATGCAGGTGATGCAGTAGGTGTTCTGGCTCATCGTTCCGAGGTACTCGAAGGTGGGACAGGCCTCGCCCTCGTCGTTCCCCTTGTAGCACGATCGGGTGCGGCAGGCGCGGCACACGCCCGCCCTGTCCCGGGCGCGGACCTCGACCGGCGCGAAGAGTGCATAGAGCCCGCTGATGCGGCCCACGAGGCAGCCGTACCGGCAAAAGGACCGGCGGTCGAAAATGAAGGCGCTCGCGAAGGTCAGCCCCAGGATGGCGAGCCCCAGCCAGGCCGTGGCGCGCGGGATCATGGTCACGCCAAAACCGAGCTCGATCCAGGTGAGACCCACGAAGAGGATGGTGGCCGGCCAGATGTTGCGCATGAATCGCGGCCACCTGAGGCCGAGACTCAGCCCCTCGCGCTTGGGGCCGAAGAGTCGGACACCCTCCGCCCAGTCGGAGATCGCGTCCCAGGGGCAGACGTAGCACCACGCCTTGCCCGCGTAGGCCACGAGCCAGATGAGGCCGCCCCACCAGATGGTCCACGTGAGGATCGGCGCGATGTTCTTCGAGGGGAGCTGGTTTCCAAAAAGCCCCGCCGAGATGATGAGAACGAAGAGAACGACGAACACCATCCTGCAAACGAACCGCGTGAGCGGGTGCCGCAGCACCGTTGCCAGCCAGGAAAATCTCAGCAGGTCGTAGCGCGGGCCGATTTCCGGATCGTGTGCGCCGGAGCCGCGCGGCTTTCCCGAGCGCCATTCGATGATGATGAACGAGATGAGGAGCACGAAAGCGATGCTCGTGTAGTAGAGCCAGCCGGGAATTCCCCACATGGTGTGCATGAAGAACCCCGCGGGATCGGCGCGAAAAGCCTCCCTGTGCTCCGAGGAGCAGAACCGGTACGTTTTCGACTGCCACGTCGCTTCGAACTCCCTGACCATTCCGAGCGGGGTGAGATCCCCCTCCGTCCGACAGACGAGGCAGACCTCGGCCAGGTATCGGTCCGGTTTCTCGTTGAAGCGCTCCCGGCAGATCTCGGTGCAGAAGAAATAAGGCGTGCCCTTGTAGAGGGACTCGATCTTCTCCCCCACTTCCATGTGGCAGACCGGATCGATGTGCGCCATCTTTCCGGACCTGTCCTGCTCGGTCATTCCCGAAACGAAGGAGTCGGCGCAGCCCTCGCAGCAGAAGTACCGGGTCACGCCCCTTGCGGTCTGCCTGCTCGGGGCCGTGGCAGGTTCGACATCCATGCCGCAGCCGGGGCAGATCTCGACCGCTTCTTCCAGGGCCGTCCCGGCGACGGTCGTGTCCGTCTTGCGGTGCCCGAGAACGATGACGGTCAGGACGACAGCGCCGAAAAGAAACGGAAAGAGAAGCGCAAGGCGGGCCTTCATTGCTGCGCCCCCTCGGCCAGAGGTCCGCCCAACGCCGGGCTCCCCTCCGCGGCACGCCGCTTCATCTTGATCCGGATGGCGCGGATGACCACCAAAAAGGCGACGAGCGCTCCGAGAGAACAGCCCGCGACCGTCCACGGGGAGCCGGGAGCGCCGACCACCACGGGAAGGTCGATGATCCAGGGCGCGCCCTCGGCTCGATACTCGATGCGCACCAGAAAATTCGACTCCTCGTCGAAGCGGGGAAAGAACTTGTACACCGACTGCTCGAGGCGCGCCTCGACCGGCCCGTAGATCACGGGATCCTCGCCCAGGAGGCGATCCCTGAAAACCTTCATGGTCACTGGTCCTTCAAAGGGCGCCTGGTTGTCGATGCGCCGGATGTACACGTGATAGGTGCACCGTTCGCCCGGGTTGGGCATTCCCGGATAGCCGGTCATCTTCACCTCGTGAGGGCCGGCATTGACGCGGTAGGTGAGCACAGGCGTCTGCGGATACTGCTCGTCGTAGGCGTAGTGGGGAATCCCCAGGATGTGGTGAGCGAGTGCGGCCGGCGCGAGGGCGGCGATCGTGACCGCGAGCGCGAGGAGGATCATCGAAAGACGGTGTCGCGCGCTGTCGGCGCGGGTTGGTGTGGGCTTCACGACCGTCCTCCTTCAGACTCAGCGGGGCGTTTCCTTGCCCCATCCCAGCCGAGCCGGTAGGCGAGAGCGCCGCTGTCGCAGTGCGAGATGCACCGCCCGCAGTTGTCGCACTCCCGTCCCATCTCGTCGGTGATGGGGGTCAGTCCCACGGGGCAGACCGTGACGCACTCGGCGCAACGGGTGCACGCGTGTTGAGCGCGTTTGACGCGCACGAACCGCAAGGCGCTGAGGAGACTGTAGAGCGCCCCGCCCGGACAGATGTACCGGCACCACCAGCGCCGCGACACCATGATCTCGAACACCACGATGCCCACGATGATCAGGCTCATCCAGGTCAGGCCGTCGGCCACGAAACCGAACGCGCCCCGTTCGGCCGCGTCGAAGATCCCGAAAACCAGGTCGTGGAGCTCGCGGCCGATCATGGCGGGCGGATAGACATACCCGAGCACGGGCAGAGAGAGAAGCGCGGCCAGGACGAGACCCACGGCGAGCAGGGTGTACTTGATCCAGCGGGAGAACCTGAGGTCCCGCGGTTTCAGCTCGAGAAAGAGCAGAACCCTCCGCAGCTTGTCGGTGAACTCGAGAAGCAGGTTCATCGGGCAGATCCAGGAGCAAAAGACGCGCCCCAGCAGGATGGTCGCGATCAAAGGAAAGATCAGGCTGATCCAGAGCACGGTCTCGGCGGTCTTGCTGGCCGCCATGCTTTCGGCAGCCGCAAGAGGATCGGTGATCGACAGCCCCGCGACCTCGGCCGACCACATACCGCCCCTAAACTTCTGCGCGTATTCGAGAACCTTCTTGCGATCGCGCACCAGCTGGTCTCCCCGCTCGATCTCGCCGCCGGGTAGCGAACGGAAGAGGGTGTCGAGGCTCTCGATAATTTCACCCTGGAGCGTGCCGTCCCACTTCTCCATGTACTTGTCCTGTTCGCGCGCCGACAGGTAGTTCACGTAGCGCGCCGTGGCCGGCACGGCGAGAATGAAGACGAGGACGAGGAGCTGGACCGTACGCCGCGTGAGCTGCAGCTTGCGAATCTTGAGTGTCATGACGCCTCCCCCCCATACCGCGGGCCGGGCCAGAGGCGGTCGGTCTGGACACGGATGGCGCGCCGGTCGCGCACGATGCACGTCTCCTCGCAGAGACCGCAGCCCACGCACCGATCGTCGTGGATCACGGGCGCATTGCGGAAGTCCTGGGTGATCGCCCTGTTCCGCAGGGGGCAGATCGTGTGGCACGCCCCGCAAACGCCGGTGCCGGCATGGGAGACGCAGAGCCGCTTGTCCACGACGGCCACACCCATCCGCACGTCGTCCTTTTTCTCGAGGGGGCGGATCGCTCCGGTGGGGCAGGTTTCGCCGCACTTCATGCACAGCGTGCAGGCCCGGTCATCGGGGATCAGGTGGGGTGTTCCCTGGAGATCGCCCGCTTCCGGTCCGAAGAGGAGGAGACACTGGGCTTCGCACGAATCCGCGCAGCGCGTGCACCGGGCGCAGAGCGCGAGGAACTCCTTCTCGTCGCGCGCTCCGGGCGGCCGCACCATCCCGAGGCTGTCCCGCGCGCCGGCGGGCGCGACGCGGCTCGAGCGGAGGGAAAGGAATCCCGCCAGCACCCCCCCGGCAACGGCGGTCCGCGCCGCCACCGATTTGATCTGCTTGAAGAAAGGGAGCCGGTCTCGTATTGCCATCACGACTCCCTCGGCCGGACGCGGATCGCCTGCGGGTACCGGATGCAGGAGCGCTCGCACAGACCGCAGCCGACACAGTTCTTCTCTTCGATGATCGGCTTCTCCCACATGCCGGCGCGGAGAGCGTGCCCCTCGAGAGGGCAGGCGCGCACGCACGCCCCGCACGAGGCGCCATTGAACGAATAGCAGAGGTTCCGGTCCACCTCGGCCGTCCCCATCTTGACCTCGGCGCGGATCGTGTCGATGTCGCGCCGCGTGGCGCGCAGAGCGCCCGATGGGCACGCCGCGGTGCAGAGAAGTTCGCCGGAGCCGGTTCCGTTGCACAGGATGCACGCCTGGCGTCTGGGGAAGATGACCGGCGTCCCCGTCTGCCCCCTGCCGGGCGCCATGCAGAGGTCTTTTCCCGCATCGTGCGTGAAGGACACGATGCACCGGTTGGGGCAGGCGTCGATGCAGCGACCGCACCGGATGCACCGTGCGAGGAATTGCCGCTCGCTCAGCGCGCCCGGCGGGCGCAGGCAGGGGCTGCCAGCGGTCTCGCCTCCCCGGGCGACCAGCCAGGCGCCACCCGTGTACGCCGCCACCGAGAGCCCGCCCGCGGCCAGACGCGCCAGAAAGGTGCGGCGGCAGGTTCCGGAACCTGTTGTTTTGCTACCGTCTTCGGTCATTCAGCGTTCTTCTCGTTGGTCAAATTCGTTCCAGCCTGGCCGCGAGCTTCTTGTAGTCGGCCTGTCCCGAAACGGGGTCCCAGGCGCGGTGGCTCACCGCGTTCACGAGCCAGCGGTTTTTCTTTGGATCGGCGCTGTCCGCCACGGAGAGATTCCAGGGGCTGAAAAGATACCCTTCGGGCACCTCGTTCCGCGCCGGGCGGATGATCGACATCGTGCCCACCGAAACGCGCGCCTCGTAACTGCTGCGCCGCGTGACCACCCGCACCCGTTCACCATCCTCGAGACCGAAACGCTCGGCGTCCGCCTCGTTCACCTCGACGTACTGTTCGGGTACGAGCTTGAGAGTGGTGGCGCCGCGGATCGTCTTGGATGTGTGGAAGTGCTCGTACACGATCCCGAGACCGAGCCAGAGGGGATACTTGTCCTCCTTGATCGCGTCCTGGAGGGATTTCGACTTGTCCTCGTAGAAGTCGAGATCGGGGAGTTCGGGAACGAGAGCCAGGTCGCGCGCGCGCTTGAGCAGATCCGGGTTCTTGTAGAGCCAGGGGCCCTCTCCTTCCTTTGCGCCGTACGCCTTGAACTGGTCGGTGACCTCCTTGAGCAGGCTGTTGTCGGGACCGTAATCCTGCTCGCAGAGCTTGAACTTGGCTTTCCCGTCGGCGTGTCGGAAATTCGCATAGGGCTGGCCGTCCCACTTCTCCTGGTGCATGTAGCGGCGCGGTGTGCCGCCCCGGCGGGCGATCTCGTACGTCGGGGCCGGCCACTGGATCCCGCGCAGCCGCCGCAGCTGCTCGTAGAGACCGATCCCGTCGCGCTCGCGCACCTCGAGCATGCCCGAGAGGTCGGCGTCCGAACCCTTCGACGCCTTGACGATATCCTCGAAGATCTCCTCGGGATCGTAGAATCTCTGGCCGTACTTGTTCTTGAGCTTCTTCTTGTAGGGGATGATCTTGTCCACATCGAGGCCGAGCTTCTCGGCGATCGACTTGCACTTGTCGATGGCGAGATCCATGTCGGGCAGGGCCTCGGTGAGCACGTCGCCCTTCTCGTTGCGTCCCACGCGCACGCCGTCGCACACGTAGACGCGCCGCTCCGACTGGATGTAGGTTCCGCCGGTCCACTCTCCCCAGGTGATCGCCGGAAAGATCACGTCGCCGTAGAGCACGTTGGGCGCGTGGCGGTAGATGTCCTGGACCACGCAGAACAGCTTTGTGAGCGCCGGCCGCACGAGCTGTTTCACGTCGGGCAGATGGATGTGGGTCGTGTACATCCAGAACATCGCCTTGAGGTCGCCCTCGCAGGCGCGTTCCAGCATGCCGAGCGCCATCGGATTCTTGAGGAGGCCGGTCTGCTTGAGCCGCTCGCGCGGCACACCCCAGCAGTCGGCGATCCAGTCGCGCCACTCGTCGTTCTTGAGCGGTTGGTTGAACGGCAAGCGCCCGGTGAGACCGCCCATCAATCTCTCGCTCATGGCGTTCGGCTGTCCGGTCTGGGAGTGCGTGCCGCTTCCTCTCCGGCCGAGGTTACCGGTGAGCAGGTGGAGGTTGATGATCGAGATCGTGTTGTGCTGCCCGTGGAGCATCTGGTTGTAGCCGATCCCCCAGTAAGTGAGCACGCCGCCCTTGCCCCTCTTGCGTCCCTTGACCGATGCCTCCGCCCAGTGGGCGGCGACCTTCTCGATCTCGTCGACGGTCACCCTCTGTCTGTCGAGAAGCTTGAGCCGCTCGATAACCTGCTTGGGCGAATAGCGCTCCTTGATGGCGGTGACGTACTCGCGCCATCCGTTGGTGTTCTTATCGAGCCACTCCTCGGGCATGACTGCCTCGGGGTGCTTGGTGAGGATCACGTGCGCAATCGCGTTGAGGTAGGAGATGTCGCCGTTCAGGGTGGCGAAGTGGTACGAGTTGCGCGGGTTGATATTCTCGAGCCCATGCACTGTTCCGGTGCGGCGCGGATCGGACACGAGGGTGGGGATGTCGGCCGCCTTCTTCCGGTCGGCCACGCGCCAGAAGAGCACGGGGTGCGCCTCGCGGGGATTGTGTCCCCAGAAAGTGATCATGTCGGCGTCGCTGATGTCCTCGTAACTCGTGGGAGGAGCATCCGAACCGTAGGAGGCGAAGTACCCCGTCACGGCCGACGTCATGCACATGCGGGCGTTGGCCTCGATCGAATTGGACCCGATGATCCCCTTGAGCAGCAGGTTCTCGATCCACTGGGCCTCCATGGTGAGCTGCCCCGAACCGCTCAGGCCGACGCAGTTGCCGCCGTACTTCTTCACGAGCGACGCGATCTTCTCGGCCACGAGCTCCTCGGCTTCCGCGTAGGGCATCTTGTGGAACACGTCCTCGTCGAAGCGCCCCTTCGTGGCGGACACGTGCCCCGTGTCGGGATCGCTCATGTCCTTCCGCACCAGCACATGAGTGATGCGGTCCCTGTAGACCGGCTCGTGGGCGTTGAGCCCCTTGATGCACTGCACGCCGAGGTTGGTGGGATGAAGCTTGTCGGGAACGATACCCGTGATGCGGTCCCCCTCGCATGAGATCAGAGTGCCGCAGCCCACGCCGCAGTAGGGGCAGGCGGCCTGAAGGGTGCGCCGCGCGCCGGCCACCCCCTCGGCGGCCAGGGCTTCGGCCCTGGCGAACTCGCCCGGAAACATGGGAAAGGTGGCGGCCGCAGCCGTGACGCCGGCCGACCACTTGACGAAATCCCGGCGGTCCATGAGAGGTTTGGGAGGTTTTTTCATGGGAGGCTTCCTCCTTTTGAGGTTTTTCGATTTATCGAGGATCTATTCTCTTCTTGCCATGTGCGAATGTAGGAAACGATATCGGTGATCTCGCCCGGCGGCAGCGACACGATGCCGCCCGTGCCCATGCCGAAGGGCCGCATGGGGGTGCCGCTCCGGCCGCGCGCGATGGTGGCCAGCAGGAATCCGTCCGACGCGGCCTCGAGGAACTCCGGGTTGTTCAACGACGGCGCGAAGTAGTCCGCTCCATCCTGAACGCCCCGTCCCCGCGGCCCGTGGCACGAGGCGCAGTAACTCGCGAAGTTCTCGCCGCCGGAAAGGATGGCGCGTTCGCTCAACTCGGCCATTGTGCGCGGCTTGCGCCACGTGGCGGGGATATCCCAGAGCCGCATGTGGGCGATGAGGTCCTGGACCTGATCGGGCGAGATCTGCCCGAGCCCCTCCTGTCCGTGGATCATCGATTGCATGGCGGTTCCTGTCCGGCCGAGAACGAGGGTGGCCGCCAGGAAACCGTCCGATGCCGATCGAAGAAAGGAGGGGTTGTTGAGCTGCGGTCCGGACGAGCCCTCGCCATCGGGTCCGTGGCACGACACGCAGTTGCCGTTGAAGAGCTGGGCGCCGAGTGTGGGGTTTCCAACGCCCGTGCGCAGCAGGGGGCGTTTCTCGACGAGCCCCTCGCGCCGCAGGTAGGCGATGATATCGGCGATCTGGCCCGGTTCGAGTTTCGTGGGACCCTGTTCTTCAGAAAGAAATCCCTTCATCGCCGTGCCGGTTCGCCCCCTGCCGATCCAGTGGAAGAGAAGGGCGTCCGGCGCTGCTTCGAGGAGGACCGGATTGGCCAGCTGCGGCCCGATGCCGCCCCGTCCGTTTTCGCCGTGGCACCTGAGGCAGGAGATGTCGTAATGGATCTTGCCCACCGCATGATCGCCGGGACGCGGAGCGGGCGAAGGCTCGGCCGGCTCGCGCGTCTGCATGGTGCGCACGAAGGCGATGATGGCGCCCGTGTCGTCGGCGGAGAGGTGCCGCCAGGCGGGCATCGCCGTGGACGGCCGCCCGTGGACGATGTTTCTGAAGAGGTACTCGTCATCGACGTAACGCAGCACGTCGGGGCTGTTCAGGTTGAGCCCGATCCCGCCTTCGCCCCTCTGGCCATGGCATCCGGCGCAGTTGGCCTGGAAGAGATGGCGCCCGATGCGGGCGTTCTCTTTCTTGGAGGTGGCCCGCATGGCGGCCTGAACCTCGCCCCAGGCCGGTGCATCGGGTTGCCACGCTCTCAGGTAAGCCAGAATGTCGCTCACCCCCTGTGCGGGCAGATGCTTCCACGAGGGCATGGCGGTTCCGGGACGGCCGTGGATGATCGTCTCGGCGAGGAAGTCGTCGGACACCACGGCCAGGAAGCTGTTCGAGTTGAGTATGTTGCCGATGCCGCCCTCGCCCTTCCGGCCGTGGCAGTTGGCGCAGAGGCCCTGATAGTACGCGCGGCCGGAACGCTTCTCGCCGAGGCCGGAATCGACGTCGCCCACGAGCGCGCCCGCGGGCTCCCACTTCCGGATGTGCGCGACGATCCTGTCGATCTCGGTGCGCGAGAGGTTGCCGCTGCCCGCGGTCCAGGGAGTCATGTTCGTTCCGCTCCGGCCGTTGGCGATGATGAAGCGGTAATAATCGTCGTCGGCCACGGCGAGAGAATCGAAATTGTTGAGGGCCGGCGTCGAGATCCCGGGGGCCTCCTCTTCCCGGCCGTCCGTCCCGTGGCACGCTGAGCAGTACATGCGGTAGAGCTTGTCGCCCGGCACGGCCGCCGCCATGCCCTGCTGCGGGCGCCGGTGGTACGCCAACGGTGCGGGCGCGTGCAGGGAGAGGGTGTAGGCGGTCAGTGCGTCGGCGTCGTTCACATCGGGGCCGGAGTCGGGCATGACCGTGCCGGGCGCCACCTCGGCGGGTTTCATGAAGTGCTTCCGGTGCCAGTGAGCAACGTGGCGCGGCTCGTTTCTGTCGAAGTGGGAGAAATCGAGTTCGTGGTGGGTCTTGTCGCCCTCCAGGGTGATGTCGAGACTGAGCGTCCCGCCCTTGCCGCTCAGAGCATGGCAGCCGAGACACCCTTGTTCCTCGTAGAGATCCCTGCCCTTTTCCACCAGCTGGCCCTCGCTGCTCGGGGTTTCCGGTTCGTCGGCCTTGACGAGGAGCCTTTCCTCGCCGAAGAGCTCCTCGTCGGAGTGGCAGCGCGAACAGGCGGTCTTCATGTACCTCTTCTCGAGCATGGGGTAGTCCCAGAAGGGCACCCTGCCGTGAGCGTCGGCTGTTTCGGTGGCCCGTCCCTGGCCCTGGTGGCAGACCGTGCATCCGAACTTGGCCGGATCGTGAAATTCGAGATACCGTCCCGGATGCGTGGTGAAGGGCTGCGGCTGATCGGTCATGCGGGGATCTTCCATGCCTGCGTGGCAGGTTGTGCAGCGGTCGACCCTTTCGAGACCTGGAAGAAAGTACTGCTCCATGTTGAGATCGAACTGGCGCGCGATGTCGGCGCCGCGCGCATCGACCGCTTTCGTCTCCAGAATCGCGGCGTATTCCTCGCGGAGTTCGAGCCAGCCTGCGAGGACGTTCTCCCGGAGCGCCGCAGCCACGAGCACGCCCAGCGTCGCCACGCTCACGATGAGTAGCAACCACTTGATTCCCTTGTCGAGGGACCGAACCTGTTCGTTCATCTGCGGCATGCTTGATTCCTCGCTGTTATGAGGTTCCTCTCTCTTGTCTCTCTGTTCTGCGGCCGCTCTGATCAGCGGCGGCCGCCCGCAGTTTTCAATGCATTGGCCAGTCGGCCTGGCTCCAGTAGAAATCCCAGTTCGGCCCGCGTAAGTAGGTTCCCACGATGGTCATGATCGTGAAGCCGACGAGAAAGCAGGTAAAGAGCGCGATGGCCGCCATCCGCGTCGATCGGGCCCGCTTCAGGACGTAGATCGACCAGAGGGCGTAGAGCGCGGTCAGCAAGGTGGCCGGGTTGACGAAGATGACGACAAGCTGGTGGACCGACGGAAACCACTCTCTGATCCACCCGTACTTGACCGGTACTGCCACGGCCAGAAATGCGGTGATCGCGGCGAAGACCGCGCTCTTGAGCGCGACCACCTTGCCGCGCGCCCCGCTGAAGTAGATCCCGGCCTGTTCGCGCTCCCGATCGAGGTAGGGAATGAGCCCGAGGCCGAGGAGGACGATCATCGGAATGATGATGCCGCCCATGAATCCGGAGTAGGAAACCATCTCCTGAACACCCAGGAAGTACCAGGGCGCCTTGGCCGGATTTTCAGGGACGTCGGGATTGGCGAGTTCCTTGAGCGGCGCGTCGAAGGCGAGCCCCAGGATGACACAGAACAGCATGACGGCCATGAAGACGAGCAGCTCGGCGCGCAGCAGGGTCGGCCAGCTCGAGACGGTCTCGTCCGGATTCTGGTTGGTGGCCGGCTTTCGGTCACGCACCACGCACATGAGACCGTAGGACTTTCTCGGGGCGTCGGCCGGTGCGCGCGGCGTCGGATCGGACCCGGCGCCCTTCGCGGCTGTCGTCGGCGTGTCGTCGGGGCGGCCGAGCCCTCCATCCTTCCGGATGCGCCAGAAGTGGACTCCCAGCATGGCGCAGAGCGCCAGCGGCAGCACGATGCAGTGCAGGATGTAGAAACGGAGCAGAGCCTCCTGCCCCACCTCGCTGGCGCCGAGGAGGAGCTGCCTCGAAAAACCCCCGGGATCGAACCAGGAGGTGATCCCCAGCGCGTCGGTGAACTCGGTGGGCGAGGCGGCGATGAACGAGCCGATCGTGATCGCCCAGTACGCGAGCTGGTCCCACGGAAGCAGGTACCCGCTGAAGGAGAGGGCGAGGGTCAATATGAAAAGCCCCATGCCGAGAAGCCAGTTGAATTCCCGGGGCGCCTTGTAACTCGCCGTGTAGAACACCCGGCAGATGTGCAAGAACACGGTCACCACCATGAGGTGCGCCGCCCAGCGGTGGATGTTCCGGATGAAGCGCCCCGTTGGAACGACGTAATGGATGTCCTTGATGCTGTCGTAGGCGAGATCGACGGAAGGCTTGTAGTAGACCATGAGGAGGATGCCCGTGGCGGACAGGATGATGAACAGGGCGAGAGACGCCATCCCCATGGCCATGGTCGCGCTGAACCGGAGCGTGCGCGTGTGAACCCGCGTCGAATGAACATGCAGGAAAAGGTTCGAGAAAACCGCCTGCGATCGGCTGCGGCCCGACAAGGGCGGACCGTGACGGATCAGCGATCCCTTGAGGTTCCGCGGCAGGTTTCTGATGTTCTCCCTAAACGCCTCGAATCCCGAGCTGCTCATCGATCCCTCCTGAAGTGGCGAACCTGACGCCCGCGGCGCCCTGTCCTGTTCGATCGTGGTTCTCGTTTCAGTCATCGCGAACCTTTATCAAGCGGAAAAGAAAGTGCCGGGCGGGACTTCCCGCTCGGCATCGACGATCAGGCGGTCGTCCACGGCGAGGCTGACCTCGAACCAGCGCAGCGGCCTCGGGGCGGGCCCGGCGAGCAGTTCGCCCGCAGGCCCGAACTTCGATCCGTGACAGGGGCAGTCGAAACCTGCCTCGACTCTCTTGACGATGCAGCCGAGATGGGTGCACACGAGAGAGATGGCGGCGATACCTTCCTCTCTCGAGACGATCAGCACCTTCTGTTTCGGGATCACCGTCTCCGATCCCGGCGGGTATTCGGCGGCGTGACCGATGCGGATCGACTTTCCCTCCTCGGGGAGGACCGACGGTTTCGTGAGCCGCGCCATCCCGATGAGAGAGCCGAAGACAGCGAGCCCCGACGCCCAGATTCCAGCGAGGTTCAAGAAGTCGCGCCGGGCGACCGGTTCCGGTTCTAGGCGGTTGGACATCTCGGGATCTCCTTGAAAATGAATCGTTCCATGGTGATCGCTCCCTCGGGGCAGCGTTCGGCGCACAGGCCGCAGCGGATGCAGGCGGTCTCGTTCTTGAGGATCGCCGAGCCCCCTTCGGGCGGAGTGTCACCGAGCTGATCGTCGAGGATCTTCTGGAATCCGACCTCTCCGTAGAGGCGGTCGGATGAGACGATCCGCAGGCAGGTTTCGGGGCAGACATCGACGCACCCTCCGCAGAGGATGCACTTGGTGCCGTCGAAGATGGTGTTGACCCCGCAGTCGAGACAGCGCCCCGCTTCTTTCCTGGCCGCGCCTTCGTCGAGCGCCTTCTCCACCGGGGCGGCTTGCGACGTGAGCCGCTCGGACACGGGACAGGTCGGGATCGAGACCCGCGCGCGCGCCTCGTAGCCGCACTCGCGCCCGTAGTCGGAAAGGGCGAGGTGCAGCTCCACATCCTGGTGGGTGATGGCGCGGCCCGTGACGCTCTCGTAAACGGCGCGCGCAACCTTCTTGCCCGATGCGAGCGCGTGAATGAGAAGCTTGGGACCGTAGGCCAGATCTCCGGCGATGAACAGGTCGGGGGCGCTCGTCTTGCCCGTTTCCGGATCGCACGGCACAAGGCCTCTGTCCGTTTTCTCGATACCGTCCCTCTCCGGATCGACGAAGGCGAGGTCGAAGCCCTGCCCGATCGAGAGGATCACGTTGTCGCAGGGGACCGTCTCGCGCGCTGCGTCGTCGTACTCGGGCGCGAAGCGCCGGTTCTCGTCGAAGACGCGCAAGCACTTGCGCAGGACCACAGCCTCGACGCGGCCCGCATCGTCCTTGAGAATTTCGGCCGGGCCCGCGCTGTTGTGGCGGATGATCCCTTCCTCGTCGCCTTCGATGATCTCCACGTCGTCGGCCGGCATCTCGGCCAGCGATTCGAGGGAGCAGAGGTGGACCGATGCCACGCCGCTCTCGCGCAACGCGGTGCGCGCCGCGTCGATCGAAATCTGGCGCAGCACGGTGCGGCCCACATCGTAGGCCACGTTGCCGCCGCCGATGACCACGATCCGTTCTCCGAGGGGTGGGGGTTTTCCCAGTGACACGTCACGGAGGAATTCCACTCCTCCCAGAACGCCTGTGGCATCGGCACCGGGGATCGGAATCTGGATGGAGCGCTTGGCGCCCGCGGCGATCACCACGCTGTCGTGGCGCTCGCGCAACGCCGCGAGAGTGATGTCTTTGCCGACTTCACAGCTGGTCTCGGCCCGGACACCGAGCTCGAGAATGACATCGACCTCGGCTCGGATGAGATCGCGCGGCAGGCGGTACTCGGGAATGCCCACGGCCAGCATGCCGGCCAGAACCGGTTCGAGCTCGTAGATGGTGACCTGGAATCCGAGAAGGGCCAGGTCATGGGCCGCGGCCAATCCCGCGGGCCCGCTGCCCACGATACCCACCGACTTGTTCGCGGCGAGGGGAATGTCGCCCTTGAGCAGCGATTGCAGGAGGGGAAGGAGTTCCGCGCTGTCTTCACAGGTTCTGGGAGCGTGCCGGCCGGCCGATTCCTTGAGGAACGCGATCAGCTCCTTGCTCCGGCCCGGACCCGATTCGGGCCCGAATTTTTCGCACACGAACCGCTTGAGCGCGCGAATCGCGACCGGCTTGTCGATCGCACCGCGGCGGCAGGCAGCCTCGCAGGGCGCGCCGCACACGCGGCCGCAAATCGAGGCGAGGATGTTGGGCCCCCGGGCGATCAGGTAGGCGAGCTCGAAATCGCCCGCTGCCACGGCGCGCACGTAGCCGCGCGCATCGGTGTGCACGGGGCAGGCATCCTGGCAATTGATTTGCTTCTTCCAGTAGTCCCTCAGAGGGATTTCGACTGTTTCCTGTCCGTCCAGGCTTCCTTCTGGTTGAGACTCTCGGCGATCCATGGCGCCATCCTCGAGACCGGTCAAAACAACAATGTTCTAACCATATTAATTAGCAAATAGTTATGTGTACCACCCAACGGGCCGTGCTCGACCCCTGCTTCTCCGTCTCGTCTGGGCAGGAGTTGGGGGTCGCTCTGGACGACCCTGTTTCCTTGTCGAGATCGCTTCGGATCTCAAGAGGACAGGCAGGAATTTAGGCCCGCTTCTCAGAGAAGCGAGCCTATTCAAGATATTCCTATACAAATTATATGAATAAACACCCGTGGATTGTCAACCCTAAAAAAATTCTCACCTGGTGATCAGGCAGAGCCGATCTGACGGAAACCGGGGCCAAGTCTCGAAAGGGCAATCATCTCGAAAAAAAAAGCCCTCTCCGAAAAGAGGGCTTTCTCCGGGGAAAAGGAGGATTCCGCCTACTCGAGCCGGGCCGCATCCACGACCAGGGCCTCGGTCGCACCGGGGCTGGTGTAGGTCACGGTGAGCTCCACCAGATCGGTATCGGGCCACTGCGCCGCGGTGGTCACCGTTCCAATGTTCTGCCACGATCCGTGAGCGCCCTTCTGATCGATGTCGACAGGCCCTCCCACGGGAGATCCGTTGAGGTGGATCTGATAGCGGGCAGCGACCATGTTCTGGCCGATGTCGGGAAAGATGACGTCCACATCGTAGGCGCCCGCCTCGATGACTGTCCACGAGTAGGTCGCAACCGGCGCGGGAGACGAGATCGTGGTGTAGATCGCCTCGCCGTCATACCCGGCCGGGTCTTCCCAGTCGATCCACCACATTCCGGTTTTGTCGAAATAGGGAGAGTCGTCTTTCGAGACCAGGGGGACCGCCTTGTTGTTGTCCACCTCCATGCTGCTCGAGATGGTGAAGGCAAAGAGATCCCTCGCCGGAATGGTGAAGGGGGTGTGGTCCGATTCCTCGATCACGAGCCCGTCCCAGTCGCCGGCAGCGTAGAAGGGGCTCAGCCCGTTGTCGTAACCGGGATAGAAGTACTCGTCGCTGAGCCGCTCCCACAGGGTGATGTTCGCCCGCAGCCCCCGCTCGTAGAGCGACTCCACGGTGATCGTGACATCCCGGTCCACGACGATGTCGCTCGGCGGCCAGTCGGGCAGTAACTCCTCGTTGGTGATCGTGTGAAAGGGATTGTTCAACACGGTCAAGTGCATTGCGTCGCCCCCGTCGGGCGAGGGACCGTATCGCTCGATCCATACATCGTCGTGGCTCGTCGCCGCAAAAGTGATCGGCTTCCACCCGGCCAGGTTCAGATCCTCGAGCAGGGGCACGTATTTGTTCACCTCCGCGGCGAGCAGGGGCACGTCGACGATCGGATCGATCTTCCACTCGAAACAGGTCGCTTCTTCGTAGAGCTTGGTCAGGGTGGGATAGAATCCGTAGAAGGCGGCCAGGGCCGAGAGCTCGTCGAAAATCCGGAACTCGTCTCCGTCGGGAATGTAAGGATCGAAATAATCGTTGAAGGGGCAGTAGATGCGGCTCATGTAGCGGTCGTTCATCACCATGCGCCGGAAGTACTGTTCCTCGGGCGCGCCGCAATAATCGTTGTACCGCATGGCGCTGCACTCGAATCCGGCCATGTCGATATAGGGCATGGCGAGGGCCACATGCCCGAAACCGCGGATCTGCAGGTTGCCGGCCTGGAGCGGTCCGGTCGTGGTCGACAGGTGGTCGTCCATCTCGGCCACGAAGAGGAGATCGCTGAGCCCCCCCCAGGCGGCCGGCTTCAGCGTACCGAGACCGTAGACCAGGCCGAGGGGATTGTCGCAACAGATGTGATCCTCGGTGTAGTCGAGGTTCCGGTTGTGGTTCATGTAGAGGTCGGCTTCCACGCCCACGTAGGTATTGGGCGTGGTGGGTGTCTTGTACATCTCGGTGGCGTAGAGCTCGTAACCGGACGCGGCATTGTGGGTCCAGTCGCCGCTCACCGGTTTGGGAATGTCAGGGTTGAGGTTCGTGGACAACCTGTACATCCCGTGCTGCGTGTCGGCGCCCGCGGTGAGAAGGCTCGAGAGCGCCCACGTCGACATGGTGCTGTGCGCCCGGCCATGCGCGGCCTGATCCTGCCATCTCGCCGGAACATTGTAACCGGCGAGCCACGTGTCGAACTCGGCCATGATCGCATCGAGGTCGAGGGCGCAGGGAGGAGTCCCGTAGGGGAATCGGAGCCCCCAGGGACAGGAGTAGACCAGGGCGTGAAACCGGCCCGCGTAGTCGTCGACCTCGGCGCCGCTCATGGTCTGGAAATAGAGCCCTCCCATCTCCTCGATGTGGTCCTCGAAGAGACCGGACAACGGATTGCAGTATCCGCCCGGTTCGTAGTCGATGATCGAGGGCCGGGTGATCAGGTCGGTGTACCGGTCGAGATAACTTTTTGCCACTGCCCTGAAACCCCAGGACGACCGCAGGCGCACCACATCGACGCCGAAGGTAAAGTCGGCGTAGTCGGCCTCGGCCGACCCGAGGAGGCCCACGTGAAACTCCATGAAGTGGCGGTTTCTGTCCGCGTCGAATCCGGTGTGGCACACCCGGGGCATATGAAGCGGCACGCCGAGCGAATGGATCCGCCCTCCTGATTCGAGGGCGCTGAAAGGATAGTAGGAGTGAATGGGCCAGCTCGCGTTCGGGTCGATCGGTTCGGCATTGGTGAAGAGTCCCGACTCGGCCGGCACAGCGCTCAGAAAGCCCTCGTGCCATGTGGGGATCTGGCCGCGCTGCACGAGCGTGGGAACGAAGAAGCCCAGATCGAGCGCCCGCCGTTCGGTGCTCGTGTTGGCGAGCGTCGCCATGATGCGCACGCCGCCCGCGATCGGCTCCAGGCCGGTGACCGTCACCTCCAGGTCATCGCCCACCCAGTGCGTGGGCGACGTCCTCGTGAGGATTTCCTCGTCGAGCTCCTTGTAGAAACCGATAGCGTCGAACTCGACCCAGTAGGGCAGGGCGGCCGAAACGCTGTCGAAGGTGGCCGGTTCGTAGAGAAACAACCGGAGCTCGGCTTCGACCGCCCCCTCGGGGATCTCGAACATCTCGGCCATCAGGGTCCATTCCTTGAAGACACCCTCGGCGTTGACCGTACTCGAGGTGAAAGGGACACCGCCGCTGTCGATCCACTCGATCCGGAACTCGGCTTCGCCGTCGATCCAGTTGGTGCAGTAGTAGCCGGTGCCGAGCCGAACCGCGCCCGAGAAGATCACCGTGTCGCCCGGGATGAGGCCGAGGGCGTTCAGGTCGACCTGCTGGATCGCGGCGGTGATGTCGTCCGTGTCATTCTCGATTCTCAGGTACTTGTCGCCGTCGAAAGCTGTGGCCGGATCGTTCACATGGATCACGGTCCCCGTCGACGCGCCCGCCGGATACCAGGGCAGGAGGTTCGTGTCCTCGAAGCTCGGATTCTGCGCCAGATTCACGGCTGTCGAAGGCAACCAGCTCACGCTGCCGGCGGTTCTGTCGCGAACGTAGAAACGCGCGTTGTTCACCGGGCCGCCGAGCGAGGCGGTCCCGCCCATCGGCACCGTGGAGCCGGAGTTTTGCGCGTCCACGAAGGGCGCCGATATCGTGAAGTACAGGGCCAAAACAAGCACAACCCGGATGGTGCGATTCATGGTACCTCTCCTGATCAAGATCCTGGATTCGCTGGAAGACAAGAACCGGCGGAGTCCGGTCGCCCGGTTCAACACATTCATTAATTTCAATTTCACAACAGCGTTTTCCCACACGATTGCGATGGATGGACTGGAAACATAAGTCAGCTAAAAAAACTTACTTACGGGAGATTGTGGCACAATCGGTGCGCCCCGAGCAGGCAGCTCGACGCGTCCCGATGGGTAAGTGCCGTCGATCACATAAAATGACGCAAATTCCCTGATATATTCAAATTTCTGAAGATTTCTTTCCCGTCATCAGTTGCCCTGGCCGAGTTCGCCGATCTGCTCCTCCTGCTCCGGAACGATATGGTGGGCGACGTGCCGCCGAAATGCCCTTTTCAGTGCAGATGGTCGGCGCGGAGAGCATCCACGGTAATGACGAAAACCCTCGGAAGGGGCGATCAGTAGTACAGAAGCGCCGCGTAGGCGCCGTAACCCATGGTGCCCGTGTAGTAGATCCTCGGACAGTTGGGCGATGAGCCGAGGTGCAGGGGCACGAGAGCCCTGTTCCAGAGGTTCTGGGTGTAGTAGTTCCAGCTCATTCCGTAGTCGAGGGTGAAGTAGAACCCGGCGTCATCGTCGAGGGGCAGGTAGGCCACCTTCTGATTGGCGGGATCGGCCTCGATCGTGAAGGGCCGGCCCGGCAAGATGTGGCCGCCCACGTTGCTGAACCACGACGCGCCGCTGTTGACCGAGGCGAGGATGTTTTCAACGTGGCTCGTGGCCCAGACGATGCTGGGATTGGAAAGGCTGAAACAGCTGTCCGTCACCCACCCGAAACCCTCCTGATAGACCGTGGACCACGTGTCCCCGCCGTCGGTGCTGTACTGGATCGTGGCGTAGTCGAGAAACCACGTCCCGGTTGTGGCCACGACGATATCGGGATCGGTGGGATGGACCGAGACGCTGTAGCAGGCAACTCCCGATTTCTTCCTGAACCACGATGTGCCGCCGTCGGTCGATTTCCAGATGCCGAGCGTGGCCGAGGAATTGGTCGACCCTGTCCAGACCTGGCTCGGATCGGACGGCGCGAAGGTGATCTCCTCCATGGTGCCGTAGCTCTGCAGGCTCGTGACGGTCCACGTGGCGCCGCCGTCGAACGACTGCCACACGCCGCTGTTGCTGCCGCCGAGAAGAAGGTGGTCGGGATCGGACGGGTCGATGGCGAGAGCGTTCACTGCATGGTTGGTCTCTTCCCAACCGGTTTCCGAATGGAACCATGTCTGCCCGGCATCGGTCGACTTGTACAGCCCCGCCTGGAATGTGGCCGCCCACACGATCGTGGGATCGTCGGGATGGGAGATGATGTCATTCACGAAGGTGTTCTTCAAACCGATGTTGGCGTCGCTCCACGTGGCGCCGCCGTCGGTTGTTTTGAAAACGCCGGCCCTGTAGAGACCCACGTAGGCGGTGTCCGGATCGGCCGGATCGACGGCGGCCCGCATGGCGAAGGGAGCATAGTAATGTTCCGTCGGCAAGGTGCACTCGGTCCACGTGGCGCCCGCATCGGTCGACACATGGACGCCCGGTGTTCCGCTGAACGCGGGCCCCTCGCCCACGGCATAGACCACGTCGCCGTTGGTGGGCGCGCAGGCCACGCCCCAGGCCTCGAAGGCTTTCACATTGGACCACGTGGCGCCGTAATCGGTGCTCCTGAAGAGCCCGGTCGGATTGCCGGCCGCGTAGATCGTGTTGCTGTCCTGGGGGTGCACGGCCACGATGCGGATGTTGCCGCACGACGGGATCGAGATCGTGGACCACGTGGCGCCGCGGTCGGTGCTCCGGTAGATGCCCTGGCCGTAGGTGCCCGCGTAGATCGTGTCGGGCGCCGAACGATCCTCGCAGAAGGACAGAACCGTGGCCGAACCGTACACCCATCCCCACGTGGCGCCGCCGTCGACGGAGCGCCAGATCCCGTTGTCGCTCCCTGCCACGATCACGTTCGGATCGTTGCGGCAGATATGGATGCCGCCCCAGTAGCTGGTCACCATCCCGAGCGCGCTCCACGTGTCGCCGCCGTCGATCGACTTGTAGATATCCGAATTGCCGTCCGGCCGCCAGTAGCTGTTGGAGGCGCAGTAGAGTGTGTTGCTGTTGCTGGGATCGAGGGCGATCTGCTTGGGGTAGTCGTAGTACATGCCGCTGTTGGCGGAACTCCACGTTCCGGCTCCGTCCGTGGAACGGAAGACGCCGCCCGCCAACGTGGTGCAGAAGATCGTGCCCGGATTGTTCTCGTCGACGGCGAGGTGCATCACGTACGCGCCGTACGGCCCGGTCAGGTCGACCCAGGGGGTCACGGCTCGCGAGCCGGTCCCGAAGGCGGGGGAGGTGTGCGTCGAGGGCGCCGAGCGGCTCATCCGGTCGACGCGGGCGGCGAGCAAGCCCACGCTTTGGGTCTGGCCCACCACCAGAGGCGTGCCGCTCCTGGGACAGAGCTCCCGGTCGATGCTCTTTCTTTCGGCTGATTCGGCCTGGGCCGGACCGGCCGGAATCGCGACGATGAGAGACACGAAAATAAGCGCGGCAATGGATCGTTTCATGACAGCCTCCAGGAAGTGAGCGAGACCGACAATTATATTGATTTATCTTTTTGAGTCAACCTGGGTGGGCCGGTGCGGCCAGACTCCTGCACGATGCGTCCCTTGCCTGATCTCCATATGCCAGCCGTTCACGATCAACGTGTTCGTTCGATCGCCGATCCGCTCCACGGGGACCGCGCGGATTCTGTGCTCGGGTGACAAAATCGCGGATGCTGAGCGCGCCCCCTGATCCCGCGCTATCAACCTGGGGAAAGAAGGAGGCCGCCCTTGGATTCGGACACACAAGAACAACCCGAAGGCCTGATCATCAACGAGGTCCAGCTTCTCCTCGCAGAGAAGCGCACCTCGCTCGCCGCCATGCGCACGGGGATCGCGGTCTTTGCCCTGCCCCTTTCGGTGCTGAGCGTTCTGATCGCCACGTCGAAGTACTGGAAACTCGACGATGTCGCCCACCTGGCGATCCCGGTCTTCGCGATCTGCGCGGGACTGGTAACTCTCGGCATCTACCTCACCCACCGCGCGGTCGTGAAGATCCGGCGCTACGACGATTTGATCCACGAGATCAAGCAGCAGAACCGGCGCGTCGACAGGATCGTGAGCTGATCAATACCTCGCCCTGATCGTGAAGTAGCTGAATCGAACATCCCTGCCCGTAGAAGCGCAAGAATCGTGCGGCGTGCAAGAAAAAGGCTCGATTTTTTTCGAGCGGCAGGCGGTTCTGGCCGGCGGGAGTCCTTTACTCATCGTCGAGTCCAAAAAACGAACGGCGCCACCAGCATTCGCTGGGGCGCCGTTCGTGTCGGTTCGACGGAACCGTTGTTTGAGTGAGGAGGCCGGTCGATCAGGGGACGAGATCCACGGCGGTGGCGTTCGACGCCCAGGTCAC
>CAZUHB010000051.1:0-45071 GCA_964620445.1 uncultured Phycisphaerales bacterium
TGTCGGAAAAGAGACTAGGGCGGGGTCTCGATTTTCTGATCCCTTCCTCCCTCGAAAAATCGACGGATTCTGTCAGCCAGATTCAAATCAAGCAGATCAAGAAAAATAGGTTCCAGCCGAGAGAGTTCTTCGATGATGAGAAACACGAGGAACTGTCTTTGTCTATCAAGGAAAACGGCGTGATACAGCCGATCCTTGTGCGGCAAGAAGGTGGACAGTATGAGTTGATCGCCGGCGAGCGTCGCCTTCGGGCGTGCTCCTCGTTGGGCCACGATGCGATCCCCGCGATTGTTCTGAATATTTCGGACGCGCAACTATTAGAGTTCGCACTTGTAGAAAACATCCAGAGAGAAGACCTGAATCCGATGGAAGAAGCGCGGGCATTTCAGATGTTCGTGCAGTTTCAGGGCCTCACCCATGACGACATTTCGAATCGGATCGGGAAGCACCGAACATACGTGACAAATTTACTGCGCCTTCTTGATTTGCCGTCAAAGGTTCAGGAACTTGTTTCACGTGGAACAATCAGCACTGGTCATGCTCGCGCTCTTCTTGGGCTTTCCACGGAGAAGGAGATGATCTTTGCCTGTGAGTACATTCTCAACAACGGCTTGACCGTGCGTAAAACCGAAGAACTGGTGAAAACACTTCTCGCGAAAAAGAATCCTCCCCCAACACAAGCAAGGCCGGTCAGCCGCCCCGCCCCCCACATTCTCAGCCTCGAGAAAAAGCTGAGAGAACACTTCAACACTCGTGTTGAAATTCAACTCAAGGGAGACCACAAGGGGCGCGTTTCCTTCTCCTTTCATTCTGAGAAGGACCTTGGGCGGCTTTTTGATCTTTTCTTGTCGAATGAAAATGCCGCAGACTTCTGATCCGACACCTTCTCGTCACCAGGCAGATCATTTCTGGACTTTGTTCTGGTGTTTGCGGGTGTGATATCGAAAAGACTGCTCAGTTCCAGCCGATCGCTCGGCCGAGTTCGAACTTCATCTCCAAGGCCGCGTCTCTGACTGCCTCTATCCAGGGTTTGTCTAACTTCTGGCCGGCAAAGATGATCCCTCTAGAAGAGTTAACGATCGCGCCTTTCCCCTCTTGATCAAAGGCAGATTTGATCATCTCGATTTTTCCGCCCTGGGCGCCATATCCAGGGATCAACATAAACAGAGACGGAAATCGGTTCTTGATCGCTTTGATCGTTTCTGGGTGTGTGGCCCCCACCACCGCGCCCACAGACGAATAGCCGGAATCGCCGACAAGCTCTCTCCCCCAGGCGACAACTTTTTCGGCGACTTTCATGAAAAGAGGCTCTCCTTCGCAAAGGAGATCCTGAAAGTCCGCGGATGATGGATTCGATGTTTTTACAAGCACGAAAAGACCGGAATCTGTTTTTTTACAGGACGTTATAAATGGTTTGAGGCTGTCTTCCCCAAGATATGGATTGAGGGTTACGGCATCGGCGCCCCCCCCACCACCCGTTTCAACGCCATTTACTGCGACAGTCTCTAAATGTCCTTTCGCATAAGCCTCTGCTGTTGATCCGATGTCGCCTCTTTTGATATCACCAATCACAAGCATGCCTTTCTCTTTGGCATACCCGATCGTCTCAAAGTATGTCTTGACGCCGGCAGCTCCAAAAATCTCGTAGAATGCGACCTGTGGTTTTACAGCCGGTACAATCGGTTCGATCACATCGATTATTCTGCAATTGAACTCGAGTATCGCCGCAGCCGCCCCTTCCTGGGTTCCTTTTTGGTCTCCAGATAAATGGCGTTGTACTATTTCATCAGGCAGCAAATCAAGCCTCGGATCGAGACCGACCACGGTGGGATTTCGACGCTCGTGAATTTTTTCCAACATCCTGTCAATAAATAAGTTCACAGTACCCCCTCCTGAAATTTAAGAACAAAAATACACCTGCGAAGATATCCAACCGAGATCTCTTGGAAAAAAGATCCTCTTCTGGAAGATATTTTCATTGGGGGGGGGATATTTGAAAGAAGAATACTAGTTTTTTCGCGTCTTTTTCGTGTTTCTGCGCCGCGATCTTTTGCGATTCTGAATCATTTCCCTGATTTCGTCGGGGCGTTCCTTGTTCATAAACGCATATAATTCTTTTAATGCTTCGTTTTGTATCTGCCTGACCCGCTCCCTCGTCAACCCCACTTTCTTGCTTATCTTTTTTAATGTCATAGGGTTATCGTAACCTATGCCGAAACGCATCCTGATAATGTTCGCGTCGCGTTCATTGATCACGTTGAGCAGTTCGCTGATTTTCAGGATTTCCTGGTCATTGAGAACAACATCGTCTGGTGTTTTTGTGTTCGAGTCCTCAATGATCTCGGAAAGAGATCTCGATTCTTCCAGGCTGAGCGACTGGGTCATCATGTTCGAAGTCCGAATCGCCGTAATAATAGCATTGATACTGTCTTCCGACAGGTTCATTTCTTTGGCGATTTCCTTTTTGGTGGGATGGCGACCCAGCTTATCGGTCAAGAATGCCGAAGCACTGTTCCATTTGGAGACGAGTTCAACCATGTAAGATGGTATTCGAACGGTCTTTACAGTGTTTGTGAGGGCCCGGCGTATCGCTTGCTTGATCCACCATGTGGCATAGGTCGAAAAACGACATCCCTCGCCGGGATCGAATCGCTCCACGGCTTTCAGAAGGCCAATATTGCCCTCTTCAACGAGATCCATGAGAGACAGGCCTCTGTTGGTGTAATTTTTAGCGATAGACACGACCAGGCGCAGGTTCGCCTGAATCATCTTTTCCCGCGCATCCATGTCGCCACTGATGATCCTGAGAGCCAACTCCCTCTCTTCCTCGGCCGTCAAGAGGTTGACTTTGTTTATTTCCTTGAGATACGTTTGAAGCGTTAACTCTGCAACAACCATCTTTCACCTTGATGATGAACGGACGAGCCTATTTCGTGTCAAGTTTCGGAGACAGATTGTCCCCCGAAGTCTCTTCGTCGCCTCCTACAGACAAGCTTTAATCTTTTTACCATGTAACACAGGCATCGCTTCGCTCCTTTCCCGCAGCGTAGACGCGTTTGCGAATCGAACGTCACGCCTTTTCATGAAAATACTCGCCGTCACGATACAGCTTGGTGGGGGGGCAAGACACATATTAGCGAATTAATTAAACATATTTGAATCTACATTTTTTTTTCAAAAGGCCCTCTTTTTAAAAGCTCTTTTTCTTCAAGAACCTGCGCGAAAAAAAATAGAGCGCTCTTTTTTATCAGTCCCTCTGAGCCGGATAATTACTTTGACTTCGACTGCTCTTATGATAGGCTGATCTCGCTTAACTGAGTCGGATCTACTTGTCCTGCAAAGGCACTCGATTCCTCAAGAATATCACGAGTATTTTTCCGTCGCCCCGAAGCGTCTATTCCGGGAAGGCGTTCACATATGCACGTTTCCAACGATTCCAGCGTGTCTCTCTTGGAGAAAATAGACTGCCATATCCAGGAGTTCGTTTCTCCCCAGCAGTATCGCACGTGGTTTCAAACCCTGAAGATCGTTGACGTCACCGACGAAGAAATCGTCCTGTCCGTGTCGAATGACTTTCTGCGCGAGTGGATTTGTCATTACTACGTTGACGTGATGGGAAAAGTCATAGGCCGCGTTGTTGGAGATTCCAAGAAGTTCACGATCGTCTCCGAGTCTAACTCGAGCGAGCCCCGCGATACGCGAGAAGTCCCTCTTTCTTGTCCCGCGACAGTGCAGGCTCCCACAGACGCCGCTAGGGGAGAAGGTGCTTCTTCTGCCGTCCACGAACCCGCTCCAAAGACCATGAATCCAAGAACGGCTGCCGGCGGCAACGAGGTCGGTCAGAGCCTTGCGAATCCCTTCAGTAATCTCAACTTCAAGTATCTTTTCGACAAATTCATTGTCGGGCGCAGCAACGAGCTCGCCTATGCCGCATCGCTGGCCGTGGCAGATGCTCCCGCCCGCTCTTACAATCCGCTCTTCATTCATGGTTCAGTCGGCCTGGGAAAGACACACCTGCTCCAGGCCATATGCCACCGGCGTCTCCAGACCCACCCCGACACCAAGGTTCTTTATCTTTCTTGTGAAACATTCATCAATCAGTTCATCTCGGCGATCGAAAAAGGAAATATCCATCACTTCAGAAACAAATATCGTCACATCGACATTCTTCTCATCGACGATATCTACTTGATCGCGAACAAAGAA
Source organism: uncultured Phycisphaerales bacterium (assembly GCA_964620445.1). GTDB lineage: Bacteria > Planctomycetota > B15-G4 > B15-G4 > CAYZWU01 > CAZUHB01. Next base: position 4,207 of record CAZUHB010000051.1, read on the forward strand.
AGGACCCAGGAAGAGTTCTTTCACACTTTCAATTCGCTCTACAACGCAGGGAAACAGATCGTTCTTTCCAGCGATTCGCCTCCCTCGGAAATTCCTACTCTCGAAGACCGTTTGGTTTCCCGTTTCAAGTGGGGGCTGGTCGTTCAGATCGAATCGCCGAACTTCGAAACCCGTTACGCGATATTGAGAGCCAAGGCTCGTGCCATGGGTCACGAAGTCCCCGACGACGTTTTGACCTTTCTCGCCGAAAACGTGGATACGAACATTCGCGAGCTGGAAGGCGCCATCACGAAAGTAATCGGTTTCTCGGTGCTCACAAAAGCGCCTCTCGATTGTTCCCTGGCAAAACTGGCCATGAGGGACGTAATCAAGAAACCGATAACCTACATCACAATCGACGACATCGTCCGTGCCGTTACCAAGAAGTGCAACGTAAAACTCTCCGACCTTCAATCGCGCAAGCGCAATCATTCCATCACACTCCCACGGCAAATTTGCATGTACATCGCCAAGAAAAAAACCGCTTTGTCTCTACAGGAGATCGGCGGCTTTTTCGGTGGACGCGATCACACGACTGTTATTTACGCCTATGACAAAATCAACAAGGAAATATCCAAGAACGAAGCGATAACCAATATTGTCAATGATATTTTGTCGCAACTCGGCGATTGAAACTCAGAGTCTCCTCCTCAAAAACATCTATCTATTCTCAGAATTAATCCGATCGTCTTTTCGGCGTTTTCGTATTTTCCATATTTGTGATTCATTTGAATTTCAAACTCCCAATTCGAACGGTACGCCTTCGAAGAAAACGGAAGGAGAACCACTATATCCTGTGCCTTTTCAGAAAGAGATTCTGTCAGTAGAGGTGCGCCTGATCGTGGGAAAACCGGCGAGATCCTCACATCAAAAATGATCCGCCTTCCTCGAGAGGGGCCAATCCTGGTCACCGGCAAATTCGGGTGGAGAACTTTTGGAACTCTTCTAGGGGCTGTTCGTCTGTAACCATGGCGACGTCAGGCACTTGTGGAGAGTAATTTAGGGTTTTACAGAATTTGCAGAATGTATTATTATTACTAGTTTAATATAATACTTCTTACTAAGAAGTCTGCTTTCGGCTCCAGATACTGAATGCGTCAATATTTGAGAGGCCTAAAATGAAGATCATCTATCCGAGGGAGCAATTCCTGTCCGGCGTTTCGCTGGTTTCGAGTATCTGTAGCGGCAAAACAACCAAGCCGATCCTCCAGAACATGAAATTTATCGCGGCAAAGGACGAACTGCAGATCCTTGGCACCGATCTCGAGGTTGCCATGCGCTTTAAAATGCCTGGAGATGGGGTGGATGAGCCTGGCGAAGCCGTGGTTTCTGCAGCTAAGTTGTTGAGTATTCTGAAGGAATGTTCCGGGGAGACCGTGGAGTTCGTGACCGATCAGCGGGTCTGCTCCATCAACTCGAGCGACGGTAAATTCAAACTCGTGGGAGATGACCCCGAGGAGTTCCCCAATATCCCCGTTTTTGGCGAAGAAGACTACACGGTCATAGATGGCAATATTTTCAATACTTATGCCAATCTTACCACATTCGCCGCCGCGCGCGACATGGGCCGCTACGCCTTCAACGGAATCCTGCTCGAAATCCTCGAGAACGGAATGCAGTTCGTGGCCACCGATGGGCGACGACTCGCTGTTGCTGGATCGGGTTCGGACAACAATCCTGTGGTGGCCTCCGCCATTGTGCCTGTAAAAGGCTTGCAACAAATGAGTAAGGGGTTCGGCATCGAGGCCGCCGAAGAACTCTGGCTCAAGATCGACAAGAATCAGGTCGTCATGAAGACCAAGCAGCTCGAGGTCGCGGCCCGTAAGTTGGAAGGCGAATTCCCGAACTACAGCGATGTGATCCCAACTCACGAAGGAAAAGCCTGTTACATCAATACGGAGGAACTGCTCTCTGCCGTGCGAAAAGCGTCGATCACAGCTGGTGAAGAAGCGCGTTCCGTACGATTCAGCTTTGCGCCGGGCACATTGACCATTTTCTCACGGCACGAAGGGGTGGGAGAGGCAGAGGTCGAATTGCCTGTGAAGTACGATGGAGAGCAACTCGATATCACCTACAATCCTGACTTCATCATGGATTACCTGAGGGTTCTCGATGTGGACGAGCTCAAAATGGAGTTCAAAGACAACATGTCGGCAGGGCTTTTCAGAGCTGGTGACGCATCGATCTACGTCGTCATGCCGATCACCACGAAATCCTAGATGATGTCCTGGAACAAGAAGTCTTAAATCCTTATGGCCAGAGGGAAAACCGAGAAGATCGGTGATATTCTGAGAAACGTTCTCTCGAGACGAGCGATCGCGGGCAATTATCAAGTCCACCAAGTGCAGCGATCACTTGGCGAAATCCTCTCAGAAAAAGAAGAAAAGCACGTGCGCCTCGGCGGAATCCGCAAGGGATGCCTCACCCTGCTCGTGGACGCGGCCCCGCTCGTGTACGAATTCGAGGCATTCAGAAGCAACGAGATCCTCGAAGAACTGGTGAAAGCCGGGCACAGCGGAATAAAAAAAATTCGATTTGAGTTTAACAGTAGCAAGAGATGACGGACAAAAACAAAGACAAACCAGCGAACCAGAACTCGAGCGAGACCTATGACTCCACGTCTATTCAGATTCTCGAGGGACTCGAGGCCGTGCGCAAGCGGCCCGCAATGTACATCGGCGACCAGTCGCATCGCGGACTTCACCGCTGCATTTTCGAGGTGGTGGAGAACAGTGTCGACGAGGCCTACAACATCGACGACTGCGATCTGATCCAGGTCAAGATCAACCTCAACAGCAGCGTGATGATCGAGGACAACGGACGTGGAATACCGGTCGACGTCCACGCCGAGGAGGGAATCTCGGCACTCGAGGTCATTCTCACCAAACTTCACGCGGGCGGAAAATTCGACAAGGGAACCTACAAGGTTTCGGGCGGGCTGCATGGCGTCGGCGTCTCCTGTGTCAACGCCCTGTCCGAGTGGCTCGAGGTTGAGGTTTACAGGGACGGAAAGATATACAAGCAGACCTTCAAAAGGGGAGAGAAGGCCAGCGAACTCAAGACGATCGGCAAGACCGACAAGAGAGGAACGCGGATCACCTTCAAGACCGACAAGGACATCTTCGACGATACGGAGATTTCCTATGACACGGTCTTCAAAAGGCTTCGCGAACTTTCTTTCCTGATGGGAAAAAACAACCTCAGGATCACACTCGAAGACGAAAGAAAGGGTAAGAAAGAAGAGTTCTACTACCCCGGCGGACTCGAGGCGTTTGTCGAACTACTCAACAAGAACAAGAACCCCATCCATAACGAAATCGTGTATATCAACAGGGAGAACAAACACGGAACGTTCGAGATAGCCCTGCAATACAACGACGGCTACAGGGAAGACGTCTATTCCTTCGTCAACAGCATCAACACGGTCGAGGGAGGTACGCACCTTTCCGGGTTCCGCGCGGCATTGACGCGATCGCTCAACAATTATGCTCGCCGGGACAACATCGTCAAGCCGAGCGAAAAGATGCCCAGCGGCGATGATTTCCGCGAAGGTCTTACGGCGATCGTCTCGATACAGATTCCCGATCCCCAGTTCGAGAGCCAGACAAAGATCAAGCTTGGAAACCGCGAGATTCAAGGAGTCGTGGAAACCCTCCTCGGCGAGGAACTCTCGCGCATCCTCGAGGAAAAACCGGCCATCGCCAAGTCGATCGTACAGAAGGCGCTTCTCGCCATGCGCGCCAGGGACGCGGCCCGAAAACAGCGCGAACTCGTGCGCAGGAAGGGAGCGCTCGCCAGCGGCAACCTCCCCGGAAAACTCGCCGACTGCCAGAACAAGGACAGGGAAACGACCGAGCTCTTTCTGGTGGAGGGCGATTCGGCCGGCGGTTCGGCGAAGCAGGCCAGGGACCGCCGCTTCCAGGCGATCCTTCCCCTGCGCGGCAAGATCCTCAACGTGGAGAAGGCCCGCATCGACAAGATGCTCAATCACCAGGAAATACAAACGATCATCACCGCCCTGGGCACGGGGATCAGTTCGGACGAGTTCAACATAGAAAAGATGCGTTATGGAAAAGTGATCATCATGACCGACGCGGACGTGGATGGATCACATATTCGAACGCTCTTGCTCACATTTTTCTACAGACAGATGCCCGAGCTGGTAAAGGAAGGAAAGATCTACATCGCCGCTCCGCCCCTCTACAAGGTAAAGAGAAAGAGAAAAGAAAAATACGTGCACTCCGAAAAGGGCCTCAGGGACACGATGATCGAACTTTCCATCGAAGACGCATCTCTCAAAAGGGCGACAGACGAGAGAGAGTTCAAGGGGGAGGAACTGCTCGGTCTGATCAAGGACCTGATGGATCTCGAGGAATTTTCTTCTCACATCACGAGGGAACGGCGCGGACTCGATTTCGACGACTACCTGAAACTCCGCGACAGCGAGGGCGACGCCCTGCCGCTCTTCCGGGTCGTGTCGAAGGACGGCGACGAGATGTATTTCAACTCGATCGAGAAATTGGACGCCTTCTTCGAGGCGGAGGCGGACAAGAAGGGCGAGGAACTCCTCATCGGATCGGAAGTCAGCATCAACGGAAAAGACTTCGTCGTTCACGAGTTCTACGAGTACCTGGATATCGAAAAGGCCTTCCTCAAGCTGAAGAAGCGCGGTTTCACATGGAATGACTACTGCCGCACGAACGGCAGCGAGAAGAAATTCGTCTTCATGGTGGGGGGGGAGGAGGCGGACTGTTCCAACCTGCGCGAGGCGCTCGTCGTCGCCCTCAAGGCCTCCCAGAAGGACATGGTTATCCAGCGTTACAAGGGTCTCGGCGAGATGAATCCCGAGCAGCTCTGGGAGTCGACCATGGATCCGGAACGGCGCACCCTGTGCGAGGTGAAGATGGAGGACGACGTGGAAGCGGACAAGATCTTCACCATTCTCATGGGCCCAGGCGTGGAACAGCGGCGGGAGTTCATCGAGACGCACGCTCTCGATGTCAAAAACCTCGATATCTGATCAGGATTCCTTTTCCCCTGAACTCACATCTTCCTCGGACTCATCGGACCCCTCGGTGCCGTCGACCTCTCCGTCTGCGGGCGGTGATTCCACATCGACAGAGATGTTCTTCACCGGCGGGCTGTCGATATCTGCCGGGTAGCCTCCAGTGGTGTGGTCGGGCTCGTACGTCGAAGGGGGCGTGGAGTAGATATCGCGATTGAGGGTATTGATACCCCTCTTGATGTCGAAAAACCACTTGCCGGCGTTCTTGGCCACGTCAGGCAAGCGCCCGCCGAAGAGGAGCACTGCCACCACCAGTATGATGATGATCTCCGTGTAGCCGAGGTTCAGAAAGGCGAGGAACATTGGATTGCCTCACAAGAGCTGCCGAGCAATTTCGAACCAGGGCACATTCTATAGAATTCACCGCCCCGGGAAACACTCAGATCATATTCTTTGAATCCTTTTTTGCTCAATTGCCATGGTAGGGATCGTAAAAGCTCCCATCCTTGTTGCTCCCGAGAAGCGACAGCGGGGCGATCGAAAAGGAGATGCTCCGATCCTTGTCGGAGCGGTCCACGGCAGCCTCGAACTCGAACACCCACTGGTGAGCGCGACGGCGGAGGGTGATGCTCTCCCGCATCCAACGGTTTTGCAGGAGGTCGCGCCTGAATTCGAGGTCGAGCTCCCAGCGCGGAGAGAGTACATAGATCAGGCCGTAGGAGAAAAAGGAGTGGGTCTTGCGGATCCACCGGTGTGCTGCCCGCAACCCAAACTCAGGAAAGGGCTTGAGTGATACCCAGGAATTGAGGACATCGAGATCGTCGGTGTAGACGTTCCACTCGCCCTCCTCGTTGAAAACGAGGCTCTTGAGAAACTCCGGCTCCATGTCGGGCGCCCAGACCATGTCGAAGGCAAAATTTCCGTACCGTTCGCCCGTTTCGTTCTGCTTCTCGTTGGGATAGGCGGGCAGTTCGTAAAATCCTTCGAAAAACGTCTTTGGTGCCCCATCTTCATCGCGCGTCTGCATCCTGTGGCGCAAGCCGAGAACCACCTGCTCATGGTCGGTGGCCGCGTCGATCTCGTCGAACTGGAAGAGCTCGCGCGATTCCGGATGGGAATAGAAGTTGTTCCTGTATGTCACGGAGGGTTCCAGGATGTGTCGTAACCCATTGATATTCAAGAATTTGTTTCGCCCTTCCGACACACGGTTCAACATGATGCTCGCCGTGGCCCCCGCCCCGGCGATGTAACGGTACTGCCTGTTGCGGTCGTGAAGGGTTTCCTCGAAAAAAGTAACCCTTTGCTCCACATAGGGTGTGATCTTCACCGGCCCAACGCTGACAGGCGCCTCGAGCCCCCCAAGATAATCAGCCCGCGTGAGCCTGTCCGTGGGAAGGTCCGGCGGCCGATCCAGCTGATCGGACGGCCTGTGCCTGAGCTGAACCGCCGAGACCTCCTGCCTGTAATAGACATCATGAAAAGCGAATCCGCCTTCGTCGAGGTCGATATTGTCGCGCCCGAGGATGGGGATCTGCGTCACTGTCCAGCGCCCCTCGGGAATCCGCTCCGTTTCGGTCTGGAAATCATTGATCCGCGCCTTGGCGAGGAGCGACCAGAACTGGGATTCGTGCGCCCGGTGGAGATAGGCCAGGGTTTCCTGCTCCTTGTCCTCGCGCACCTCGTCCTCGAAATATTCTTCGAGAAGGCGCTTCTCCGAGATGTAGGAGAGCTCCAGGTCGAGGAGCCAGAAATCGGGAAGATGCAACCGGTTGCGTGTCTGCACCCACCCACGGTCATTGTTCTCCACCGGCTCGCCACGCCGGTCGTGACCCTGCTTGTCGTTGATATACCACGTTTTGAAGAAGCCCTTGTAGAGCTGTGGCGAGCGATACTTGATTCCCGGCCCGAATCCCACGCCGCGCTTGCCGTAAATGTCGAGGTTGAGAAACCAGCTTCCGCGAAAGGGCTCGTCGATGCCGAGCGATTCGTGAATCGCCTTGCCTGTCGCGTCGATGTCCTTGCCGAGCAGGGCGCGCACGTAGGTGCCATACTTGGAGGAACGCCCGGCGCGGAGGTGGCGCAAGGGGATCGGCCATTCCTCGCCCAGCGCGAAGGACATGTCGGGCAACGGCAGGGGCACGGCGCCCAGCTCGACGGCCCCATCGGCAACCGTGAGGGTCCCGTCGAAAGGCCCGCCCTTGAGCGTGATCGTGCCGGCCCGCATGCAATAGTGGGGGGCCGCAAAGGTGCACGTCGATATCTCCGCATCGCGCGCAACCGTGCATTCGGCGCTGACCTGCCTGATCTCCTTGGCGCGCATCACCAGGGGATTGAGTTTTTCCTGGATCGAAACCGACGTGTGCACCTCGCCGTCGAGAATGACGCCGCGGTTCTCCTTCAGGTGGAAATAGAGGCGCGACGCCTCGACCACGGAATCCCTCGCGGCCGCGGCCCCCTGGGTGTCCTCGCTGGTCGTCTTCCCGTGGGCTTCCCCACGGGTCGTCTTCCCGTGGGGCTCCCCACGGGTCACCATGCGTACATGGCCGTCAGCGGAGATCTCGGTGACGAAATCCGCGAGCGACGCGAACGATTCCGCATCGGTCGAACTGGTGGAGGTCCTTTCCAGAAGGGTCAAAAACGCCCCGCCCCGCGCCTTGGCCCTGTTGCCGCGACAGGGAAGGGTATATCCGAATTTGAAATCATGATCGGCCGAAAGAAACGCGCCCGGATCGGTTTCCGACCGGTCACACCAGATCACCACGTTGTCGGCCCAGATTTCGGTCTTGCCGATGGCGAAATGAACACCGCCCGTGATCAGGTAGACGCGCGCGTCTCCGTCCACGAACGAAACCAGCTCCCTGGCGCCGACTTCCTCCTGCGACCGCAACTGGCCGAGGGGGAGGAGCAGAACAAGCCCCGCGACGAGAATCGCGGGCAATCCTCCGGCAAGACACCGCGCGAAAAGAGAAAGCTCTCTTCGACCGGCCATGTTCTTGGATGCTCTCAGGACCCGTTCCCCTCCCGCGCAATATATTTCAGAAGTATTTCCAGAAGTATTCCGGAGCTCGATCCAGAAAAGTCTGTCCGCATTCGGACCGTTCCGCCTTATCGACCCTCGGGAAAGAGGACTCTCGGCCCGATGATTATTATCGTTTCGGCCTCTGGGTTGATCTCGATCCGTTCGCACGCGGTCCGGATAAGCCCGTCCACGATCTGCACCGGCCGCCCAGCCCCGTCCGCCACGAGAAGGTCTGCCGGAAGGTCCCATTCGATCGAGTCACAGAGGATGATTCTCGAACCATAACACAACCGCACTTCGCGGAGAGCGACAATTTTTCTCACAAGGCTTCTCGTGAAAAACCCGGCTTTTGTTCTGTGACTCAGGACGGGCCCGAACTCGTCCCGCTTCTCCTCGGCGCCTGAATCGTCGCGCGCCAGGGGCGCGTTGTGATCGAGGTCGATCGTGGCCTCGTCGCAGTCGAGTGACATCTCTTCGACCCCCGCGCGATACATGGCCACATGGGGAGATCCGACCAGCCTGAGCGTGGTCAGCTGAACGCCCTCGAGCTGGCCCGTTCCCATGTCGAATCGTTCCTTGCCGGTGATCACGACCTTCTCCTGGCCGGGCCGCTTCACATGAATCGTGTAGTTCCCCTCGATCTTGAGCGCGCGCCTCTCGGCAGTGGGCGCCGAACCGCCCGTCTCCTCGCCCGGCCACCAGAGGCGCAGCGAACGATCCCCCTCGGCGGCGATCTCGTTCCCGGTGCCGGCCGCCTCTTTTTTCTCCGTACCGCTGAACGCATCGAGCGAAACGCCCAAGGCGAATCCGCTGTCCGTGCTGATGTCGGTGAGTCCGTCGGAAAAGATGCGGATGAGAATCGCCTCGGATTCGAGCCAGAAGGCTTCATGTTTCAGCGCCGCGTTCCGGATCAGGTTGACCGTCAAGCGTGAGCCGCGTTCGCCGGAACCGAGAGTCATGACGATCTCGTCCGCCTCGAGCATTCCGTCCATCTGAACGCGCGCCCTGCCCTTGATCCGGATCTCGCTCGGCAAATACCCGGGCGATCGGTCCGAGCCGGCACCTTCCGGAACGTCCGCCGCCACGAGCGTCGACTCGACGGCGTCCCCCTCGAGGAAGAAAGCCTTCCGCCCGGCGTCCGATCCGGACATCGGCTCGATCCGGCCGCCTCCGATGAGCGTGAGCCGAACGGGGTTCTTCGAATTCCCGTCCCCCTCGATCATGTCGAGCGCGATCTCGTCGCGGGCCGTGATGCGGTAAAGAAGATCCTCGGCCCGCTCCGGCTGCCCCGGAAAGGCCCCGAATCGGAGATTCTCGATGACCGGACTCCCCACCATGCGCGAACGGGCCGGCCCCGACCCGGCGTCCCAGAGCAGGGCGCGGCAGAGGAGCTGCCCGAAGTCGGCATCCATCGACGTGCCGCCGTCCGAGGGCGACTCGGCTTTCATGGAAACGAGCCCGAGCCGGCCATCGTCGCCCTTGTCGAAACGCATCGTCATGGTCTCGGAAACGAGCTTTCTGTCCCCGCGCGAAGCAGTGACGCCCCCCTCGAAGGTGAGCGTGCCGCTACCGAGCAGGGCCTCCTCGGGCCGATCGGAAAGCTCTCCCTTCTCGACAGGAGTGCCCGAAAAGAGGAATGGGCCGCCGCAGGTGATAACGATCGGGCCCTCAAGGGAAGGCTCTTTTTTCTCGCCAGGCGCCTCCGCCGCCTCGAGCGAAACGAGATCGGGCATGACGAAGTCGGTCCCGTCGATGCGGATGTCCTTTTTGAAAAAAAGGGTCCGCGCCGCCAGGTCGATCTCCATCTCGGTCCCCGCGATCTCCATCGTGTCCGTCTTGATGCGCACCCTTCCTGTATGCTCGCCGACCGCGGGCGAGGAGATCCTGTTTTCCTCGAGGTAGAGAATGTCGGCGAAGACGTCCGTGTTCGCGCCGTTTTCGCCGAGGAGCGTGACCTTGACATCGTCCTTCAGGACGCAGTCGTGGCGGAGCTTGATATTTTGAAGGGTCTGGTTGATCTCTCCTTCGGTGAAAAGCACGGCCTTTTCCGACGTGCCCGTTGCCACGGGCCGTTCGCGCGGAGTCCGGTCGAAAAAGGTGAACGACACATCCTCGGCCAGAAGCCTGTTCGTGCCCATTTCCTGTTTCACGTGTCCCAGGCGGATGGTGGCGACGGCGATCTTCCGCGTGGTGCCGTCCTCGTTTTTCCACTCCGTCTCGATCGGCTGTTCGAGGTCGGTCGCCTCGAATCCCTCCTCTTCCGGGCTCGGCCGCCCCGGACGGGAACGCCCCCCCGGCGCATCCGAAACGCCGGCCGGCGTGCCCGGGGAGCCTGCGAGCTCGATCGGGTCCGCGGCCGCGATGCCCGGCCCGGTTGTGGCCGGCGCCGTCTCGATGGCAGCGCCCGAAAGACGCTCCTCGCCAGGCCGGGCCCCTGAGCCGGAGCGTTCCGGCGCGCTTGGATCGGCCGCGAATTCGGATCGGCCCGATGCGTCCGAGCCGGCATGGCGCGGGTCGTCGTCCTGTATTTTTGGCGGGGGAACGACGACCTCGTCACCCTCGTCCATCACGAAAGCCCAGAGGATGAGGAGGCTCGAGGAAAAAAGGACCAGAAAGAGCAAGAGTCTCTTCATGTTTTGAAACTCACATCCGCTCTGTCAAACGATCCGCACGGCGAGCAGGTCCTGCACGTCGACCAGCCCGATCGGCTTACAGTCATCGTCGACCACCGGAATCTGGTCGATCCGCTTTTCTCGAAGGATACGGAGAGCCTCGCCGGCGAGGCAGTCGGGACCGATCGACACGGGATCGCAGGTCATGACCTCGGCGATCGGGCTCTCGAGAAAGGCGAAGTTCTTCTCCGCCAGCGCGTCCTTGATGCCGCGGCGCAAGTCGCCGTCGGTGTAGAACCCCACGACCTTTCCGTCCCCGTCGACAACCGAAACCGCGCCCGGCCGGCCCGGGGTGTGTGTCATGACCGACATGGCGTCCACAACGGTCTGATCGTGGCGCACCACGGGGTTCTGCTCTTTCGCGCGCATCACCTCGTTCACCTTGAGAAGGGTGCGGCCCAGGTTGCCGGCCGGGTGATAGAGGGCGAACTCTTCGTTCGAAAAGTTCCTCTGGGAGAGAACAGCCATGGCAAGCGCGTCGCCGAGGGCGAGCATGAGCGTCGTGCTCGTTGTGGGGGCCAGGCCGAGCGGGCCGGCCTCGGCCACCTTTCCGTAACAGATGGCCACGTCGCTGTATCGGGCCAGGTCGGATTGGGCAATGCCCGTGATGCAGATGAGCCGGGCGCCGATCTTTTTGATCGGACCGAGAAGGCCGACCACCTCGGCCGTGGTTCCGCTGTTCGACAGCGCCAGAACGAGATCTTCCCTCTTCACGCGCCCCAGGTCGCCGTGAAGCGCCTCGGCCGCATGGAGAAAGAGGGACGGCGTGCCCGTGCTCGCCAGCGTGGCCGAGATCTTCTGGCCGATGATGCCCGCCTTGCCCATTCCGGTGATCACCACGCGGCCCTCACAGGAGAGAATCTCCAGCGCCGCGCGCGCGACCGCGTCGGCCGATTCCTCTCCGAGCGCCGAGAGCGCACGGGCCTCGGTCTCGAGAGCGCGCTTGACCTCTTTGGCCAGAATCGCGATGCTCTTGTCTGTCATTGCCATGTTTCCTCACTGGCGGCGATCGCACCGCCCGGCTCGGGGCGCAAAAGCCGCCGAAGGTAATGAGATTAATACAGGTTCGAAGCCTTTGCAAGAAAAGGTATCCGGCGTCGAGGAATTAGTAACCACCCGGCCGGCGGTACCTTGACGGAGCTGCGCACGGGGCTTATCTTGTGCCCATGGAAACGCCCTACAAGGTCAAACTCGAAGCCTTCAACGGTCCGATGGACCTGCTCCTCCACCTCGTGACCAAGGAAGAGGTCGACCTCTACGACATTCCCCTCGCGCGGATCGTGGACCAGTACATGGAATACCTCGACGCCATGCGCGCCCAGAACATGGAGGTGACCGGCGATTTCATCGTCATGGCATCCACCCTGATGTTGATCAAGTCGCGCATGCTGCTCCCGACGGAGGAGATCGATCTCGAGGAGGAGATCGACCCACGCGACGAGCTGATCCAGCAGCTTCTCGACTACAAGAAGTACAAGACCCTCTCGCGCGAGCTCAACTCGAGGCGCATGGACCAGGCTCTCAGGGAGGGCCGGCCCCGAACGATCGACCAGGCTGCCGAGGAGGAAGTGCCCCTCGAGGAGGTGAGCCTCTGGGACCTGGTCAAGGCCTTCTCCAAGGTTCTCGAGGACACGGGCCGGACGTGGGGTTCGACGATCATCCATTCGGACAAGCCGATTTCCACGTACATCTCGAACATCCTCGACTTCCTGCGCACCAAGAACGACGTGACCTTTGTCGAGCTCTTTTCCGAGAGCCAAACGCGCGAGGACGCCCTGGGCAACTTTATCGGGATCCTCGAGCTGACGCGGCTTTCGGTGATCAAGATCGCCCAGGCTGAAGTGAACGGCGAGATCAGGATCTCTCTCATCGTCAGCCGGTCGAAGCTGGAAGCTTTCAGGGCGCGCGATCCGGAGGCGGTTCTCCTCGACGAGGCCGGTACGGAGGCCGAGACCTTCTGGCGGGAGAGCATGGCGTCCACCGACAAGAAGGAGAGCCTCGACGCCTACGTTGCGCCTTTCCCGCGCGTCAGGCCGTCGCGCAAGGCCATGTATTTTTCCAAACGGGAATTCGAGAAGAAGGCCGAGGCGGCCCGGGCGCAAGCGGAAGCGGCCAGGGACGCCATACGCGCGTCGGAACAGATCATCTGACCGATACGGAAGCGGGCGGTGGATCAGGCATGAAGATTCTTTTCGTTGGCACGTCGGACCTGGGAATTCCCACCCTCGAGACGCTCGCCGCCGAGGGGCGCCATGCGCTGCGGATCATCACCAAACCGGACGCCCCCTCCGGCCGCGGCCGGAAGCTCGTCGCGCCTCCCGTAAAAAAAACGGCTCTCGAGCTGGGACTCGAGTTCTTCCAGCCCCTCGACATCAATGGGCCCGAGGGCATCGGGCTCGCCACGGCTTTCGGGCCGGACGTCATCCTCGTTGCATCCTATGCGGCCAAGATTTCCGAGGCTTTTCTCGATACGGCCTTGCACCGCGGGATCAACATTCACCCGTCGCTTCTTCCCAGGTACAGGGGGGCGGCGCCGGCGGCGGCGGCAATACTGAACGGTGATGCCGAGACAGGGGTGTCGATCATCCGCGTGGCGCCGCGCATGGATGCGGGCGACATCCTGGGCCAGACCAGAACGGCGATCGGAGAGGCCGAAACGGCGGGCGCCCTGCTCGAGAGGCTTTCGCACAAGGCGGCACCCCTGGTGGTCGACGTGCTCGACAGGCTGTCGAAGGGAGACTGCCGGGCCGTGGCGCAGGACGAGTCGCTCGTGGTCAAGGCGCCGAGATTCGCGAAGGCGGACGGCCTCGTGGACTGGTCGCGCACGGGTAAGGAACTCGATTGTTTCGTGCGCGCCATGATCCCCTGGCCGGGCGCGTTCAGCTTTCTCCACGCCGGAACGAAGAGGGTGCGCCTCACCCTGCTTGAGGCGAACCCCGCGACGGGTGGCGGTGCGGGCGCGAAAGACGGGACCTCCCCGGCGCCGGGCGAACTGGTCGGCGTCACGGAACGGTTTCTGGTGGCATGCGCCGACGGAGCCCTCGAAATCAAGCGCGTCCAGAAGGAAGGCAAGAAGCCGATGACAGGCAGGGAATTTCTGCGCGGCGCGCGCCTCGATCCGGCCGGGAACTACCGCCTCGGTCCGCCGGGCTAGTTGCGTCGGCCCACCCGCCTAGCCGAAAATTCCGGCGATTTCCACGTCGCAGTCCGGGCAGCGCCCCCCGCTCAGCCGGTTCCGCGAAACGCGATATCCGGTGCGCTCGATCAGCAGGGTGCCGCATCCCGGGCAGAAAGTGTTCTCGCTGCCCCGCCCGGCGATATTGCCGGTGTAGATGAAGCGCAATCCCTCCCCCTTGCCGAGATCGATCGCCCTGAGGAGGGTCGATGGGGGGGTGGGCGGCGTGGACGTCATCCGGTTGGCGGGATGAAAGGCGCTCACGTGCCAGGGAATGTTCCTGTCGATCCCCGCGATGAAGCGCGCGATCGAGCGCAACTCATCGTCGGAATCGTTCCGGCCCGGGATGACGAGGGTGGTGATCTCGAGCCAGAGCCCGGCCTGATGGAGCAGGCCGATCGTATCGAGCACGCCGTCGAGCTCGGCACCGCAGACCTTCTTGTAGAACCCGGCCGAGAAGGATTTGAGGTCGACGTTTGCCGCGTCGATGAGGCCGGCCATTTCGGCCACCATCTCCGGGGACTGATATCCGTTGGTGACGAAATTGTTCGCGATCCGTCGCTCGTGGGCCAGGCGCGCCGTCTCGAGGGCGAGTTCGGCGAAAACGGTCGGCTCCGAGTAGGTGAACGAGATGCTCCGGCAGCCGCTCGCCTCGGCCTGGTCCGCGATCTCCTCGGGTCTGATCGCGCGCCCGCTGATCGCACCGCCCTCGGCCGGGGTGCGGGAGAGGGTGGCGTTCTGGCAGTGCAGGCAGGAAAAGTTGCATCCCATGGTGGCCACCGACCAGGCCCGGCTCCCGGGATAGAAATGAAAGAGCGGCTTTTTTTCGATCGGATCCGCCCCGGCCGCCGCCACGCGGTCGAACACGAGGGTCCGCAGTGCGCCGCCCTCGTTTCTGCGCACGGCGCAGAGCCCGGTTTTGTCGGGCGCGATGACGCAGTTGTGCCGGCAAAGGCGGCACACGACCCGACCGCCCTCGAGTTTTTCGAACAGAATCGCTCTGGCCATCGGTCCCCCCTTTCGAAATATCGGGAGCCGAGCTATAATCGTCCCTGGGCCTCTTCATCGAGGAAGGCAACCGACCAGTCCTGTCATAGCTTTACCGGGACCGGCTGTCAACAAACCCTGACGGTGCAGGTGGCGCATTCGCCAGGTGGCACGCGGTTCTCCAGAGGAATCTGGAAGGGGGGGGATGATGGCCATGCGCAATCATCGCAAGAAACCAACGAATGTCTGGGCCGACAAGGCGCTGATCCTCGCCAGCAAGAATGTGGACAAGCGGCGCGCGAGGAGCGAGGACGATCTCACCGCCGCCGCGCGCGAAATCGTTCTCGGCGCTCTTTTCGGCAAGTGGCGGACCCGCTCACCAGGCGAGGACGACGAGCTCTCCTCGCTTTTACCCGAACCTCCCCGGCGTGACAGCAACGACCTCTTCGGAGCCGACGCCCTTTTCCGTTTTGCGGGATTGGCCGAGACCTTGATGGACTACTCGATCACGGCGGGACCGAAAGGGGGAGCCAAAAAAAGCCGTGCCGCCAGATCGAAGAGCAGGCGCAAGGCACAAGGCATGTTCTTCACACCTTACGAGCTGGCCACGCAGATGGTGGACCAGTGTCTCTCCCCCGTGCTCGGCCTGCGCAGCGGGCCGATCGACGAACTCCTGAGCCTCCGCGTTCTCGATCCCGCCATGGGCACGGGGCGGTTCCTTCTTGCCGCGGCCGAACGGATCATCGGCGAGGCCGCACCCGGGGAGCGGGAGGAGATTCTCGACCTTCGCCGCAAGGTTGTCGACACCTGCCTCTTCGGCGTGGACCGCAGCGCCTTCGCGATCAGGGCCGCCCTGTGCATGCTGGGACTTTACACCGACCGCGACCTGGCCGACGGATTGCCGAACCTCAGGGTGGGGGATTCGCTCGTCCGGCCCGATGCGGCCCACGATTTTGCCTGGGAAGGCGGTTTTCCGGAGAGTTTCTTTCCTTCCGACGATGCCGGCGACGAGAAGGAGTTCGATGGATTCGACGTGATCGTGGGAAATCCGCCCTACGTGGCGAGCAAGAACGAACCGGCGTCTTTTTACGCGCCCTATCTGGGAAAGGCGGGCCAGTCGGACTACTACCTGCTTTTCATTCACAAGTATGTGAGACGAAAATACCTCCGCCCCGGCGGCGCGGTGAGTTTTGTTGTGCCCGATCCGATCCTCTGCCGCCACAACGCGGAGAGCGTGCGCTTGCGGCTTCTCGAAGAAGTCGACCTCGAGGGACTCATCCACGCCCGGGGCCTTTTCGCCGAGCTCGGCGTGGCCAACGTGGTCTTCTTAGCGCGCCGCCCCGAGGGGCCCCGGCGTGAAAAGAGAGAATCCCTCTCGCTGGTCAAGGTTGCGCGTCTCGAGTCGCCTGCCGAGTGCCGCCGATATTTTCAAACAGGCGCCAAGGGCGCGCCGGGCTTTGTTCGCGAGATCCCGCGCGAGTTCTTCAGGCGCACACCAGGCAAGGAATTCCGCTATCTCCTGCCGGGCGGAGCGGAGAAAGTGGTCGAACGGCTTGACACCACACTGCCGCCCCCGTCGGGCCAGGGCGTGGTGGTCCGCTCCCTCGGCTCGATCGCCAAGGCGCGGGGCTCGATCTTTCGCGGCGAGGAGATCGGAAAAGAAAAGATACGCTCCTTGATGCGCCACAAGGCGGCTGGAGGAGTTCCGGTCCTTCTCGGCGGGGAGAACATCGCCCGTTTCTCCATCAGGGACGATGGCTTTCTCATCCCTCCCGACGCGGTGCGCAAGGATCTTTCCCGCTACCGACGCCAGAAGATCCTTCTTCAGAAGAGCACGGGTCGCCTCGTGGCCGCTCTCGACAGCAAGGGTTTCGTCTTTCCCCAATCCGTCTACGGCGTTGTGGTCAATGATTCGCGGATCGGCTACGCCTTTGTCCTGGCGCAGCTCAACTCCCACCTGATCAACTATTTCCTGCACGTCATGTTCACGGGCTATAAGTTAGTCCAGCCGCAGATCGAAATAGAGGACATCAAGCGCCTCCCCGTGATCGTGCCCGAGTTCGCCGAATCGGCCGAGGCGCGCCAGCCGTCGCTCGAGACCGCCAAGGGGCTCTATCGCCAGTTTCTCGAAACAGGCGATCCGGGCTGGGTGCTCGAGTATCTCGAGGAGAGTCTCAAGATCGGCTCGAACAAGGGATCGGCTCTGATTCACGACCTGCTCGAGTATCTCGGTACGCGCATGATCGAGTCCGCATCGTCGCCCGCCGACCAGGACGAGCGCCAGCCGCTCGAATGGCTGATCGATCTGATGATCTACAGGATCTGCGGCCTCGACGTGGACGAGGTCGAGCTCGTCGAGAATTTCTTCAGCGGAGAGGTGCCTGATTCCGCCAGCCTCGAATTCGCGCGCGACGATCCGGAGAGGCGGGACCGAGCCCTCTGGAAAAAGGGCGAAGCCCATCTCTATGGAGGAGACGGCTCATGCACTTCGTGAAGATGCACGGCGCCGGTAACGACTATGTCTTCGTGAATTGTTTTCTCGAGGAGGTGGCCGATCCGGCAGAGCTGTCGATCAACATCAGCGACCGCCACAAGGGGATTGGAGCCGACGGGCTGATCATGCTCCTGCCATCGTCGAGCGCCGATGCCCGCATGCGGATCTTCAATGCCGACGGGAGCGAGGCCGAGATGTGCGGCAACGGAATCCGCTGCGCGGCCAAGCTCCTTCGCGACGAGGGCCTCGTGCGCGGCCCCGAGGTCACGATCGAAACCATCGCCGGTCTCCGCCGGGTGTTCCTCGTTCTCGACGAGGCGGACCGGGTCAACCGCGCCGAGGTGGAGATGGGCGTACCGGTGGTAGCCATGGATCCGGCCCGCGAGATGGAACGGATCGAGGCGAAGGGTCACGTACTCGAGGGCCTGCGCGTTTCGGTCGGCAATCCGCATTTCGTGATATTCGTCGACGATGTCCTCGCTTTTCCGGTCCGCGAGGTGGGGCCGCGCATCGAAGGGATGGACGCCTTTCCCGAAAGGACCAACGTGGAGTTTACCCAGCTTTGCAACGACGACTCCCTGCTGGTGCGCGTCTGGGAGCGAGGCTCGGGCGAAACCCTGGCGTGCGGCACGGGGGCCGTGGCTGCCGTGGCCGCGGCCATGTCCGACCAGCGAATTCCCTTTGGCGCGGCCGTCACCGTCCGGCTTCAAGGCGGCGAGCTCTCGGTTCGGTGGGACGGCCGGGGGGCTGCGTGGCTCGCCGGCGAGGCGGTCGAGGTCTTTCGCGGAGTCTGGAGGCGCGGCAAGGAGAGCCGAGCCGACAGCGACGGCTGACCCGCCCAGGCGTCCCCGACGCAGGAGTTTTTTTACCTTTGGAATGACCCTATGAGCGGACATGAAAAAAGGCCATCGGCTAATTGTGCCCTCGGTTCTGCCCTGAGCACCTCCTTTTTGCTCTGCTTTATTGGAACGGCGATCTTTCTGGCCGCCCTGCGTTCGGCAGAGGTCTATTTTTCGGGGACGGCCTGGCACGCATTCGGTGCGGGCGCGTTCCTCGGCGCGGCGTTGGGCGTGGAACCGTGGCGCCAAAGCCGCCCGCTCTATCGCATGATCCGTCTCCTCCTTTTTGCCGCGGCCAGCGTGTTCTTTTTCCTTTTTCTGCCCACGCTGTACCATGTGATCGCGCGCAGCGGACCGGAGCCGGGACCCGGTCTCTTCTGCGGGATCGCACTGGGATCGTTCCTGCTGTTCCAGTTTCTCGCACGGTTCAGCACGATTCTGCCGTTCGCCGGTGACAGCGGTGGAGCCCTTCCTGTTGTGGGAGGAATGGTTGGTGTGGGAGCGGCGAGATTGGTCCACGACCTTTTTCTCGAAGGGGCGGTCTCGAGCCCCACCGTATTCGTAATCGGCCTGGTGGGGATCGGTTACTGGTCTCTCGCACGTGGTGTCCACCGCCGCCCGGAAGGCGCATGCGAAGATCGCGCGAAACCGGCCGCCCCGGGTGCTTTTCCGGCGGGGGCGTTCTTTCTCGGGGCGGCGCTCGCCGCGATTTACCCCGTGACGCGCAAGGTGCTCTGTCAGATCAGCCCCACCTGCGCGGGGACCGACCTCATGCTCCTTTGCATCACCGTCGGCGGTGCGTTGCTCGGCGCCCTCTTCGTTGTCGCCCTTGTCCCCGCGGGGCGGTGGCGGTTCCTCGTTGTCCTTCTCGGAACAACGGCCTTCGGCGCCAGCCTCTGTCTTCTCGACCGCCAGCTGGCCTTCACCCAGGACATGGTTCGGTTCGAGGACTTCAAGAACTATTTCAGCCTGCTCCACGAGCGGTACGTTCCTTTTGCGAGGGAAGAGGTTCTTCTCTATCTGGCCTTTCTCAGCATCCCGGCTTTTACCGCGGGGCTTGCGCTCTGTGCCGTGCGGGGGGCGTGGTTGGGATTTCTCTGCGGATTGAGCCTGGGCTCTTTGGCCGGAACGGGAATGTTGCCATGGACCGGCTCGGCATCGGCGTTGGTCGTCCAGGCGATTCTGCTCGCCGCGATCGGCGCAACGTTTTTCGCGCGGGCGGGACTCTGTCTGGAGCGGAGGTATTTTGCGCCTTTCATGAAAGGCTTGACCGTCCTCGCCCTGGCCGGAATGTGGCTTGCCGTGGTCTGGGGCACGGCCACGTTCACGCACAGCGACTACCGGAATCTGCCGTTCCCGGGAGAGAAGGAGCTTCTTCTCTTCGAATCGTCGAGCGAGAACGACCTCAGGGTGGTCACAACCATGCAGGACAGGGCGATCGTGCGCCTCGACACGAACTATGCCTATTTCAACCGGGGATTCGATTGGGTGGCGCGGCTCGTGAGCCGGATGCCGTCCCTCGTGGGTCTCGAGGGAGACTGCCTTCTGATCGGCCCGCTCGCGCCGATCCTGGCTCCCGTCGTCGACGAGGCGGTCGGGGCCTACTCCGACTGCGGTGAGCGGCGGTTCAGCGCTTTCGAGACGGTACCCGCCCTGCGCGGCGCGTCAGCGTGCGTCGCCGCGCACGAGGGACTGGAGATCGTCGACGACTGCGGCGACGGCGGGCCGCTCTCCGTCTACTTGCTCGCCGAGGAGCGGCGATTCGAGCACATTCTGCTCCTGCCCCGTTTTTCGAATGTCGACGCGGATCAGGGCCGGATGTCGCGGGAGATCTTCAGCCTCGTGCACGATGCGCTCGACGAAAGAGGAACGGCCTGGCTCTTCGTGGACACCACCGATTTCGGAGCGCCCGCGGTGGCCGGCGTGGCTGCCGCGTTCGGCGGTATCTTTCCCCGGTCGTCGCTGTGGTTGCTCGAGGACGGGCTGCTTCCTCCATATCTCCTTTTTGTTGGCCAGAAGGGAGACGCGGTACTCCCCGGCGACGCCATCGGAGCGCGGATCGAGAAGATGGCCGCGGGCGAGGGGGGGGCGCGGTCCAAATTCACGGAATTCGACGATCTGAGCGAGTATCTGATCGCCGACAAGGACGGAATGCAGTGGATGGCCCAAAACCGCGCCGCCTCTTCGGCTTTCGGCGCGTTGCGGCCCAGCGGCTTGTTCGGCGATGCTCCCGGGTGGAGCGCGGTCGACGACCTGACAAAGATCATTCCGAGCTCCTCTCTCGAGGTCGCCTGCGGCCGGAGGAGCGGTACGCAGGAGTGGGCCATGCAGGCGCGGCGGTTCATCCTTGGAGGCCTGTCGATCCACGGCCAGTATACGTTCGCCATCGACGAAAAGAACGATATCGACTGGGAACTCTTTCGCGCCGAGGTCGGTCTTTTCGCCGAGGCTTTCCGCGCCCATCCGGACACGGCGCTCGGTCGGAAGATCATGGCGGCGCTGATGCCGATGCTGATCGAGGCGAACGAGCTCCAGGTCGTGTTCGAGACGATCCACGAGGTCGCCGGCAAGGAGCCGGACGACGTCATGCTCCGTTATTATCTCGGACTCGTCTCTTTCAAGCTTCTCGATTTCAACGAGGCGCTGGGGCATTTCGTGGCTGTCGCCGAAAAGGATCCTCTTTTTGTCGACGGGGCGGTCTATGCCGGGCTCACGTACTTTGCGCTCGACAACAAGGAGGATGCCGCGCAGTATCTCGAGCGAGCCCATCGCCTTGACGAACAGCGCGAGATCATCTACAAACCCCTGGCGATCAGTCTCTTCGATATCGGCCGCAAGGACGAGGCGGCGTCCTTCTGCCGGAAGGCGCTGGAGACCATGCCCGACGACGAGGATCTGAAGTCCCTCAGAATGCTCATCGAGGACAGGATCATTATCGAGGAGAAAGGCGAGGAGGAGGATGAGCACAAGGGTCATGACCATGACCACGATCATTTCCACGGCGGGTAGGGCCCTGCGAGGGGGCGGATCGCTCATGCCATGAAGAAAATCGTCTGGATCGTCAATCCCGTGTCGAGACCCCGCAAGGTGAAGCGGGCCATTCCGGCCGTGGAGGAGGTCTTGCGCGGCGCCCGATACGCGGTCGAGACGGTTGTCACGACCCGGGCGGGCGATCCGGGGAGGATCGTGGCCGAAAAGGGCCGCACGGCGGACGCCTTTCTCGTGGCGGGCGGCGATGGCACGCTGAACGAGGTTCAGGCTGCTCTGTCCGACCGGACCGTTCCCGTCGGAATCATTCCGCTCGGTACCTCCAATGTGCTCGCCCGCGAGGTGGGGATCCCTTTCGATCCGGCAGAGGCGGCCCGCGCATTTGTGACCGGAGAGGTGCGGGCTTTCGACAGGGGCCTGCTCGGGGGGAGACAGTTTCTTCTCATGGCGAGCTATGGCTTTGACGCCTTCGCCGTGTGGCGGGTCTCGCTCCGGCTCAAGAGGATTTTCGGGAGGAGTGCATATTTCATTTCGGGGGTGACCGGCCTTCCCTTCTACGATCCGGCGCCGATCGAGATCTTTCCCGGCGAGCAGGACAGCCGGCCCGAACGTTCGCGCCTTCCGATCCGGGCCACCTTTGCCGTGTTCAGCAATTCAAAGCGTTATGCGGGTGATTACATCGCCGCACCGGACGCGGTCATGGACGACGGGCTTCTCGACGTGGTCTGCTGGACAAAGACAGGCCGGCTCGGCGCAATGGCCGGGGTGGCGCGTCTTTTTATGGGAAGGCTCGAAGGAAGTCCTCACACTTCAACCTTTCGAGCCGCGCGCGTGTCGTTCGAGACGAGTCGGCCCGAGTATTTCCAGATCGACGGCGACCGTGCCGACGGAAAAGCCGGTTCGGTCGAGATCGTACGGAACGCTTTCCGGCTCGTGACGCCGTCGCGACCGGCCTGAGATTCCGAGGGCGCCCGTTGATTTGACGGAGAGTTTCAGTTCGAGCGAAACCAGAGGCGCGAAACAGGGTTTTTCTCATTGATTGAATTTGTTTTTCACGAAGGAGATAAACCATGAGCCGAATCACTGTTGTATTGATCGTCGCCCTCCTCGTCGCCTTTGGCACACCGATGGCTTTCAGTCAAGACCAGGAAAACCCAAAAGGTGAAAAACAGCCCAAACCGGGCAAACGGCCGGCACAGGTTGCGCCCGAGAAAGCGAAACGCAATGCCGACCAGCCCGGGATCGCCAAAAAACTCGCCCTGCGCCTCGAACGCCAAGCCAAGGCCCTCAAAGCGCTTACGGAGGAGGTCAAGAGGCTCAAGCAGGAAATGAGCGCAATGAAAAAGGCTCTTGGTCGAAGTGTCCGAAATCCTGATCCGCGTGGGAACAGACCAGGGGCAGGAGACGATAAGCCGTTTGCGGGTAAGAAGATGAAACGACGGGCCAGGACGGGCCAGGACGGGCCGGACGCGCCGGATTCAGCGAAGAAAAGAAAGGGCGCCCTCCGGGGAAAGAAAGGCACGCCCGAAGCGCCCAAGGGCGCACTCAAAGCGCCGAAGGGCGCACTCAAAGCGCCGAAGGGCGCACTCAAAGCGCCGAAGGGCGCACGCAAGGCGCCGGCTGGAAAGGCAGACCGCCAGAAACGCCGCGCCGCCGGACCGGACAGGGCCCAGAGGCGCGGGCAGAATCAGTTTAACTTGCGTGATAAAAGTAGGTTACACACAAAAGGCGCTCCGGCGAAAAAGGGAAGAGCCGGTACGCCCGACCGCGCCGCCCGCTTGAGAGCCCTGAAAAAACGGCTCGAACACCACCCGGAATTGAAAAAACGCCTGCGTGAGAGGATCATCGAGCGGAGGCGCTGATCGCGGACACGACGGGGCGCCGCTCCCGAGGAACAGAACCAAACGGAACACAACAGGCCGCTGCCAAGGCAGCGGCCTGTTTCTTTGGTGCGCCGGCCCTGACTGGCGGCCGGATTCGGAGAAGCAAAAAGTTATTTTTTTAAGACAATGAAAATTATGGGTTTACGTGTGTTTGGGTTGCGGCGATTGGACTTGACGAAATTATAAGATATAATTGTATTGATATTTCACATATCACCAGGCGGTTGGAAAGCATCGATTGTAATTTGGGGAGCCTGCACCATGCAGAGGGGAAAATTCATCACCGCTCTATTCACGTTCGTTCTGGCATCTGCCACCTCTTTTGGAGCCACGATCAGCGTACCCGGCGACTACGGCACGATTCAGGAGGCGATCGACGGCGCGATCGCTCTCGACACGATCATCGTGGGCGCGGGGACATACGTGGAGAACATCGACTTTGCCGGAAAGGCGATCACCGTGCGCAGCGCGGAGGGAGCGGAGCTGACCATCATCGACGGCTCGCTGGCAGGCGCAACCGCGACCTTCGCGAACGGCGAGGGTTCCGATTCGATTCTCGATGGATTTACGATCACAAATGGCCGGTCTGCCGACGGCGGAGGAATCTACTGCCACTACGCGTCGCCCACGATCGTGAACAACAAGGTGTGGGGCAACGAGGCCGACTCCGGCAAGGGCGGCGGGCTGTTCATCAAACACTCCAGCGCATCGATCACAGACAACGAGTTTTATTCCAACAGCGCCATCTATGGCGGCGGCGGAATCTGCAGCAATAGATCTACAGCGACATTCCGGGGCAACAGGATATACGAAAATTATTCCGGCAACAGTTCCGGAGGAGGGTTCTACGGATACTATTCCAATGATGTGATCGAGGACAATCTTTTTTACGACAACGAAGCAGGCTACAGCGGCGGCGGGGTCTACGTGACACTTTCCGATTCTTCGATCAACGGAAACAGGATCGAAAGAAACATCGCTCCTTTCGGCGGAGGCCTGGCATGCAATGATTCAGAACCGACGATCTCTGAAAACAGTATTACCGATAACACGGCGGACACGGGCGGCGGAATCGATTGTTACAATTCGTCTCCCGTAATCGATAACAACATCATTTCGAACAACAGCGCCGGCGGAAGCGGCGGGATCTACAGCGGCGGCGGCTCCTCTCCGACGATCACGAGAAATATCGTCAGTTCGAACAGCGCCGCATCGAGCGGCGGCGGTATCAACTGCGGAACGGATACGGTGATCGCCGGCAACATGATCTACAAGAACAGCGCCGGTAACATCGGAGGCGGCATCTACTGCCATTCGGGCAATCCGTCGATCGTCGGCAACACGATCACACAGAATTCGTCCGCGGTGAGCGGCGGCGGTATCGGATGCTGGAACTCGGCCGCCAGCGTGGCGAACACGATCGTCTGGAACAACGCGGCCGGCGACGGCGCCGAAATCTACGTGGGCAATGCCACCTATCCCTCCACTTTCGAGATCGGTTATTCCGACGTGAAGGGCGGGCAGGGTTCGGTCACAGTCGAATCGTCGTGCGCGATCAACTGGGGTCCGGGAATGATCGACGCAACACCGGGCTTTGCGCAACCCGCGGCCGATGATTTTCACCTGCTGTACAGCTCCTTGTGCATCGACAGCGGCGACAGCGCCGCCCAGAACCTTCTCGCCACCGATTTCGAGGGTGATCCACGAATCTATCTCGATGCGGCCGACATGGGCGCAGACGAGTTCCACTTCCACCTCTATTGCGTGGGCGACGTGGTCCCCGGCGATAGTGTTGCCATCAAGGTGGTGGGCGGTCCGAACATGCCCGTGATCGTGGCTCTCGGCTCGGGCGTGCAATCGCCGCCTCTGCAAACAGCTTATGGCGAACTTCATCTCAGCCTTCCTCTGCTCAAGTCGTACAGGAGCCGGATTCCGGCGACGGGGATCCTCGTGCTCGACGCACCGGTGCCCCTGACCTGGGCGAGCGGCGACACCCACCCGGCCCAGGCCCTGGTGGGCGGGAAGCACTGGCTCAACACGACGCTGACCAACCTCATGCTCCTGACCGTGGACTAATCAAGTACGGCCATCGGGTATTTCGAGAAGTTAACTTCGACCGAAGGCTCCTCTGCCAGTGGAAATCAGCCGGACCGGCAAGGTAAGATGGCGCGGGTGCGCGTCGCCGGCCCGCGGTGCGCTTCGACAGACACCGCCGCTCAGAGGAGGAGATTCAATGCCGTCCCTTTTCGAGAAGACCTCGATCAAGTCGCTCTCCATGCCGAACCGCTTCATCCGCTCGGCCACATGGATGTCCATGGCCGCCGCCGACGGCTCGTGCACACCGCGCCTCGTGGAAACCACGGAGAATCTCGCCGCGGGCGGAATCGGACTGATCATCGCCGGATTCTCCTTCGTGTCGCCCGAGGGCAAGGGGCCGGTCGGGATGACCGGTATGCACAGCAATCACCTCGTGGCGGGATTCAGGGGATTGGTGGACAGGGTACACGGCCTCGGCACGCCGATCGCCGCCCAGCTTGCCCATTGCGGCATCCAGAGCGCCCCGCTTTCGGCGGACGGAGAGGTGCTCGGCCCCTCTGATATCGCGCGCGATGCCGGCCGCACGGCGCGCGGCGGCGGGCGCCTCAAGGCACGCGGTCTCGAGGCGTTCGAGATCGATCGGATCGTGGAAGATTTCGCCGCCGCAACGGTCCGCGCCAAGGAAATCGGATTCGACGCGGTGCAACTCCACTTTGCCCACGGCTACCTGGGCAGTCAGTTTCTGAGCCCCTACTACAATCAAAGGGACGACGAATACGGCGGCTCCATCGAGAACAGGATCCGCTTTCTGCTCGAGGTCTATCGAGCCGCACGGGACGCGGTGGGCGACCGCTATCCGCTCATGGCCAAGCTCAACGTGGAGGATTTTCTCGAAGGCGGCCTAACCGCCGAAGAGGGGGTCTGGGCCGCCACGCGGCTCGCCGAGGAGGGCGTCGATCTGCTCGAGATCTCGGGCGGTTCCGGCGACTCGGGCCGGCTCGGGCCGGCCAGGGCGATCAAGACGGCGGATGATGAGGGGTATTTTTATCGAAATGCCATGGCGGTCAAGAATGCCGTCCAGATTCCGGTGGCGATCGTGGGCGGAGTCCGCCGTTTCGAACATGCCCGCCGCCTGGTCGAGGAGGACGGCCTCGATTACGTCTCCATGTCGCGGCCGCTGATCCGCGAACCCAATCTCGTCAAACGGTGGGGGGCAGGCAACCTCGCCCCGGCCGAATGCACGTCCTGTTCCGGATGCTTCCGCTCCATGCTCAAGGGGCGGGGAATATTTTGCGCTCAGCTCGAAAAAGGATCAGGCTGATTTCAACCCATTTCTTGTCAACAAATTAGACCCCCGCTGCCCCGCCCCATTCGGACCGAGCGAGGAGAATCGCACTTAACCGGTTGAAATTTTTCACCCTATGGCGTTCCTATCGGATAATATCCTTGTTTTTTTATCAACACTTGTTTAAATGAACATCGAATGAAATAAGCCAGTTTGCCGAAAAAATCGACTTCTTGAATTCGCTCTCGAAAAGGGCGTCACGATTTTTCCTAACATCTTGATGAGATTACAGTTTTCCCCGTTCCCGATTCTCTTATCACCAAGGAGGCTACGTATGCGTTGTGTCACTGCCAGAGCATTTTTTCCCGTCGTTCTTCTACTTCTATTCACATCACTGGCCGTGGCGGAAAATTTCACGGGCCAGCAGGAATTTTCCGCTTCTGACCTGACCTTCACCAAGAAAGCCGGCATGGACGCCATCGACCTGAAAGATGGCTCGCACATGATGGTCCCCGGTAGCCCGGCGATTCCCTGCAAGCAGATCAACGTCGCCCTTCCCGATGGCGCCGAGGTGATCAGCACCAGACTGATCGCTGCTGATTTCGAGGAACTCGACGGAACCTTCGACGTGATACCGTCGGCGAGGCCGCGGAGGCTCAGCAACCCGAGCCAGGGCTTCCCCTTCGTCAAGGATCAAGCGGTTTACGGTACGGATGCCACCTACCCGGGCGTCTGGTTCGAACAGGGTGACCAGTGGGACCTGGTGGGACAGCAGTTCGTGACGATCGAGCTCTTCCCCGTGCAGTACAATCCCACGACGGGCAAGGTCTTCATGGCCACCGAAATCTCCTACGAGGTTGTCTACACGGTGGATTCTTCTTTCGAGCGCCGGACTTACAACTTCAGCCAGAGGGTCCGCGCCCACTACATGAAACGCCTCACCAACCTGGCCGCGAATCCCGACGCGATCTCCATTCCGCAGTATGCGGGCTCGGGCAGCCGCGCCCTGCCTGCGGGAGACTACGAGTACGTGATCATCACGACCACGAGTTACCAGAATTCCTGGGACAGCCTGGTCGACCACTACACCAGGTGCGGTCTTCCCGTGGAGGTCGTGACCAATTCGTGGATCGATTCGAACTACTCCGGAAGCGGCTATACCTCGATCCGCAACTTCGTGAGCGACGCCCACAGCACGTGGGGAACGATCTACTTCCTTCTCGGCGGCGACACCAGCAAGGTGGCGGCACACTCGAGAAGCCTTCTGGGCGACAACATTCCGAACGACACCTATTACGCGGACTATGACGGCGACTGGCATATCGAGGTCTATCCGGGCCGGGCGTCGGTGGACACCACCTCGGAGATCACCAACTTCCTGAACAAGACCATCGATTACCTGAAAACACCGCCCAGCGGATTTGGCGAGGAGGTCTTCGGTATGGGATTCGACCTCGACTCCTCCACCGACGGCGAGGACACGATCAAGGAAGCGGATAACTATTATCCCGGGTGGGCGACGAAGTCCCAGGAGTTCGACAGCGAGGGCGGCAGCCACGAGAGCGATGTCAAGGGTTACATCAACTCCGGCCAGGGCGTGGTGTTCCATACCGACCACTGCTATCACGACGTGATCGGCGTGGGTTCCTACAATCATGGCGACTACCTCAGCAAGAGCGAGTGCTCGTCGTTCAACAACGGCGGCCGCCAGGGTGTCTTTTATACCCTCGGATGCTGGCCGGGCGCTTACGACTACAGCGACTGCATCGGCGAGAAGATGGCCCAGAACACGGGCGGCGGCTGCGCGGCGTTCGTCGGCAACACGCGCTACGGCTGGTATTACCAGGGAAGCCACAACACGCTTTCTTCGTACAACCTGATCAGGTTTTCCGAGGCGCTCTACCAAGACGGTGCGGAGCGCGTGGGCGAGACCAATGGCGAACACAAGGAATATGACAGCCCGGATGACAATTACGAGAGGTACATCTTCACCGAGCTGAACGTGACAGGCGATCCGGGCCTCCACGTCTGGACCGACGTTCCCGGTACTTTCAATTGCACCTACGACACCTCGATCCAGGCCGGCTCCCAGAGCTACTCGGTGAACGTGAAAGAGGGCTCTTCGAACTACTCCGGCGCTCTTGTCTGTGTCTGGAAAGGCGATGAGGTCTACGATCGCAAGACGACCAACTATTCCGGAAACGCCTCGTTCACGATCGCGCCCGTGACCAATGGAGACATGTACGTCACGGTCAGCGACAAGAACATGAAGGTCCACGAAGGCACCTGCGACGTGTCGGGTGGAGGCTCCCAGGATCTCACGATCGACCTGAGTCTCGACCAGTCGTCCTATCCCAGGTGGAGCACTATCTACTACACCCTCGAGGCGACAAACACCACGGGCTCGACACAGAACACCTATGTGTGGTGCAATATCACCCTGCCGGGCGGCGGGACCTATCCCGCTTCCGGATTCCTCTATCATGGACCCTGGGCGGTGACCTTGACAGCGTACCAGACACGAACGGCGACCCTGAACAAGTTCGTGGGTACGGCACCGGCCGGCTCGTACACGTTCAACGCATATATCGGTCCGGAACCGGCGATCGAAGATTCCGACCACGTTCCGTTCACAGTGACCTACTAGAATTCTGACATCTTGCCGGCCTGGGGCTCTCTTCGTGCGCCAGGCCGGCAGTCTATCTGTTTTAGCGTCCAGGCAGGTTGCCTTGTGTCCTCTCATAGAAAGGTGATCAATCATGCGCTCAGTCTCCGTCTGTTCTCTGTTGTGCGCTTTTCTCGTTTTGTGTCTCGTTTCGCCCGTTGTTGCGGACGAACTTTCCGGGACCTTTGAATCGGCGCCATCCGATCTGGTTATTTCCCGCGAGGCGGGCTTCGACGTGATCGGTGCGAAGGGGGCGTTTGTCCTCTCGGAGGCGGGATGTCCTCTCCTTCCTTGCTGGAACATCAACGTGGCCCTGCCCGACGGCGCGGTCCCGCGATCGGCCTTTCTGGCCGGCGCGGATTTCGTCGACGTGGAAGGTGTTTATGATCTGATGCCGGGGACGAGACCTCGCCGCATCAGCAACCCGATGCAGGGAAGCGCTTTTGTCAGGGATCCTGCCGTTTACGGCGCGGACCGGTATTACCCGGGCAGAGATATCGAAATTGTGAGCGAGTGGGAGCTCGTGGGGCAGCGTTTCGTGACACTGCGAATCTTTCCCGTGCAGTACAATCCCGTGAGAGGAAAAATTCGTCTGGCAAAGAAAATGACCTGGAAGGTCGGCTTCGACCGGAATGCCGGGGTGGAAAGAAAACTGTTCAATTTCAGCGATAGGGTCAGAGATCACTACATGAAGCGGCTGCGGCAACTTGCGGTCAACCCCGACGACGTTACGCTTCCCTCGGGAAGGAACGCGGGGGGGCGCACTCTCATGTCGGGCAACTATGAGTATGTCGTTATCACGACACAGTCGCTTTACCAGGAATTCAACGACCTCGTCGATTACCATACCAAGACCGGCATCCCGGCGATCACCGTTCCCGTGGATCACATTCGCGGAAACTACCCGGGGTCGGATCTTCCGGAAAAAATAAGGGAATTTGTGATCGACGCACACTCCAGATGGGGCTCGATCTACTTTCTGATCGGCGGGGATTCCCTGGAAATCGAACCGGGTCGATCTTCCTTTTCCGGAGTGGGCACGGTGCCGAACGACACCTATTTCGGGGACTACAACGGTGATTTTGTGGTCGACGTATACGTGGGCCGCGCCACGGTTCGGAACGCGGCCGAAGTGTCCACTTTTCTTTCCAAGACGATCGACTACATGACCAACCCGCCCTCGGGATTTGGCGATGAGGTTTTTCAGATGGGCTTCGATCTGGACAACCAGACCGACGGCGAAGACCTGATGGTGAACATTTATAACAACTGGGTTCCCTCGTGGGCTTCCTACGACAGGGAATACGACAGCGAAAGCGGCGGCCACAAGAGCGATGTGATCAATTACATGGACAGCGGCCACGGGGTGACCAATCACTGTGATCACTGTAACTGGAGTATTCTGGGGGTGGGGACGCACCATCACGGAACAACGATGACCCACACCAACGCGGCCACATTGCAGAACGGTTCCCGCTGCGGAATTTTATACACGCTTGGATGCTTGCCGGGCGCCTACGATTATTACTCCTGCTGGGGCGAGGCGCTGGTCGGCAATCCTAGTGGCGGAGCGGTCGCCTTTATCGGAAACACGCGGTACGGATGGTACAACCCGGGCACGATGGATACACTGTCGGCCAAATACGACAAGAAATTCTTCGAGGCGCTCTGGGGCCAGGGGCACTACAGAGTCGGCGCGACGCTCGCGGCCTCGAAGAACAACTACTATCCGAACAGCAATTATCTGAAATACATCTTCATGGAACTCAATGTGATCGGCGATCCGGCCTTACCCGTCTGGACCGACGAGCCCGGCTCTTTTTCCTGTACCCACGATTCAACGATCACATCGGGCCCACAGAGCTATTCGGTCAACGTCAAGCAGAACGGTTCGAACTACAACGGCGCGCAGGTCTGTCTCTGGAAAGGCGACGAGGTATTTGCGAACGCCACCTCGAACGGGTCGGGCGATGCCGTTTTCAGCATCGAGCCCACGGACAGCGGCACGATGTACATCACGGTAACCGACCAGAACATGAAGCCTTATCTTGGATCCTGTTCGGTGACCGGCGGGTGCACGCTCGATCTGTCGATCGAGTGCGCGCTGGACAAAACCCATTACAGGGGAGGAGAAACGATCCACTACGACCTCTGGGTAACGAACAACACGGCGTCGAACGTGAGCACCTGGGTGTGGGTGAATCTCACCCTTCCAGGCGGCGCGGTTTACCCCTCGTCCGGCGGACTTCATCACGGCCCGTGGCAGGTGAGCCTCGCGCCCCAGGAAACAAAAACAGGCGGCCTCTCGCAGTACATCCCGATCACCGCGCCCTGCGGGCTCTTCGAGTTCAACGCGTACGTGGGCAACTATCCGGGAGTGGTCGACGAGACGCACGAGAAAGTCCCCATCTACCACTGGTAGAGGCCGCCCGGGGACGACGCAGTAGACGGCGCTCCCGGATTGGTTTTTACCGGTTGAGTCGTAAGTGTTTAGGGGAAACGTTCCCGGCAGGGGCGCCGCGCGTTTTTATTGGTTGTCTGATGAACGAAATTATGGTCTAATTCTGATATGTCGCACGACTTAAGAAAGCGAAGCCTATAACGCACACTGACGACGAATGGTCTCATCGAAATAGATAGACGGAAAACCTTGAAAGGAGGTCTTTCATGCGCTTCATGAAACACTGTTTCGTGGCCTCAATTGTGCTTCTTCTCGCTTTGTCGCCTGCGTGGGCAGAGGAATTCCGGGGCAAGGAACGATTTTCTCCCGACGACCTGACCTTCAGCCGCACGGCGGGTTTTGACGTTGTCGAATTGAGGGACGGCTCCTTCGCGGCCACCACGGGCAGCCCCCTCGTTCCCTGCAAACACATCGAAGTGGCCCTTCCTGACGGCGCCACGGTAACGGGCGTCACGCTCCTCGATGCCGTTTTCACGGACGTGGAGGGTTCATACGACCTGATGCCTGCCGCCCGTCCGCGCAAGATCTCCAATCCCGCCCAGGGAAATCCCTTCGTCAAGGATGGGCAGATCTACGGCACGTCGGCGAACTTTCCCGGCGAAGGTGTGGAAGTCGTTCAGGAATGGGACATGGTGGGACAGCGGTTCGTGACCCTGCGTCTCTTTCCGGTCCAGTACAATCCTGTTTCGGGCCGGATTTCCCTGGCCACGTCCGTTTCCTACGAGGTGCGGTTCGATGTTGATCCTGACTTCACGAGAAAGACATTCAACCTGAGCGATCGGGTTCGGGCGAACACGGAGCGGAGCCTGAAAGGCTGCGCCGTCAACCCCGACGCGGTCACGATTCCGGCGTGGAACGGCATGGGAAGCCGCGCGCTGACTCCCGGCGACTACGAATACGTGGTCATCACCACCACGAGCTACCAGAACGAATGGGATGTGCTCGTCGACCACCACACGAGTGTGGGCCTGCCCGCAACGGTGGTGACGACAGACTACATCTATTCCAACTACTCGGGCAGCACCCAGTATGATGAGATCCGGAATTTCGTGATCGACGCGCACGCCACGTGGGGAACGACCTATTTCCTCATCGGCGGCGACTCGAGCAAGGTGCCCTGCGGATGGGCCTACCATGTAAACGACAATATTCCCTCCGACGTCTATTATGCCGACTACGACAACGACTGGAAGTGCGAGGTCAACGTGGGGCGTGCGCCCGTGGACAACACCGGCGAGATCGCCACATTCATCAGCAAAGCCTACGATTACATGGTCAGCCCTCCGAGCGGCTTCGGCGAGGAGGTCTTCTTCATGGGCTTCGACCTCGATTCCTCGACCGAGTCCGAGGATCTCATGGAGATCATCTCCGGAAACTGGATGCCCGCCTGGGCCAATTACAGCCGCGAATACGACAGCGAAGGCGGCGGCCACGAGAACGATGTGGATGGATACATCAACGCCGGCAAGGCGCTGGTCAACCACTCCGACCACTGCAACACCACCGTCGTCGGCGTGGGATCGGTCAGGCACGGCTCCCACCTCTCCATCAGCGAATGCCAGGCATTCAGCAACGGAGACAGACAGTCGGTTTTCTATTCGCTCGGCTGCTACTGCGGCAACTTCGAGGGAACCGACTGCTGGGTCGAGGAATTCATCAAGGATAGCAATGGCGGCGGCGTGGGCGCGGTCGGCAATTCGCGCTACGGCTGGTACATGCCGGGATGGTGGCACACGGTGTCGTCCCTCTTCGACAGGAAGTTCTTCAGGATTCTCTGGGAGCCCGAATACGAATCGTGGCGCACCGGCCAGGTCAACAGCGTATCGAAGAACAACCTCAGCGTTACCGGGGATTATGACAAGTACTGCTTCATGGAAACCAACTGCTTCGGCGATCCGGCTCTGCCGATCTGGACCAATGTGCCGGTGAGTCCGACGCTCACTTACTGTTCTCTCGTCGGTCTTGGCCAGCAGGGTTTCACCGTCAACGTCAAGGACGGCGGCCAGGCCATCGAAGACGCCTTGGTCTGCGTGAACATCGACGGCGACGTTTACGAGCGCGCCGAGACCAATGCCGAGGGGAACGTGATTCTCTTCATCGATCCCTCCGCGGGCGGCACCATGGATGTGACCGTTTCGGGCGACAACGTGCTGCCCACCTTCGAGGCGTGCACGGTCGATGCGGGCGGACCTGATCTGACGATCGACCTGAGCCTCGACAAGAGCAGCTACGCGATCGGTGAGACGATCGATTATGATCTGTCCGTGACGAACAACACGGGCACCACGCAGAACACCACCGTGTGGGTCAACCTGACATTGCCGAGCGGCAGCACCTATCCCGCGGCAGGCAGCCTGTCCTCGGGCCCCTGGACGCTTTCCTTCGCGCCTTATGAAAACAAGAATGGATCGCTGGGCCAGCATCTTCCTTGGTACGCGCCGACAGGTTCGTTCATGTTCAACGCCTATGTCGGCCCCGAGCCGGGGATCGTGAACGAAGCTCATGAGACCTTCACCGTATCACCGTGATCGGATCGGGCCAGCCTGGAGCGGTTTGAGCTTCGGGTTGCTCCGGTAAAAAGTCGTTTGATTGCAAAGCCTCCGCGTTTTTGATTCAAAAGCGTGGAGGCTTTTTTTGGGCTGGCCGCGCCGAATCGAGGCGAGCGGCCGGCAACGAGAATTTCGGATGCGACGCGATGGACCGAAGAGCGGCGAAGAGGATCG
The DNA here is from genome assembly GCA_964620445.1 of uncultured Phycisphaerales bacterium. Classification (GTDB taxonomy): domain Bacteria; phylum Planctomycetota; class B15-G4; order B15-G4; family CAYZWU01; genus CAZUHB01. Next base: position 38,479 of record CAZUHB010000051.1, read on the forward strand.
CCACAAATCTGCTGCGGTGGTACGACAAGGCGAAACGCGATCTGCCTTGGCGCGGAACGCGTGATCCATACAAGATATGGCTTTCCGAGGTGATGTTGCAGCAGACCACGGTGAGCGTTGTGGAGAAGCGGTTCGGCCGGTTCGTGGAGAGGTTTCCCGATCTCCGGTCCCTGGCCGCGTCGACCGAGGAGGAGGTTCTCGCCGAGTGGTCGGGGCTCGGGTATTACAGCAGGGCGCGTTCTTTTTTACGGGCGGCGCGCATGGTGGTTGCGGAGCATGGTGGCGAGGTGCCATCGAGCGCGGCCGCGTTCGGCGCGCTCCCCGGGGTGGGGGCGTACACAACGGGTGCGGTTCTGTCGATTGCGTTCGATCTGCCCGAGCCGATCGTGGACGGGAATGTGGTACGCGTGCTTTGCCGTCTTTTTGCGCTCGGCGGGGATCCTGCCAAGGGATCGCTGAAGAAGAAGCTCTGGGTGCTGGCGAAAGAACTTCAGGCGCCGAACCGGCCCGGAGATTTCAACCAGGCCCTCATGGAACTGGGGGCCCTCGTTTGCACGCCGCGCAAACCGCTCTGTGCGCAGTGCCCGCTCCGCGGCCCTTGCCTGGCGCGCGACCAGGGTTTGGTGGATCGGTTTCCGCAGGCCAGGAAGCGCCCGAAGGCCCGCTCGATCATCTTGGCAGGCGCTCTGATCCGGAGGGGGGGTAGGATTCTGCTCAGGCAGCAGCCCCCCGACGCGAAACTGCTGCGAGCCATGTGGCTTTTTCCAGTGGAAGAGGTGGAGACCCTCTCCGAGGCGCCCCGCCGGCTTTCGCAGCAAGTGTCCCGTGCTCTTGGAGTTCCGGCAGACGTCGCTCCAGCTCCGCTGAAAACGATTTCCCATTCGATCACATGTTACAGAATCCGATTCAGCCTGTTCGAGACCCGAATAATGGCAAGATCGATACCCTCCCGCTCCGCACCCCACCTGCGATGGGTGCGCCCCCAGGAAATCAAAACCCTTCCCGTATCTTCCCTCGTGCAAAAATCGCTCGCGGAATAAATCCTTCAGCAATTGTTCCGGGAACAATTATTTCATGGGATCGACTTTAGTTGATCTCGGGGGGGCGCTGGGGAAGGAATCAACCAATGTCGCGTATGATGCCGTCGGCCGGGCCGCCGGAACGCTGCATGGCCCATTCGATTACGTCGGGACGTTTGGCTGTCTCCGTGCACATGCGTTCCGGCCTGGGCTTGATTCCACAGCGCCAGAGGTCGAGGCGGTCGGCGTCCCAGCAGGTGATGACCGTGGGCTCTCCGTCGGTCTCACCGCGAGTGTGCGTGGTGCAGGCGACGACGAGAAGGTCGAAAGCATCGTCTTCCAGTTCAAAGAACCCATCCTGCCGAAGGTTACGAGCATATTGCGCGCCCCGTTCTCCGTGGTTCGGATCGACTTGATCGTTCTGTCTGAGAGAATCATGGAAGAGGGCAAAAAGTTCGAGCACCCGCGGATCCGCACCGGTTTCCTCCTGGATGCGAAGAGCATTCTCGAGCACACGCGCCCAGTGAGCCGGGCCATGGATGCTATTCGGCCCCATGGGAAAGGTGCTGATCACCTTCTCTTGGAGTTCAGCGCTAACGAACGACGTTTCCACGGTCCCTCCTCAAATCAGCCAACCAATCATACAAAAGAAGGATTCATTCCCGGAACAATTCCTCCAGAAAGTGTTCCGGGAACAATTCCTGAACGAAATCGTTCCGGGAACGATTCTTCGATTCTTTCTGGTTGATGGAATTGTGGAAGAGTTCCTGCCTCGGTGCTTGCAAAATTGGGCGGAAATTCGTATTTTTGCATGCTTTTATCTCCTACTCCACCGGCAGAGAGAAAGACACGGTACTCATGTTCCGAGAGGTTGATCCCAAAGCGTCCTTCATCGAACTCGAGCAGCAGATGCTCCGATTCTGGGACGAGAATTCCATATTCAACAAGCTCCGGGAGAAGAACGCCGGCAACGACCGTTATTCCTTCCTCGACGGTCCGATCACGGCGAACAATCCGATGGGCGTACACCACGCCTGGGGCCGCACCTACAAGGACATCTTCCAGCGCTACAACGCCATGCTCGGCAAGGACCAGCGCTACCAGAACGGCTTCGACTGCCAGGGCCTCTGGGTCGAGGTCGAGGTGGAAAAAGAGCTCGGCTTCAAGTCGAAGCGCGACATCGAGGACTACGGCATCGCCAATTTCGTGGAGAAGTGCAAGGAGCGGGTCCGCAAGTTCTCGAAGGTCCAGACCGACCAGTCGGTCCGCCTCGGCTACTGGATGGACTGGGACAACTCCTACTTCACCATGTCCGACGAGAACAACTACACGATCTGGGGCTTTTTGAAAAAGTGCCACGACCGCGGCTGGATCTACAAGGGCGACGACGTCATGCCCTGGTGCCCGCGCTGCGGCACGGCGCTCTCGGAACACGAGATCGCCACCGAGGGCTACAAGATGCTCAAGCACCCGAGCATCACCGTGCGCTTCCCGCTTCTCGAGAAGCCCGGCGAGGCGCTCCTCGTCTGGACCACCACCCCCTGGACCCTGACCTCCAACGTGGCCGCCGCCGTGCACCCCGAGAACGACTACATCAAGGTCCGCCAGGGCGACGAGATCTTCTACCTGAGCAAGGCGCGCCAGTCGGTCCTCAAGGGCGACTTCGAGATCGTGGACGAACTCAAAGGCACGGCGCTCATCGGCCTCAAGTACGAGGGCCCCTTCGACCATCTCCCGGCCCAGAATCCCGACCTCCACCGCGTCATCTCCTGGGACGAGGTCTCCGAGGAGGACGGCACCGGCATCGTTCACATCGCACCCGGCTGCGGCAAGGAAGACTACATCCTCGGCAAGGACGAGAACCTCACCCCGATCGCGCCCCTCGACGAGACCGGCCACTACATCGACGGCTTCGACTGGCTCACCGGCAAGGACGTGGAGGCGGTCACGCCCGACATCCTCGCCGACCTGAAAAAACGGGGCGTCCTCTACCGCAAGGACACGATCGAGCACCGCTATCCGGTCTGCTGGCGGTGCAGCTCGGAGCTCGTCTTCCGCCTCGTCGACGAGTGGTTCATCCACATGGACAAGCTGCGCCACCAGATCATGGAAGTGACCAAGAAGATCCGCTGGCTCCCCTCCTTCGGCATGGATCGCGAGCTCGACTGGCTCGCCAACATGCACGACTGGTGCATCTCCAAGAAGCGGTTCTGGGGCCTCGCCCTGCCCATCTTCGAATGCCAGTCCTGCGGCCATTTCGACGTGATCGGCGATGAGCACGAGCTCAAAGAACGCGCTGTCGAGGGCTGGGACGAGTTCGAGGGCAACTCCCCGCACCGCCCATGGGTCGACGGGATCAAGATCGCCTGCTCCAAGTGCGGCGAGAAGGTCTCGCGCATCCCCGACGTGGGCAATCCCTGGCTCGACGCAGGCATCGTGCCCTACTCGACCATGGGCTACCGCAACAACCGCGCATACTGGGAAAAATGGTTTCCGCCCGAGTTCATCACCGAGAGCTTCCCGGGCCAGTTCCGCAACTGGTTCTACTCGCTCCTCGCCATGAGCACGGTCATGGAGAACCGCGAGCCCTTCAAGTGCGTGCTCGGCTACGCCCTCATGAAGGACGAGAAGGGCGACGACATGCACAAGAGCGCGGGCAACGCGATCTGGTTCGACGACGCCGCCGACAAGATGGGCGTCGACGTGATGCGCTGGATCTTCTCGAGCCACAACCCCTACAACAACCTGAACTTCGGGTACAAGGCCGGCGACGAGACACGCCGCAAGCTGCTCACGCTCTGGAACACCTACTCCTTCTTCGTGACCTACGCCAAGGTCGACGGATTCGATCCCAAGGCCCCAGCCCCGGCAGCGGCCGAACGGTCCGACCTCGACCGCTGGATCCTCGCGCGGCTCCAGTCGCTCATCGAGACGGCCCACAAATCGCTCTCCGAATACAGCCTCGCCGCCCTGATGCGCGTGGCGGAGCGATTCATCGAGGACCTGTCCAACTGGTACGTGCGCCGCTCGCGCCGCCGTTTCTGGAAGAGCGAAAGCGACGCCGACAAGCATGCCGCCTACGCCACGCTCCACGAGGTGCTCGTCACCCTGAGCAAGGTGATGGCCCCGATCATCCCCTTCATGACGGAGGAGATCTACCGGAACCTCGTGCACGGGCCGGACGGGTCGGCGCCCGAGTCGATCCACCTCACCGACTACCCGCAGGTCGATCCCTCGCTCCGCGACGAACAGCTCGAGCAGGAGGTGGATGCCGTGATCCGCTCCGTCGAACTCGGCCGCAGCGTGCGGAACACGACGCAGCTCAAGGTGCGCCAGCCCCTTCGCCGCATGATCGTGAAGGCGCCCGACGCGATTTCGCGCCAGGGCATCGAAAAGGGTGCGACGCAGATCAAGGAGGAGCTCAACGTGAAAGCCGTCGAGCTGATCGACGATGCGGGTGATCTGATCTCGTTTTCGGTGAAGGCCAATTTCAAGCTCCTCGGCCCGAAGTACGGCAAGGAGATGCAGGCGATCGCGAACGCGCTCGGTGCCCTTGATCCAGCCGCGACCGCCGCGGCGGTCCAGGCCGGCGAAAATGTCTCCGTCGACGTGGGCGGCAACGCGATCGACCTCCTCCCCGACGAAGTCGAGGTCGTGTCGAACCAGGCCGAGGGTATCGCGGCCGTCGAAGACCACGGCTGGGTCGTGGCTCTTGACACGCAGCTCACCGACGAGCTGATCCTCGAAGGAGTGGCGCGCGACATCATCCGCCAGGTTGCCACCTGCCGCAAGGAGGCCGATTTCAAGGTCGACGACCGGATCGTCCTCTTCATCGACGCTCCGGGCGGCGCGCACGAAGGCGCCGAGGGCAAGGTGCTCGATGCGGCCAGGGCGCACGAGGCGTTCATCCGCTCCGAGAACCTGGCCAACGAGATCCACTTCACCTTCGAAGAGAGGGAATTCACCAAGGAGGTCAAGATCGGGGGCGAGACCGTTCGCCTGTCGATCGGCCGTATCTAGTCAATCAAGGGCAAGATTCCGGCTGGGCCGCCGCGACATCTTGGCATTACCGGGAAATCCCGCAAAGTTGGAGTTCAGATCCCAATGAAGATGCTCATTGCCGGAAAGTGGGTTAACAGAAAAGACAAGATCGACGTGCGCGACCCCTGGGATGATTCTCTCGTCGACAGGGTGCCGTCCGCGGGCAGCGACGACGTGGAAGCCGTGCTTCAGGGCGCGGTCGAGGGCGCGGCCATTGCCAAGGCGATGCCGTCCCACGAGCGCCGCTCGATCCTGTTGAAAGCGGCCGCCCTCATGGAGAAGCGCTACGAAAAACTCGCCCGCACGATCGCGCGCGAGGGATCGAAGACGATCGTCGAGGCGCGCAAGGAGGTGGGTCGCGCCATCAACACGATGACCCTCTCCGCCGAGGAGGCGATCCGCATCAACGGCGAGACCTTGCCCTTCGATTCCTTTCCCGGCTCGGAGAATCGGACCGGCTACTTCTACCGCTTTCCGATCGGCGTGATCCTGGCGATCACTCCCTTCAACGATCCGCTCAACCTGGTCGCCCACAAGGTGGGGCCGGCCGTGGCGGGCGGCAACGCGGTGATCGTCAAGCCGGCCACCGTCACGCCGCTGAGCGCGATCAACCTGGTCAAGTGCCTCGTCGACGCCGGCCTCGACCCCAAGGTCGTGTCGGTAATCACCGGGCACGGGTCAGTGATCGGCGACCCGCTCGTTCGCGATGGGCGCGTGCGAATGGTCTCCTTCACCGGCGGCGTCGACGCGGGCAAGCTGGTGGCGGCCAACGCGGGCATCAAGAAGATCGGCATGGAGCTCGGCTCCAACTGTCCCACCATCGTCTTCGACGACTGCGACTTCAACGCGGCCGTGGAGAGCTGCGTGTCGGGCTCCTTCTGGGCGTGCGGCCAGAACTGCATCGGCGTGCAGCGCCTCTTCGTGCAGAAGGGGATCTTTGAGAAGTTCAAAAAGAAATTCGTGCAGCTCACGAAGCGCTACAAGGTGGGCCCCAAGCTCGACGAGGACTGTGGCATGGGTCCGCTCATCAACGAGACCGAGGCGATCCGCGTCAAGGAGTGGGTCGACGAGGCGGTCAGCCACGGCGCCAAGCTGCTCTGCGGCGGCAAGCGCAAGGGATCGGTGGTGACGCCCGCCGTGCTCGAGGGCGTGAAGGCCAAGAGCCGTCTCGCCTGGGACGAGGTTTTCGGGCCGGCCGTCTGTCTTTTCCCCTTCACCAAGGCGGACGAGGCGATCCGGAAAGCGAACGACGTCAACTACGGCCTTCTGGCCGGCGTGTTCACCAACGATGTGAACATGGCGCTCAAGGTCTCCGAGGAGCTCGACTGCGGCGGCGTGATCGTGAACGATTCGAGCGACTACCGGCTCGACGCCATGCCCTTCGGCGGGGTCAAGTATTCGGGGCTCGGCCGCGAGGGGATCCGGTTCGCGCTCCAGGAGATGACCGAGCCGAAGGTGGTGTGCTTCACGCGTTAGACGACTAGTGTCCTGTCCCAGAAATACACTCACAAAGTCTACTCAGCTTTTTTAGGA
>CAZUHB010000052.1:0-44208 GCA_964620445.1 uncultured Phycisphaerales bacterium
CCCACACGCCGATCGGGTCGCGCGACAGGAAGCGTCCCATCTCGGCCGAGTAGTGGCGGGCGCGGAAGTAGTAGAGCCCTGTCTCCTCGTCGAGACGCCGGCCGGTGAAACGGTAGGGGTTTCCCGCGAGGCCGCCGCCGTCGACGTCGGTGGCCTCGCAGGCGCCGAAGGGATTGTAATCATAACGTTCCGCCGCATCGCCGGCCGCGTCGGTGAGCAGCACCGGCGATCCGAGCGCATCGGTGTGAACATGGTAGGTGTCGCCGCCGAGACTGGCGATCACGAGCTCGTCGATGCCGCTCCCCCAGACATAGGCGGCCTCGACCTCGGACTGCGCGGGGTCGATCTCCTGGAGCACCCTGTCCCCCTCCATGACGAAGCAGAGATCGACGCCGTCGACGCGCTTAAGGAGCCGCCGGTCGAATCCGTCGTACACGTAGAGAGCCGTCATCGCGCCGTCTTCGGCAGCCACCACGCGGCCCTGCACGTCGAAGGTCAGATCGAGGCTTCCATACTCGACCGTGTTGCCGCGGGCGTCGTAGGCGAGAGAGATCGCACCGTTGTAGTCGGGCGTGTAGCGGTTCATCGCATCGACAGAGTTGGTGTAGGTCGCCTGGTCGATGCCGTGCTCCTTGCGGTTGCCCGTACCGTCGAGGCCGTAGGTTTCGGTCCTCGCCGGCGAGGGAATCTCGCCGCCCACGATCTCACCCTCATCGAAGCGCACGAGCCGGTCCACCGCATCGAAGGCGTACACCTGGTCGCGCGCCGCATTATGGGCTTTTTCCTCGAAGAGGCGGTTGTTGTTCAGATCGTACCCGTAGGCAAAACCGGCGAGCGTGCCCGGGGCGCCGCCCGTTTCGAAAAGATGATCGATCTTCACCGTCCGGCGCAGGGAGTCGTAGCCCTCCTCACCCAAGAAGGTGTATGTGCTGTTTCCGTTGGTCTTTTTCCGGATCCGGCCTGCGGCGCCCATGTAGTCGACCGTGTGCGACGTGGGCGCAAAACCGATCGACGCGATCCGGTCGGCGAGATCGAAGTCGTACGACGCGAAGTAGGCGCCATGCGATGTACCCACGGTGAGCCGGTTCTTCAAGCCGTCATAGGTCAAGTCGAGCGACGCCGCGTGCACGGGTAAATAATTCACACCGTCGGCAGCCTCCTCGATCGACTGGGTTTCCAAGAGCACGTTGCCGAGAGAGTCGTACGACCTCTCCACCACGGCCGAGAAGCGCCCGCCCGGATTCGTGGGATCGATCGACCGGGCCGTGTGCTTCAGCACGCGGTGCAGCCCGTCATGATCGAGCTCTTTTTGAAAAACACCCGAAAAGTCGGAGCCGGCCGGAACGCTCACCGCTTCGGCGTTCTTCTGCTTGCCCGGACCGTATGCGCTCGCCACGGTGAAAAGCCAGGCCTGGTCCGCGTCGTAGGCGCTCAACTCGCGGGGCAGATCGTCTTTTCGAAAGTCCACGGTCTCGTGGGTGCCGTCGGAAAACTCCACCTTCCACCGGCGGTTGAAGCTGTCGTAGGTGTAATTCGTCCTCTTTTCCCTGTCATCCTCCTCGAAGAGAAGGTTGCCCGCGGCATCGTAGGACATGGTCTTGGCCACCAGGCCGTCGGCGTTGTGCGCGGCGTCGAGTTGGCCGGCGACGAAATCGCGATCGTAACCGTGCTCGGCCTTGACGCAGCGGCCGGCCGTGTCGAAATAGTAGCGCTTTCCGGTCCCCTCGGGATTGATCTCGCGGATCTTGTTTTCCAGGGAGTCGTGGGCATAGGACCAGGTCTGGGCCGCGCCGTCCGGGTCGTTGATCTTTTCGACGAGACGGTCCAGAGCGTCGTAGGCGCAGGCCGTGGCCAGGCAGTCGGTCTCCACCGCGGTTCCCTCGTCGTTCACGAAAAAGTCGTGCCGCTCGGTGCGGCGCACATTGCCGTTTTCGTCGAGGTCGTACCAGGTGTAGTTCCGCTCGCTCGACGAGAATCCACTCAGTGCAGGGAGCGTTTCCATCACCTTGCGGCCGGCCGCGTCGAAGGCCGTGTCGGTGCGCGCGCCGCGGTCGTCCTCGTTCACCACCGCGCGGCCGACGCGGTCGAGGCCGATCCGCGCCACGCTGAAGCCCGGGTTGGCGCCCGTGTCGACCGGGATCCGTGCGCCGCTTGCATCGAGCGTGAAATACTCCTGCCGCTCCTCGTGGAGCCGGTCGCGCTCGTCGTAGAAGTAGGCCGTGTCCTTGAGCACGGCCGTATCGGCCGATCCCTCCCTGAAACGCCCCGTGACCGTCACATTGGTGATGTTGCCCGCCGCGTCGAGCAGGTGGTCGGTGCGCGACCCGGCCGGCTCGAGGAGGCTCGTGCGCCTGTCGAGATCATCGTAGCCGATCGTGAAAAGATCCCCTTCCCCATCCTCCATCGTGATCAGATTGCCGTTGTCGTCGTATCCGAAAACGAGCGTGGCGTCATCCTGGTGGGGGGGCGGGATCGAGCCGCCCGAGGAAAGGTTCACGTGGCGCGTCTTGGTCGCCACCAGGCCGCGCTGATCGAAGGTGGCCGATACCGCCGTGCCGTTGGGCGAGATCGAGTGGGTCAGCCGGTTGTTGTTGTCGTAGTGGCGAAAGCTCGTCAGCTCCTCGGCAGGCACACCGGGCAGCGGACTGTGGTTCGCCCACCGCTCCTCGCGCAGCAGGTCGACGACGTCGTAAATGAATCGCCCCTTCACGTACGGCGCGCTTCCGGCCGTGTCCGTGTTGTTGTTGCGAAGCCTCATCTCGAGGATGTTGCCGTTCGCGTCGAAGTCGTAGAACTTGTGCTCGTAGTCGTCCGTCAGCGGATTGCCGCTCGCGTCGATATCGCCGGCGAGCTCCTCGTAGACCTCGTTCCACTGGTTGACGCGAAAAACCTCGAAATACCCGCGTGGGTTCTGCTCGGAGAGCATGTTGCCCACGCTGTCGTAGGTGTACCGCGTGACGAGATCGAGACCGCCCGGATCGACGACCACCTTTTCGAGATAACCCCCGCCAAAGGGAACGAGGTCTCCTTGCGGCAAGGGGATGCCGTTGCCGTCCGGATCGGTCGCCGGGAAGTAGTGGTATTCGGTGGCGGTTCCCTCCTCGTCGAACTCCTTCACGATCTGCCCCGCGTCGTTGTACTGGACGAGGCGGCACGCGGACTGGTCCCCCTGCTCGGCCGCGATGCCCCGCTTCACCGCGGGAAACTCCGTCTTGATCAAGAGGCCCGCGCGCTGCCCCAAGAGATTGTCGTCGTTCAGGTCGGTGCCATACCACGCGGCAAAATCGCCGGAGTCTATGAACCACTCCGCCATCCAGTCCTCCATCAGGGCGGCGTGGCACTCCATGTAATCATAGAAGTAGGTCGTGGTGAAATCGGCGGGATCTTCGTTGTCCTCGTAGCCGCGCGCGCTCACGTGGGCGAGCGTCCGGTTGAAGAAGGGCTCATAAGTGAAGGTTTCTTTCGACAACTCCTGGCCGACCGGATCGAAGCAGCGCTTCTCGAGCACGTTGCCGCACTGGAACACGTCCTGATCCGACACGGGCACGCCCGCGTCGAGGTAGGCGTCGTACTGGTAATAGAAGGTCTCGAAGTTTCCTTTCGGCCGGACCGTTTTGTAGGGGAGGTGGAACGGGTAGCGGTGCTCGACCGCCCCGTCCGGCTCGAAGGAGGTTTCGGTCACCCATGCGTTGCCCTGCTGATCCTTGTAGACCACGTCCCTGATCTCGTTCCCCTGGATATCGAAGACGCGCTCCCGCTCATTGCCGCAGGCGTCGGTCACCTTGGCGGACGAGATGCCCGGGTGCGTGGCGCCGCCGTACACGTCGTTGCCGTGCAAGTATTCGTAGAGGGTGGTGTTGTTCAGGGTTTCGTAACCGTGGCGGTTTCCCTGAAGGTCGATCCGGTGCACCTTGCGGCAGATGCCCTCGAAACGGAGCTGGGCCGAGAAGTAGGGCGCTCCCGACGAGGAACGCACATCCTCGGGCGACGCCACCTCGAGCTTGTCCACGTAGAGGATCTTGTCGAAGGCGGGCCGCAGTTCCTGCCGGTCGCTCGGGTCGAAGCTCAACACGTCGTAGGAGAGCGCCCACTCCTTCGTGGTCTCGGCGTGGCCGCCAACCGGGCCCTGGCCGTCGACGATCACACCGGTGAGTATTTCTTTTTCTTCGATCGAGGTGTAGACGAGTTCGACGAGACGTGTTTCGCCGCCAGCCTGTTCGTTCTCGATGTACTCGATCGTACGAATCCGGCATGTCTCTTCCCCGCTCCCGTCGAGATAGGAGAAATAGACGCGCCGGCCGAGCACGTCCCTCACCGAGCTCATCCGGCCGTACTCGTCGTAGAAGTAGGAGATCCTGTTTCCGTCGGGGAACTCGATCCCCTCGAGCCGCGCCTTGAGCTGGGTGCGGACCAGCTCGTGGAAGTCGCCGGGCAGCATCTCGCTCCCCCGCCCCTCGTGGGGCAGGCTGGAGGGCGCCCGGACCATGCGGCTGTCCTGGCGCTTGAAGAGCGGCGAGTAGCTGTAGATCACCCCGTCGCGCGAGCGGATCCTGATCGCGGTGCAGCTCCAGTCCACCTTCTCGAAGCGGCCCGGCTGGGCGATGAAGGTGCACAGGTTCTTGCGGTCCACGTCGTTCTCGGCACCGGGCCTGTGGAAAAAGGGATCCATCACGCCGCTCAGGCAGGCGTCGCCCGGAGGTTGCAGCGACGAGGGCGGGCTCTCGAGCAGCATGTCGTAGGTGAAACCCACGTCGGCGCTGTAGGTCGAGTTGGGGATCGTGAACCAGTTGCCGCCCGCGTCCTGTCTGAAACCTTTCCTCTCGAGAAGGGCGTCGAGGTTCGTGTAGGAAAAGACCCGGCCGTTTTGCAGCCTGTTGAGGTAGGGCGAATCCTGCAAGAGGTCGTCGAGCCGATACCGCACCGGCGAGAGCGGACCGCTCCCGTTTTCGCGTTCCCCCAGATCGATGATCTTTTCCACGAACAGAAAGTCTTCCACGCTCAGGCTCCAGAAGGGGCCGAGAGCCGCTCCCGGGCGATAGACGCCGGAACGGAAGATCAGGTTGAGATCGAGGTCGTGGCCGGCGCGGCCTTTCAGGCGTATCCCGGTGGGGATGGTGAACTCGAGCTGGCCCGAGCTCAGCTCCACGCTGTGCGCGTCGCGCGTGGCGCCTTTGGTGGGAGAGAGGAGCGAGGTGATCTCGATCGCACCCTCGTCGCTGAACACGATCTCACCGGCGGAGTTCCCGCGGAATTCCTGTTGCATCACGTTGCCGCTGCTGCCTCCCGGATCATTCCTCCAGGGAGGCACCGTCGGTGAAGTGTTGCCGTTCCCGCCGCCACTGGGGCTGCCGCTCGACGGCTCCAGTTCGGGTGGACTGCCGAACCAGCAGTAGCGGCACATTGTCGGCGCGGGCGTTGGATAGACCGGATCCTGTGCTTCGCCCGGTTCTGGAACACCGGGGGCGGGGACGGTCTGGCACGGGGCCTGGCCGGCCGCACACAGCGCGAGTGCCACGACGAGGAAAAGGACAAGAGCGTTGTTCGTCGAACTTCCGACTGGGTGAGGGTGAATCATGGTTTCTCTGCTCCCTTTGGACATAATGGGACCGCTGGCACTGGCAGTTGGAACCGCGTCAGTTGGATGATTTGATTATTCGTTCCCGATCGACCGAGTCGAATTGAGCGTCTTCGCTATAAAAAGACATGTCGCGAGAGAGAGGATGTTTACGGACTTTTTTAAAATTCTTTGTAACCTCGACGGCAGGGCTTTTCGATTCGGCGCAAGAAATGGGTGGAAAGCGCTTCACGGCGCCGCTTCCATCCACTACCGGCCGTATGTTAGAGTTGAGATCACGAATTCAAGGAGATGAGTCTCCTCGAGCAGCCGTGAAGGGAATTGAGCTTGTTGTCTCTTGATACCCAGGCACGGAAAGAGAAGGTCTCCCTTCACGGCCTCCTGCCGGAAGAGATCAGCGCGATCATCGCCGGCGCCATGCGGCGGATTCTCGACGCGGAGCGCGTCACCCTGACCGGTCTCATCATGCCCAAGGACTTCTCGATCGATCTCATGCGCGAAATGAGCGGCAACAATCTGTCATGAGCGAAGAACGCTATCAGCATGTCATGAATATATTCCTCGAGGCGGCCGATCTCGACGGGGCCGCCCGCGAGGCTTTCATCGATCTGGCCTGCCAGGGGGACGACCGCCTCCGGCGCGATGTGGAGCGCCTGCTCGCCGCCGATCAGGACGGGGGCGATCTCTTCGAGGAAGAGAGGCTCGAGAAGGGACACGAGATCCTCGCCAGTGCACTGGGGGTCGGTAGAGGCGAGAAGGATCTCGCCGGGAGCTGGTCCCCCTCGGTACCCGAAAAGATCGGCCCCTATCGCATCGTGGAAAAGATCGGCGAAGGCGGCATGGGCACGGTCTATCTGGCGGAGCAGGATCATCCTCAGCGCCGGGTGGCGCTGAAGATGATCCGCCCGGGACTCTTGACGGAGAATTTGCTCAAACGGTTCCGCTTCGAGGCTGACGTGCTCGGCCGGCTCCGGCACCCGGGAATCGCGCAGATCTACGGCGCGGGCGAGATCGACGCGGGCGCGGCCCGACTGCCCTACTTTGCCATGGAATACGTGGAGGGGCGGGAGCTCAGAGCCTACGCCGAGGAAAACGATCTCGACATCACCGTGCGCATCGAGCTGGTGGCGCGTATCTGCGATGCCGTGCACCATGCCCATCAGAGAGGGATCGTGCATCGCGATCTCAAACCGGAAAACCTGTTCGTCGTGGACGAGGCGGTCACGCCGACGGCAACGGATGGCGCCGTCTTTGCCGCGCCCGGACAGCCGAAGGTGCTCGACTTCGGGGTCGCGCGCGCCACCGACGCGGATATCCAGATGACGTCGATGCAGACCGACACGGGCCAGCTGATCGGGACGATCGCCTACATGAGCCCCGAACAGGTCGCCGGCGCTTCGGGCCGGGTGGACGAGCGCAGCGATATCTATTCTCTCGGTGTCATCCTTTACGAGCTGCTCGCGGGCCGTCTTCCCTACGACCTGCGGAAGAAGCCGATTCCCGAGGCGGCTCGGATCATCCAGGAGGACGAACCGACGCGGCTCGGTTCGGTCGTGGCGTCCTGCCGCGGCGACGTGGACACGATCGTGGGCAAGGCGATGGAGAAGGATCGCACCCGCCGCTACGCGACCGCGGCGGCGCTGGCCTCCGACCTGCGGCATTACCTGGCTGACGAGCCGATCGCCGCCCACCCGCCGAGCGCCTTTTACCAGCTCAAGAAGTTCACCAAGCGGCACAAGGGGCTCGTCGCCGGTCTGGTGCTCTCTTTCCTGATCCTGCTCGCCGGGAGCGTCACGTCGTTGAATTTTGGCGTGCAAGCCCTCCGCGGCGAGAAACGCGCCCTCGAGAGCAAGGCTGAGGCGCAACGCGCGGCGATCAGGCTGGAGATCACCGCCGCCGACGCCGTTGGAGAGAACGATCCACTGCGCGGGCTGAAGCACCTCGAGGCGGTTCCGCCCGAGTTCCGCGGCTGGGAATGGCGCCACCTGTACACGCGCTTCGAATCGCACCTCTGCGAGTTTATGGTCGGCGAGACTTCGGGAACGCCCGGCCGGAGCGGAGTGCCGAAATTCGTGGTGAACGCGGCCTTCGGTCCCGAAGGGAATCCCCGCGCGGCTTTCGAAGGGGATGAGGGTGTCGACCTGGTCGACCTGCTTTCGGGCGAAATCGTGGCCGGATTCCGGGGTGCGGGCGCGCTGACCGATCCGGTCCTGTCGGCGGATGGATCGCTACTCGCCTTTCTGAACAAGACCGACGGGACGCTGATCGTCGAAAATGTCCGGACCGGCACCAGGCTGCTCGGACAATCGGTGGAGCCGTCCGAGATACTTGATCTCCGCTTCAGCCCGGACTCTTCCCTGCTGGCGGTCGGCTCGGTCAGGAGGGGAGCCCTGGTCATCGACATAAAGGCGGGGCGCACCCGGTTCAGTACGGCTCCCTTTCCCACGGAAGCGCGCAAGGTGGCTTTCTCATCCGACGGGTCGCGGATGGCGGTCATCGGCGGAAACTTCGGTGACGATCGGTGCGACGGCGGCCTTTTTTTTCTCTACATCTACTCGATCGAGGGGGAACGGCTCGTTTACAGGGTTTTCGGCGACGGGGCAGTCGCGCTCGCCGTCGCTCCCGATGGGCAGCACCTGGCGGTCGGGCATTTTCAGCGGATGATCAGCATTTTCGACGCATCGACCCTCGAGGTGACGCACGTTCTCCACGGTCACACGAAGCCGGTCTCGGCGGTCGCATTTTCCCCGGACAGTGCTCACCTCGCGAGCGCCTCCATCGATGGTACGACCCGGGTCTGGAATCTCCTGAGTGGAACGACGCTGCGCGTGCTCACCTCTGCGCCGACGAAGCAGCCCGTTGCGTCCCTCGTATTTTCCCCGGACAGCGAGATGCTCGTGGCCGCGAACAGGAGCGGTGCGCGGGTGTGGGCCTGGAGGCGCGACGCCCGCCTCGTTCTGGACGGTCACCGGAGTTTCGCGTACACCGTGGTTTTCAGTCCAGACGGCAGGCTCATCGCATCGAGCGAATGGGACGACAAGATCTGTCTGTGGGACGCGCTGACCGGCAAACGGCTCGCCACGCTGCCCGTCGCGGGGGGACGCGCGGGGCTCGCTTTCAATCCGGACGGATCCCGGTTGCTCGGGTCGCAATTATGGGATCCGGCGACCGGCGACCGGCTGACCGATCCCCGTTCCCACGACGATGAGCGGATCTTGAAGGCGTTCGCGGGAATAACAAAGGATGAGTTGGTCTGGGCGCATTTCGTACGGGGAGGAGCGCAATTCAGTCGGTGGAACGGCCCTCAGGCGTTGAGCTCGGATCGCTCCAGATTCGCGAAGGCTTACGGGTCGGGTGAAATCCAGATCAGGGAAACGGCCGCAACCGGGAAAACCGAATCGGTGGCCCGGCACGACGCTCCTGTCCTCACCATCGCCTTCAGCCCCGACGGGAAAAAGCTCGCTTTGGGCGACATCAAGGGGGTCATCAAGGTCTGGGACCTCGTGGGCAAGACCGAACTGGCCACGATGCGCGAGCATCAGGGCGAGGTCTTTTCGGTCAACTTCAGCCCTGACGGGAGCCGCATCGCCTCGGGCGGCAACGACGGAACGGTCATACTCTGGGACGGCGAGACCTTCGAGCGGGTGGCCGTCCTGCGCGGTCATGGCAGTTACGTGCACTCCGTGGCCTTCAGCCCCGATGGAACGCAGATCGCATCGGCCTCGGGAGACCGCACGGTGCGCGTGTGGGATACGGTCTCGCGGACCGAACGCTTCCGGCAGATCGGTCGCGCGGAGGCGCTGCGCATCGAGGTGGAGCCGATGGTGGACGATCTGCTCCGCGAACTGCCCACTCCGATGGATGTGGCCGACCGCCTGCGGGCGGCCGGCCACCTCGACGACGCGACGCGCGGGGCGGTGTTGCGTCTGTTGCTGGAGAAGTGCGCCTCCCGCGACGAGTGAACCTTCATGATGACGGCCACCTCGCCACGGGCCGGCCGGTTTCGCGGAACCGAAGGGCCTCCTCGATCGCGACCGCAAGGTGTGAATCGAAGGTCCTATCTCGTACAATGGCCCGCTTCATGGAGGTCAAGAAATGTCAGACAGCTCCGCAGGGACAGCTCGATCCTTGGGCGGCCGCGACGCGGGCCCCCTGAAAGCCGCCATCGTGGGCGGCGGCAAGGGCTGCGTCTCCATTCTCGACATGGTGGAGACCGACGCGCTCCGCGACTTTCGCATGCACATCCTCGGCGTGGCCGACATCGATCCCGACGCGCCCGGGATCTTGTACGCCCGTGAGATCGGCGTTCCGCTCGTGACCAGGGATTACGAGGACCTCTACAAGATTCCCGATCTCGATCTGATCATCGAGCTCACCGGCCGCGACGAGATGGTGGACGAGATCGTGCGCACCCGGCCGAAAAACGTCCACCTCATCGACCACGTGGGAGCGCGGCTTTTCTGGGAACTCCACCAGGCCGAGGAAGCGGTGATCGAGCAGCGCACCGAACTCCGCGAGAGCGTCGAGGCCGAGCGCGAGCGGATCGCCCAGATTCTGGATTCGATCCCCGACGAGATCCTCGTCGTCGACAGGGACATGAAGATCCAGGACGCGAACTCCTCCTTCCTGAACAACAATGCCCTCGAGATCGACGAGGTCCGCGGGAAAAACTGCTACGACGTGGACTCGCAGGTGCGCGGCGAATGCCGGGTGGCGATGGAAGACTGCCCCTTCTTCGCGGTGATGAAGGAAGGGGTTCCGAAATCGCTGGTCCGGAAAAACTTCGACGACCAGGGCAAGGCGCACTACACCTCCCTCGTGGGCGCGCCCTGGCGCGACAAGAAGGGCGACGTGGTCGGCATGCTCGAGATCACGCGCGACATCACCCACCGCGTGCGTCTCGAGGAGGTGCTGCAGGACACGGAGAGCCGCCTCCAGCGATTCATGGACATGGCGCCCCAGGTCACGTCGGTGAAGGATCTCAGCGGCCGCTATATCGACGTGAACCCGTCGGCGTGCACGCTCTTCACCAAAACGGAAAACGAGATCCTGGGCCGGACCGACAAGGAGCTCTTTCCCCCGGAAGTGGCCGAGATGCTCATGGCCGGCGACCGCGAGGCGTGGCGCAAGCGCGACGCGGTCTCCCTCGACATGGAGCTCGAGATGGGGGGGCGGAAGGTCTACCTCTCCACGGTCAAGTTCCCCATCATGGACAAGGAGGGCGATCCCACCGCGGTGTGCAGTATCGCCAGGGACATGACCGCGCAGAAGGAAGCGGAGAACCAGCTGCGGGTGACGCGCGAGTACTTGCAGAACATCATCGACAACTCGCCCGTGCTGATCATCACGTCCGACCTGGGGGGAAGGATCGCGTCCTTCAACCGGGCTGCCGAGGAGAGCCTCGGCTACACGGCCGAGGAAGCGATCGGCGCGCTTTCCGAATCGTTCTACATGGATCCGACCTTGCGGGTGCGCCTGATCCGGCAGATCACCGAGGGCGACGCGGTGCGCGACTACTCGACGGAACTGAAGCGCAAGGACGGTTCTCCGCTGCCCGTTTCCCTCAGCTTGTCACGGCTCAAGGACTCGTCGGGACGGATGATCGGAACGGTCGGACTGTGCAAGGATATCTCCCACCGCAAGGCGCTCATGGGTCAGATCATGCAGTCCGAACGCCTCGCCGCGGTCGGTCGTCTCGCGTCGGGAGTGGCCCACGAGATCAACAATCCCCTGGCGATCATCTCCGAGATCGCCGGATACCTGAACGAGCTCATCGAAAAGGATTCCCCTTCCGGCGGCGCGGGCCTCGTCGACGAGCTGCGCGACGGCCTGCCCAAGATCGTGAAGCACGTGAAGAGGGGGCGGGTCATCACGCGGCGGCTGCTCGCGTTCGCCCGCAAGTCCGAGGCGCGCGTCATGGAGGCCGACGTGAACGCCTGCCTCGACGAGATCCTCCCCTTTCTCGAGAAGGAAGCCCATCTGGCGAACGTGAAGATCCACGGGGACTATCAGCCCGATCTGCCGCGCGTGGCGATCGAGGAGATGCAGCTCCAGGAGATCTTCATCAACCTCATCACGAACGCGATTCACGCCCTGTCCGATCGGGAAGAGGGGAACGTGTGGCTCACCACCCGGGAGGAAGAGGGCAAGGTGACGATTTCGGTTCGCGACGATGGACCCGGCGTGGACGATTCGGTGCGGGACCGGCTCTTCGATCCCTTTGTCACGACCAAGCCGACCGGCCTGGGCACGGGTTTGGGATTGTCGATCTGCTACGGGATCGTGAAGCGCCACGACGGCGAGATCCGCGTCGTGTCCGAGCCGGCGAGGGGCGCCTCCTTCGTGGTGATCCTGCCCGCCCACAAGCAATCGCGCAGAACGGCGCGGATCGATTGAGCCGGAGCCGGACGAGAGTGATCGAAATCAGGCACTGGAAGGGGATCGAGCGGGGAGGCAGGAGCGGCCGGGGCGGATGATCCTGCCGGGCTGGGCCTGTTACCAGCCCTTCTTTTTCATGATGTCGGTCATCTTGTCTTCGGTGCTCTTCTTGACGAGCAGCATGCGCTGCGCCTTTGCGGTCTTGATCTTTTCGAGCAATTCCTCGAAATCAGCCGGCTTCTCGAGGAAGTCGAGGGCGCCGTGCTTCATGGAATCCACGCCCTCGCGGATCGAGCCGTGTCCCGTGAGAAGGATTATCTGGAGGTCGGGATTGATTTTTTTCAGGCGTTCCAGTGTCTCGATGCCGTCCATGCCGGGCATCTTCAGATCGAGGACGATTGCCGTGAAGTCCTGAGACTTGGCTTTGACGAGTGCTTCCTCCCCGCCGTTGGCGATTTCCACGTCCATGTCGTGGTTCTTCAACCGCTTGGCCAGGGCTTCCACGAAATCGGGTTCGTCGTCCACGATGAGGATCTTGTCGTTTTCCATGTTCTATCCAGAAAGAGTGAAATCGTCGGTAACGGGCCGAGTGTAACGCAACCGGAGGAGGAAAACAATGATCACCGGATGATCGATGGGCGGGGTTTGCAGACCGTCCGGTACGGCCGGGCAAACAGTTTCTATACGGGTTCTTGAATTTGTCCGGCAAATGGGAAGAATCGTGGGATGCTCGAGAGGTCGACCGATACTCGATCCGTTCGCGTTGAAAGAAGAGGTACTTCATCGTGAAAATCCCGGTAAGCAAGCTCATGGTTCCCCTGGACGAGTACGCGTCCGTGTCCGACGATGCGACGCTCTACGATGCGGTGCTGGCCCTCGACGAGGCGCAGAAGAAGTTCGGGCAGGATCGCTACAAGCACCGCGCCGTCCTCGTCTTCGACGAGAAGAAGACGATCGTGGGCAAGGTGAGCCAGTGGGACGTGATCAGGGCGCTCGAACCAAAGTACGGCGAGATCAAGGATTTCAAGAAGTTGGCACGGTTCGGGCTGGGCGCCGAGTTCATCACGTCGATGATCGACGACATGGGACTCTGGCAGAAACCTCTCGACAACATCTGTGACAAGGCCGCCAAGATCAGGGTGAAGGAGATCATGTACACCCCCGAGGTGGCCGAGTACGTTCACGAGGAGACGACTCTCGACGAGGCGATCCACCAGCTGGTGATCGGTCATCACCAGTCGCTGCTCGTGACGGGCGGCGACGATGAGAAGGTGGTCGGTATCCTGCGCCTCAGCGATGTGTTCGCCGAAGTGTGCCGCATCATCAAGTCCTGCATGCGGTAGTTCATTTACTTTCCGGATAAATTGTGTTTTCGATTTGCAGGCCTCTTGCAGAGGTCGTTAAGGAATCTACAACATGAATGCAACGGCGAGCGCGCTGGCGGAGAAGAATTCGATCGACTTGCGGCGCATCACGATCATTTTTTTGGGTCTCATCTTTTTCGCGGTCGTCTACATCTCGCCGCCCTGGCCCGACGCGGTCGATCCCAACGGAGAGCACTTCCCGCTCGATCACAAGGCCAAGGCCGCGCTGGGTATCTTTCTCCTGGCAGGCACATGGTGGGTGTTCGAGGTCGTTCCGATCGGTGTGACCAGCCTCGTCATCGGCATCTTGCAGGCCCTCTTCCTGATCAGGCCCGCCAAGGATGCCTTCGGCGATTTCATGGATCCGTCGGTGATGTTCATCTTCGCCTCGATCATGATCGGTATCGTCTTCACCAAGACCGGTCTCACCAAGCGCCTCGCCTACAAGATGCTCGAGATCGTGGGCGAGAAGACGAGCATGATCTATCTCGGTTGTTTCATCGTGACCGCCGCGCTCACGCACATCATGGCCCACACCGCGGTGGCGGCCACGATCTATCCCCTCCTGCTCGCCATCTACGCGCTGTACGGCGAGGGCGACAGGCCGACCAAATTCGGCAAGGGGCTCTTTATCGGAATGGCTTTCGTCGCGGGCGCGGGCAGTATCGTCACCCTGCTCGGTGCGGCGCGCGGCGCGGTGGCGATCGGGTTCTACAAGGAAATCATCGGAAACGACGTCGGTTTCCTCGAACTTTCGTGGTACATGTTCCCGATCGGCTGGCTCATGGTCTTCCTTCTCTGGGGATTCTTCATGGTATTCTTCAAACCGGAGAAGAAAGTCATTCCCGGCCTGCGGGAGAAGGCCAAGGTGCTCAACGCCGAGCTGGGACCTCTCACCCGGAACGAGTTGCTCGCCGCCCTGGTCGTGGGGGGCATGATCGTGGCCATGTGTATGCGGGCGGTGATCCCCGAGATGATGGCGGTCGACAAGACGGGCATCATCCTCATCTCGACGGTTCTCTTCTTTCTCTTCCGCATCCTCGATATCAACGACCTCGAGAAGATTCCCTGGAACATCATTCTTCTCTTCGGCGGAGCCATGAGCATCGGTTTCTGTCTCTACCAGACGGAAGCGGCCAAGTGGCTGGCCGTGAACTGGCTCGTCATGTTCAAGGAATCGACGGGATTCGTTTTCATCATGGGAATGGCGTTCTTCGTCATGCTCATGACCAACTTCATCATGAACGTGGCCGCCATCGCGATCTCGCTCCCCGTGGCGCTCGTGATCGCGCCCTACCTGGGCGTGGCGCCCGAGGTGGTGCTCTTCTCTTCGCTGGTGGTGGCCGGCATGCCGTTCCTGCTGCTCGTGGGCGCGGCGCCGAACGCGATCGCCTACGACTCGAAGCAGTTCACGAGCGGCGAATTCTTCGGCTACGGGATCCCGGCCAGCGTGCTGCTCATGATCGTGACCGGCATCGCGGTCGCCCTCATCTGGCCGATCATGGGCATGCCGATCTTTCTGTAAAGGCTCCAAAAAAACAGAGGGGGTCACCGGAACGCGTTTCCGGCGACCCCTTCTTTTTTCAGCGGACTACTTGCGGAACGTCACGTCTCTGCGCGTCCGTCCGGGGGCGGTGTAGCCGAGCGCCTCGATCATCGCCTTCTCCTCGTCGCTCAACTTGCCGGTGCCGAACGCCTGCTGCCGCGCGGGATCTTCCAGCCAGGTCGCGAGCTTCTTGCGCATCTCGGCCGTCACGTTTTTCCTGTCCGCGGCGATGTTGTTCTGCTCGGCCCGGTCCCGGCGGAGGTCGTAGAGTTCCTCCTTGTCGTAAACGAATCCCGTCTCCGGGACGAATCCCGTCTCCGGGACGCTCCGTGCGCCATGCCCCCAGGGAGGTTTCAGGGGGCAGGCACCCCTCGGGTTGTGGATGTACTTCATCGCCCCGTCGCTCACCGAGTAGATGAGGTCCTGCCACTCGGCCACCGCGATCCGTCTCCCCGTCGATCGGGCCTTTCCCGAAAGAACCTCGAGGAGTGAGAAACCTTCCATTTCGTCGGGCGGTTCGATGCCGCCGAGCGCGAGGAAGGTGGGTGCGAGGTCCACGTTCTGGCAAAGAGTCCTGGCGCGCACGCCCCTTGGCGCGGACCCGCCCCTGGGCGGTTGGACGAGGAGCGGGATACGCAGCACCGATTCGTAGATCGAGGCGCCGTGGTAGTAGTAATCGTTGTGATCGCCGAGCTCCTCGCCATGATCGGAGGTGTAGACGACCCACGTGTTCTCCATCAAGCCGGCGCTCTTCAGCTCCTCCACGATCCGGCCGATGCGGGCGTCGGTGCCCGCCACGCCCGCGTCGTAACAGGCGAGCACGTAGTCGTGGTCCTCGGCGGGGAGCGGCCTGCGCGAGAGGGTGGCGCGGTCGATGGCCGGTGTGATCCGATCGAAATCCGGCCGATCCGTCCGATCGAAATCCCTGCCGGGAAGGGCGAGCGGACCGTCATAGCCGGGCGCAAAGTCGGGACATGTCCGATGGGGAAGGTAGGGTTTGTGCACGTCGTAGAAGTGGACCCAGAGGAAGAAGGGCTGATCGCCCTTTCCGGCCCGGCTCCTGATCCACTCGACCGCCTGCGCCTCCACCCGTTCGTCCCAGCCCCACTGGTCCTGCAGCGGTCTGCGGACCGCGCCGATCGGATCGCCGCCGTAGCCGTCGCCGAAGGTGTCGAAGCCCCCCGTCCACCACGCCGGTTTGCGCGGTGCGCGCAGGGTGTACGCCTGGAGGTTGGACACGAATCCGGCGGTGGCATACCCCTCTTCGGAGAGGAGCTCGACAAAGCTCACCTGACCGGGCCGCGGTTTCTGCCCGTTCTCTCGCAGGCCGTGGGTGATCGGATACTTGCCGAGGAGCATGGAGGCGATCGAAGGATGGGTCTGGCCCCGCGGCGTGGTGAAGTCTTCGAAGAGGATCCCGTCGGCGGCGAGCGCGTCCGCCACCGGGCTTGGCGAACTCTCCCAGCGATCGTTCCCGTAGCACCCGAGGCGGTCGGCGCGCAAGGTGTCCACGGAGAAGAGCACGATGCAGGCGGGTTCCGCGGAAGGAAGGAGGGTCCAGACCGCCACCGCGGCGAACAGGGCCAGGGCACACAGGATGAGAACGATCCTCATCGCCAACCTCGTCCAGATCTTCGCGGCCTCGGATTCATCAATTGAAGAACGCGAAGCCATTGAGAAAGTTCTGCGTCCAGAAGTGGGCCACGCCGCTCAAAAAGGTCGTGCCCTGCTTCTGGAATGCCACGGTGCGCGAGTTGTTGATCAGGTTCAGGTCGAGCGCCATCTTGTGTTCCGGATCGACGATCGCGCCGAGGAGGCGGTCGGTGCTCCGGCCCTCGAAGCGCACAAAAGAGGTCTTACCGTCGAAGACGCGCCGCGACGTGCGGCCGCCTTCGAAGCAGAACTCCACGTCGACCGGGAGGGTGACGCCGCCGTGGTTGGCCACGATCACCGACCACTCGTACTCTTTCGCGGGCTTTTCGGCGGCAGCCTCGACGGCGGCCTCCTCGTCAGACTCGGCGACACTTTCCACGACCACGACCGGCCCGTGGTAGACGATCTCGTCGCCCGGCTCTTTTTGCGTGGCGAAACCGACGAGATCGGTCTTCGCGCGGCACGTTGCCCTCGTGACCGCGTAGTCGACCGCTCCCGTCCCGGTGAAGAGCTGCGTCACGAGGTCGGCATGCTCCGGCCCGGCGCCGGCAGCGAGCGCCTCGAGCAGATCGGTGCCGCGCGGGTGCTTGAACTTGAAGCGCTCCACGAACGACTTGAGGATCTTCTTCATGGCATCGCGGCCGATGTGATTCTCCAGGGTCTCGAGGCTGAGCGCCGCTTTCGAGTAGGCGATCGGGTGATAGGCTCCCGGGTAGAATTCGTGCGCCGCGCTCGTGACCGGCGACGTGTACGCGAAGGGCACGTACTCCTCCTTCCGCCACAGGCCGAAGTGGGTGTCGAAGCCATGAGCGTCGATATCCTCGATCCTGTAGCCGAGGAGTGTAGGCCTGCCCGAACCGTGAAAGGGACTCTCGTCATAGCCGATGAAATTGGCAAGGTTGGCAAACCGATGGACCTGCGCCATGCATTTATTGCCGCCCTTGAAGGGCAGGCCGAATCCCCTGTTGAACCGATCGAGGAGGATCGTCTTCTCCATGCGGCTCAGAAAGGTGATGTTCACTCCCGGGCCGTAGAGCTCTTCCATGACCTTGGTCGTGGTGTACGTCGTGAGACCCTCGTCGATCCAGGGGTCGGCCACCTCGTTGCTCGCCAGGATGCCGTAGAAATACTGGTGCGTGAACTCGTGGACCGTGACGCCCACCGGCGGCCTGACCTTCTTGGCGAGCCAGTCGATGTGGGTCGGGTAGCCGAAGGAGATGTTGATCAGCCCCGGGTACTCCATGCCGGCCGAGACACCATGAGGCGCGCCCGCGACCACGATGCGCTCGTAAGGGTAGGGCATGTACCAGTCGGCGTAGAGAGCCAGGCAGCCGCGCACGGCGTTGGTGATCTGTTCCACCTTCTGCTCGGCATAGGGTTGACTGAAGCGGACGATCTCCACGTTGTCGGCGATCGCCGGAGGCGGCACGTCGGCCTGGGTGTCGGCCACCCAGGCGAAGTCATGAACATCCTCGGCGCAAAACCTCACCGTCTGGATCCCCGACTCATCGTCCACGGACGCGTCGAGCAGCTTCCCCGTCGCCTCCACCTTGAACGCCGCGGGCAGGGTGATTTCCACGTCGAAAGTGCCGAAGGGCCCGAAGAACTCGGATCGGGGATAGAAGGGCGCCGCGATCCAGCCCTCATCGTCGAGAACACCGAGCTTGGGATACCACTGTCCCACCCAGAGGTGTTCGCCGATGAAACCGGACCGACCCAGGATTCGGAGGGGGAGCTTGACCGAGAAGTCGATCTTCACCTCGACCTGTTCGCCGGGCGCGAGCGGCTTTTGCAGCGGAACGCGCATCAGGGTGTCGTCGATCACGGCGGGCGACGGCAGGGCCGCTCCGTCTCCCATGACGACCCATTCGATGTCCATGTACCCGAGTACGGGCTCGCCGCGGGTGTTGAAGTCGATGCCCCAGCTGCTGTTTTTCTGGTAGATCGATTCCGAGTTGGCAAAACCGTTCATGTAGAGGTGGAACACGAGCTCGCTCGTGGGCGACCCCGTGGTGTTCCGGAACGATACGAGCTCGGTGCAGTCGAGCATGCGCTCTTCGGCCAGGAACCGCGCCGCGATCTGGTAGTCGACGACACGTTCGCTCAGAGGTTCGGCTTCCTGGGCGCGGCTCGCGGCACCGGCCAGGGCCAGGAAGACGATGCAGAGGGGCACGATTCGGCAGATTCTGTTGTTCACCATCTCACTTGCCCTCCCTTTTGTCATCGCCAACTTTTTTCTTGGCCTTGGCGCTTGCCGTTCCGGGGCTGTCCACGACGAAGTAAGCTTCGGGGATGTTCTTGTGCAGGTCGGGATCGAGGTAGGCCGACTGCCCCATGTATCTCTTGAAGATGGAAACCTGCCCCGCCATGCGGAAGAAGAGGCAGGCCTGGACGAGGAACTGAACGACCTGGGCCAGGGCGATGTAGACCGCGGCGCCCGACACGACCCACTTCCAGGGGAGGATCCCCTCGAGGATCATGTACGATCCGTGCACGTTGATCGTTTTTCTCACCGCCACGTAGAGCAGGACCACGAGGCCGAGCGGGACGAGCGAAAGGATCAGGAAGAGCCCGGTCGTGAGAGCGTGGGAGAAGGTGAATCCGATACCGCGCAGGAAATAGTAGCCCATGAAGTGGCCATCCTCGATCACGGCCGCGGTTTTCGCATAGTTGAACGAAAGGAGCCCGAAGCCGAGCACGATCAGCATGAATACGTTCTTGCCGAACAGCGTCCAGCCGAGCATCTCCGATCCCGCTCCGAATTTCTGGCTGCTCTCGAAATACCAGCAGATGAAACTGTTCAGGAGCCCATTGATCCAGGCAATGAGCGCCAGGGCGATGGCGTAGTAGACGAGGAGCCGGCAGAAGCGGAAACAGTACTGGCCGCAGGCCTTGAAAAAGGTCTTGAGCGTGGTGGACTCGCGCGGATCGACGAGGATGCCGATCGAGCCCGCGGTGAGCACATTGAAGAGACAGAAGTAGACGAGACCCCAGATGCCGAACGCCGCACCCCCGTGGGCGCTCTGAGCGTGGTTGGTGAAATCGAGATAGATCTCGGGATCGAAGGATCGGATGAAATCGTCAAGCCCCCCGAAATGCCCGCCCAGTCCGTGGATATCGCTGATCAGAGGAAGGGAGACCAGGAGTCCGAAGATCAGGTTGAAGACGAAGAGGAAGAAAACGATCTTCCACCTCTTGATCGTGGCAAAGGTCGCCGTGAAAAAGGCACGAAAGGCGACAGTCATAGCATTCCTCCTGGATCACCACTCTGAAAAAGGACATTCTGAAAAACACGAAGCGGGGGGTGCCGCGCGAGCGGGTTTCTAAGTATACGCCGCAGATATTATACAGGTTTGACTTCGATTTTCTCCAGGAATCGGCGATGGACCGATCTGTCCTTCGAGAGTTCGGGGTGGAAGGTGGTGGCCATGACCCGCCCCTGCTCCACGTAAACCGGCTGCTGATCGATGCTGGCAAGGACGCGCACCCCGGTGCCCACGCTGTGGATCACGGGCGCCCGGATGAAGACCATCTCGTCGGGAACGATCTCGCCGCCGACGCCCCGATCGGCTCGTCGCACGATGGCGCTCTCGAGCTGCCGGCCGTAGCCGTTGCGGCTCACCACGGCGTCGAGCAACCCGAGCGATTCCTGGGCCGGATTGCGCACCTCGCGGGCGAGCAGGATCGTGCCCGCGCAGGTGCCGTAGATCGCCCCGCCGCGATCGTGGAATTCCACGATCGCGGCGCGCAGCGCGGGGGTGAAGAGCTTGAGCATGGTCGTCGATTCGCCGCCCGGGATGATCAGCCCGTCGATCTCGTCGAATTGTTCGGGAACGGTCACCGCGGTCCAGGCCGCGCTCAGTTCGTCGAGCGCCCGGCCGTGGGCTTCGAAATCGCCTTGAAGAGCCAGAATGCCGATCGTCATCGTTTTGGCCGCTACCATCCGCGTGTCTGCAAGAGGTCCTTGTCGTCGAGCTTGGCCACATCGAGACCGGGCATGGCGCCCTTGAGCCCGCGGCAGATGTCGAGGAGCTTGTGGGCGTCCTCGAAGTGGGTGGTCGCCTGCACGATCGCGTTGGCGCGGTTCGGCGGATCTTCCGACTTGAAGATGCCCGAGCCCACGAAAACCGCCTCGGCGCCGAGCTGCATCATGAGGGCCGCGTCGGCCGGGGTGGCGATGCCGCCGGCAGCGAAGTTGGGCACGGGCAGCTTGCCGTCCCTGGCCACGAGCTTGACCAGATCGTAGGGGGCGCCCAGGTCCTTCGCCTTGGTCATCAGCTCCTCGTCGCCCAGGGTGGTGAGCTCTCGGATGCCCGCCTGGACATGGCGCATGTGGCGCACGGCCTCGACGATGTCGCCCGAGCCGGCCTCACCCTTGGTGCGGATCATGGCCGCGCCCTCGCCGATCCGGCGCAGAGCCTCGCCCAGGTTGCGGCAGCCGCACACGAAAGGCACGTCGAAGGCGAACTTGTCCACGTGGTACTTCTCGTCGGCCGGCGTGAGAACCTCGCTCTCGTCGATGTAGTCGACGCCGAGCGCCTGCAAGATGCGCGCCTCGGCGAAGTGGCCGATGCGGACCTTGGCCATGACGGGGATGTTGACCGTCTTCATGATATTCTCGATCACGTCGATCGCCGCCATGCGCGCCACGCCGCCGTCCTTGCGGATGTCGGACGGCACCCGTTCGAGCGCCATCACCGCGGCCGCGCCCGCGTCCTCGGCGATCTTGGCCTGTTCGGCGGTGGTCACGTCCATGATGACGCCGCCCTTGAGCATCTCGGCCAGGCCCACGTTCAATTTCATTCTGTCGCTGCTGGTCATTTACTTTCCTCCGTGAACAACGAATCTATGTCGATGAAAAATTGGCCTTTCATGTCACAAGTGCTGCGGTGTTTCCGACAGGACCGTCTTGCCCGATCGGGGCGTGCTCAGCTCGGCGCTGATCACTTCGCCGAGGATCCGGATCCCCTCGTCGATCACCGATGGCGCGGTGCGCGAGATGGAGAGCCGGATCGCGCCGGGGTCGTCTCCCGTTCCCACGAATAGGCTGCCCGGTGAGACGAGCACGCCCCGTTCGCCGGCGCGCAGGTAGATCGTTTCCGAGCGGACCCCGGCGGGAAGTTCGACCCAGAGGCCGTAGCCGCCGATCGGCTTCGACCAGGCCGTGCCCGGGGGCATGTGCCGCTCGAGAGCGCCGAAAGCCGCCTCCATCCGCTCGGCGATCGTCCGCCGCACGGCCGGAAGGTGCTCGTCGTAGTAGCCGCGCCGGCAGAACTCGTAGAGCGCGGACTGGAGCAGGGTGCTGTTTTCCAGGTCGGACGCTTTCTTGAGCGCCGCCACCCTGTCGATCACCTCGCGCGACGCGGCCAGCCACCCGACGCGCAGGCCGGGAAAGAGGCTCTTGGAGAAGGTGCCTAGGTAGATGACGCGGCCCTGCGTGTCGAGCGACTGGATCGACGGCAACGAGTCGCTGTCGAGCGCGAGGTCGTGCTCGTAGTCGTCCTCGAGAATGGGCAAACCGGCCGACGCCGCGATATCGAGAACCTTCTTGCGATTCTCGAGAGTGGCGGTGTGGCCCGTGGGATTCTGGAAATTGGGCATGGTGTAGATGAGGCGCACGCTCGGATCGTCGGCAGCCTGCACGAGCGCCGCCGGATCGAGACCGGTGGGGGTGACCGACACGGGAGAAACACCAGCTTCCATCTGCCGGAGCAGGGGGAAGATGTTGTGATAGGTGGGCGTGCCCGCGATCAGCCGATCCCCCGCGGACAGGAAGGAGCGGAAGATCAGGTCGCACCCCTGCTGGGCGCCGCTCGTGATCAGGATCTGGTCGGCATCGACCTTCGCACCGTGCCGGATCATCCGCTTCGCGATGATCTCCCGCAACGGCCGGAGGCCCAGGGTGCCGCTGTACTGGAGCGCCCGCCCGCCATCGCGGACGAGCACATGGTCGAGGCACTCCCCGAAGCGAGCCACCGGGAAAAGAGACTCGTCCGGAACGAGGGCGGCGAAGTTGCACCGCTCCCCCTTGAAGGACTTGAAATCAGGCAAGGTCGACTGCGATCTGAAGAGATCCTCCGTGCCGGGAGAAAATCGGAATGCTCCAATGGACTGGTCCATTTGGGTCGATTGGACCAAGTCGGGCAAGACAGCATAGGTCCCGCTTCCCACGCCGCTCCTGGCGAAACCCTGGGCCTCGAGGCGGCGGTAGGCTGTGGTGACCGTGGCGCGGTTGACGCCGAGATGTTTTGATAAATCTCTTGTGGAATTTAGTTTATGATTCTTTTCGATTGAACCGGAAAGGATCAGATCTTTGATCTGCTCCTCGATCTGGTGAGCGAGGGGTTGCTCGGACGAACGGTCGAGATGAATCTCCATGTGCGGTCCACTCTTCATGATTGGTATGGTGCCAATCGCGAAAGTGGCTGTCAAGGCCTTTTTGAACGACTTTCCGGGAATCAATCGAGCATGTCTTTGAGCTTCTTGAGGGTGAGGAGCGCGTCGATCGGTGTGATGCCATCGGTGTCGATCTTGGCGAGTTCATCGCCGATCTTGTCCCGGCGGGCGCCGGGTGCGCCGGCGGCGTGATGTGTGTCACTGGGAATATCGGGTTCTGCAGGCTGGACGAAGAGCGTCATCTGCCCCGAGCTGGACTTCCTTTTTCCCCGCCTTCTGGCGGTCTGCCCGGGCGCGGCGCTCAAGGTCAGGTCGGGGCTCCTGATCTCGAGCTCCTTCAGCACCTCGCTCGCGCGGCCGAGCACCTCGGTGGGGATTCCGGCGAGGCGCGCCACGTGGATGCCGTAGCTCTTGTCCGTTCCGCCGATCACGATCTTGCGCAGGAAGATGATCTGGTTCTCCCACTCGCGCACGGCCACGCTCAAATTCGCCACGCGCGGGAATTCGTCGGCCAGCCCGGTGAGCTGGTGGTAGTGGGTGGCGAAGAGGGTGCGCGCGTTGATCCTGTCGTGGATGAACTCGGAGATCGCCCAGGCGAGGGAGAGCCCGTCGAAGGTCGACGTGCCGCGGCCCACCTCGTCGAGGATGATCAGGCTCCTCTCGGTCGCGTTGTGGAGGATGTTGGCCGTCTCCTCCATCTCGACCATGAATGTGCTCGAACCGCGCGCCAGGTCGTCGGAGGCGCCCACGCGGGTGAAGATCCGGTCCACGAGCCCGATCTCGGCCGACGCCGCCGGCACGAAGGAGCCGATCTGGGCGAGGATCACGATGAGCGCCGCCTGCCGCAGGTAGGTCGACTTGCCCGCCATGTTCGGTCCGGTGAGCACGACGAGGCGCACGTCGTCGGAAAACTCGATGTCGTTGGGAACGAATTCGCCGCTCTCCATGACCGCCTCGAGCTGGGGGTGGCGCCCCTCGACGATGCGGATCGCGCTCTGCTCGTTCACGGCGGGGCGCACGTAGCCGTTCCGCGCGGCAGCCTCGGCGAGCGAGCCGATCACGTCGATGGCGGCCACGGCGCCCGCTGTCTGCTGGAGCAGGTCCGACTTGGCGCAGAGCGCGGCGCGCACCTCCTGGAAGAGGGTGTACTCGATATCCTTGATCCGCTCGTCGGCGGTGAGCACCTTGACCTCGTACTCCTTGAGCTCGGGCATGATGTAGCGCTCGGCGTTCTTGAGCGTCTGCTTGCGGATGTAGTCGTCGGGGATCAGGTCACGGTGCGTGTTGGTTACCTCGATGTAGTAGCCAAAAACGCGATTGTGGCTCACCTTGAGGTTGGTGATCCCCGTCCGCTCGATCTCGCGCTGCTGGAGACGGAGGATGTATTCCCTGCCGTCGCGGCGGAGCGCGCGGAGCTCGTCGAGCTCGTCGTTGTACCCATCCTTGATGATCCCCCCGTCCTTGAGCGTGGTGGGGGGGCGGTCCTCGATGGTGCGTTCGAGGAGCGCGCCCGTCTCCTCGAGGCGATCGAGCCTTCCGCCGAGCTCGAAGAGGATCTCCGAGTAGGAGTCCTTCAGAAGATCGATGAGCGCCGGCATGACGGCGATCGATTCGCGCAGGTTGACGAGGTCGCGGGCGTTGGCGCGCCCGGTGAGGATCTTGGTCGTGATCCGCTGGATGTCGAAGACCTTGGAGAGGGTCTCGCCCAGATCGGCGCGGAGCGCGGGATTGTCGAAGAGCTCGGCCACGCCTTGCTGCCGACCCGCGATCGTGTCGATTCTCGTCGAAGGCAAAAGGATCCAGTCGCGAAGCAGCCGGCCGCCCATGGGGGTGCGCGTCCTGTCGATGCAGGCGAGAAGCGTGTCGGTGCGTGCGCCGTCGCGCGAGTTGGCCACCAGTTCGAGCGCGTTGCGCGACGGCCGGTCGAGGATCAGGTGCTCGGTCAGCACGAAGGGTGTGATGGTGCGCACCTGGAGCGGCTTGTCCATCTGGGTGTTGCATATGTACTCGAGTGCCGCCCCCGCGGCGGGGATTCCTGGAGCGTTGTCGTCGAGGCCGAACCCGCGCAGCGACGACACCCCGAAATGTTCTTTGAGGGTCTCGGTCGCATGGCCCGGCTCGAAGAGCCAGTCCGACACGGGAGTGAGAGGCGCGTCGGTCGCTGAGCGCAAGGTCAACATGAACGCCGCGGCCGGATCGGCATGCGATTCGGGAAAAATGATCTCCGCCGGTTCGACGCGGCCCACCTCATCGGCAAGGCTGTCCATCGTGGCGCCGGCCGTGAAGAAGGCGCCCGTGCTCATGTCGATCCAGCCGAGCCCCGCGCCGCGCGATCCGGGCGCAACGGCGAGGAGGAAGTTCGACCGGCTGCTCTCGAGGAGCTCCTCCTCGGTGAGGGTGCCGGCGGTCACGATACGGGTCACGGCCCGGTCGACGATCCCCTTCGCCTCGCGGGGATCCTCGATCTGGTCGCAGATCGCCACCTTGTACCCGGCGCGGATCAGCTTGAAGAGGTACTGCTCGTAGGCCTTGACCGGCACGCCCGCCATGGGCGCGGCATTGGTCCCTTTCGACCGGGCGGTGAGCGCGATGCCCAGCACCTTCGACGCCACCTTGGCATCGTCGTAGAAGAGCTCGTAGAAATCCCCCATGCGGAAAAAGAGCAGCGCGTCCGGATGGGCGCGCTTCGCCTTGTTGAACTGCCGCATCATGGGGGTGATCTTGTCACCCTCGGCTCTGGTTCCAGCCATCGGTCGGATTCGCCCCGTCAGCAAGAGTGAAGTCAGGTGTTTGAGTCCGTGACTCGGCCGGACCGATCGAGTCCGGGTCGAACTCGAATCAGGTCGAGAAGGTCGATTCAGCCATAATTGGCGCGCGATTTCAAGCGCCGGCGGTCATCGGCGGCCGGGAGAGGAGAGCGCCCGGCCGCGGAACGGAAGCAATCGGCGCGGGTCGCCGCCCTTTTCGTGTTTTTTTTCGAAGTGCCGTCCGTTCGTCCCACCTTCGGGCCTATCTACAGCAGGACTCAACAGGCGTCGCGAACGTTACGAGCCGACCCGGCCCCGAGCGGCCGACTCCGAAACAGGGGCTGACGCTGCATCGGTACCGATCCGCGGAAACACCATGAGTCAAGGTGGTCACGAAATGTGATCCCTCGACACTGGAATCTCTGCACCGGATCGTCACCCGAGATCACTGGAAATTTTCAAGCGACTGCAGAAAGGTGCAACAATGCGAAACTTCTCTCCCAACTCATACTTGCTTCTGAAGATCCTTTTTGTCGCGGCGCTCGCCACGGGAATCCTCTTTCCGGCAGCGCCCGCATTTTCACGGTCGATCGAAGGGGAGCAGCCCGTTGAACCCGGTGATCCGATCACCGAGGTGATGCTCGTCGCCAGCGACGCGAACGGCATGAGCCTCGTGAGCACCGTTGCCGAGGCCGATGTCATCGACGAGCTCCGCACTCTCGACGGCACGGAGTACCGCTGGATCGAAGTCGACGGCTACGGTCAGACGAGCGCCACCGGCGGGCCGCTGCTCCCGGTCCGCGAGGCCCTGCTTGCCGTGCCCGAGGGCGTCGAGCTGTCTCTTGAAATCGAATCCCTCTCGGCCCAGAGCTCCGCGGGCAGGCGCGTCGCGCCGGTTCCGCGCGTGGAATACCGCACCGGCGCCGATGGAGCGATCGTTCCCGTCGAGATCTACGAGTGCGACACCGCGCGGTACGGCGCGAGCGCCTTCTATCCCGAACTGCCGGCGTGTATCACGGCCGTGCAGCACGTGCGCGACCAGCGCATTGCGCGCATCGAGTTTCGGCCCTTCCGCTTCGATCCGGCCTCGGGCGCGCTGGTTTTCCACGCACGCATCGCTGTCCGGCTTGCCTTTTCGAGCCCGGCAAGAGCGTCGATCCTTCCCGCGGGGCCGCTCGACAAGGTGCTCCCCGGACTTCTGCTCAACGCCCGCACCGCGGGAAGACCTTCTCCCGGCCGGGGGCTGCCGGGCTCAGCGAAAAGTACGGTCCGCAAGACATCGGGCGTCGTATCCTATCCGACAAACCTCTTCGATCCGGGCAACTCGGCCGACTATCTCATCATCGCCGGTTCACCCTTTTACCGCCCGGCCCTTCTCGACTTTCAGGCGGGGACGCACGACAACTCACTCAATAACCTGGCCTTCTGGCGCGCCGCGTTCGACAATTTCGACGTGGCCGTGGTCAACGCCGACGACATCGATCCGCTCGGGATCCTCGAAGACCAGGACGTCAAGGACTTCATCACCTACGTCTACGAAAACTGGCACGCACCGCACATGAGCGACGGTCACGTGGGCTACGTGCTGCTCGTGGGCGACACGGAGACCGTTCCGACCCACCTCGTTCCGGACAGTCCCACCGACTACGCCACCGATCGCTGGTTCACGGCTGTTGCCGGCAACGACGAGATGCCCGATGTGCCGATCGGGCGTTTCTGTGTGGACGACCAGGCCGAGCTCGACGGCGTCGCCGAAAAGACGGTCGCCTTCGAGCGCGCCCCGCTGCCCGGCCAGTGGCGCCAAGAGGTGCTCATGGCCGAGGGTTCGTGGCTCATGTTCGCGAACTATGACCTGATCAAAGAGGTCATGCTGATCAACAGCGGCTACGGGGTGAGCGAGGCCTTTGCAATGTATGGACACTACGACCAGGAGGTGATCGACGCGATCAACGCGGGCTGCATCATGGCCCATTACCAGGGGCACGGAAACACTCAAGGCTGGGCGAATATCGGTTTTACCAGCGGCGATATGCCGGCCCTCCACAACGGCGCCATGACGCCGCTCGCCCTGGCCGTTTCCTG
Organism: uncultured Phycisphaerales bacterium; assembly: GCA_964620445.1. GTDB lineage: Bacteria > Planctomycetota > B15-G4 > B15-G4 > CAYZWU01 > CAZUHB01. The sequence goes on from CAZUHB010000052.1 coordinate 27,742, forward strand.
CTCGACCGCCATGTTCCAGCTCCCCGAACCGAGTGATTGCTTCGGCGAGGTCTTCGTGAACACCCCCGGAAAGGGAGCCGTCTCCTACTTCGGCGCGTCGGTCAACTCGTCCGGATCTCCGCAAGGGTCTTTTACCCATCACTACATGCGTTCGGTTTTCGTGGACCATGTCTACGTCCTCGGCCAGAATCTCATGAGTTTGATCATCGGTTCGAACAACGTCAATCCCGAGTACAACCTGATCGGCGACCCAGCGCTCGACTTCTCGGGAAAGATCGGCCTGCCCGCGAAACCGGACCTCACCCTGGCGTACGAGGAGGTCACGCTCTCGCCCGAGGAGCCGGTGCAGGGCGGTACGCCCGTTCAGGTGCATGCCAATGTGAGCAACCTCGGAGGATCGACCGCGTTCAACATTCTCGTAACCTTCCTCACCGTGGACAGCGACGGCCAAGAGGAGACTCTGGGGACGGTGCGGATCGACGATCTCGCCGCCGGGTGTACGGCCGCGGTCGACGCGCAGTGGGATGTCTCGGACGCCCTCGGCCCCTACAGCGTCCTGGTGCGGTTGGATTCCGCCGGCATCGTCGACGAGTCGTTCGAGCTGAACAACCAGGCGGGAATCAACACCTTCGTGCGGCGGGAGACGGTGTACGTGGACGCCGCGAACACGCAGGGACCGTGGCTCGGCACCGGCGAGTATCCCTTCTGCACGATCCAGGATGGAGTCGATCACACGGCCATGGGCGGGACGACTCTCGTTCGATCCGGTTTGTACGTCAATCCGGATCCCGATTCGATCTTTGTCAAGGTCAAACGCCCCCTGCGTCTTCTCGGACAGAATGCGGCGACGACGATCGTCGACGCCGCCGGAGCCTCCACGGCGATCAGATACACCAAGCCGGACAACGCCGTCATCGACAGCCTGACCGTGCGGAATGCCGACAAAGCGATTCACTTCTATGTGTCGCAAGGCGTGCTCGTCTCGAACTGCATCGTCGAGAACGTCAACCTGGGCTTCCAGCTGAGCACCGCCGTCGACGGCCAGGTGCTCGGCAACCGGATCAGCGCTCACGAGTACGGTATGAACCTGACTCTGCCCGACTCCACCGAGGTGCGTTACAACGTGCTATCCGACTCGGGCGTTCAGGCGCTGCGCTGCTCGGGCGGAGAGTCGTGCCTCATCGCGAAGAACTCCTTCTTTCGCAATGCCGTCGGCCTCTACATGCACCCCGGCCACCCTGTGCCGCAGCCGAACGACATCATCGGAAACAAATTCAAGAACAACATCACCAACGCCCTGTCGGGGCACGCGAACGTCTGGAACAACACCCTGACGGGCAACTACTGGGACGACTACACCGGGGCCGACTGCGACGGCGACGGCTTCGGTGACACGCCCTGGGAGATCTTCGGCAGCAGTTCGTCCAACTTCGACTACCTGCCGTTGATGGATCTCCCCGACGTCCTGTGCCCGGGCATCGAGTTTCAGGAAGAGGACCGCTTCATCGTCGTGCGCCTGGGCGATGGCATCGGCGGGCCGGGCGACGAACGCCTGGACTTCGATCCCCGCGACACTGTCAGCGCCGGCCCGAACATGACGGCCACTCTCTCCGTCAAGGGCGCGACCGAGACGAGCTGGTCTCTGGTCGTTCCCATGCTCTACTCCAACGATCTCTTCCGCGGCGAAGTGACGGCAGCGGAGATCGACGCCTACTACCGGCAGGGTCACCAACGGCTCGTGTACATGGTCGGTCTGATCGACGAGGCCGGAAACGAGGTCTCCCGGCCGACGCTCTTCGAGGAGCACGAGGAGCAGTTCCAGATCGAGATCGTGCCCTGAGATCGTTTCGATGACAGCGACTCGAAGGGGCCGCCGGGTGTCCTGCCCGGCGGCCCCTTCGGCTGTCCCGCTGTTTGCCGTGTCAAAAAAAGAAAGGGTTCATCACGCCTCTTTTGGTAGAAGGTGAACGCAAGTGCCTTGTACAGGCTTGGAACAGAAGCGCTCCATCATCAGGAGTTTCGAATGTCCTCCGACAGGTACCGGCCCCATGCCGGTAAGACCCGTACGTCCCTCCTGGTGCGCCTTCGCGATCCCACGGACAACGAGGCGTGGAACGAATTCCATGAAATCTATCGCGGCCTTGTCTTGAACTACTGCCGCCGCAGGGGATTGCAGCCCTGGGATGCCGACGATGTCTGCCAGCTCGTGATGATGAGCCTGGCCAAGACACTGCGCAGCTTCGAGTATCGTCCCGCTCGCGGGAGGTTCAGGAGTTACCTCGGCCGCGTCGTGGGAAACGCGATCACCAAATACGGATCGTCCCGGCATCCCCGGCCGATCTCCCTCGAAAACATGGTCGAGTCGATCACGGGCGAAACCGGGCCCGACCCGGACGAGCTCTGGGAAAAGGAGTGGATGCGCAACCACTACCGCATCGCGTTGCGCGGCGTGCGCGCCAGCTTCGATCCTCGCAGCGTCCGGATCTTCGAACGCCGGCTGGGCGGCGAGGATCCGAATCGGATCGCCGAGGATTGCGACCTGAGTCGCGACGCGGTCCGGAAGATCATCTTCCGCATCCGGAGCAGGCTGCAGGAGTTCATCGCACAGCAGATCCGCGACGAGGAAAACTGGACGGGAGGTGGCCGTTGACGTGCAACGAAGAGGGAATGGCCGAACAGTTCGGGTTCGATCTCCCGGAGGCAGACTGGCTCGATCGACTGAACGAGGCGACCGAGGAGGAGCCGCACGGTCCGGTCGGAAGGTTCCACATCATCCGGGAGATCTTCCGGGGCGGGCAGGGTGTCGTCTATCAGGCGCACGATCCGGAAACCGACCGCCAGGTGGCGCTCAAGCGGCTGATCGGCGGAATCTGGACGACCGACGAAATGAAGCTCCGTTTCAAGCGGGAAGCGGAATCGGCCCGTTCCCTCGACCATCCCGGAATCGTGAAGGTCCACGGCATGGAGGTCGTGGAAGGCCACGCGGTGATCGCCATGGAGTGGATCGACGGTGTCCCCGCAACCGACTGGGCCTGGGAGAGGGGACGGCGGCGCTCCCTGTCCGAGGTCGTCGGCCTCTTCACGCGCATCTGCGACGCCGTCTGCCACGCCCACCAGCACGGCGTGATCCACCGCGACCTGAAACCGACGAATATCCTCATCGATCGCGAGGATCAACCGTGCGTGCTCGACTTCGGCATGGCCAAGCTCGTGGGAGAAAACAAGGAGATCACCCTGACCCGTTCGGCCGAGTTCGTCGGAACGATCGCCTACGCATCGCCCGAGCAGCTGCAGCAAGGCTCGCGGTCGGCCGACGTGCGGTCCGACGTCTACTCGCTCGGTCTCATTCTCTACGAGATGCTGACCGGACGCCTTCCCTACGACCTTGGCGGCGGTATCGCCTCCGCCCTCAAGGCGATCGAGAGCTCCGAGCCGATACGTCCCTCGCAGATCGACAGCGGACTCAGCCGCGAGATCGATATCATTCTGCTCAAGGCGCTCGCAAAGGAACCGGGCCGCAGGTACGCGTCGGTCGACGCCTTCGGCGAGGACCTGCGGCGTCTCGAGAATGCCCAGCCCATCCTGGCTCATCCGCCGAGCACGACGTACCAGCTCAAAAAAATGATCCTCCGGAACAGGCTGGCGAGCCTCTTCGCCGTCCTTGCGCTCCTCTCCCTCGTGGCGTTCACGGTGATATCGCTCGTTCAGGCCGGACGGGTCGCCGACGAGCGCGACACGGCCAGGGCGGCGCAGAAGAAGGCCGAAACGGCATCGCGGCAATCGAACGAGGTCCTTGCCTTTCTCGTCCGGCTCATCACGCTGGCCGATCCGCAGTACCGGGGAAAGGACTTCACCGTTTACGAGCTGGTCGAGGAAGCGGAGAGCGACCTTCAAAGTGACACGATCGGACTGGACGATCACCACGTGGAAGCCGCGATCCGCGCCGTCATGGGGAGGCTCTGGATCGCCTTCGGCAAGTACTCCCTGGCGAGGGACCATCTGCAACGGGCCATCGAGCTCGAGAGCGGGATGGAGGAAAGGGACGAGAAAACGATCGCCGACAACGAGGTGGGCCTGGCCAGCGCGCTTCTGCTGCTCGGAGATCACGGCACGGCTGAGCGCACGGTGCGGGAGTCCATTGACCGGTACCGTCTGGTTCTTCCCCCCGACGATATTCATTGCGCCGACGCTGAAAAGATGCTCGCCATGATCCTGAGCGAGCTGGCCCGCTTCGACGAGGCGGACGAATCGCTGACGCGCGCCATTGAAATATACCGCGCGGCGCTTCCTGCCGACGATCCCAGGATCATCGAGGCCGAAACCGATCTGGCCCGTCTCCTTAAGAGAAAAGGTCTCTTTCCCGAAGCCGAGCGGCTCTTGCGCGATATCCTCGACCGGTATGCGAAGCTCGACGGCAAGGAACAGGGCGTCATGCTGGCCGTCGTGTTCCACGATCTCGGCATCCTGTTGAGTATGGCCGGACCGAGCGAAGAATCGAGGGCGTGTCTCCGCAAAGCGCTCGACATCCGGCGCGACCGTCTCGGGCCGAGCCATCCCTTCGTGGCGAAAACGCTCTACAACCTGGCTGTTCTCAACGCCGAGGCGGGTCGACTGGAGAGAGCCGAAGAGCTTTATCATGAGGCGTTGCGGATTCACCGGAAAGCGAGCTGGAATATCTCGGAAGATCTGGGAAATATCCAGGACGGCCTCGGCGGCGTCTTCTACGCGAAGGGACGCTTCGAAGAAGCCGAAAATATGCACCGCGACGCGGTGGCGAATCTGACAAGCGCCCTGGGGCCGGATCATCCGAACACGATCCAGAGCACGGTCAATCTGGCCACCGATCTGATGAACCTGGGCCGCCCCGCCGATGCCCAGGTACTGCTCGAACGGAGCCTGGAGGCGGGCCGCAAGACACTGGGCGACGACCATCCCACGCTGGCGTTCATCCTCAACAACCTGGGAAGCAATGCGCTTCTCCTGGGCGATTTCCAGGGTGCCGAACGGGATTATGAGGATTGTGTGCGCATCCTGCGTCTGATCTTTCCCGACGGCCACGAACAGACCACCATCGTTCTCAACAACCTTGGAAATCTGATGCAGAAACAGGGGAGATTCGACGAGGCCGCGGACTATTTCCAGGAAGCGCTCGAGATGGGCACGGGGCTGGGATTCCCGGATGATCACCCTTCCATTCGGGACAGCCGTGCCGGGCTGGGAAACGTGAAGCCCTGATCGCCTGAACAATGAACCGGTGACGGTGATCGACTGGGAACTCGGATGGAAAGACAGGGGACGAACCGAAACGGCTCGTCCCCTGCCTGTTTCATCCCTCTTTTCAATAAACGGTGATCTGGATCGTGTCCTTGCACGTGCCCTGGTGAACGTTGTCGGGATAGTCGACGGAGAACTCCATGTCCCACGTGCCGAGGGGGATCGTGCCGTTGTGGATCGTGTAGTTGTTCAGGGTGATGAGCCCGCCCACGTGGGCGCGCTTCGTGCCCAAGGTCCAGTGTCCCGGAAGCGAGTAGACCCAGGAATAGGTGGAGCCGCCCGATTTGTCGGCGAGGATCCACCAGTCGGCCGTGGCGCCGGGATAGTCCTTCGGATCGAGCGAGATGGTGAGCGCCACGGTCTGGGTCGACGGCACGCTCAACGGTCCGTCGGAGCCGTTCGCCTTGATGTCGGTCACGGGCAGTTCGATGTCGGCGTAGGCCACGGTCAGGTAGGGGCGGTACGCGGGATCGGAATACTCGTCCGTGTCGAACCATCCGCCGTCGGCGTCGGCGCCCTCCGTCGGCAGCTTGAGCACGAGGCTCAGAACGCCGTCCCCCTTGTAGGCGGTCTGGGCGTCGGATGTCACGGTCCACGCGTTGTAGCCCGTGACGAGCGCGGCCGTGGCCGTCGCCGTGGTGTTGAAATTGGTGGGGGCGTTGTTCCAGGTGATCGTGTTCTCGGTCCACGAGTCGTTGCCCAGGTAGTGGGCGCCCACATTGACGGTCGTGTTGTAGATGGTGCGGCAGTTGACATTCAGCGTGGCGGAGACGATCTTCTTGCCCGCCGGCACCGAGCCGAGGTCGAACTGCATGTAGGTGCGGCAGGTCCTGTATGGCGAGGCGCCGTCCCACTCGCCAACGATCATGTAGTCTCTCCAGCCGTGGTTGCCGCCCGTGTCCGCATCGTCCACGTAGGAATCGTGGATCGGGCTGATATCGACCGAATCGGGAGGCGCGTACTCGATGTGCAGGTAGGGCCGGCAGGTCGTCTCGTGGTATTCCCGCGTGTCGAACCAACCGCCGTCGGCGTTCGCGCCCTCGGTGGGGAGTTTCAGAACGAGGCTCAGGACGCCGTCGCCGCCATAGGCCGTGTTCACGTCGCCGGTCACGTCCCATGCATTGAATCCGGTCACGAGACTGACCGAGTCTGTGGCCGTGGTGCTGAAGCCGGTGGGGGCGTTGTTCCAGGTGATGTTGTACTCCTGCCAGCTGTCGTTGCCCAGGTAGTGGGAGCCCACGGTGACAGGCGTGTTGTAGATGGTGCGGCAGTAGACGAAGAGCGTGGCCGAGGAGATGTTGACGCCCGACGGCACGCTGCTCAGGTCGAACTTCATGTAGGAGCGGCAGGTCCTGTAGGTCGCGGCGCCGTCCCACTCGCCAACGATCATGTAATCCCTGAAGCCGTGGTTGCCGGTCGTGTCGGCGTCGTCCACGTAGGAGTCCGCCTCCGGCGGAAGGTCGATCGTGTCGCCGAGCGCCGGATTGCCGCTCAGGCCGAAACCGAAGAGGAGCAGAAAGGAGAGGAGTGCATATTTTCTGGCTTTTCTAATCATGGCTTGACCTCCTGAAGTATTCGAAAGGAGTCATGGGTTCTCGTTAGAATTACAGGCGTAAAAATCAGGAGGGCTTTGTCATGGTATTTTGATTTTTTGTTCCGAGGCGCGGGAATGGCACTTTTTGTTCAACCGATTGAGATTCAGCCAGTTGTGATGGGAGCGGCGTGGGTGCTGTTCGGTCTCCTTCGCGAATAGGACCACCACGTGGGGACGATTCCGCCCCTATTCGTAGTTCCACTTCCCGATCCAGGGATCATTCGTCCGGTATTGAAAGGCCTTCAGCTTCCTCTTCAACCGCTCCAGATCGGTCGAATACCCCGGATCGTCAGCCAGATTCACCACCTCGTGCGGATCCTTCTCGAGATCGTAGAGCTCGAACTCGGCCCGCCGCACGAAGTCGGCTGTGGTGCGCTTGCCGTACCGCTCGATCCCCCGCTCCAGAACGGCCTGCCACGTCTTCGACGCGTACAGATCGGACGCGAAGGGATACTCCAGCTCGTGGGCGATGTTCCAGATCAGCTTGAACCGCCTCTCGCGCACGACGCGCATCGGATAATACATGTAGATCTCGTGAAAGGTGTGGGAGGCGTAGATCTCGTCCCAACCCTCGTGCCGCCCACCGTCGCAAACGGGCAAGACCGACCGGCCGTGGAGCTTGGTGTTCTTCGGAATCCTGTCGTTGAAACGCAGCGGCTCCGGAGGATCCGCGGCAGGCGCGAGGTCGTCGTCCAAAAGAAGACCCGCGAAATCGAGCACGGTGGGAGTGATGTCGGCCCAGGTGATCATGGCGCTGCTGGTCACACCGGCCGCCCCGGCCAAAGGATTGCGTATCACGCAGGGCAGCCGCATCCCCGGTTCGTAGAGCGTTGTCTTGGCCCCGGGGAAGGCGACTCCGTTGTCGGAGATGTAGATGATCAACGTGTCGTCCCAGTGGCCCGTCTCCTCGAGCAGTTCGATGAGCGCAAGGAGGCCGCTGTCAGCCCGCTGCACCGACATGTAGTACCGGGCGAGCTCCTCGCGGCACTCCGGAATGTCGGGCAGGTAGGGGGGGACGATCACCGCGGCGGGGTCGATCTCGTCCGAGCCATCCCTCTGGAAGGGCCGGTGCGGCTCGTGGGTGCAGAAGTAGAGAAAAAAGGGCTTGCCGCTCTCGTCGGCCAGAACGCGCCGCGTCCTGGCAGCCATCTCCCGCGGAGAAGGCCCCCGGATGTACTCGTCGAAAGCGAAGACCGGCTCGGGCGCCACATGATACTTGCCGGCGCTCACCGTCCTGTACCCCGCTTCGCCCAGGCGCACGGGCAAGCTCTTGAAGTTGTCGAAACAGCTGAAGTGATGGCACGCGTGCGAGTGGCCGTACATGCCGTTGGCATGGCTGTAGAGCCCGCTGAGGATCACCGATCGGCTCGCCGCACACGACGCCGTGGTGCAGAAGGCATTGGTGAATGTCACACCGCCCCGCGCGAGCCTGTCGAGGCCCGGCGTCTTGATCACGGGATTGCCCAGACAGCGGGCATCGTCGGAACCCTGATCGTCGACCACGTAGAGAATGATGTTCGGCCCTTTTTCCGGCTGAGACTCGCTCCCACGCAAACCGGTCAGGCAGAGCGAGCCCATGGTGGCGCCCGTTGTTTTCAGAAAGCTGCGGCGGTTGATGTTCTTCATCGATCGGTCTCCTCCAGTTCTGCTGTTGCAGCTTAATCCAAACACGGTCCGCACCTCTTTTCCAAAAAAACATGGAGTCCATTTTCGTTCCGGCGGGCACCAGAGAGTGGAGAGCAAGTTGATCCCTCAACGGCTCTCGAAGGTTATAATATGGTTTCGCGATCTTCGATCGTTCGCGATCTTCGATCGTTCGCGATCTTTTTTCGGAGGCAGCCTCGCCATGGAATCGGCGCCGCGGACCTTGAGCCCCGAGATTCTCCTCACCCATGCGGAGTTCATCCGCGGCCTCGCCCGCCGCCTGATCCGCGACGAGCAGAAGGCGGAGGATGTGGCCCAGGACGTCTGGGTGGCGGCGCTCGAGAAGCCCGCGGGCGATGTGGCCTCGGTGCGCGCCTGGCTCGCGGGCACGGCGCGCAACCTGGTGCGGCGCGGCCTGCGCACCGAGGAGCGCGCCCGCAGGCGGGAACGCGCCGCGGCTCGGCCCGAGAGGGAACGCTCCACGGACGAACTGATCGAGGCGGAGCGCGCCCGCCGCCGCGTGGTCGAGACGCTTCTTCTGCTCAGGGAGCCCTACCGCTCGGCGATCCTCTACCGCTTCTACGACGACCTCCCCCCGCGCAAGATCGCCCGGCGCCTCGGCGTGCCGGTGGAAACCGTGAAGACCCGCATACAGCGGGGATTGGATCAGCTCAGAGGCCGGCTCGACAGCGAGTACGGCGCGCAGGCCGCGTGGTGCCTCCCCCTGGCGACAGCCGCGGGTCTGAAGCTGACCGGAACGTCGAGCGCGATTCTTACCGGAGTGCTGGCCATGAGCGTCAAACTGAAAATCGGCATTGCGGCTGTGCTGACAGCGGTTCTCGTGGGATCACTGATCTACTTCTGGCAGCCCGGGCCGGACGGCGATCAGCATCGTTTTGTCAATCCCGTCGCCGGCGAGAGACTCCAGGCGCCCCCGCACGAGGGGGGCGATCCGGAAGACGGGCGCGATGCGGAACGCGAGCCGATCGCACCGGGAGGCGCGGACCAGATGCCGGCTTCCTACCGCGACACGCTCGGCGGATTTCTGGGCCGGGTGGTCGAGGCGGACGGCACCCCCGTGAAGGATCGCACCGTGCGCCTCACCGCGGTGCGTCTCACCGATCTCCTCCAGGGGCGGGTCCCGGCCGGAGGGGACACGCAACCCGGGGTCGACTTGAAGACGAGCCGGGCGTTGACCGACGCCGAGGGAGTCTTCCATTTCGGCGATGTGCATCCGCGGGCGTTTCACCTGCTGCGCGTCGATCGAGTCGATCGCGGCGATCGCGGCGGTCGGGCTGATCGTACCGCCGGCGACGATCGCTTCCGCCGCGGGTTCGCCACCCGCGTGGTCGACGCCCAGCCGAGCCCGGGCGAGATCGTCGACCTGGGCGACATCGTTCTGGGACCTTGTGCAATCCTCACGGGGAAGGTGATCGACGGCGCGGGCGCGCCCCTGGCCGGTGTACGGGTGCGCGCTGCCGACTTGCCGGCCGAACTGTTCAGGGAAGGATTGCACACTTTCAGGGAGGGATGCCCCATCCTTTTCGAATGGCGCCTCTTCAGCGTGGTCCGGTACGTGATCCAGCCGCCGCCCGCGGCGCTCCAGCTCCTCCGCATGCTGCCGATCGCCGAGGCCCGCACCGCGGCGGACGGAACCTTTCGGGTCGACGGAGTCCCGCTCGGCGCGGTGCGTCTCATTGCGGACAGGGAGCGGTACGTCACCCACGCGTCAGGTCCGATCAACGTGACCGGTCGGGGCGCCCACGACGCGGGAACGATCACCCTCGATCGAGGCGTGACGATCAAGGGCCAGGTACAGGATTGCGACAACGAGCCGGTCGCCGGCGTCGAGATCTGCGCCGGCGCGGTTTGCGGAACGAGCACCTTTCACATTCTCCATCCGCCGGTGCTGACCGGCAGCGACGGTTGCTTTCTCATCGAGGGCGCCGAAAGGCTGCCCACGCTCTTTGCCTTGCGGGCCCATCGCCACGACGCGTGGACCTTCACGGGCCCCCTCGATCCGTGCAGCGACGGGCTCGTCGTCCGGCTCGGCGCGGCGCACGATCTGCGGCTGAAGATCATCGACCGGAACCGAGCGGCCATCGACAACGCGAGCGTGCGGCTCAGGGAGAAATCGTTTCAGAACATCTTTCCCTCCAACGCGCCCGCGGCGATCGACGATCACGCAAGGAGAATCGGGCCGGGCGAACTGGTCATCGAGCGCCTCGCGCCCGGGGAGTACGATCTTCTGGTCAGCGCGCCCGGGCACGGTACGGCAGTCGAAAAGGTGGAGATCGGGAACGGGCCGATCGAGAGGGAGGTGGTGCTCGATCGGGCCGCGCCGGCCGGTGTCCGCGTGGTGGCGGCCGGAACCGGAGAGCCGATCGAGTGGGCCGAGATCTTCGTGGGCGCCGATGTCACCGACTGGTTCGAGCAGGGATTGCGTATCGTGCGCGGCAGGACGGACGCGGAGGGGCGGGCGGCGTTCGAGCTGGCCTGTCCCGGGACCTACACGGTCGTGGCGATGCACCCCGGTTTTGCCGGGGGACAGGTCGAACTGAAGGTTCCTTCCGAAAAGGAGATGGTCATCGCCCTCGAACCGGGCGGCGCGGTCAACGGCACGGTGCACCTCCCCGAGGAGATCGACGCCCTGCGCCATGCCATCGCGCTCGACTATCGGTCGGGCGAGGAGATCTTCGAGGCGGCCGCGCCACATCTCGCCGCGCTCGACAGGGAGGGGCGCTTCCGGATCAGGAACCTCGAGCCGGGCCGTTACGATGTTTACCTTCTTCCGCGCCTCTTTCAAAGGATGCCCTTTCGGCTCCTCGATTCTTTCCAGGAGGAACCGCTCGATATCGGCTCGGTCGAGATCGTGTCGGGCGAAACCGTGGATGCTGATTTCTACGCGCCCACCGCGGCGCAACCGGTTTCGTGCGGCCAGGTGGGGGGGCGCGTCTCCGTCGACGGCCGCCCGGCGCCCGGCGCGATCGTGGGGGTGCGGTACACGAGCGCGAAGGTGAAGGCCGATGAAGAGGGCCTCTTCGAACTCGGCCCGGTCGAGGCGGGACAGAGGTTTCTCACGGTGACGCTCCCGCCGCTGGCCGACGGCTCGCCCGAGGTCAGGGTGGAGCGGGAGATCGAGGTGGTCGAAGGCATTCCCCTTTTCGAGGTGGTCGAGATCGTCACCGGATCGATCGCGGGCAGGGCACTGGTCTATCCGGGCGAAAAGCCGCTTCCCGGTGTGCGCGTGAGGGCGTGGATTCCGAACGTGCCGCCCGATCTGGTGGGCGAATACATGGAGTCGTTCCGCCGCGGCGACCTGACCGCGGAGACCCTCCCGCAGATCCCGACCCGATCAGCCGGGCCGTACCAGGTCAGCATGGAGACGGTCACCGGCGTGGATGGATCCTTCAGCTTCGCCCGCGTGCCGGTGGGGGTCTATCAGGTGCGGGTGGAGACCGAGGCGCTCGGCAGCCGCGCGGCCGAGGGCGTGGAGGTCGCGCCCGGCCGGACCGCCGGCCCGGTCGAACTGATCCTCTACAAGCCGGTCGCGATCGAGGGGTGGGTGCGGCTGCCCGACAGTGTGCGCGGCGCGCGCGAGATCAGCCTGACCGTCTATCCGGAGGGTGCCGAACCGCGCAACCTGCTCGATCTGATTCAGCCGCTGATCTTTTCGGCGCTCTCGGGCGAGGTGGGGGGGACGCGCTACTCCGGCGTGGACAGGGCCACGGGCGCGTTTGCCTTCGAGCGGATGATGCCCGGCTCGTACAAGGCCACGCTCCTCGTGGTTTTCGATGACGAGCCGCGGGGGATTCCGCGGTCGCCTTTCGAGGCGATGGCGTTCGTCGTGCCTCCCGAGGGGGTGAGCGACCTCATTCTCTATCCCGTGCCGCGGGAAGAGGATGGAGAAAACTAGGCGAATTGGAGTGAGCTCGATCCGCTACTCGCAAAGACCGGCTGAACGAACGGCCCTGTTCAAGAGCGGCCCGAACGCTTTCGCCGCCAGCCTGTTCCCTTCCCCCGCCGGGTGGGAGTCGGAGCCGTCCCCTGTCGCGAAGAGCGAAAGATTCGATTTCCCCCTCCCGGTCAGAACATCGTAGTAGTCGAAGACGACCACGTTCTTCTGCCCGTACCCCTTGAGCCATCCCTCGCGATCCTTGAGCCAGTTGTTGAACCGCCGCGCGACGGCGCTCGATTTTGCGAGATCCTGCTCCTTGCCGAGAACCTTGCGCGCCAGGAACTTCCAGAGCGGCTCCGCTGACAGTTTGGGCGCGTTGGGCGGCGCCGTGACGCAGACGAAGAGTGTGCCCGGCTGCTTGGCGAACTCGTCGAGAAGCGCCGTGTATGTGGCGCGGGCGTTCCAGTACGTGAGCCCCGGGCCCTCCGATTTCCCCGGCTCCGTGCCCATGCCGTGGAACATGTTGTTCGGGTAGCACGACTTGAAGAGCACGATGTCGTTCTTCTTTCCGTCCGGATGCACCTCGTCCTGATGCGCGCAGGCGAGCACCTTGTCCATCATCGTGCGGAACTTGGGCAGCCAGTGAAAGATGTCCGTGTCCTCGCCCACGGCGCTGTTGCGCGACGCCTCGTGCACGACGTAGCCGTCCGCCTCGAGCAGGGAGCGGAGCCCGCCGCCATTGGGGTGGGTCTCCAGGATGCAGTTTTCGCCCTTCTTCTCGCCTGGATCGGCCAGGAGCTGCCCGCCGCAGGAGTGATGAATGAAGAGCAGGTCGAGCGCGCGATCCGGTTTCGCCGCTGAAAAGGAATCGAGATCGATCGGATTCACCGCCGCGTCCATCGCCGCCTCCGCTGATTGTATGGTCGTTCCCTCGATCGGAATGTGCAAGACCGCGGCCGCCACGACGACCGCCAGCCCCAGGATCAATAATTTACGCATCTTTTCTCCACGGTCATGGGTTCCAGACACCAGCCTTTTTCTCTAATATAGCCCATCATGTTTATCGAAAATACGGAAAAGAACTTTCAGTAAATAAGGCCTTTTGCGGGTCGTTGACACCATGACAGAACAGCTTCAAACCCGTCTGACCTCTCTTTTCGGCGTCGATTTCGACCGCGCCGATCCGCATGCGGCCCAGGAACTCGAATCGATGGTCCACCTCATGGTGCTCTTCGCCACCCTGCCCGAGATTCCCGACGCGGCCGGCCTCTTTCCGCTGCAAGGGCCGCTCCGCGACAGCTACCTCGCCAGTCTCGAGCAGGGCGATCGCGACGCGATCGAGAAGGCCTTCCTCGAGCTCTACTGTCACCTGCACATGCACGAGGCGCCCTACACCCCCGAGGAACGGCAGCGGGTGACCGAGACCGGCGGCTACTGGTGCCACGCCGGCGGGGTGAGCCCGCTCATCAAGGCCGGCCCCTGGATCGGGCCGGGCACTGTGTCGGCCGACTTCGGCGCGGGCAATGGCCTGCAGGGCCTTCTCTTCCAGAAACTCTATCCCCACAAACGGTGCGTGCAAATCGAGATCTCCCACCGCATGGTGCAGATCGGCCGCGCGCTCCAGGCCTGGCTCGACATCGACTCCGACCGCGTCGAGTGGCGCGTCGACGACGTGTGCAACCAGTCCGCCGCCGGGTACGACTTTATCTATATCTACCGACCGGTGCGGCCCGAGGGTGAAGGGAAACTCTTCTATCAGCGCTTCGCGGCGGAACTTGGGGCAACAGAGTCCCCGGTGGTGATCTTCAGCATCGCCGATTGCGTCAGGGAATTTCTACCCTCCTCCTTCCGTGTTTTTTACTTCGATGGCCATCTGACCTGCTTCAGGCGCGGCCTCGAGGCTTCATCGTGAGGGGCGGCGGATCTGAGGCGTTGGCAACAGATTGATAGTCAATAGATTACATCGGTTCTGCGATTTCGCCCGCCTGGCCGCGGGATTCCCCTGTCTCCATTGACAATCTCCTATCAATCTTTGTTCAACTCTTGAATTTCCGGCTGGGAAGATTGTAAAATTGCCCTTTCTATGCCTGCTTTTGAAAAGACGAAACTCATCTGCGCCAGCGGCAAAGGTCTTACCGGCGCAGACCCGAAATCAGAAACCAAATCGACACAAGTTCGAATTAGCGGGAACGCCGAATAAAAAAGGAGATATTCATGGTTCGAAAGAAAGTGATGATCGACGGCAACACGGCCGTGGCCTACGTGGCTCACGCAACGAACGACGTTTGCGCCATCTACCCGATCACCCCCTCGTCGGTGATGGGCGAGGTGGCTGACGAACGCTCTGCCATGGGCATGAAAAATATCTGGGGCACGATTCCGACCGTGTCCGAGCTTCAGTCCGAGGGGGGCGCTTCGGGCGCCGTGCACGGGGCTCTGACAACGGGCGCGTTGACCACGACATTCACCGCGTCCCAGGGACTTCTCCTGATGATCCCCAACATGTTCAAGATTGCCGGCGAACTCACATCGACCGTGTTTCATGTGTCGGCCCGTTCGGTCGCCTGCCAGGCGCTCTCGATCTTTGGCGACCACTCGGACGTGATGGCCGTGCGGTCGACCGGCTTCGGCCTCATCGCCACGGGCAACAACCAGGAGATCATGGACCTCTCCCTCGTGGCGCAGGCCGCGTCTCTCGAATCGCGCGTGCCCATGGTGCACTACTTCGACGGTTTCCGCTCCTCCCACGAGGTGCAGAAGGTCGAGGAGCTCACCTTCGACGACATGCGCCACATGATCGACGACGAACTGGTCCGCGCCCACCGCGAGCGGGGCATGAACCCCGACCGTCCCGTGCTCCGCGGTAGCGCCCAGAACCCCGACGTCTACTTCCAGGGCCGCGAGACGGTCAATCCCTACTACGAAAAAGCGGCCGGCATCGTGCAGAGCTACATGAACAAGTTCGCCGACCTCACGGGCCGCCAGTACCGCCTCTTCGACTACGTGGGCGCGCCCGACGCCGACCGCGTGGCGATCATCATGGGCTCGGGCGCCGAGACGATGCACGAGACCGTCGAGAGCCTCAATGCCTCCGGCGAGAAGGTCGGACTCGTCAAGGTCCGCCTCTACCGGCCCTTCGACTGCAGGGCGTTCGTCGAGGCTCTGCCCAAGACGGTCAAGTCGATCGTGGTCCTCGACCGCACCAAGGAGCCGGGCGCCATTGGTGAGCCGCTCTACGTCGACGTGCGCACCGCTGTGGGCGAGGCCATGACCGACGGCTACGCCCCGTTCGACAAGTATCCCACCGTGATCGGCGGCCGCTACGGCCTCGGCTCGAAGGAGTTCACCCCGGCCATGGCCAAGGCCGCCCTCGACAACATCAAGGCCGGCAGCCCCAGGAATCACTTCACCGTGGGGATCATCGACGATGTGGCCAACACCTCTCTCGACGTGGACGAGTCCTACGAGAACGATCAGGCCGGCGTCTACTGCGGCAAGTTCTTCGGCCTCGGCGCCGACGGTACGGTGGGCGCCAACAAGAACAGCATCAAGATCATCGGCGAGAACACCGAGAACAACGCCCAAGGCTACTTCGTCTACGACTCGAAGAAGGCCGGCGCCATCACGGTGAGCCACCTCCGCTTCGGCAAGAACCCGATCCGCTCGCCCTACCTGGTCAATTCGCCCAATTTCGTGGCGGTGCACCACTTCTCGTTCCTCGAGAGGTACGACGTGCTCGAGGGGATCGTGCAGGGAGGCACCTTCCTGCTCAACAGTCCCTACAAGCCTTCCGAGGTGTGGGACAAGATGCCGCGCACGATCCAGCAGCAGATCATCGACAAGAAGCTCGACTTCTACGCGATCGACGCGATCACCATCGGCAAGGAGCTGGGTCTCGGCGCGCGGATCAACGTGATCATGCAGACCTGCTTCTTCGAGATCTCCAAGATCATCGGCCGCGACGACTACGTGGCCGCCATCACCGACGCCATCAAGAAGACCTACGGCTCCAAGGGCGAGAAGGTGGTCAACATGAACGTGTCCGCCATCCACGCCG
>CAZUHB010000053.1:0-43814 GCA_964620445.1 uncultured Phycisphaerales bacterium
TGCAGTATGAACACGTTTGTGTGTGATTATTCAGTCCCGATATTGACGAAGTGTCTGCTCTTTCGGTATTGCGGACCCTCGTCCAGAAAAGCGCCGATCCCGCGAATCCCGCCAGAAGAGCCCACCAGTATTCGCGCACGAAGTCGCTGATAACGATGAGCGTCTGTGTCGGCCCCGGGAGATCGACGCCGAGCTTCTGGTAGGCGTCGGCAAAAACAGGCACGATAAAAGTCACGAGGAAGGTCACTACCAGGCTGCAGAGAACGACCACCACCACGGGATAGGCAAAAGCCTGGACCACCTTGTTTCTCAGTTCAGCCTGCTGCTCGAGGTGGTCGGCCACCTGCTCGAGCACGATATTGAGCCCTCCGCCTTTCTCACTGCTCTCGATCATGCCGAGGAAAAAGTCGGAAAAGACATCCGTGTGGCGCGCACAGGCGTCGCGCAGGCTCGTTCCACCGCCGATCTGGGTCTGGAGATCGAGAATGATCTCCTTCATTTTCGGATTCTGGCACTCCTCGGCGATCAATCCCAGGGCGTTGAAGAAAGAAACACCGGCACCGCACATCGTGGCAAGCTGTCGCGTGAAGACGATCAGATCGCTCCGGCGTACCTTGCCGCCCTTTCGGCCCTGATTCGGCTGGCGAACGGCTTTCAGCGATTTCACCTGATAATTCATCCGGCGCAGATCTTCGCGTACCGACCGCTTGTCCGGACCGTCGAGCGTGCTGGAGAAGGTATTACCGGTCTCGTCCTTGGCTGTGAATGTGAATGTGGGCATCAGGTAACCTCGCTTCCGATCACGCGTTTCACTTCCTCGAGCGTTGTGCGCCCGCTGAGAACCTTTTCGATTCCACGGCGATACAAAGTTTTGAATCCCTCGGCTGTGGCGGTCGATCGGATAACCGCCGATGATCGCTTGTCGGCAATCGAACTACGTAAACTTTCGGATATTTGAAGAATTTCGAAGACTCCCGATCGGCCGCGGTAGCCGGTCTGGTAGCAGTAATGGCAACCTGTACCGCGATACAAACGGAGATCGTCCATCGGCAGGCCATCGGTCGCGCCCGAAACGTCGAGTTCGGCGCGCTCCGCGTCGCTCGCGCTGTAAGCCTCGCGACAATCGGGACAGATCGAACGCACCAGGCGCTGTGCGACAACCCCGAGCAGAGACGAGGCGATCAGGAAAGGTTCGACCCCCATATCGATGAGCCTCGCTGTCGCGCCCGCCGCATCGTTCGTGTGGAGCGTGCTGAAAACCATGTGCCCCGTGAGAGCCGCGTCTACCGCGAGTTCGGCTGTCTCCTGGTCCCGGATCTCGCCCACCATGATGACGTCGGGATCCTGGCGCAAGAACGTGCGCAGCGCACGTGGAAAGGTGATCCCAGCGGCGACGTTCACCTGGACCTGGTTGATCCCCGACAGGCAGTATTCGACAGGGTCCTCCACGGTGACCATGTTGGAGGTTCCCTTGTTGAGACTTCGCAGACTCGCGTAGAGGGTCGTGGTCTTGCCGCTACCCGTCGGCCCGGTGATGAGAACGATTCCATGAGGGCGGGTAATCAGGGATTCGAATCCGCGGCGGTCCTCGGTTTCGAGACCGAGCCCGTCGAGATCGACCATGGCCGTGCTCTTGTCCAGAACGCGGATCACCACCTTCTCGCCGATGACGGTGGGCATCGTGGAAACACGGAAGTCGTAGTCCTTGCCGCTGCGTGTCATTGAAAAATGGCCGTCTTGCGGTACGCGGCGCTCGCTGATGTCGAGATCGGTGATCACCTTGATGCGCGACACCAGCGCCGGCTCCACGTTCCGCGGAATCGTCATGATGTCATTGAGGATTCCGTCCACCCTGTAGCGCAGCCGCATCTCGGGTTCGTAGGGTTCGAGATGGATGTCGCTCGCTCCAGCGTCGATCGCACCCTTGATGACCGAATCGACGAGCCTGATGACCGCTCCTTCTTCACCGCGCGGCGCTTCCTCGAAGAATTCGACATCGACCTTGGTCCTGCTGTCCTGGATCTCCTGCATCCGGATGTTGACGATCTCCTGCTTCGTGGCACTTTCGATATTGAAATGATGCTGGATAACCAGGGAGAGCGCTTTCTGGGTCGTGACCAGTGGAACGACCACGTAGCCGGTCAGAAGCGCGATCTCGTCGCGAGCAGCGAGGTTGAGCGGCGAGTCCATTGCCACGAATAGCCTGTCGCCCTCCCTCTTGACCGGGATGGCGCGATACTGCTGGACAAACCGTTCCGGTACGAGGTGGACCACCGATTCGTCAACCTCATCTGTTCTGAGCTCCACGAATTCGATACCGTGCACGGCTGCCGTGGCCCTGTTCAGATCATCCCGTGAAATCGTTCCTTTGCTCAGAAGCAACTTGCCGAGACTCTCGCCCCTTTCGGCTTGCTCCTCCACCGCTCTGGAAAGCTGCTCCTCGGTGATGATTCCTTCGCTCAAGAGAAACTCACCGATCCGATCGATTTTTTGAAGCATGGCGTTTCTGCCCTCCCTGCTCATACCGGTCCCCTACACTCTGGCCGTAAGAAGCTCTTCGATCTTGTTCAAGAGCTCCACGAGATCGAAGGGCTTGACGAAGTAGCCGTCCACACCTGCCGCGTTGGCGCGATAGACATCGTCGGCCTGGCTCTGGGCGGTGAGCATGACCACAGGAACGTGGCGCGTCGCATCCATCTGCCGCAGCCGTTCGAGAACGCCGTGGCCGTCGAGCCGCGGCATGATGATATCGAGGACGATCAGATCGGGCGTCTCGGCGGCGATCTTTTCGAGCGCTTCCTCGCCGTCCGATGCGGTCGTCACCTGGTAGCCGCTCATCTCGAGACGGTCCGCGATCGTCCGTACGATGTTGTCTTCGTCATCGACAACCAAGATCTTCCGGCGGGCCGTTTTCTTCGAAGACAACCACTTGAACATCGTCAAACCTCCAGGAGTTCCTCGGTGCGGCTGGCCGGTCCCTCGGCCGCGATCGTCCGTTCCGAACTCTTTTTCTTAGGCAGGGAAAACTGAAAAGAGCTCCCTTCGCCCACCGTGCTCTCGACCCAGATCCTACCGCCGTGCAGGTCGACGATTTCCTTGCATATGGCCAGACCGATTCCGGTTCCCTGGGCGCCTGCGCCACCTTTCTTCCTGTTCACCTGTTCGAACTTTTCGAAGACCTTCACCAGGTTCTCGGGTGCGATACCGATCCCGGTGTCTGACACGGCGGCAACGATCTCGTCACCGCGATCGGCCAGTTTGACCGTGATCATCCCCCCGGGCGGGGTGAACTTGATCGCGTTGAAAACGAGGTTGGTGAAGACCTGCAGGAGAAGGCTGCCGTCGGCGACGATTTCGCGAAGTCCGAAGGGCGACTCGACGCGTAGAACCACATCCTTGGCATCGGCCGCGCGCCGCACGCCGCGCACGGCGTCCTCGGCCACCGCGGCCAGATTGGTGGGACCGAAGTCGACAGGTACCTTGCCGGCCTGAAGCCGTGACAGGTTCAAGAGCTTCTCCACCAGTGAACAGAGCCTGGTGCAATCCTCGTCGAGCATGGAAAGATACTCTTTCTGCTTGCCCTTCAGCTTGCCGCCGATCCCCGCGTTGAGATTCGACAGGACGTTGCGCATCGCCGTGAGCGGTGTACGGATCTCGTGGCTCACGTTGCTCAAGAATTCGCTCTTGGCGCGGTCCGCCTCCTCGGCCTCATGGAGCGCCCTCACGAGGTCGCCCTCCACCGACTTGCGCTCGATCGCGTAGTGGATCGAGCGCCCGAGCGAATCGCTGTCGATCCGTCCGATTACGAGATAGTCTTGAGCCCCCTCGTGCACCACCTTTCGGGCCAGCGCCCGGTCACCGAAAGCGCTGAGCACGATGATCGGTATTCCCGCGGCCTGGTCCCGGACGGCGACGAGCGTGTCGAGGCCGTTGCTGTCCGGAAGGGCCAGGTCGACGAGTATCACGTCGATACCGCCGTCCTCGAGGCGTTCGACGCCCTGCCGGAGACTGCTCCGTCTGAAGAGATCGAAACGCACCCCTCTCACACCGGCGATCGCTTCGCTCACAAGGAAGGAGTCCCGGACATTTCCCTCGATGAGTAGAACCTTGATCGTGCTCTCCATTCGAGTCCTTCGATAAAAATCGCGTCTTTCCGAACCCGGGCTATTGCGATCGATGGGCAGTCCTTCGACCTCGCGGACCGGCCCTTGGCGGCAACCCTTTGTCTCCGCGTCTCGAACAAAAAAATTCGCGTCCTTTCCGACAAGTCGAGCGGGTTGCGGCGGAACGGTCTCGTTCCAACAAATTTGGTCGAATCTTTCGGAAAAAATCTGTGGTCAAAATCCCGAGAAAACGGACTTAGTTCCGGCCTCCCGCTGGCCCGAACGCGGACGTGAGACCGCCGGTCGCCTCCTTGGGCGCGAACTCCAGGATTGATTATTTTCCGGGAACGGACGATATACGATCAGATCGCCGAGAAGATGGAGGCCGCGATGCAGAACGACCTGGATATGCCTTTTGCTCATGAATCGGTCGATCCGTTGCTCGACGCCGACGGATTGGCCAAGGCCTGTCGAAGAGCAAGAATTTTTGTCAGCATGCCTTACGTCGACGGGGTCTCGCCCAGAATACTGGCTGACGCTGAGCGTTTTTTGGATCGGTCCGCATCGGCGCAGATCGAACGGCGCGAGGGGGTCTTCGAGCTGGACGAGATCGGATTCAGTCCGCTCGATCATGGCTGCCTCTACGGCGACGGGGTCTTCGAGGACGTTTCGCTCGCCTTCGACCGCCTCTTCGTGCTCCAGGAGCATCTGGCGGTCCTCTACGACTCGGCGCGTAAAGTCTCAATCCGTATTCCCTACAACGAAAGCCAGATGGCGCGGCGCGTTCTGCGCACCGTGGATGCGGCAGGGTTCGACCAAAACCCGCGAGGCCGTATCCGCATCATGGTGACGCGCGGACTGGGCAGCCTGGACATTCATCCGCGGGAGAGTCTGGCGCCCACCGTATCGATCATCGCCTTCCGCCTCCCGAGCCGGAACGGCTCGATCATGGAGGAACCGGTCGAGCTCGCCTTGAGCCGCAGGGTGCGCAGGCAGAACAGGGACGTCATCGATCCCAATATCCGGAGCTGCAGCGGGCTCAACAGTATCCTGGGCCTGCTCGAATCAGCGATCAAGGGCAAACGGGACACGATTCTGGTCAACACGCGCGGAATCGTGACCGAGGCGGCGTCGGGCCATATTTTCTTCATCTATCGCGGCCAGGACTGGGAGAACAATCCCGCCAGGGCGACGGTGATCACACCGAGCCCCGAACATTGCCTGGCCGGCATCGCGCGCGATCTCGTTCTGCTCGAAACGCGCCGGCTCGGATTCAGCGTCCGCGAGGCGGACGACATGCACGCCATCGATTTCGCCGGCGCCGACCGGGAGTGCTTTTCCATGAGCGCCGACTGCACCCTGACACCGGTGACGCGCATCGAGAACAGGACGATCGGTGACGGCCGGCCCGGTCCGGTCACGGAGAAGATCGCCGCCGTCATCGCGACGGACAAGCAGAATCCCGAGTACGGTCTGAGCATCGCCGCGAACAGGGACGAGGTGGCCAGGTACTTCGAGCAGCCCTCGGTCTACGAGAGGGATTAGCCCTTCAGCGGCCGTGAGAGCCGGCCCGATGTTCCGGTTTTCAACGACGGTCAACCGAGAACCACATTTACCCGGTTGACCGACCCTTGCGGCTGAGGCGGAATCGGCCCGGTGACAGGGCTTCCGTTGACGGTGACCGAGCCGACTCCTCTCTCCACGTGGCGCGGGTTGGTCACCGTGATCTCGAACGTGGCCCCTCTCCACCTGCGCACCACCTCGAACCGATCCCACCCGGCCGGAATGCAGGGATCGACGACAAGTCCCTGGAAAGTGGGCCGCACGCCGAGGATATACTTCGTGGCAGCCGTGTAGAACCATCCTGCCGAACCTGTGAGCCACGGATGGCGGGCGCGGCCGTGGGCGTCGTGGTCTTTTCCCAGAACGAACTGGCAGTAGGAGTAGGGCTCCGCCTCGCGGATCTCGATCGCGTCGTTCTGGTTGTAGGGCAGGATCGCGTCGTAGAACTTCATCGCCCGACTTCCGCGGCCGAGGATGCACTCGGCGATGACCGCCCACGGATTGGGATGGCTGAAGATCGACGCGTTCTCCTTGATGCCGGGGTAGACGCGCGTCACGTAGCCGATCTCGTCGTCGGGCTCGGTGAACGCCGGCCAGAGGAGATGAAGGCCGTATCGCGAATAGAGGTGCTCATCCACGGCATCCATGCACGCCGAGCGCCGCTCGTCCGACGCGACACCCGAGTAGACCGCCCAGGTCTGGGCGTTCAGAAAGAGCTTCCCCTCGTCGCTCGAACGCGTGCCGATCTTGCGGCCCCGGC
Organism: uncultured Phycisphaerales bacterium; assembly: GCA_964620445.1. GTDB lineage: Bacteria > Planctomycetota > B15-G4 > B15-G4 > CAYZWU01 > CAZUHB01. The sequence continues at coordinate 6,427 of CAZUHB010000053.1, forward strand.
CGGTGAATCCGCGCAGGTACCAGGCGCCGTCCCAGAGCGCCGCCTCGCACGCGACGCGCACCTTTTCGGCCATGGCCCTGTAGTGATCCACATCGCTCGCCCGGCCGAGAAAGGCGGCGGCGTCCACAAAAACGCCGATCGCCCAGTGGTGCATGAAGGAAACCATCGCGCTCTCGCCGCCGCCCAGGTTGAGGCAGTCGTTCCAGTCGGCGCGAAGCCCCTTGCAGATCCCGTGCGCGCCGATCTGTTCAGCGGAAAAATCGAGGATCCTCTTCAGGTGCTCGTAAACCGTGCCCTCGCCGCCGTCGACGTAGGGAAGGACCTCGTCGAAGAAAGCCGCATCGCCCGTCTCCTTGATCCACTCGCACACCGCCACCACGAGCCAGAGCGCATCGTCTGCGCACGCATCGTCGAGGCCGTGCACGACCTCGTCCGGTTTCGGCGTCGGTTTCACCGTGGGAAGCTTCACCCGGGGAAGGGGATCGTCTTGCGGCTCGAAGATGGCCGGATCGAAAAGATGGAGGCCGTAGCCCCGGCTGGTCAATCCGCGGAGGAGCTCGACGATGCGCTGCTTCGTCTTGACCGGATTGGTGTGGGGCACGGACAACACATCCTGCGCCGTGTCGCGATATCCCAGCCCCGTGCGGCCGCCCACCTCGACGAACGACGCGAACCGGGACCAGACCACGCACGTCTCGGCCTGGTAGAGCGTCCACCTGTTGATCATGGTGTTCATGCCCGCGTGCGGGGTGTCGATCCGGAAAGCCGATCTCTTCGAATCCCAATAAGCCTTCAGCTCGTCGAACGCCCTCTCCACGGCGCCGGCGCGCATGTAGCTCTCTCTCGCCCGAAGCCCGGTCTCGTTGCGCGCTCCCCTGCCGAGGATGAAGACGAGCCGCTCCTCGGCGCCCGGGGCGAGGACGAGCTTCTTGTGCAGCGCGCCGCAGTGGTTCCCGCCCAGTTCGGCGCTGCCCGAGCATGCGCCGCGCTCCACGGCGAGAGGATTCGTCTCGGTGCGGTAGGGACCGATGAAACGATCGCGCACGCAATCGAATCCATCCGGTTCGAATCCGGCCGCGAGGAAATGATAGGTCCAGGGCTCGTAGAAAAAGTCGAACTCGATCACCCCGTCGGCGTAGTCCGCGCCCGATGCGTAGAGGCTCATCTGAAAGTTCTGATTGTCGATCTCCACGTGCTGGAAGGACCATTCCACGTAGTGGAACAGGCTGAGGGCGCGCTCCCGGGGGCTGTCGTTCTTCACGGTCACGACGCAAAGCTGCACGTCGTCCTCGACGGGGATGAAGAGAAGCTGTTCGGCGCTGATCCCGTCGTGGTCGCAAAGAAAGCGGGAGTACGAAAGACCGTGACGCACGGTGTACCGCGCCCGGTCGAGATCGGCGCCCACGGGCTGCCACGACAGGGACCAGTATTCGCCCGTCCCGTCATCGCGCAGGTAGACATAGTGGCCGGGCCGGTCGAGGGGCACACCGTTCGGTCTGAACCGGGTGAGCCGTCCATGCTCGGCCGACTTGTAGAAGGTGTACCCGCCCCCGTTGTGGGAGATCACGGTGCACAGATCCCTGACTCCGAGATAATTGGTCCACGAAACGGGGAGATCGGGCCGTTCGATCACGTACTCGCTCGAGGCGTCGTCGAAATATCCGTAGCGCATGGAGATCCTACATCCCCCACAGATCGCCCGTGTTCACCGGCTTTCCGAGGAGTTTGAGGTAGTAGAAGAGCTGGGACTTGTGGGTCGAGAGGTGGCCCACCATCTGGATCAGATGCCGGCCGAGGGCGTAGCTGTCCTCGGGCGCCCAGGGCGCGGCCGCGTCGCGGTTCGCGAGCGCTTCCTCTCCCGCGCCGTCCACCGTTTCGATCGCCAACTTCTTGTCGTCGGCGAGCATGGCGCGCGCCTGGGCCACGCTCTCCACGGCGGGCAGCTTCTCGGCGGAGGGAAGCATCTCCTCTTCGGACATCTCCGAGATATCCGTTCCGTCCGGAAGCGACCAGTCGCCCGTCGCCATCCCCTTCATGCAGAATCCGCAGGCGCTCGTCAAGTGCATGAGCAGCTGGCCCACGGTCATCCAGTTCTCGCCCGTCCCCGGCTTCCAGTCGAGCATCCCGTCGTCGACGAGCGCCATGAGGCCGTCGGCCGATTTGTAGGCCATCTCGATCTCGTCCTTGAGCAGTTCGGTCAAGTTCATTCCAGGTCTCCCTATTCGGTTGAAAGGTCTTCTCGAGTTCGGATAATGTTCTCAGTTTGCACCGACTCAGCCAAGTAAAAATAGCTAATGAAGAGTTCAAGGCTCATGAAAAACAAAGCAGGCCTGATCGGGTTCGGATTGGTGACGCTTCTTCTCGGCGCGAGCCTTGTCGGTTGTACAGGGACTTTGCAGATGCGGATGGAAAAACAGTCCTTCGGCGAGGTCGACGGCAGATCGGTCGATCTCTACACCTTGACCAACTCGAGCGGTACGACCGCCAGGATCACCAATTACGGCTGCATCGTGACCGAACTGCACGTGGCCGACCGCGACGGCAACCTCGCCGACGTGGTGCTCGGCTTCGACAGCCTGGACGGCTATCTGGGCGGGCATCCCTACTTCGGCGCCATCGTGGGCCGCGTGGCCAACCGCATCGCCAGGGGGCGCTTCAGCCTCGACGACAGGACCTACACGCTCGCCGTCAACAACGGTCCCAACCATCTTCACGGCGGGCTGCGCGGTTTCGACAAGGTGGTGTGGAATGCCGAGGCGAGCAGCACGGCCGACGGCCCGGCCCTGACCCTCACCTACCTTTCGAGGAACGGAGACGAAGGCTATCCGGGCAACCTGGAGACCACCGTGGTCTACACGCTCACCCACGCCAACGAGCTGAAGATAGAGATGAGCGCCGTGACCGACGCGCCCACGCCGATCAACCTGGCCAGCTACTCCTACTTCAACCTGGCCGGCCACGACTCGGGCGATGTTCTCGGCCACGTGCTCTGCCTGAACGCGGACCGCTACACCCCCACCGACGAATGGCTGATCCCCACGGGCGCCTTCCGTCCCGTGGAGGGGACGCCCTTCGACTTCGGAGCACCGAAGGCGATCGGCGCCGACATCGCCCGGATCCCTGGCAATCCGGAAATGAACAATCCGGGAGGATTCGACACCAATTTCGTACTCGACGGGCAGAGGGGCCGGCTCAAGCTCGCCGCCCGTGTCGTGGAACCCTCGTCGGGACGGGTCATGGAGGTCTTCACCACGGAGCCGGGCCTGCAGTTCTACAGCGGGAATTTCCTCGACGGCTCGAACATCGGCAAGGGCGGGGCGGTCTACGCGCAGCGGAACGGCTTCTGTCTCGAGACGCAGCACTTTCCAGACTCGATCAACAAACCGGAGTGGCCGAGCGTGGTGCTCCGGCCGGGGCAGACCTATCACCACGTGGTCATCTACGCCTTCTCGGCAGGGTGAGAGGATCTCAGTCCTTCGCGAAGAGAAGGAGCCGGTAGGTCTTCGCCGCCTCGAAGGAAGCGGAACTCATCCGTCCGCCCAGATAGCGGGCTCTCACCTTCTCGATGCGCTTCTTGAACTTCCAGTGCAGAATCCTGGCGAGGAACGGATGGCGCTCCGTGAATGTCTCGTCCACGAGGCCGCAGATCGGCAGGGCGACCTCGGTCATCGCGTCGTTGACCAGATCGAGGGTGCGGCCCGTCTCCCTGGTAATCTCCGTGTCGTGCTTCTTCGTCCACCCGCCCCGCGCCAGGGCCTGCTCGAAGAGAGGCCACTTGTGGCCGCCCTTGACCGATTTGACGCGGGCCGTCCCCCGGTCGAAGAAGTCGCAGATCAGCATGTGGCCGCCCCTGTCGAGAAGCGCGTCCACCTTGGCGAGCCCCGCGTCGATGTCGACGTACTGAAAGCTCTCGCTGAAGAGAACGAGGTCGTATTTCCTGTCCGCCTCCAGGTCCTCGAACCGGGATTCGAAGACCTCGCCCCGTCCGCCGAAAACCTCCCTCACCCGCTGGGCGAGAAAAGCGCTCGGGATCACTCCGTCCACGTCGTATCCCCTGTCGATCAGCTTGCGGCCGAATGTGCCCGAACCGCATCCCACGTCGAGGATCCTCCCCTCGCTCAACGGAAGCCGGTCGATGATGAGCTGCGAGTGATTCTCCTGGGCCTCGGGGAGGTTGAGAATCTCCACCGGAAGCTCGTCGGGCCAGTATCCGAAATGCAGTTCCTCGGTCTTGAGCAGATAGCGGCAAAGGATCAAGCCGATCTCGAGTCCCACCTGCCTGGAGAGGTGTTTGCTTCGACCCATCGCGTCTCCTTCATCAACTGGGGGTGGAGCGTTCTGCCTACCGAGCGTCGCCATCTTAACTCCAAGATCGGCGAAGATGAACCTGGTTATCGGGCAGAACCGACAAAATGTCCCCGGCCGGCCCGGGTCCGTCCGGACTCGAAAATTTCGGGAACCCGAAGGCGCGGGGGGGTATGATCGTGAGCGGAGCACCCTCTGGCTGGAACGATGATTCGCGAAAGGACGGCGCAATGACCTTCCCGAAAAAAATTGAGAGACCGGCTCTTGCTGCTGCCGTGGCAGCGGCTTGCCTGATCGCCGTCTGTTTTGGGTGTTCGACCACCGGCCAGGGCGCGCTCGACGTGATTGTCGGTCCGCCCCCGCCGTCGGCGGTCGAACCGGTGACCGACACGATCCACGGCGTGAAGATCACCGATCCCTATCGCTGGCTCGAGGACCAGGAGTCGCCGGCGACACGCGAGTGGATCGAGCGGCAGAACGCCTATACCGACTCGATCGTCGGGCAGATCCCCGGCCGTGCCGAACTCAGGGCCGTCGTCGAAAAGCTGGTCAAGACCGACGCGGTCTCCGTTCCCATCGAGCGGGGAGGGCGGTATTTCTACTCCAGAAAAGGCGCCGAACAGCCCCTGAGCGTCATCTACGTGCGCAAGGGGCTTCGCGGCGCGGAACGGGTCCTTGTCGATCCCCACCCGATGAGCGACGATCACAGCGTCAACGCGAACATCGAGGCGATCTCGAAGGACGGCCGCGTTCTGGCTTACGCGCTCCGACAGGGTGGACAGGACGAATCTCAGATCCGCTTCGTCGATGTGGCGAGCGGCGCCGACCTGCCCGACAGGCTTCCGTCGGCGCTGTATTTCGGCCTGTCCATCGCGCCGGACGGCGGCGGTGTCTACTATCATCTGTTCACACCCGAGGGATCGCGCAACTACTACCACGAAATGGGTACGGACACGAGCGCCGACACCCTCGTCTTCGGCGCCGGCTGCCCGCCCGAAAAGATGGCGATCGCCTCGGTGTCGGACGACGGCAGATGGCTGATCGGCCACGTCATGGAGGGCACGTCGGGACCGATCGCCGTTCATCTCAGGGACCTGGCGAACAACGGCCCGTGGAAGACCGTGATCGATGACGGAAGGTCGCGTTCCATGGCCGACGTGGCCGGCGGCCGCCTCTACATCCAGACCGACCTCGACGCACCGCGCGGCCGCGTCATGTACGCCGACGCGAACAATCCCGAAAGCCGCAACTGGCGCGAACTGATTCCAGAGGACCGCTCGGCAGTGCTCGAATGGAGCGCCCCCCTGGGCGGAAAGATCGTTGCCGGCTACCTCGAGGATGTTCAGACCGTGGCGCGCGTCCATGACCTGGAGGGAGGCCTCATCGGCGAGATCGCTTTCGATTCGATCGGCGTCTTCGATTCGATCGGCTCCATCAGCGCCGGGAGCGGGTCGTTCGAGAGCGGGGAGGCGTTTTTCACTTTCTCCAGCCTCCACGTTCCGCCGACCATCTACCGCTATGACCTGGAGAGCAACGAGAAGGAGGTGTGGGCCGCGATCGATATTCCGGTGGACTCGGAGAGCATGACGGTGAAGCAGGTCTTTTACAGCAGCAAGGACGGCACACGGGTGCCCATGTTCGTGCTGCACAGAAAGGATCTGGTATGGGATCACCGCAATCCCACGTTGATCACCGGATACGGCGGATTCGGCATGAGCTTGACCCCGGACTTCAGCGCCTTCGGGGCGGCCTGGGTCGAGATGGGCGGCGTCTTCTGCGTTGCCAACCTGCGCGGGGGGGGCGAGTACGGCGACGAGTGGCACAGGGCCGGCATGCTCGAAAACAAGCAGAACGTGTTCGACGACTTCATCGCCGCCGCGGAGTGGCTCGTTGCCGAGGGATACACGGCGCCGCCCCATCTGGGTATCATGGGCGGCAGCAACGGCGGTCTCCTCGTGGGCGCCTGCCTGGTGCAGCGGCCCGACCTCTTCGGCGCCGTCGTGTGCACCTATCCGCTTCTCGACATGGTCCGCTATCACAAGTTTCTCGTGGGCCAGCTCTGGATCTCCGACTATGGCACGTGCGACGATCCCGCGCAGTTCGCGTATATTCACGCTTACTCTCCCTATCACCATGTGGCGGAGGGGGCCGCTTACCCGGCGACCCTCTTCATCACCGGCGACGGCGACACGAGGGTCGCGCCGCTGCACGCGCGCAAGATGGCCGCTCTCGTACAGGCCCGCAACGGGGGCGGCGCGCCGATCATGCTGCGCTATCACATCAAGGCGGGACACTCGGGCGGCATGACCACCGATGCACAGGTGGACGAACTGGTCGAGATACTGAGTTTTCTGAAATGGAGGCTGACGGCCGGAGACTGATGGGTTCGATCAAGATAGGAACGTGCAGCTGGAAGTATCCCTCCTGGAAGGGGCTGGTCTACTTCGCCGCGAAGGGGATCGACTACCTTGCCGAGTACAGCCAAAGGTACGAGACCGTGGAGATCGACCAGTGGTTCTGGTCCCTCTTCGACGGATACCCGCCCAAGCTGCCGCGCCGGGAGGATGCCGACGACTATCGCCGATCGGTGGACGACCGCTTCCGGTTCACCGTCAAGGTCCCGAACAGCCTCACCCTCACCCACTACTACTCGAAGCGCGGCTCCGGTCCGCCACGCGAGAATCCCCACTTCCTCTCCCCCGCCCTCTGGAGCGAATTCACCGATGCGATCGCGGCGCTCGACGACGCCGTCGGCCTGTTCATGCTCCAGTTCGAGTACCTGAACCGGTCGAAGATGAAGAGCCAGAAAGAGTTCCTCGGCCGTCTCGGGCGGTTCTTCGAGTCGATTCCGGCGCCGGCCAGATGCGCCGTGGAGGTCAGGAACTCCGCCTATCTGAATGCGACCTTTTTCGACTTTCTCGCCGACCACGGGGCGGCGCCGGTCCTTCTCGAGGGGTACTGGATGCCGCCGGTGGTGGACATCTACCGGCGGTGGAGGAACGAGATCATCGCCCACGACGCGGTCGTGATACGGCTCCACGGCGGCGACCGGAAGGGGATGGAGGAGAGGACGAAAAAGAAGTGGAACGCGATCGTCGAGCCGATGGACAACGATCTCGACGCCATCGCCTCCATGGTGCGCGACCTGGCGGACAACGACGTGCGGGTCTACGTCAACGTGAACAATCACTACGAGGGATCGGCGCCCTTGACCATCGAGAAACTGAGCTCGATGATGGGGATCTGATCTACCGGCGGCGTTTGGAGGAAGGCATGAAACTCGACCGACTCAAGATGCTCACCGACGAGGAGCTGATCGACCGCGCCGTCGACTGGGTGTGCGCGCGGCGTCCGGAGTTCGATCGATCCTGCTTCGACGGAATCGTTGTCGAGCGGGCGCGGGACTCGATCGACGTGCGCATGAAAACGGCCTTCGAGTTCTATCCCCTCGGGGGACACACTCAGGGCGAGAGTTTTCGTGTCTCCGTCCGTTTTCTCGACGATCGCATATCGGGCGCGATACCGGAGGAGTTGTTCGTCCCGCCCGATGTGTACTGGAAGATCCTGTCGATCGTGGGACGGACCGGCGCGGCGGAGGGCCTCTCGGTGAGCGTCCATGAACGCCCGGGACTCCCCGGATCGGGAAGCGCCTTCGAGGCGACGATCACCCACGACAGCGGCGGAGCCGAGGGGTACGCCATCGACCTCGCCACGGGAGAGATGACCATGACCTGGCACGAACACCCCGATCACGGCTGCGAACCGGAGATCATCAACGGAGATTCCACCGATGAGAATTGACAGACGGCGATTCCTGAAGGCCGCGGGGCTCGGAGCGGGCGCTCTCGCGCTGGGCGCCGGCGTCCCGCGCGCGGAAAGTTTCTCCGCGGGGCCGAACATCGTTTTCATCCTTGCCGACGACATGGGATACGGCGACCTGGCGTGCCAGAATCCCGAATCGAAGATCCCCACGCCGAACCTCGACCGGCTCGCGCGGGAGGGCGTCCGATTCACCGACGCCCACTCCCCGTCGGCCGTGTGCACGCCCACCCGGTACGGAATCCTGACCGGCCGGTACTGCTGGCGCACGGAGTTGAAGAAGGGCGTGCTCTGGCCCTGGGACCGGCCGCTGATCGAACCGGACCGGCTGACCGTGGGCGGTCTGCTCCGGTCCGCGGGCTATCACACCGCCTGCGTGGGCAAGTGGCATCTGGGGTGGGACTGGCCGACGACCGACGGCTCGCGGATCAACGACGAGCTCCCTCCAGGTCGGTACGACGCGAAAAAACGGCCCCCTTTCGGGGAGAAGATCGATTTCTCCAAGCCGATCGGCGGGGGCCCCGTGACGCGCGGATTCGACTTCTATTTCGGCGACGACGTGCCCAACTTCCCCCCCTACTGCTTCATCGAAGACGACAGGGTCACGAAGATCCCGACGGTCCCGAAGCCCGACGGGATGTTCGGCCACAAGGGCGTCATGGCCGACGGATGGCGGCTCGATGCCGTCATGCCGGAGATCACCCGGCGGGCGGTCGACTACATCGCCTCGCGGGCGGCCCGGGCGCAGGGCGCGGGCGGCGCACCGCGCCAACCCTTCTTCCTCTATTTCCCGCTCACCGCTCCCCACACGCCGATCGCGCCGGCCGCGGAATTCAAAGGCAAGAGCCGCGCCGGTGCCTACGGGGACTATGTCTTCCAGGTGGACCACAGCGTGGGCGAGATCATGGGCGCCCTCGACGTTCACGGACTGCGCGGCGACACCCTGGTGATCTTCACGAGCGACAACGGCTCGCCCGGCCGGGACGGAACCGGCATGAGCGGGAAGCCCAATTCGGTTCGCAAATTCGAACACGATCCGTCCCGCCCCTGGCGCGGCATCAAGGCGGATGCGTGGGACGGCGGGCATCGCGTGCCATTCATCGCGCGCTGGCCGGGTGAAATTCCGGCCGGAAAGGAGAGCGCCGAGCTCGTCTGCCACGTCGACTTCATGGCCACTGTCGCGGCCATCGTGGAAAGAGAGCTCCCGGCCGATGCAGGCGAGGACAGTCACGACATCCTTCCCGCGCTGAAAGGAAAGGAGCTCGCGCACCCGATCAGGGAGGCGGTGATCCACCATTCGGGCGGAGGGTTGTTCTGCGTGCGCCAGGGGAGATGGAAGCTGATCCTCGGTCTCGGCGCCGGCGGGTTTTCAGGGGGGATCAAGAAGCCGAAGCCGGGTGAACCGGAGGGGCAGCTCTATGACCTCGAGGCCGATCCGGCGGAGAGCCGGAATCTGTACGCCCGGCACCCGGAAAAGGTGGCCCGGCTGACCGCCCTGCTCGAAAAATACAAGGCGAGCGGGCGGAGCGCTCCGCCGGCCACCGCTGCAAGGGGGACGAAGAAATGAAAAGCGTGCTCCTCCTGATCCCCACCGGCACCGAGGTGTACGAGATGGCCGCCTTCTACGACGTCCTCGGCTGGGCGTCCCGCTACGGAACAGAACCGATCGAGGTCGTTACGGCCGGAATGCAGGGCGAGGTACGGTGCACCTTCGGCCTGCGAGTCATGGCCGACCGCGTCGTTTCCGAGGTGAATGCGAGCGAGTTCGACGCGCTCGCCCTCCCGGGCGGCTTCGAGGAAGACGGCTACTACGACGATGCTTTTGGCGAACCTCTTCTCGAGCTGATCAGGGAATTCGAGCGTCAGCGCAAGCCGATCGCGTCGATCTGCGTGGGCGCCCTGCCGATCGCCCGGAGCGGTGTGCTCCACGGCCGCTGCGCCACCACCTACGACCTCTCGGAGGGCAAGCGCCAGAAACAACTCGCCGCCATGGGTGTCACGGTCAGGGATGAAAAAATCGTGCAAGACGGCACGGTGCTCACCTCCACGGGACCGGCGACCGCCATCGACGTGGCGCTGCGCCTGCTCGAGGCGCTCACCGACAAGCCGAACGCCGATGCGATCGGCCGTCTCATGGGTTTCGGCAAAGGGTGACGACAGTCATTCGGGGAACTGTTAGAATCGCGGCCATGAAGATCAGGAAAAAGAGGATCTTCCTCGTTCTCCTCGGCGTGGCGTTCCTTTCGCTCATCTTCGTCTGGCTCTCCGATTCCGCGATCGAGCGGTACGCGAAGTGGGTCTATCACCAGATCGAAGAGGTTCCCGAAAGGAGAGTGGCTCTCGTGCTCGGGACGTCCAAGACCGCTTTCGGCAGACCGAACCTCTTTTACGAGTACCGGCTCGATGCGGCCGCGGCGCTCTTCCGGCTGGGCAAGGTCGAGGAGTTCATCGTCTCCGGGGACAATTCGCGCAAGGGGTACAACGAGCCCGGCGACATGAGAGACGACCTCGTCGCCAGGGGAGTCCCTGCAGAAAAGATCATCTGCGACTTCGCCGGTTTCTCCACCCTCGATTCGATCGTGCGCGCGAAGAAGGTCTTCGGCCAGACCGAGCTCTTGATCGTATCGCAGGACTTCCACTGCCGGCGGGCCCTGTTCATTGCGCGCAATCATGGAATCGAGGCGATCGCTTTCGCCGCGCGCGACGTGGAAGGCCTCGTGGCTCAAAAAACCTACCAGCGCGAATACCTGGCACGGGTCAAGGCTGTGATCGACGTGAAGCTCCTTGGCCGCGGTCCGCGATTCGTCGGCGAGAAGATCGACATCGACTGAAGGAGGAACGATGGGAGACATTGATCTGTATTTCATTGTCGAGAAGCTGTTGCCTGCCCTCCTGGTGATCGCGGCGGTTCTTCTCTTGCTCTGGGGGCTCAACTGGCTCCTGCTGCACAGAAAGAGGGGGATCGGCGAGGAAAGCCGGTTCCCGCGGCGTCTCGTCGTCATCCTCTCCGCCCTGGCCGGGGTTGTCGTGATCATACTCTCCCTCCCCGTCAAGGACGCAACGCGCGAACAGCTCTTCACCCTTCTCGGCCTCCTTCTCACGGCGATCATCGCGCTCTCGTCGACCACCGTGGTGGCCAATATCCTGGCCGGTCTGATGCTGCGCACGGTGCGAAGTTTCCGGCCGGGCGACTTCATCCGCGTGGGCGAGCAGTTCGGGCGCGTGACCGAGCGCGGCCTCTTTCACGTGGAGATCCAGACCGAGGACCGCGACCTCACGACCATCCCCAACCTGTTCATGATCTCCCATCCGATCACGGTAGTGAGCGGTTCGGGAACGATCGTTTCCGCTCGCGTGTCGCTCGGGTACGACAATGCCCATCCCCGCATCGAATCGATTCTGGTCGACGCGGCGCAGGATACGGGCTTGCGGGAGCCCTTTGTCCAGGTCGCCCATCTGGGAGACTTTTCGGTCACTTACCGGATCGCGGGATTTCTTCCCGAAGCCAAGCACCTTCTCACGGCACGGTCCAACCTGCGCAAGGCGATGCTCGACAGGCTTCATGACGCGGGCGTCGAGATCGTGTCGCCCGCCTTCATGAACCAGCGTCCCCAGGCGGAGGGATCCCGCGTGATGCCCCCCGAGAGGATCGGTGCCCCGAGGGACGCGTCGAAAGACGAGACCCAGGTCCACGAGGATCTGGTCTTCGACAAGGCAGAGGCCGCCGAGAAAATGGAGCAGCGTCGCGCCGACCACGACACCCTCATTGCCGAGATAAAAGAGATGGAGCGCCGGCTCAAGGCGGTCGACGGCAAGGAGCGCGAAGGCCTGGAGACCGAGATCGATCGCTGCCGCCAAAGGGCCGAGGCGATCGCCATCGAGCTCGAAAAAGCGGAAGAGGCCGGCAACGAATAGAGAACGGATGAAATGGAAACGTCTTATCCCTTGACCACCCGCCTGAGAAACCTGAACCGATTCAAGCTCGGTGTCGTTTTGCTCCTCGTCTCGGTCCTCGCCTCGCCCGCTCTAAACCTTGTCTTCACCTTCGTGCCGGCCGATTACGATCCAAGAGAATCTGAAGGTATTCCCCCCATCTTTTACATCATGGATCTGTGCGCGTTCCTGATCCTGATCGTTTATGCCTGGTCGATCCTCAACCTCTCCCACCGTCCCATGCCGGAAGATGACAGCACGGCCTACTCGCGGATCCGGCGCTGGGCGCGCGTTGCGATCGTTGTCGCTCTTTTACTCCATATCCTCACAACGTTCGGATCCATCAAAATGATGGCGCTCGCCGATTACGGCTCCGATCCGGCTCTGCCGGGCTGGTGGAGGTTCTCCAGCGTCGTTTCCATCCTCTCCAGGGTATCGATGATCGTCTGCGATGTGCTGGCGCTGCTCTGCCTGGGCTATCTCGAAGGTCTCACGCAGAAGGCAAAACTTTTCAGATGGAACAGGGCGCTCATCTGGGCGATCGTGATCTCGGATCTCTTCGCGACAGCGGTGAGACTCCATTCCGACCTTTACTACTGGCTGCTCTATTGGGACCTGAACTATTTCGACCGCGCCCTGTTTTCGTTGATGAGGACTCTGGGCTACTGCTCGTCGGGGCTGGGCTGGATCGTTCTCGTCTTCACGACCGTTATCCTGATACTCTTCCTCAGGTTCATCGGCCGGGCGCGCCGGGATATGGTGCGGATGCAGAAGAAGATCTCCCGGACCGGGTGACCTATCCCCCTCCGAGAATCCAGAAGAAGACCCAGATGAGCGCGGCCACGGCCGCCCACCCCGCGAAGAAACCCGCCATTCCCACCATCGTCGGCCGCGGGATCTCCAGATCGGGATGCTTGAAGAGCGGGCGCCGCGGACCGGGCTCGACACCGGGCGGGATGGTGAAGGGCTCCGTTTCCGGCTCGTTGGGAGTGATCGGTGTTCGGAGGCATGTGTAGAACTTGTCGAGCTTGTCGTCAGTCACGCGGCGCGTGAAAAAGCTGACCACGATGACCGTGATGAAGCCGGCGGTGAGGTAGAAGATCATCTGCCAGGGCAGAAGGAGCTTCCCTTCGAAAAGGAGGAACTCCGGGAGCGATCGGGCAAAAGTGGCGTTGAAATCCCAGATCACCGTGTTCGCCGACAGCCGGACCTGGCTCGTGAAGAGAAGCACTCCGAAGGAAACGAGCGTCGACCACCAGGCCGCCGCGGCCGAGGCACGCCGCCAGAAGAGTCCCGCCCAGAAGGGGATCGCCATCATGGCCGACACCTTCCAGAAGATCTCGAGCCCCTCGACCACGTTCTCGAAGACGAAGGCGAACCAGATGCCGACGAGCACCACGAGACCCGCCGCAACGCGGCCCACGATCATGTAGTGCCGGTCGTCCCTGTCGGGCGCCATGAAGGGTTTGTACACGTTGCGCGTGAAAAGCGCCGACGACGCCACCATGAACACGTCGCACGAGCTCATCACGGCGGCCAGCATGGAGGCGATGAAGAGTCCTATCAGACCGGGCGCGATCTTGGGCAGCAGGTCGTGGGCCATCCGGCCGTAAACGAGGTCGATGTTCACGTCCTGGCCGAGATAGTAACCCACGGCGCAGAGCCCCGTGAGCACCCAGGCGATGGTGCAGACACGCTTGATGAGGATACCGACCATCACGCCCACGCGGCCTTCCATCTCCGACTTTCCCGCGCCCGCCATGCCCATGTGGTGGGGCTGGGTGACCCACCCGACGAGCGCATTGAAGGAGATCACGGCGATGTAGAAGAAGGTGATTTCATGGGGAGCCACGATCTTGAAGAAATCGGCATTGCCCACGCTTTCGCGCAGGCCCGTCATCCCCCCCACCGCGTCGAGCGCGAAGGGCAGGATCAGGAAGGAGAGGATGATGGTGAGAAGCCCCTGGACGAAGTCGGTCATCACGGCGGCGCTCAAACCGCCGGCGATGCCGTAGATCACGAACATGAACGTCATGCCCAGGATGGCGAGGTTCGGATCGATCGCCCCGCCCGAAACCGCCTCGATCATGGCGCTCGAGCCCTTGAGCATGACGCCGATGTTCACCATGAGGGAGAGCATTCCGATCACCGCGTAGAGGACCGCCACACCGCGGCCGTAGCGGGCCTCGAAGAAGTCGGCCGTGGTGATCGCCCGGCACCGCCGGAAGACCGGGGCCAGAAGCCAGAAGAAGGGAGTCACGAAGAGCCACAGCCACTGGTACCAGATCCCCGACGCACCCGACTTGTACGTCTTGGCCGCCACGCTCACGGCCTGGTCCGAGTGGGTGCCCGCGCCGAAGGTGAAGAACATCATCATCAGCTTGCCGAACTTGCGCTCGCCGATGAAAAAGGTGGAGGCGCTCTTGACCTTGCGCACCGCCCACATGCCGATCGCCGTGATCCCCAGGAGGTAGATCGCGATGACGAGCCAGTCGACCCATTGAACTCCGAGCACAACAACTCCTTCTGCTGACGAGGCCGGTCAGCAACTGTATTCGATCAAAAGGTTGCGGCCACTTCGGCCAGCGCCTTCAGGTTCTCGATCGGCGTGCCGGGCGACACGCCCCCGCCGGGCGAGACGAGTATGGGCCCGAATTTCCGCGCTTCTTCGAGCAGCGTCTCCGTTGCCGACCGCACCTGCCCGATCGATCCGCGCACGAGCACGTCGAGGGGCGGCACATTGCCCATGAGCACGATATCGCTGCCGAGAAGCTCGCGCGCGCGCCCCGGGCTGATCTCGTGACTGAAATTGAACACGTCCATTCCGATCCCGGCCAATCCGGGGTAGACCTTCTCGTTGGGTGTGTCATCGTGGAAAATATGGATCAGCCCTGGAAAGGCATCGAAGATCTTCTCGAGCCGCCCCAGGGCGAGATCCTCGGCATCGGCAGGGTTGATCAGCCCGACCACATCGTCGAGGACGAGCACGCCGAGCGGTTCTTCCATCCTGGCGAGCTGCGCGCGCAGCCACGCGATGCACAGATCGGTTGTCCTGTCGAGCAGGGACAGGCAGTTTTCCCGGTCGAGTTTGGTGGCCATGAGAAACTCGGTCACGCCGAGAAGATGGGACGCCACCGCCAGCGGTCCGCGCGCGGCCGCCATGCGGGGAGCGATCCCCGTGCGCTTCAGCTCGGGCGCCAGGCGCTCGTACTGGCGCAACACCGCCGGCATGAGCCCGTCGGTCTCGGGATCGGGCGGATCGCAATCGAGGAGCGCCTCGATCCCGCCCGGAAATCGCCGCAGCGACGGGGGCTCGTGCGGGCTCCATCGCAGGGGCGCGCCGAAACCGCTCGGTTCGGCCGCCATGCCGAACTCGACCCAGCTCCCGGGCACGAACGCCACGCCGGGGAGATCGTGCAGCGCCTTGCGGTACGCGTCGATCCATGACCGGTCGTCGAAGTAGAAGTCGAGAGTGTTCTGACCCGCGAATCCGGGCAGCCAGGGCGAATCTATGATCAGCGCCGCCATCGTCCTGTCCGTCGACGGGCTCCTCACGAGCTGCTCGAATCGGGAAAGCGTTTCCGGATACGTTTCGGGTGTCATTCTTCTCCTGGTGCGGTTGCGGGCGTTTCACGAATCACCCGTCTGGAACAGTCTTCTCGGGGCGAACTGTCGATTCTCCGAATATGGCGGCAAAATTCAATACCCCTCCGCCCGGCGCTTCCCGATAAAGGAGGAAAGAAAAGTAGATCCCTTCCCGTTGCGAGGCATAATGATTCTCGTTCGAAATGGCGATGATTGTCTTGTCAGGATATCGAAATCGCCGGAATGAGACGCTCTCGAAGATAGGTCGTCTTCATGGGTTATTTATTGATCGTATCCATGGTCTGGGCCTTTTCGTTCGGGCTCATCAAGTCTCTCCTCGGTGATCTCGATCCCAATTTCGTGGCCTGTGCGCGGATCGTGATCTCCTTTCTCATCTTCTTGCCCATCCTCCGTCTCAAGAAGCTGAAGCCGATCGTGGCGATCCAGCTGTTTCTGATCGGCATGATCCAGTTCGGTCTGATGTACGTCGCCTACCTCTATTCCTTCAGGTACCTTGCCGCCTACCAGGTGGTGATCTACACGACCTTCACACCGATTTACGTTACATGCATCAGCGACCTGCTCGACAGGCGCTTTCACCCGCGCCTTCTGCTGACCTCTTCGATGGCGATCGTGGGCACCTACATCATCGTTCACAAGGAGATGCACCGCTTCGAGATCCAGACCGGGTTTCTTCTTCTCCAGGTTTCCAATCTTTGCTTTGCGGCCGGGCAGGTTTTTTACCGGCGCCTGATGAACCGGCATCGCGATCTCAAGGACGCCCACGTGTTCGGCCTGCTCTATTTCGGCGCCTTCCTGGTCACCATCGTACCCGTGGCGGTGACCACGAGCTGGCCCGATCTGTCGCTCGACGGGAACCAGGTTCTTGCTCTGCTCTATCTCGGTATCCTGGCCTCGGGCATCTGCTTCTTTCTCTGGAATCTCGGAGCCAGGAGAACCAATACGGGGGCGCTGGCCATTTTCAACAATCTGAAGATCCCCCTGGCCGTGACCTGCTCGCTCCTCGTTTTCGGCGAGGAGGCCAAGATGGTCACCCTCCTCCTCGGGGGGACGATCATCATCGCGGCGCTATTCATCAACGAGTACTTCGTCAGGTTGCCTGCGCCGAAAAGCAAAGCGAAGGAAAAGTGCAAACAAAACTGAAACAAAGAGTTGTGACTTTCGCTGAATTCCCCTTCCACGATAGACGATATATATAAAACATTTGTTCTATACGTTCGGCGGGAGTTTTCTAACGGAGATCGGATCATGTACGCCACGGAACGGGCCGGCCCGATCGAGCAGCTCATCGACTTCGTGGGTGGAGATTTCAAGGACGCCCGATTCACGTCGTTCGTCCACCTCGCGCAGTGTGCGCTGGTGATCTCCGTGGGAGCGATATTCTGCTTCGGCGGAACCGCGACCGGGGGATGAGGCGGCGGCACGGTCTACGGCCCTGTGGAAGGGTTCATCCTGAACGCGAGCAAATACGCCTTTCTTGGATTTGCGTTTCTCGGTCTGGTCGGAATGATCCGCGACCGCTACAAGCGGGTCGGGCTCAACGTGTTCAAGCTCGCCTTCCTGTGCGGTTGTGTCGCCTGGTGGCAGACGATATTGCCGCTTTTTTCACGGCTCTAGCAGATCGGCGGACCCGACGCCTCAGTCGACCTGCCCCGCGAGCCGCAGCCACGCGCGGTCTCCGTACACTCCTGCCAGGGAGCAATCGATCGGCTCGAAGTCGATCCGCTCGACAACGGACACCTCTTCGATCGAAAAATCGAATTCCCCGGGCGCGCTGAATCCGGGATCGGCCACGATCGAGCCGGCATCCAGTCCGGCTGCCTGCCATGCGGCAAAGGTTTTTCCGGCGAAATCGATGATCCCTTCGCCCGTGTACCAGTAGAGATTCTTTTCGAGGCGGACCTTCCCCTCGGCCCAGGGGCCGGCGAAGAGGACGCCGCGGTCGAAATAGACGATGTTGTTCGTGAACGCGAAGGAGAGATGATCCTCCACCCTGGTGTACTGCAGCTGCTGCTGGCTGGCAAAAGCGAAGATGTTGTTGCTGATGAGGTTCTCCCGGCCGTAGTGCTGGTGATAGCCGCCGCTCTTGGTGTTGTAGACCACGTTCTTCTCCATCACGATCCCCGTCGATCCCTCGTCGTTGTAGAGTCCCCAGCCTCCATATCCGTAGGACTCGATGTCGTGGATCCGATTGTGGCTCACCGTGGTTCCCGGCGACGGACCGAGGGTGTAGACACCTCCCATGTCGCTCAGGAGGCCCTTGCCGATCTTGTGGATGTGATTGAATTCGATCTTGTTGTGGGCGGCCAGGCTCTCGGCATATCCCCAGCGCCAACCCACTGACACACCGGTGTAAAAGAAATCGGCGATATCGTTGTGGGTGATCCGGTTGTGGCCGCTCTGGCCGATCCAGACCCCCACCGCGGGCGGGTAGATCCAGCCGCCCGAGCGGATGATGTTGTTGTCCACCTTGATCCGCGAGGTGTGCAGCCTCTCGTCCGCCGCGATCTGTCCCTCGCCGATCCGCACGCCGCCCGCCCCGAGATCGTGCAGATAGCACCGGATCAGAGCGCAATCAGAGCACCCGCCGCGGAACCAGACCGCATAGCCGCCCACGCGGGACACCTCGCAATCTTCGAACGTCACGTGGCGCGCACCGTCCACCATGAGGGCGGCGTCGACGGTGAAAGCCGCCTGGCTCGGCTCGAATCCATCGCGCCCCATCACACGGCGGCCGTGTGTGAAAGAGAGCCCCCTGAACCGGATATGTTCCACGAACCGATCAGCAGCCGGATCGCCGCGAATGACGATGAAGCGGTCGGCCACCGGAGCCACGACCGCGGCCTCGGTCCGTTCCTCGCCCGGCCAAGGCATGTAGAAGAGCCTCCCCGAACGGTCGAGAAACCACTCGCCCGGAAGATCGAGGGCGGCGCGAAAGTTCTCCAGGCGGTACCGTTGTCCCTTTCGCCACGAGTTCCACGGCTTCATCCCTCCGCCCGACGTGACGATCGCGCCCCGCGCCCCGTCCACCCGTTCCACGAAGCGGCGCGTGATATCCCACTTGTGAAAAACGGTGAACACCACCTGCCGCGTGTCGTCCTCGCCGAGAGGGAGGAGCAATTCCAGGTTCTCGGCGGGGACGAAAACCGTCTGGCGCGCTCTCTTCGGCGCGCGCCCCCCTCCCTTTTCGAGGACCTCCTCCTTCACGCTGTCGATCTGAAAGAAGGTGTGGTTCGGCCACCTGGCCCGCGTGGCGCGCGAGCCGTTGACGAAGAGCTGGTCGAATGCAGGTCCGCGCGCATCGGCCGTCCACAGACCGGATCCGCCGTCCTCTAATCCGCGAATCGCGCGGCCGCCGTTGAAAACGGCCTTGCCCGGTTCGGCCGCCTCGTAGGTGATCGGACACCGTACGCCGCCGCTGTCCGCGGGTTCGAACAGGACCGGCTCGCCGACCGGATACTCACCCGTCGCGATCAGCACGCGGATCGGCGCCTCGACCGCCCGGCGCGCCTTCAGCCGGCGGATCGCGTCGCGAGCGCCGGCAAGGGATGCCACAGGGCCATCGGTCCCTGCCCCGTTCGGCTCCTCGAGCCGGCCCGACCACCGGTCGTTGCCAAGGGGCGACATGTGGATCACAACCGCCTCGGCGCCGAAAAGGGAACAGTTCAGGACCAGTGAAAACAGAAGCAGAGAGAAGAATCCTCTCTTCGGCGGAAAGTTCATCGCTCTTCTTTCTCCGATCGGAGTCAGTCGTCCGATCCCGATCGGGTCGCCGGTCGGTAGGCCATCGAGGTCTGCAGCGGAAAGGAACAGGTGCAGCCCGAACTCGCCTCGGGGATGAGCACCATCCCGCCCGCCGGAATGATGTTGATCCAGCACCCGGGCCGGCTCACATGGTTGATCTTGCGCGCCGCACCGCCGGGCACGTCGCGCATGAGCGGATTCCCGCCCCGCCAGAAGAGGGCGTGAGCCGAGGCCGAGATCCCGCCGCACCCGTGGCCCGACCGGTCGAACCGGTAGGAGTCGAGGCGCTCGCCCGTTTTCAACCGGTAGGCGAACGGATAGGTGTAGACCGTATCGCCCACGATCGTGGGGTGCCGATTCTGTTCCCCGTGGCCGCCACCCGGGTCGTAGCCCGAGTTGTGGTTCTGCTGCCAGATCGGTTTGCCCAGAAGAGGCTCCATCGCCTGGAAATAATACCAGAGCTTCTTATCCACGTACTTTCCTCCGCTCATCAGGAGGATCCCGTCGGCGTAGTTCAGGTAGACGATGAGCCGCATGTTGCTCAGATCGACCTTTTTCTTGAAACGCGCCCGGCCGGTCGACATGTCGAGAGAGACGAGATAGTTCGCGTCCTCCTCGAGAAACACCTTGCCCGGCATGCGGCCGAGAGTGTTCGCGCGCGCCGCCGCGCCGTGCGATTCGATGAAGAAGATGGAGCCGTCACCGATCGTGATCGTCGTGTTGATGATGATGCCATTCTTGGCGTAAGTCCACTTTACCCTTCCCGATTCGGCGTCGAGGGCGAAGAGGGACCGGCTCGTGACGATCGACATGTTGTCGTACCAGAGTGCGGCGTCGGCCGCGTGGCTCGTCTCGGTGTAGGAGGCGCCCTGAATCCGGCCCGAGCCCACGAGCAGGTCACCGGTGCGCGCCACGTAGGACCAGTGATCGTCGGCGCCGCTGACGGCCTGGGGCATGGCCAGGACCGGGCCCGGCGTGCCCGTTGCCGCGTCGAAGGTGCTGCACCTGTCATGATGGGCGATGTACAGGTTTTCGCTGTCCACGACGAGGTTGCTCGAGTCGAGGAAAACACCGAGCCGGCGCGAGCCGGGCACGACCGCTTCCCAGAGCCGGGTGCCGTTGTAGGCATCGACGCAGATGACGCGGTCGTCGGCCGGGACGAAGAGACGCCCGTTCTTGTAGAGGGGGGGCACATTCCGGTGGTGGCGGTCGATCATCAGGCGCGGCCCGGGCCGACCGAACCACTGGAGCTCGAGCTCGCCGCGAACGAGAGTGTCCTTGCTGCAGGCGCTGTTGGCCGGATCGG
This sequence comes from uncultured Phycisphaerales bacterium, assembly GCA_964620445.1. Lineage (GTDB taxonomy): Bacteria > Planctomycetota > B15-G4 > B15-G4 > CAYZWU01 > CAZUHB01. Next base: position 27,140 of record CAZUHB010000053.1, read on the forward strand.
CATAGGTGTGGGTCCACTCGCCGGCGCCTTCGATCGGGCCGCGATCGATGACCGCAAAGAGTCCGTCCCCCTCGACGATCGCGGCGCGCAAGGCCACGCCCCCGAGCCAACCCTCGAGACGGGCGCGGTCGAAAGTGTCCGCGGCCGGCAGAGGGCAGTGCTCGGCAAAGGACGCCGTGCGGCCAACGAAAGCCTTGCCGCCGCAAGGGCGGAGCAACCGCGCGACCTCGGACGGCGCGGGAGGCAGAGCGCCGGTCAGAAGGGTCCGGTCCGACACGATCAGGTTGGCAAAGTAGTCCGGAAAGGGAAGGCGCGACAGATCGCCCCGGCGCGCGGTGGCTTTCACGCCATAGATCCCGGCCTCGTGAAAGGCGCGCCGTGCGGCAGCCACCCTTTGCGGATCTTCATCGACGGCGATCACCTTCATCCTGGTGCGAGCGGCGATCTCCCAGGCGAGACGCCCCCCGTCGCCGCAGCCGAGCACGAGGCAGAAACCCTGGTCCGATCCTGTCCGCGCGATGATCCTCTCCGCGGCTGATTCGTAGAGGGGCGTCAGGCTGTCGGCCGCAAAAGGCGACGGGGCGGAGGAGACAGGTCCCGAACGATCAGCCCAGCCCGTGTCGAAGGTCATGATCCTGCTGATCCGCCGCGAGCGCCCCTTCCCGATCGACTCGATGCGATAGGAGTACTCCCTTTCCGGCTTGAGGCCCGAAAGCCGAACCTCGTGAGCGGTTCTCGAACCGTTCGACTCGACCTTCTCCTCGAGCTCCCTGCCGGCTCCGGCCAGTCCGAAGGAGACGAGACCGCTCCCCCGCTCTTCGGTTTCCCAGGAGATCGACACGCTGTCCGGGCCGATGAGACGCACCCGCGGCCCGTTCGTAAAGCGAAGCTGAGCCGGAAAGGTCCGCGCCTTCGCCCTGTGCCGCGCCTTGATCTCGGACGGTGTCAGCGCGCGCGCAAAAACGCTCACCGCGTGCAGCTTCCCCCGAAACCGGTAGAACTCGTTGCTGTCGTGATAGGCCGCAATATCGAAGAACGCGTCGGAAGGATAGACGATCTCGCCCGACTGCCGCGTGGAACGTCCCGCGAGAGCGCCATTGACGTAGATCCTCTGTTCCTTGCCGTCATAGGTTCCGACCAGATGGTTCCACGATCCGGGCTCGAAGGGCTCTGTCGCGTTGAGATAGGTCAGGAGGCCGTCGCCGTCATCGGCCCCCTCCGTGGAGAGGGCGAAGGTGAAGGTGTTGTTGCGCGAACCGAGCAGCCAGCCCTTCTCGAAACCGCCGTTATCCTGGATGATACCGATGATCCCCCCCCACTCGACAACCTCGTCGATCGCCACCCAGGCTTCCAGGCTGATCGAACGCCGCGGCAGGCCGGCGGGTCGCTTGCCGCGCGAGATGGTGAGGCTCGTTGCACCGTCGAGACAGAGCGCGTCAGGGTCCGCGACGAAGCGGGCGGTCCCCGCGATCCGGGCGTGGTTCTTTCCCTTGCTGTCTTCGACGAGGACGGTGTCGGTCGACCTCGCGTCGAACGACCACCGGCTGACCAGTCCCCGATCGTCGGCGTGAAGCACCGCACTGCTCAGGACGCACAGGAGGACGAGGATCCCGGCCGCCCTGATCGCGCATCGCGATCGAACCAGCCTTCGCCTGCTTCTATTCTCCATCATAGACTACTCCGCCGTGAAGCAGTGGATCGTACCACTGTCGGTGCTTGCAAAAATTCGTCCCTCGGCGACAGCGAGGCCATAGACGCGGCCCGGCGCCCGGCCGGTCCAGAGCTGCGCGCCATCGACGGCGCTGAACGCGGCCAGCCGGTCCTCGCCCCCGGCCAGGAGAAGATCGCCTGCCTTGATGAGCGCGTAAGGGTAGGCGCACGGTTTCTGCCAGATCGTGCACCCCTCCATGGCGGCGGTTCGGTCGGCGATGGCGATCCTCAGGCGGTCCAGCTCGGACTGGAGCTTCCTGCCGTGGGCCGAATCGCTCTTCGCCCCGAGAGCCTTGAGCTGCTTCTCGACCGCCGCCCTCCGCGCCGACAGCTCCCGCCGCTCGTTGACGAGGTCCACGTAACGCACGCGGTCGAAGGCGCTGAGAGATGTTTTCGAGTGCAAGTAGGCGATCGATTCGTGAATGATCATGCGCAGACCGGGAAAGGTGGCGAGGTGATCGCGGCTCGCCGCAGCGGCGAGTCCGAGTTCGCCCTTGTTGCCCGGTCCTGAAACGACCAGATCCTCGGTCACGAGGGCATAGGCGCCGACCGATCCCTTGACCGCGCCCAGCCGCGCCCCGTCGGTGCGATTGAACGCCTCCGGCGCCGTGCGCCCCGTGGGAAGATAGAGCCGCGACGCTGAAGCGAGCATGTAACCCTGGGGAGAGAGATCGTGCTTCCTGCGCCAAAGGCTCCGGCCGGTGCGCGCGTCGAAGGCCGCCAGAAAAACACCCTCTTTCGGAAAGATCCCGGCGCAACAGTAGGCCGTGCCGTCGAGGACGATCGCGCCGGTTCGGATCGGCGCGGCCGAGATCATTCTGCCGTTGCCGATCACGCAGCGATCGAGACCGGAGGGATTCTGTTTCCACAGAAGGTCTCCCGTCGCCGAGTCGATGCAGTAGAGCCAGCCGTCATCGGAGCCGGCATAAACCCTACCGCCGTCGACGAAGGGCGCCAGCCTGACCGGCCCGTCAGTGAAAAAGGACCACTTCTCATCGCCCGTGCGGGCGTCGACGCACACCACCCGGTCATCGGCCGAAGATCCGTAGAACAGGGATCCTCCGGCAGCCGCCACATGAAAGGCGCGGTCATAGATGACGCGCGCCTCGAGCCCCCGCAGGTGGTGCCAGAAATCAGCCTTCGCCGGGCGGGGCCACGCCGGCTGAGGGGGATTCTTGGGTGTGTGTGTCCATGCCTCTTTCAGCGGCAGGGTTATTTTTTCGTCGGTCACACCGCTCCGGGAGGCGTTATGATTGTAGGTCGGCCATTCGGCCGCGAAGAGGGACGCACACGGTATCGATGTCGCGAGGAGCAGTAGTGCCGCTCTGATTCCGGTCGATGGACGGCTCAATGATCTTCCTTTCCTTGCTGTCTTCGGCGGCCGAGCCGGCGGGAACCGGCAGGCGCTCAGTAACTCCAGGGTGCGCGAAAAGGCTTGTCCACCCAGCGATTGGCTTCCGCGTCGTCCGGGAAGCACCCTCGCTCCGGGTCCCAGCGCAGCTTGCGGCCCGTGCGCAGGGCGATGTTGTTCAGGTGGCAGACCGCGACCGAGCCGGCTCCGATCTCCACGTCGCAAATCGGCTTCTGGCGCGACTCGATGCAGTCGAGCCAGTCGTCGCGATGATTGCGGCTCCTGTAGAGCTGCACGTGGTCGGCGCCGATCGGTTCGTTCTTGAGCTCGGCCGGCTCGGTCTGGAGGAATCCCCGATCCACATGGACCCAGCCGTCGGTGCCCACGAATTTGACTCCCCTGCCCTCGGTGGAGCAGATCGCCTTCTGTCCGTTCGCATAGGTGTAGGTCACGGAGAAGGTCATCGCGGTCTGAAAGAGCCCCTTGGCGGGGAAGGTGCCCGTCCCCTCGATCTCCACCGGACCGGTTCCGTCCATTCCGAATCCCCACTGGACGATATCGTTGTGGTGCGCGCCCCAGTCGGTTATCTTTCCACCCGAGTAGTCCCAGAACCAGCGGAAGTTGTAGGGATGGCGCAGGGAGTTGAACGGCACCGCGGGCGCCGGGCCGAGCCAGAGGTCCCAGTCGAGGCCGGGCGGCGGTTCCGAATCGGCGACCCAGTCCGACTCCGTTCCCTTGCCGATACCCACGTGGGCCGTGTGGACCGTGCCGATCCGGCCGCTGCGAACGAGGGTGCAGGCGCGATGGAATTCGCTGCCCGACCGCTGCTGACTGCCTGTCTGGAAAACACGGCCGTACCGGCGCACGACGTCGACCAGTTCTCTACCCTCTCCTATGGTGAGTGTGAGTGGCTTCTCGCAGTAGACATCCTTGCCCGCCTGACAGGCATGCACGGCCGAGAGCGCGTGCCAGTGATCGGGCGTGGAAATCACCACGGCATCGATACCATCCTCGGCGAGCAGCTCGCGGTAGTCGACGAAAGCGCGGCAGCCATTACCCACGCGCTCCCTGGCCGCTTCGCGGCGCGCCCGGTCCACATCGCAAACAGCCACGATCTCGACGCGCGGATTGTTCTTGAAACCGTTGAGGTGGGCCGAACCCATGCCGCCCGTGCCGATGAACCCGAGCGTGATACGCCCGCTCGGCGAAGGTCTCCCCGTTCTACCCAGGGCGCTCGCTGGAAGGATCGTCGGAAGAGCCATCGACGCGGTGAGAAGGGATGTTCTCTTGATGAAAGTCCGCCTGTTCATGTCTTGATTCATGGCCGCCTCGAAAAAGTGAATTAACGTTCAAAGATAAGTCAGGGCAGTGTAATTTGAAAGTCCCGTGGACTTTTTTAATAAACTGGAAACTCTCTCCGCTGGAGGTGGAACAATGATCGCCAAGTTCGTCTTTCTCCCGGCCTTCTGCTCTCTCCTGACCCTCACCAGCCTGGCCGTTCCGATCGAAGAAGATCCTGCCGAGGAACAGAAACCGGCCAAGATTCTTTTCGTCACCGGCTGCACCCATACCCGATCGTCCGAGATCGACAAGATCGACAGGAGATCGGCCATGGCGAGCGCCCGCGACGCGGCCGTCAAGTACACCCAGGGATTCGATTTCGAGTACATGCAGGAAAAGGACGCGGCCACCGTTCGGATGAGTTCGGGCGGAATGCTCAAGACGGGCGAGAGCCTTTCTTTCGAGCAGATCTCCTTTGGCTCGGTCAACCTTCTGACCTGCACCATCGAGGTGCACCTCGACAAAGAAGCCGTTGAAAGGCTCGCGAAGGAGCAGGAGAAGACGGAGCGCATTCCGTTCGAGATCATGCTCCCTCCCCGCCAGGCCCGCTTCTCGCTGATGTCGAAGGTGCTCACCGAGGCCCTGAAAAAGCACTACCGCCCGATCGCGAGCGAAGGGGCGATCTTGAAAGGCCGCGGCTGGGTCGTCGGCGCCTTCGAACTGGAAAAGGTCGCCACGCCCGACAAGGGCGACATGCTGAAGGTTTCCTTCTCCCTGAGGCTTCCCTTACTGGAAGAGAAATGATCGGCCCCTCCCTCCTAGCTCCCGACAGGTCAGTCGGCCATCTCCAGGTCGAGCCTGATCGGGACCCAGGAGACATCGCACCCCAACCTCTCCAGCCATTCGGTCACCGCGTCATTGCAGTTGTAGGGGAACCAATACGCCCTCTCCGCTTCGACGAATTCGAATCCCAAGAGTTCGTTGTGAACGAGTGTGGAGCGCTGCTCATCGAAGCTCCGATCGAGATCGCCGAGCAGGTCGGCCGCGTCGTCATGTTCCACCATGATCTCCCAGGCCCTTCCGCACTCCTCGAGGTATTCCACCCGTCTGTTGCTCAGCGCGCGGCGGCTGAGACATCCCCTCGTGGGCCAGAGAACGGTGTCGAAGACATGAAACCAGCTGTCGTGCAGGGACGCGTACCAGTCCCAGTCTCCAAAGCCGTATTCGACGAACCCCCCGGCGGTGTCGGGCAGGACCACGCCCACGTGCCTGGCGGACTTCAGCAAGTAGGCGGAGCTGGGAACGGCCGGTTTAGGCGGCGGTGTGATCGTCGACGTGCAGGAATTTGAGGCGACGCAGACGGCGAGCGCAACGAAAAGAAGACCCGCGGTGAGACGCCAGCGACGTGAACGCTTCGCGGCGGGTGCTGATTTCGATTTGCCACCGGAGCCTTTCATTTTCAGTCGCCTTCGGAATCGCTCCTTGCCTTGACCTCGGGCGGATCGACGAATCCCGCGTATCGTCCGGCCATCTCCTCCCGACCGGGCATCTTTCCGGCACAGACGTAAACGCGGTACCTGAGCTCGAGGATTCCGCCGGCATCGATCTTCGTCTTGAAGTAGGAGCCGAAACGTCCGTAGTCGCGATAGGCGGAATAGACGGTAGGAGTAGGATTTTCAGGATGATTCATGTACTGAACCGCGAAGCGTTCGCCCTTCAGACCGAAACTCATCCCCACCCAGGGAAGGTCGAAGTCCTTGTGCGCGTCCACGCCGTCGGTGTCGAAGAGATAAACGGCCTTGACCGTCGCATCGCCTTCGGCCACGTCGTTGTGCGCCCGGAACTGAAAGCCGGCATGCTCCGGATCGCCGTTGAGATAGACCTCGCCGGCGACCGCTTCGAGACGGGATTGAAAGTCGATCAGCAGCAGACCGGGCGCGGGCTGGCGATAGGCTGTGATCGATCGCCTTTCGGCAACGACGGTCCGGTCGGCGCCATCCTTCCAGTCGATCGTCATGACCGATCGGGCCCAGACCGGGCCGGCCGTGCGGGAAAGGAACTCGCGGTGCTGCTGGGTCACGCCCTTCATGTGCCACCAATCCCCCTCGACGGCGTCGACGTCTTCGACGGAGTCGACGTTTTCGACGGAGTCGACGTTTTCGACGGCGTCGACGTTTTCGACGGAGTCGACGTTTTCGACGGAGTCGACGTTTTCGACTGCGTCGACGGTGAGCCTGTTCCAGCCGATGAACAGGCCGCGATGATGGGTGTAGAGACCGCCCGGTCCCTTGGTGATCACGTTCCGGCCCGTTCCATCGAAGAGGTGATGGTAGACCTTGTACGTCTCGTGCAGGCGCTCGGGTGTCGACCGGTCGAAGGCATACATGGTGCGAAGCCTTCTTTTTCCGTCGAAGAGCAGATCGTCGAACTCGCCCTCGTGATCGTCCCACGCGAAACCGCTGACCGCCGCCGGCGGCCGCGCCTCCAGTGGAGGACCTCGATCGAGAGTCGCCTCCCAGACCGCGGCCTCGCCCGCCTCGGTGCGGTCCGCCACCCACCAGAGCCAGATCGAGCCCTCGCGGCAGCATTCGATCTGGCCCGGCACCGCTGCGGCGGGCCTGTCCGCCGGCGCCACGGTCGCGACGATCTCGTGCAGCGGCACGCGCGCCAGACCGTCGGGAAGATCGATCGCCGCGCAAAGGGGCAATCCGACGCAGCCGGCCGGGGGCGCGGCCACCTCGAGGCGGATGACCATCGGTTCGCCCGCGATCGCCCGATCGCCGGCGACCGACGCGCACCCCGAGAAGAACGCCGCAACCAGAAACCACAGGGCAGAGACCGATAATTTCTTCATGTTACACGGTCTCCGGCACGACGTAGGGTTCGCGATAGTCGCGGGTCAACAGGCGGTCGGCTTCCTTGTCGCCGATGAACCGCTCCGTCTCCCCGTCGAAACGCAGGTCTCTCTTGACGCGATAGGAAATGTTAGCCAGATGGGGAAGAGCCGTCGACATGTGACCCTCGTAGATGTCGCATGTGAGGAACTTCCGGTTGTTGGCCCTGAGCGCGGCGATGAAGTTGCCGAAGTGGCCGCCGCCGCCCGCGCCTCCGAGATTCATCGGATCGGCGAACTCGCCCGCTGTGGCGTTGCTCGGGCCCGGCTCGTTCTTGCGGCCGAAGTAGGTCTTCCACGTGCCGCCATTGACGTGCATCCACCCCTTGGTCCCGTAGAAAAGGTTGCCGATCTTGATCCCGTCTTCGGCATTGGTGAAGAGACCGCGCGTGCCGAACTGGAGGATCTTCCCGTCGGCATACTCGAAGACCGACGACTGCGTGTTGGGCGTCTCCTGATCCGAATCCCAGGCGAAGTACCCGCCCATCGACGCGACGCGCACCGGGTGCTCGTCCTTGTTCAATCCCCAGCGGGCGATGTCGAACTGGTGCGGCCCCTGATTGCCCGTGTCGCCGCAGCCGTAGTCCCAGTTCCAGTGCCACTGGTAGTGAAAGCGGTTCCGGTTGAAGGGGCGCTCCGGCGCCGGGCCGAGCCAGAGATCGTAGTGCACGCCCTCGGGCACCGGTTCGTCCTGCTTGCGGCCGATCGAATCGCGCGGCTTGAAGCAGAGCCCGCGCGCCATGTAGACCTCGCCGATGCCGCCGTCGTGGAGGAACTGCATCGCCTGCCGCACGTTCTTGATCGACCGGTTCTGGAAGCCGACCGAGACGAGGCAGTTGTACTTGCGCGCCGCGTCGATCATCTTGCGGCTCTCGAAGATGTTGTGGGAGCACGGCTTTTCCACGTAAACGTGCTTGCCCGCCTGGCAGGCCCAGATCGCGCCGAGCGAATGCCAGTGGTTGGGCGTGGCCATGGCCACGGCGTCGATATCCTTGTCGTCGAACACGCGGCGCATGTCCCACGCGGTGCCGGGCGCCGTGCCCTGCACGCCCTCGATCTTCTTGACCCGCTCGGCGAAGAGGTTCTCGTCCACGTCGACGAGGGTCTTCACATGAACGTTCTCCAGACCGGCAAAGCCGTTGGCGAGGCCCATGCCGCGGCTGCGGATTCCGATGACCGCCATGTTGATCCGGTCGTTGGCGCCGATGACGCGGCCCTTGGCGAGGGGCCGTGCCTTGGTCGCCTCACAGGATGCGAGGCTTCCGGCTGCAACGAGCCCGGCGGCGGCCTGGGTGCCGCGGATCAGGAATTCGCGACGCGAGTTCTTCTCCGATTTTGATTTCATGCTGATTCCTCCCTAGTCGGCTCCGTTCAAAGGAACGATCCATATATTGCGAAACATCAGTTCATTGCCATGGTCCTGGAGAAGGATCGGGCCCGGCTCGGGCCCCTCGGGATTGCCCCGGCCCGTCTTGTTCTCCAGTTCGGCGTTGTCGTGAATCATCACGCCGTTGTGGAGCACGGTGATCCGGGCGTTCTCGGTCTTCGTCGCCTCGGCGCCGCCGCGGTCCCACCGCGCCGCGCGGAAGACGATGTCGAAGCTCTGCCACTCGCCGGGCTTCCGCGACACGTTCCGATCGGGAGCGCGCGCCCTGTAGAGCGCGCCGCAATCCCACTTTTCGAGGTCAACGCCGAAGGAGTCGAGGATCTGGACCTCGTAGCGTCGCTGCAGGTAGATGCCGCTGTTGCCCCGGTTGCCCCTGTTGGCACCCGGTTCGAGAGGCGGCAATTCGGGAACCTTGAATTCCACATGAAGCCTGAAGTCCCCGAACGATTCCTTCGTATGGATGCTGCCCGAGCCGGGGTTGACCTTCATCGCGCCCTCTTCGATCGTCCAACCGGGCGTCCCGCCCTTCGCGGCCACCCAGCGGTCGAAGCTGCCGTCGAAGAGCGCCTTGCCGTCATCGCGCGTCACGGCGAGCCCGGCGTCCATGAAATCCCGGTGCTTGGCCATGCTCAGGGCGCCCGTCGTGGTGCGGTACTTGGCGATCATGTCCGGCTCCTCCCAGGACGGAAGGCTGCCATCGACCAGATAGCGGCGGAACCGGTCGACCACCTGGGCGAAGTGGGCCTCGTGGCCGATGCGGAACGCGGCCGGGATCTCGATCCGCCACCCCTCCCCTTCGGCAACGAGGCCGAGTCCCCGATAGCGCTCGGTCAGGGTCTGGAGCGCCTTGCCGAGGGCGATCCCCAGGGCGGCCCGCGGCGTACCCGGCGCGGGCCGTACGTAGAGTTCGGGCCGGAATCCCTGCTTCGGACCCTGCTCGATGACGAGCTCGGCGCGGCTCCCGCGCATGATCGAGTAGTGGGTGTCGCCCCCGCCCTCGGGCGCCTCGAAACCCCAGGCCGCGTGGACCAGGGCGTGGATCCCCCTGAGGGTGTAGACCATCTCCCCGTTGCAGTAATACTTGTAGAGCTTCTCGTCCTGCATCCGCTTCTTCAGGAATGGTGAAAAGTCCTTCAGGCGCGTCACCTTCCCGAACTGCGCAGGTGTGAGCTCGGTCGGCCACCGGCGCGCGCTGATCAGTTTCACGTCCCTGTCGAAATCGATGACCTCCTCCGGAAAGCACTCCCACATCACGAGATCGACGAGATGGGTTGCCACGTCGACGGTGCTCTCTCCCTGCTGGGCGGGATCGAAGAACCAGTCGGGGCGTTTGATCGGATTGCCGGCCACGTACTTGAACAGGTAGTGCACGCTCTTCTTCACGACGGCCGGATTCAGCGGCGTTCCCTTCTCGAGCGTACCGAAGACCGCCGGAATGTGGGCGAGTTCTTTCTGGAGGATCGTCGTGATCTCCGATCGCTCGGTCATGATGTCGTAGACGAGCACGCCCTTCTCGCGCGCGATACGGAACGCCTCCTCCAGGATTTCACGGCCGCCGTCGTTGATGCACATCGGCTTGTCGGCGAGCACGTGCAGGCCGGCCTCGACGCAGGCCTTGATGTAGTGCGGTTTCCGGCTGTTGTTGCCGGAGAGGACAACGACGTTGCCTTTTTTCTCGGCGATCATCTTCTCCAGGAAGTCGCTTCCCCTGTAGACCCTCCCTTCCCAGGCCGTGGGTTCGTCGGGCCGCGTGTTGAAACCCTCGATCCTCTTCAGGTGATCGTCCACATCGGGCCCATCGGGCGCGTAGACGTGAACCACGGGCGAGACCTGGTCGTACATGGTCTTTTGCACGAGGGCGGCATGAAAATGACCCGGATCGAGAGTGATCAGCTCGATCTCCTTCGGCTTTCCCGTGAACAGGCTCGACCTTTCGACCGTCACCGAGCACCCTGCAGCCCAGAGGGATGCGGCCAGTGCAATCAGAACTGGTAACACGCTCGCCTTCATGAAGAGTTCCTTTCCTTGACCGAGGGAACAAGATCTGCAAAACCGGAACCACCATCTTTACTCGATCGGAGCGCGTCCATCAAGCGCGTAAGATCACGGTTGTGGAAAGCACGCGCTCCGAACGAGGCACTTGCGACACCCGGCAGGCCGGGTTATCCTCAAAAGAACCGCTCCTGAAAAAAGTCGTGGAGATCGAAAAATGCTCACCCGTTGCGGACTTCTTCTGTGCGCGATCGTGCTGATCCCGAATGCCGGATGCCTGACCGGCCCGGCCGTCGAGTTCGTTCAGACCGACGAGTCGATCGACGTTCTTCTCGAACGCAAGGCGCTCACCACGCTCCGCCACGGTCCCGGCCTGACCAAGCCGATCCTCCATCCCCTGCGCACCCTGGGCGGGGTCCACGTCAATCGCGGTTTTCCCCTCGAGAAGGTGGAAGGGGAAAAGGAGGACCACCCACACCATGCCGGCCTCTTCTTCACCTACGACGAGGTGAACGACGACGGCTTCTGGAACAACACCACCGCGCCGCCGCGCATCGCTCTCGAAAGCGTCAAGTGCGACGAGGCCGAGGGGAGCATCGATTTCGTGGCGGCCTGGACCGGGAACTCGGGCGACACCCTCCTCGTCGAGAAGCGGAGGATGGTGTTCGTCCCGGGAGCGTCGGAATACGCCATCGATTTCATCATCGATCTGGTCGCGCAGGATCGGCAGGTACTCTTCCACGACACCAAGGAAGGGATGTTCGCGCTCCGCGTCGCCCACTGGTTGCGGGAGGACAAGGGAACGGGCGCCTACCTCAGCTCCAACGGAGACGAGGGAGCAAAGGCTGTATGGGGCACACGCGCCGCGTGGGTGCGGCTCGAAGGAGAAAGGGACGGCCATGCGGCGGGCGTGGCGATCCTCAATCATCCGAGCAGCGTGAACCACCCCACCTACTGGCATGCGCGCGGCTACGGCCTTTTTGCGGCCAATCCCCTGGGAGAGTCCGTGTTCGAAAGACACCGCGGCCGCGTCGATGCGAAACCCTATCACCTCACCCTCGAGCCGGGAGAGTCGGCCCGGTTCGCTTTCCGCGTGATCGTCTATGACGGCAGCATGAACAGAAAAGATCTCGAAAACCGGTACAGAGACTACACAGTCGATTCTGCCAAAGGAGAAGAACCGTGATCAAAACCGCCTTGTTGACAGCTGTAGCGCTGACTTGCGCTGTTCTTGCTCTGACCGCCGCCATGGGATGCGCGGGCACGACCGAGGAAAAGAATCCCGAGGAGAGGTGGCGCCTCGCCGTGCAGGCGTGGACTTTCAACAGGTTCAGTTTTTTCGAGGCGGTGGACAAGACGGCGTCCCTCGGGGTGCGCTGGCTGGAGGCCTTCCCGGGACAGAAGCTCTGCAAGGAGAAGCCGCAAGCCCGTTTCCATCACACCATGTCCGACGAGAACCGCGCCGCGGCCAAGGAGAAGCTGAAGAGCGCGGGTGTGAAACTGGTGAACTATGGTGTGGTGGGCCTTCCCAACGACGAGGCGGAGTGCCGGAAGGTCTTCGCCTTCGCCAAGGAGATGGGGATCGAGACGATCGTCTCCGAACCGCCCGAGGACGCCTTCGGCGTGATCGACCTGCTCTGCCGGGAGTACTCCATCAACGTGGCGGTCCATAACCACCCGGCGCCGTCGCACTACTGGAATCCGGACACGGTGCTCAAGGTGGCCGAGGGGCGGAGCAAGTGGATCGGCGCCTGCGCCGACACGGGCCACTGGACCCGGTCGGGAGTGGCGCCGGTGGAGGCGCTCAGGAAACTCGAGGGCCGGATCGTCAGCTTCCACCTCAAGGACCTGAACACGTTCGGCGTCAAGAAAGCCCACGACGTCCCCTGGGGAACGGGCAAGAGCGACGTGCAGGCCGTGCTCGACGAGATGGATCGCCAGGGTTTCGAGGGAGTCTTCTCGATCGAGTACGAGCACAACTGGGAGAACTCTCTACCCGAACTCCGGAAGTGCGTCGAATTCTTCAACGCGGCCCTGAAGAAGATCTGATCCGCGGCGGCATCCAACGACGCCGGGTCAACCCCGTTGTGGATTGCTGAATCCGAGATGGTAGACCTCGCGGGGACAGACGTCGACGCACGCGCCGCACCGCGTGCACCCCTGGTGGACGATCGACCGTCTCTTCTTCGCGGCGAACTCGGCCAGAACATCGATCCCCATGGGACAGCTCGCCGTGCACTGTCCGCATGGTTCGTGATCGAGCTTTTCGGCGTCGAGGCGCACGCGAAAGAGGCCGCGCCGTCCCACCAGGCCGTACAGCGCGCCGAGGGGGCAGAGCGCGCGGCACCAGATCCGCGGGAGGGCGTACTCGACGGCCACGATCACGGCGAGCGCAAGGAGCAGGTAACCGCCCGCGGAGACTGCTGAACCGGCCGCGGCGGCGCAACGGTCCCAGAATCCGGGATCGGCAAGAGTCGTATCGGGGAAAAAGAGCAGGCACCAGGCCACGAGATTGATCGGCGAGATCAACTGAAAAAGCGGAAGGGCCGCCGCAAGGGAAAAGGCGAGGACGAAACCGAGGATCGCGATGCGCGTGGTCGGCCGGAAGGCGTTGGCCTTCCGTTTCCGGTCCTGCCGGAAAAGACGACCGAACAGACCGGAGCGGCACTCCCCGTTCAGATCGAGCATCAGGCCGAGCGGGCAGAACCAACCGCAAAAAACCGGGCCCATGACAAGACCGAACAGAAGAAGCGCTCCCGCGCCGATGATGAGTGTCCATTCGACGGCGCGCGTTGCGGCCATGATCTCGATCGCAGCGAGGGGATCGGCAAAGGGCACCACGTCGAAAAGTGTGGTCGCCGTTGTCGAACCCCTGAACCAGACGAACCACTCCCTGGTGCCGCAGACGAGAAGCGCCAGAAAGAGGAGCGCTGTCAGACGGCGCGCCCAGGTCCAGACTCGGAGCCGGCCCCGCCCCTTGCTCATGACCCATCCTTCCGCCCGCCGGCCGCCGGAACGATCGGGATCGCCGTCGGGGCGGTCGGGCAGGCGTGGGTGCAGAGACCGCAGCCGATGCAGGCGTCCTCGTTCACGACCGGTCTGAGCATCGTGTCGAAGGTGATCGCCTCGTTCGGCAGGGGGCAGGCGTGCCAGCAGGAACGGCAGACGACCCTGTTGAAGGCGAGACAGGTCTCATCGGCGATCGCCGCCGTGCCGATCGCGATCCCGCGGAGGTCGGCCACCGGCCGGAGCGCTTTCGTGGGACAGGCCGCGATGCATTTGAGATCGTCATGCCCCTGGCAGAGATAGCAGGGGATCTTCTCCGCATCGAAGTAGGGTGTGGCCAGAGCGACGCCGGCGCCGGCACCGGCCAGCACGAGTGTTTTGAAGGGACAGGCTTCGACGCACTGCCCGCAGCGGATGCAGGCAGCGAGAAAATCGCTCTCTCCGATCGCACCGGGCGGGCGGAGAAGTGAGGGCCGCCATTCTTTGCCCCCGGCGACACGAAAAGCGGTTCCCGCGGCGGTACCGGCTGCGGCACCGGCAGCCGCGCCGAGCAGGAAACGGCGCCTCGACGTGGTCATGTGCGCTCCAGCCGGACTTAACGTCCCTTCACCGCCGCGCTTCGGACTTGAACGTGGCAGCTGCGACACTTGGCCTTCAGAAGCACCTTGGGTAGATTCTTGTGCACCACGATGGGCGCGTCCTTCACGCCCGTTTCGTGGCACAGCATGCAGTTATCGTTGTTCCAGGCTTCCTGGTGCGATTCCGAGGCCGGGATCATGGGCGGAAAAGCACTCAGCGCAAAGAACGCATCGTCTTTCGACGGCCGCGGCTCGATCGGTTTCTGCCCCGGAATCAGCACGTGACAGCTGCGGCACTTGGCCGTGAGCAGGATCGGCTCCATGCCGTCGTGCTCGACCACGGTCGCATCCCCCACGCCGGTCTCGTGACAGCGCAAGCAGTCGTCCTTGTACCACCCATCCTTGTGGTAGTCCACGTCGGACACGGTGGGCGGAAAGGCGAAATCGGCAAATTCGGAGTCCTTGTCGTCCTTCGATTCCGGCTTGGCCGGCTTCGTGGATTCTGCCTTCTCTTGCGCCTTCTGGGTCTTCGCGGGTTTGGCCGGCTTCGGCTTTTCGTCCTGGGGCGTTCCGTCCGGCGCAGCCGGGTCCTTCGGCTGGGGCTCGAGGGTGGTCAACGCCACACCGTCAGCCTGGCCGTTGCCGGTGCCTGCCTGGCAGGTCACGAAGAGAAGAGCGGCCAGAATGCCGAGTGTGATCATCCATTCCCAACGTTTCATGGTCTTCTTCTCCTCACTAGGCCTTGGCGATTTTTACGGCGCAGACCTTGAACTCGGGCTGCTTCGAACCGGGGTCGTAGGCATCGATGCACACCCTGTTGATCAAGCTGGGATCGTCCTCCCAGTGCCAGGGCACGAAGATCATGCCGGGCCGCGGTACGTCGACGACGCGCGCCTTGCAAACGGCCTCGCCGCGGCGGGACGTGATCTTGACACTGTCGCCCGTTCGGATCGAATAGGTCTTGGCGTCGGCCGGGTTGATCTCCACGTAACAGCCGGGCTGGGCGCGGCGCAGCTCCTCGGCCCGCATCGTCATGGTGCCCGTGTGCCAGTGCTCGAGCACCCGCCCGGTGGACAGCACGACCGGATAATCCTTGCACGGCGGCTCGGCGGGCGGCTTGGCAGGCCGCAGCCAGACCGTGGCCCGGTTGTCGGGAGCCGCGTAGAACTTGAGGTCCCCGTCGAGAATGGCCGTGTCCGCGTAGGGTCCGCTGTCGAGAAGCGGATCGTCACCCTTGACGAAACGGCGGCACGTGCCGGGATGGTCCTCGGTCGGAGTCGGCCAACGGAGGCCGCGTTCCTTTTTCAGCCGCTCGCGCGTCTGGCCCATGAAATCGTAGGCCGTGTCCTTCGACGCAAGGCGCATCTCGTCCCACACGTCGTCGGCGTTCTTGAACTTGCCCGCGATGTAGCCATCGGGCACGACGCGCTTCTTCTCGAGGCGCGCGGCGAAGTCGAGCAGGATATCGAAGTCGGAGCGCGCCTCTCCGGGCGCTTCCTTGATCTTCGGTTGATACTGGTAGCGGCGCTCGGACATCCCGAAGACGCCCTCCTTTTCGGACCACATCGCGGCCGGAAGCACGAGGTCGGCCAGTTCGGTCGTCCGCGTGGGATAGGCGTCGATGACGGCCACGAAGGGCTTGTTCGCCCTCTGCTTGCCCATCGCGTCGCGGTGCGGAGTCAGGTTGGGGAGCGAGTGGCCCGGGTTGGTGGTCAGGACGAGCATGGCCTGCACCGCGTCCTTGCCGAGGGCGCGGAACATCTCGATCGTGTTCAGACCCGGCTTCGGCTGGATCGTTCCCGACTTGGCCCCCCAGAGCTTCTCCATCTGCTCGCGGTGCTCGGTCTTCTTGACCACCCGTCCATAGGGAAGGATGTGGCAGAGCGATCCCGTGTCGCGCACGCCGCCGCAGGCGTTCGGCTGGCCGGTGAGCGAGAAGGGGGTTGCGCCCGGCTTGCCGATCTGGCCGGTGAGCAGGTGCAGGTTGTGAATCAGGTTGTTCGCCCAGACGCCGGTGATCCGCTGGTTGAGCCCCATCGTCCAGAAGGACATGGTCGGTCCGTGGGCGAAGAGCAGGGCCGCTTCCCTGATCGTCTTGGCGCTCACACCGGTCGACATCTCCACCTTCTCCGGAGCGAACTGATCGAGGAACGCGCAGTAGGCCTTGAAGTCGACCTTCGCGGGCGCGCCGTCCTTGACGATCTTGAACTGGAGATGCCTGTTCACGAACTCCTCGTCGTACTTCTTCTCCTTGACGATGACGTGGGCCATGGCGTGAAAAACGGCCAGGTCGTACCCCGGGATCGGGTCGAGGTGGACGTCGGCGATGGAACAGATCGGGCTCTTGCGCGGGTCGCAGACGATGACGAGCACGTCGCGGCGCGACTGCTTGCGGGCGAGGATCTGGTCGAAGATGACCGGATGGCACTCGGCCGTGTTCGAGCCGACGAGGAAGAAGACCTTGGCGTGGTCGATGT
>CAZUHB010000054.1:0-42327 GCA_964620445.1 uncultured Phycisphaerales bacterium
AACAAACAACACGCTCACGAAAAACACGGCATATTATAGTGGCGGGGGAATCTATTGCGCCGGAGGATCTCCTCTCTTGTCCAATAACATCATCTCGGAGAACTTTTCAGATCAGAAAGGCGGCGGCATTTACTGCACTGCCTCCTTCGCGTTCATCATAAACAACACGATCCACAATAACAAAGCAGACTCAAATGGCGGTGGAATCTGCTGCTGGAACAACTCAAAGCCGATAATCGCTTATAACGACATTTCGGAAAACTCGGCAGAGAGGGGAGGTGGCGGAATCTATTCTTGGGATGCCTCCCCAACCATATCAGGAAATAACATCGAGTTTAACAGTGTGATCGATCCTCTAAAAGACGGCGGCGGGATCTACTGTAGAGGAGGGATTCCAAGTATTACAAGGAACTGTATCAGGAAAAACGTTGTCGACGGCGAAGGAGGTGGAATCTTCTGTCAAAGCTCCTTGCCCACAATCACACGCAACATAATCACGGGGAATCAAGCTGGAAACGGGGGCGGATTCTACTGCAATAGCTCCGACCCGTTCGTTACGAATAACACGGTCACGATGAATACAGCAAATGATAAGGGCGGCGGGATCAGTTGCAGATATTCCTCAATGATCGTCACAAACACGATCCTCTGGAGTAACACCGCAACAAAAGGCAAGGAAATTTGGGTAGGTGAATACGGTAATCCTTCCACGTTTACAATCAGCTATTCCGATGTAGACGGAGGTCAGTCGTCCTGCCATGTCGGATCCGGCTGTGTATTTAATTGGGGCCCAGGAATGATCGATGCCGCCCCTGTTATGAAATATCATCATCTGACCTACAACTCCCCCTGCAAAGATGTGGGAGACAACGCCGCGCCAGGATTTCCTTCAGAAGACTTCGACGGAGATCCACGTATCGCGGGCGGCACCGTCGATATCGGGGCTGACGAGTTCTTCTACCACCTCTTCTGTACTGGCGATGTAGTACCCGGAGGAACAGTCGACATCTGGGTTACTGGCCTGCCGACGCAGATTGTCAGACTCGGATACAGCGACAGCTATCAGCTTCCACCGATTCCCACTGTTCATGGCGGTTTTTATCTGATACAGCCGCTCACGAACTTGATCCCCCTTCCGGATATCTGGCAGGACGGTTTCATGTATTACACATTTACCGTCCCTGCCACTTGGATCTCTGGCGAGAAGTACTACTTTCAGGCTATGCTCGGTCCATGGTGGGGCCCGACGAGTCAGTATTCGAAGCTCACGAATCCGATAGAGCTGATAGTGGAATAACTATGAAGGAGGCAAGAGCTCCTTTCGAATGCGCTGCCCTTTCACCTTTCGCCGGAAGCTTGACATCAATCGGGGCGGATTTACGACGACGGTTGAACAAGTTGGGTATTGTTCACCGGCACTCCACTTCTTTTTTTGTACTTCTCAGCCTTTTTTGATACATTCCTCTCGTCAGTACTCTTTTGGCACACGGGGTTCTTTACCAGGAGGAAATTTCATGAAGCCCGCAGTCACGCTAGTTGTGTTCTTGTCCCTTTCCATGCTGGCATTCTCGACTACGATCTACGTTCCAGATAGCTATGCCACTATTCAGGGGGCTATCGACGCGTCGGTTAATGGTGACGTGGTCATCGTTAGACCTGGTACTTACGTGGAGAATATCGACTTCGTGGGGAAGGCTATTACGGTCAAAAGTGAGATGGGAACGGCAGTGACCACCATCGACGGGGGAAACCCGTCCGATCCCGACTACGGAAGTGGAGTGATTTTTCAGAATGGGGAGGGCCCGGATTCGGTTTTGGATGGATTTACACTCTCCAACGGGACTGGGACCCATTATGAGGACAATCCCCCATTCTGGCACCACTGCGGAGGCGGACTATTCTGCATCAACTCTTCCCCGACAATTACGAACAACACGATCTCATCGAACTCGGCGTCTCTTGCCGGTGGTATTTTCTGCGACAATTCCGACCCGACAATCACGAATAATACAATCTCCTCCAACGATTCTAATAATTGGGGCGGCGGGATTTACTGCAGCGAATCCTCCCCATATATTTCGAACAATACTATCTCATCGAATACGGCTGGTGTGGGTGGAGGGATTGTCTGCCGCTATTAATCCTCCCCAATTATCAAGAACAACGCCATCTCCTTAAACGAGGCGTATCATCGTAGCGGCGGGATCTGCTGCTACCATTCCACATCGTTCCCAACAATTACCAATAACATAATCTTATCGAATTCGGTTCTTGTTGAAGATGGTGGCGGAATTTTCTGTAGATACTCATCCGCGACTATTTTGAACAACGCCATCATCGCAAATGTGGCGAATGAAAAAGGCGGTGGGATATACTGCTACGAATCCTCTGCGACGATTACAAACAACACCATTACAGGGAACAAAGCGAAGGGCAGCGGCGGAGGATTCACCTGCGACCATAACTCCTCCCCGATCGTTACGAATACTATATTGTGGAATAACAGTGGGCCGATTGGGAAGGAGATTTCGGTAATTGACTCGTCAACGCTAACTGTCAGTCATACAGATGTGGAAGGCGGTCAATCATCCTGCTTCGTAGCGACCGGTTCCACACTCAACTGGGGTGCGGGGATGATCGACTCCGACCCTATGTTAATCTACTACCACCTCGCCATCAACTCCCCCTGCAAGGATGCGGGAGACAATTCAGCACAGAGCCTTCCTACGGAAGATTACGACGGTGACCCACGCATCGCAGGCGGAACCGTCGACATCGGCGCAGACGAATTCTACTATCACCTCTTCAAGACAGGCGACGTGGTTCCAGGCAGAAACGTTGAAATCTGGGCAACCGGTTTGCCGACTCAAACAGTCAAGCTAGGCTACAGCTCAAGCTATCAGCTACCCCCGGTAAACACTCCGCATGGTTACTTCTACCTTACCCGCCCTCTCATGAACATTATTTCGCTGCCCGATATCTGGCCTGACGGCTACAGTTTTTACACTTTCACCGTCCCCACAACCTGGGTGCCTGGTGAGAGGTATTATCTTCAAGCCTTTCTTGGCCCTTGGTGGGGCCCGACCAGTCAGTATTCGAAGCTAACGAATCCAATAGAGCTGATGGTCGAATAACTTAGATGGAGTCACAGGCTCCTTTCTGCTATGCCGCCCTGTCACCCTTCGTGGAAAGCTTGACAGGCAAGTGTTTCAGAATTCCCCACAATCCAGCATAAGGATTCGGCAATAAGCGACATATTTTCGGGGAGTGTCCCCCGGGTCGAACATAAAACTGCGCTCGAAGTGGACCCCGAAAATCATCAAGCAGATTATAGGACGGAAGGTAGTGTGAAGTGGGCAGTATCTCGATCGACACGACCGGAGGGTATATATGCAGTGAGTGGTATCTTCTTCGCTCTTGTGGTCGTATGCGTAGTGATCGGCCTAATCCCCTTTTGTCGTGTCTTTGGTGGTTGTCTTCCTTCTAAAAAACAGTTCGAGCATCCAGAGGAGGATCACGAGGTTGGCGAGTCCGACGGTGATCAGGACAGCCACTTCTCTGATCTTGAGACTCGTTTCTTCGTCAAAGAAGAGATTCGAAAGGACGTTCGTTATGACTGCCACGACGAAGAGGCCGAGGATGATGGCGCATATCTTGGTCCCCCCGCTGAGGGGCTTGGGCTTCCTATATGCCATTGATACCTCCCTGTGTGCCTACATCCTCACGCCCTGATGATACCGATATCGGTCCCGGCGTTCCACCCTCCGATCGTATCCCTCCCAGGGGCCGAAATCGCGTTTCAATGTGGGGAATGGTGTGGGGAAACGTAGTTCTGATATATTAAAAAAAGGCTTACGAATCATCGTAAGCCTTTGCTGTCTAACTGGCACGCCCGGCAGGACTCGAACCTGCGACCCTCGGATTAGAAATCCGATGCTCTATCCGGCTGAGCTACGGGCGCACCTGATTGGAAATTCGGGGAAACAGTATAAACCTCTGCCCCCTGTTGGGGAGGAGGTTTTCCTTTTTTTCTGAGCCGGATGCCGCACCGGCGGGATCTTTTTCATGAAGGCTCAAAGTAGCTCATGATCGCAGAGTCGGACCGGGTGTCGCGCGCACCCTCTTGACAGTGCAACCGATGGGCGATCACCGCTCGCCGGTTGCGCCTCTTTTTGTATTGACGTACGCATCTAATTTGATATGAAGGGGAGATCAGGAAGCGGACCTATCGTCCAGTTGGCAGCGACACGGTCGGCGGGGCATTGTTCATTCGAGAAGCCTGACAGTCGGCGCAGGATCGAACAACCATGAGTGATGACGATCTCCACGACTCCATGGATTTCGCGAGCAGATCTTTTGAGGTCCTCCACGCGATGTCCAGCTCGACGCGGCTCGAGATCCTCCAGTTCCTGACCAAGGGGGAACGCAGGCTCGATGAGATCGCCAAGGCCCTCAAGATCGACAGTTCCCGGATCAGGGAACATCTGGCGATACTGGCGCGCGCCCGGCTGATCGTCGAGTGGGTGAGGGACGGCACGCCGGTCTGCATGCTCCACCCGGGACATTTCAAGCAGTCCGAGGGGGGCGACACATTCGAATTCGATTTCATCTGCGTGGACCTGCGCATCGGGAACGTCGTTCCAAAAGACACTGCTCCCTCACGCGGCCCGCGGTCGGTCTTCGAGGAAAAGGTGGAACTGAACCTTCCCTGGCGCGAACTCTACCGCCTGGACATCACGGGCGTTCTCAAAACGGTGGAAGAGTTCATGGATTCCCTCGGCTTCGTCTACCAGTACGGGGAGGAATCGATCCGCGAGGCCTACATGCAACGGCTGATCTTTCAGACATACCGGCCCGCCTCGCGAATCGGAGTGGCCAAGATCTTCGAGCAGGCACGGAAGGCGCTCTGGTTGAGCTACAACAGGGTGCCGAGCCATGACTTCTCCCCGCAGCTCTGGAGATCGGCCTGGGCGATCTCCCAGATTGCCGATGCCTTCGACGAATCCTCGATGCGTCTCGGCCGGATCCTGCTCGCCAAGGTCACACGCGATGGGGAAGCGGGCTTCCGCGTCGCGGTCGTACCCTCCACGGCGATGCTCGAGGTGGACGCCATCCCCGGCTTTCTGAACGAGCCGGGCCGCGTGTTCGACATTCTCGCCGAATGGACCGTCGAGAGCGACGACGTTGGACGGAGCGCCGATCGAGAGGGATTCGACGACGACGAGGACGAAGGCCGCGGCGGGGTCACCGCGGGAGTCTGAGATCCCGCTCAGGGAGCCCGCACCCTCACCTTTCGAACAGAAAGCATCAAAAAAAACTAATGTAAATATCGAAATCTGCCGATACCCCGCAAGGGAAGATAAAACATGCACGCCACGCGCACTGTCCGCCGTGCGGACGTGTGGGAGGCGCGCAAGGCGGTAACAACACCCGCCCTGTCCGGCTGGGAAGCGAACTGGGGAGGCGCATTTCGGCGTGTGGAAAACAGTGACATTTCAGACGAGGCTCTGGGCGGCGGGATTCCTGTTCATCCTCATTCCTCTTGCGGCCGTGACATGTGTGGCTTTTCGCCACAACGAGTCGATGACGTCCGAGGCAGCCGCGTTCAGCCAGGCGCTGGAGGAACGGGATCTCGACGAGATTCTGCGCACCCTCCGGTCGAGGTGCGCCGCGCAGCAGGAAAAACTCGATCAGAAAGCGCTCGACGGCCTGCGGGTGGCGCGCGAGTTCATCGCCCGGCAAGAAGGCCTTTCGCTCGACAGCGGCGCGATCGTTCCGCTCGCCGACGAGATCGGACGGCTCGTCTGGCAGAGGTGCACCATCTTCCGGAGGCAGAACGACGCGGGCGACTTCGTCCCCGTCTCCACGAACGTGGCCACGCCCACGGGCGCGCGCGATCTGGCGAAACGCTTGCGGCCGGTCGGCAGCGACGGCACCCCCAACCCGATCGTGGCCGCGCTCATGAAGGGAGAGACGTACGTCGGACTCTCGCGCGAGGACGGAACCTGCTTCACCACGGCTTACGAACCGATCCACGACAGGCGGAACCGGATCATCGGCGCTTTCTCCATTGCCGTCAGGCGGAACGGCGCTGATGACCTGGAGCAGACGATCGATCGGCTCCTGGCCGGCCGGTCGATCGACCTGACCGTGCTCGATTCGAAAGGCTCGCTCCTCCTTTCGAGGGATGGCGACAGCGACGGCGTCCATCTGTGGGATGCCCACAACGAAAGGGGCGGCCTGGTCCTCGACGAGATCTGCCGCAAGGCGGCGCTCCTCGGCGGTGACGAGATCGGCAGCCATCAGTACCGCTGGAAGATCCCGGGCGAGAACGGAGCGCGGTGCCGCGTCGCGAGGATCATCTCGTTCGCGCCGTGGGACTGGGTGATCGGAACCGGCTGCGACAGAAACGACCTCTACACCAGGCGGGATCGGACGATCGAAGCGGGCATGACCGCCAGGGGTACGATCGGCGCCCTCGCCGGATTCCTCGTGCTCTTCTTTTCCCTGGTCTGGTTCGTTCTGGTCAGGAGCACGCAGAGCCTCAGACGGAGGCCGCGCGGGCTTGTCGTCAAGACAGTTCCCGTCGAATCGAATCGCGGAAGGGAAGAAATCTGATCAACCGGGCAGGGACCGGATCGTAGCCTGCCTTTACACCGCCCCGGGACGGACTGCGTCGGTACTCAACGGAGAGCGTCCTTCACGGCCTTGCCGTAACGGGTTTTGCCGTGCTTCTTGAGGAAAGCCTTGAGCGCCCTGGAGTCCGGCTCGGCGAGAAAGCCTTCGACGGCAGAGTAGGCCTTTTGCGCCTCGATCTCGGCCTTCCAACCCTTGGGCGCCGCGACGGCACGGGCCGCGGCTTTCGCGTCTCCGAGCAACCCGGCGATCGCGGCCAGACGCTCGAGCCGATCGGCGGCGCCGGCGAAATCGGGCATCGGGTTGTGCTTCGATTTGCACAGGGCGATCTCCCAGTCGATCATCTCCTCGACGATGCCGTCGACCACGTCGGAGAATCCCTTCTGCCTCGGCGGCCGGTCGAGGGCGTCGAAATTCTTGCGTGATTTCTTCACCCTTTCGGGATCGGCGCCCAGAATGCCCCCGTAGTAGTCGACCACCGCCTCGCGCTCCGCGCCGATGGCGAGAAAGAGCACGATATCCGTGGCCGCGGCCAGGGTGGGATCGTGGTGCCTCTTCAACAACTCCGGCTCGTAGGGCACGAACACATCGGGCGCGGTGCCCGTGCCCTCGGGCTTGATCTTCCTGATCGGCGTGGCCCGATCGTGCGTGCCCATCCGGAAGGAGAAGAGCCCCGACGGCGCATTGAACACCCTGGGGATGATCGTGGCCCCGCCCGTGGGACGGCCCACCGACACGGCGCGGCCCGTCTCGGTCATCGCCCAGGTGAAGGTCTCGGCCGAACTGATCTCGCGCTCGTCCTGAAGCATGACGACCGGCCCGTCGAACTGCCAGTCGCCCGTCGGTTCGAGGGCGCGGCTCGAACCGAGAGGCGTTTTTTTCGAGTAGAACCGGCCGGCCATCGCCCAGGCCGGCGAATCCCCGCCGCCGCCCATACCGCGGCAATCGAGGATGATCCCGTCCGAGCCTTCGAGCGCATCGAAGGCGGAGAAGAACGCGTCGCGCGTGGCCGCGTTCATGCTGCCCAGGATCCTGATGTAACCGATCGTGGAATTCAGTTTTTTCGAAACCACCTTCCCTTCGGGGGCGACACCTTCGGGCATGGTGACCGCCGCGCGCGAGATCACCCTGCCGCCCGGTCCCCAGCGCGGGACCCTCACCTCCTCGATCTTGCCGTCCCGATTGAGAAAGGTGGCGGGGATCAGGTCCTTTTCCATGTGGAAGAACTGAAAACTGAGTCGCGCGTCGAGAAAATGGTCCGACGACCAGCCGCTCCACTTCCTGGCCCGCGCGCGCGCCTCGGCGAGAGCGATCCGCGCCGGCCGCCCGTCGATGCGAAGGAGCTCGGCCCCGCGGTCGAGGTCGCGGCTGAACTGGTGGCCGTCGGACAACGCGCGCAGCACGATCCGCCCCCGGCCGGTGGCGATCCAGAGCCCGCCGCCGTACATCTTGTCGAAGCCGGCCGTGCGGACCGAGACCTTCGACGAGGTGATGCCCGTGTGGCTGTCGCCGATCAGGGCGAGGAGCTGGTGCACGTTGGCGATGTGGGTCTCGTCGTCGGCGCACTCCGCGAATCGCTTCTCCCACTCCTTGCACACCTTGCTCCAGTCGATCCCCTTCTTCCTGAAGGCCGGATAGTGGCTCCGGATCGTGCGTTTCAGGTAGTCGAAGTCCTTCTTGTAAACAGCGATTTTCTTGGCTGCCTTGGCCGGGTGTCCCTTTGCCGATCCCGACTTCTTCTTGGTCTTCGGTTTCTTGCTCGTGAGGTGGACGCGGATCATCCAGTCCTTGTCGATCTCGTACGGGCACTCGCCCTTGCCGGGCAGGCCGAAGGAGGAGTGCGATTCCTTCACGGTTGAGGCGCCCACGAAAACGCCTTTCGTCCCGGTCGGTTCGAAATCGACGGCGATCTTGAAATCGGCGGTCGCCTTCACAGCCTCGTCGAGCGGCACCTCGACCCAGTGGAACCGGGCATACCTGAAAAGATCGTAGGGCGCCTCGGTCGCGGTCAGTTCCTCGAGCTTGCTGTTGCACACGTGAACGGTGAAGTAGGTGTCTTTCGGATCGTACTGGTTGCCATACCTCTGGCCATGGATCTCGACCGACTTGATCCACCAGCTCCCCCGCGGCGCCTCGAAGGCGATCACGTGGCCCGAGCCGTGCTGGCTCCTTTTTGTGTCCTGCTTGCCCGTATCGTGCTGGAGGACCCTCTCGGCCGCGGACCCCTGCAGCGTGACGGAAACAACGAGAAGAATCGCAGACAGAATGATCGAGAGTGTTTTGGCCATGGATCCATCCTCTGTGTGAGATTTGAAGAGATTATGGCAAATGTCGAAATGCCGGGCAAGTTGCCGCTCCTTCCCTCCGAGTGCGTGACGTTCCACCCCGATCGGGGCGTCGGATCGACCCTTGAATCGACAGATCATCGCGGAAAATGTTCCATCCCGGTGCGGGAGTCCGAAAATTCACTTGTTCAAAAAGAATTTCGAAAAAACAATAGTCGATGAATCACTTTTGCCATCCTCGGCGTCTCCATCCCAGAGAGGCGTACTTGGAAAATGGACATGAAAGACATCTCGACCACCCTGAAACCGGAAGACTTCCTTGCCCACGCCGATTTCGTGCGCGGCTTGGCGCGGTCGCTGATCGCCGATGCGAGCCGCGCCGACGACGTGGTGCAGGAGACGTGGATCGCCGCCTTCCGCCGTCCGCCGTCGAAGGCGGGCTCGGTGCGCGCCTGGCTCGCCCGGGTCGTGCGCAATCTGGTGACCACCTCCTACCGGACCGAGGGGCGCCGCTCGCGGCGCGAGAAGCGGGCCGCCGTACGCGAGGCGGTACCGTCCACGGAAGAGATCTTTCAGCGGGAAGCGATCCGGCGGCGCGTGGTCGAGGCCGTGGTCGCGCTCGACGAGCCCTACCGTTCAGCGATCGTGCTCCGTTATTACGAGGACCTGCCTCCGAAAAAAATCGCCCTGCGACTCGGCCTGCCCGTGGCCACGGTGAGGACACACGTCCGCCGCGGTCTCGAGAAGCTGCGCCGCACCTTCGACGCCGATCATGGCGGCGACCGCCATGCCTGGTGCGCGGCGCTGGCGCCGATCGCGGGGCTCGAGCTGTTGTCCTCCGCCGCGGCCGCATCCACTGGAACGGCTGCTGCATTCACAGGAGTATTCGCCATGAGCGCAAAAGTGAAAATCGCCGCAGTCGTTCTTCTCGTGCTGGGATTGAGTCTGGCAGTCTGGCAGATCCTGGCCGAGAGCGGCCCCGTGGATGGCGCCGACAGGATGGAGCGATCGTCGGAACTCGAGATTCCGCTCGAGGCCGAAGAGAGGTCTCCAGGGGAGCGGGATGACTCCTTTCTCGACAACAGGACCGCCGATCGCGATCGGAACGCCGGCCGTGAGACCGTTGCGCCGAGCGGTTTTTTCATCAAGGGCCGGGTGATCGACCGCGAAACGGGAGCGCCTGTCACGGCGTACGAGTTCAGACTCGTGAGCGCGGAATCCGGGCCCGACCAGTTTCTCATGTTTGCTCCTCCCACCGTTCTGGAAACCGTTCGCGATGCCGAAGGCCGATTCCATTTCGCGCTCCCGAAGGGCGGCGCCTACCGGCTCGGGATCCACAGCTCGCGTCATTGGAGCGCGCGGCTGGAGAAGATCGAGATCCCCTCCGGCGGGAGCGGCGAAGATCTTTGCATCGAGCTCGATCCCGGCCTGACCTTGAGCGGCCGGGTTGTGGCCGATGACACGGGCCGGCCCGTGCCGGACGCGGTGGTCGCCCTGGCCAAGGAGGAAGGATCCGATTTGAGGTGGCTCCGGCTCGGCCGGCCGGAGCGCTGTATTCACGCGATCACCGATAGCGACGGGCGG
The DNA here is from genome assembly GCA_964620445.1 of uncultured Phycisphaerales bacterium. GTDB lineage: Bacteria > Planctomycetota > B15-G4 > B15-G4 > CAYZWU01 > CAZUHB01. The sequence continues at coordinate 10,506 of CAZUHB010000054.1, forward strand.
TTCCGTTTGCAGGGAGCCAGTGCCAGGTCGAAGACGATCGCCGCGGTCCATCCGGAATTCTGCGAGGGAAAAGCCGCCGTCGAGCCGGACAACAGCTCGGACGTCGAAATCCGTCTCCCGCGATCGGACTATTCCATCTACGGCACGGCGCTCGACAACAGCGGCCGTCCCAAGGAAGGGGTCGTTGTGTTGATGGGCGGCGATGAATTTGCCTTGATCCGCTGCGCGGTCACCGACCGCAACGGCGACTTTCGCTTGCCGCCCGTTCCGCCCGGCCAGGTGGCGGTGATCGCCGGCCCGCCTCCTGGAGAAAGTGAATCGTCTTTCGGTTTCTTTTCCGAGATGAAGTCTGTCGAGGTCACGAACAAGGATGTCGAGGTCCGGTTCGGCCCGAGGCCGTGGCACATCACATGGCACGGAACGGTTTACGGTTTTGGCGGAACGCCGGAGCCATGGTCCACCGTGACCCTTCTGGGTCTGCCGGAGGGCGATGCGGCCGATATGGGCGAAGAGGCCCGTTACTACCACACTCTGACCGATAACGCGGGCCGGTTCACGCTCGGAAAGATTTTCCCCGGCCGCTACAACGTCTCGGTCGGATTTCCGGACGGCTCCTACGTGGGCGAGGCCGATATGGTGAACCTTGTGATCCCGGGCACGACCGAGCGGGATATCCGGGTCGCACCCCAGGGCGAGGACCAGACGCTGGGAGCGATCAGCGGAGTGGTCGTGGACGGGCGTACGGGCGTTCCCATGGGAAGGGATCGCGGCATCGGTGTGAGCGCGCAGCGAACATTGCCCGTTTTCAAGTCCTATTATGGAACGATCGACGGCGCGGGGCGCTTCCGGCTGAGAAACCTGCCGGCCGGTGTTTATATCGTTTCCGTTCGCGGCCAGGGGTATCCGGAAATACGCAAATCCGGGATCGTGCTCGAGGAGGGGCAGGTCGTCGACGGTCTGAAAATCGTGTTGCCGCCGGGAGGCCGGCTGAAACTCGCGGTCCGCGGTTTTACGAAAGATGATCTCAAAAATTTTCAGTACGAGCTGCAGCGCGGTGATGGTCCGCGCCAGTGGCATCCTGGATTGGTCGTTTCGAGGGGTGTCGAGTGGGAGAATGTTCACGATCTGGAACCCGGTTCGTGGACCGCGTTTTTCCGCTTCAATGAGCTCGGCACCGTGGAGCGGCAGGGTGAGATCATCGCCGGCGAGCTGACGGAGATCGTCGTTCACAAGAGGGATCTCTTCGTGCCGACCGTCGAGGTCGCTCTGGTAGGTACGCTGCTTGGATCCGACCGTTCCCCGGTGGCCGGAACCCTTCTGTCCTTCGAGGGTCAGCGGATACCGGGCGGCGCTGGCCTCGTGAATGCCGCGACCGTTGTCACCAATCCCGACGGCAGTTTCAGGGTCGACCGTCTCCGGCCGGGCCGCTGGAAGGTCACTGCCGAGCTCGAAAACCGCAAGCTCCTGGTCAGCTTCGACGACCTGGTGATTCCGCCGGATCCGGACGATCCGCAGATATTGAACCTGGTCTTGCCCGGCGGTTCGGTGTGCGGCACCCTGATCGACGCCGGCGAAGATCTTCCCTTGAGAGAGGACGGACCCGAATGGTGGGCGTCGGTCGTGGACAGCCGCTCGAACCGGAAGTTGAGCGCACATTGCGGCTGGCTCCAGGGCCGGAGAGGTCCCCTTGTCAGGTTGTCCGGGATCCCCGCGGGCGAGTATTTTCTAAGTGTCGACGCCAAGGGCTACCAGCCGTTTCGATCGACGCCTTTCCGATTCTCCGGGGAGGGGGAGAAGGACCTCGGCATGATCCGGCTCGTTCCCTCGGGGCGGCTCCTCATCGTGGTGGAGGACCGGGCGGGGAATCCGGTCGAGGTGATCAAGCCTTTCTGCAACGGCAAGTCCCTGATCGGCCATGTCTGCAGCCCCCTCGGCCCCGGCCGGTTCAGATACGTGGGTCTGCCGCTGGGAAGAGTGAAGATCGAGGTGGATGCCAGCGGTTTCGAGCCGGCTGCCAAGACCGTGACCATCGATCACGGCCGTGTGGTCGAGGTGCTATTCGTGCTCGGTAGGGAGTGAGATGGCGCCCGCCGGGGAACGGCTTCCGCCTCGCGAGGGCCCGGTTCGAGAAGCATTTCGAAAGGACCTTGTCTTGCGGTTCCATTCGGCGCCTTCTAAGATGTGACCTGAACCGCGGGAATACGATCGCATCTGAAAGGTCCAATCTTTCGTGAGGTCACGACGCACAGCCGTATCGATCTGGACCCTGGCAGGCTTCCTCCTGCCTGCGGGCGCGCTCGTTTATCTCTTCATCTGGGCGCTCGTGGGGGAGCGCCTCTCGCCGCGCACCGAGATCAACAGGGCCGCCATCACCATGGAGCAGCGCGCGCTCGAGGAGCTGCGTCTCGAGGCGGACGAAGTGGTTGCGGCGAGCGAGCGGTGGTTCAAACGATTCCGCACAACGGAGGAGTACGGTGCTGCCGACGATCCACTGATTTCCGATGGGATACCTTTCTGGTTCGACATCGAGTCGGTCCCATCGCAACCGGGGAAGGGCGTTGTTTCTCATCTGCCGGCGCGGGCGGTGGAGCGCAACGTGCTGCTCCTTCCGGGAAGTGATTCCGAGCGAAACCTCTACGTTGCGCTGCACGACGATTTCGAGAGGCAGGAGTTCATCGTCAAGGACATGGCCGCTGCCGAGAGGGTGCTCGACAGCATGAGGGCGGAGCGGTTCGGCGCGCCCGCCTTCCGGATGCGCACGCTCCTCGCGCGGGCGGCCTTTCTCAAGCGCCAGGGCCGGTTCGACGAGGTCCGCGATCAGCTCGTCGACCTCGCACTCAGCACCGACATGGCTGCCGTACCCGGCCTCGGCGAATATCCTTTCGCCCTCCAGGCCTACCTGTTGCTCGAGGATTTTACTCCCGCGGGAGACCGGTCCCTCGAAGCGGTGGGTGCGCGGATTCTGCCCGCCATGGAAAAGGGCACACTCCCACTTTCGGCGCCGGGGCTGCACGCGGTGGCGGCGCGCCTCCGGTCCATTCCGCGCGCGGTGCGGGAGCGCCTCGGCAGGCGCGCGCGCACCGTGGAAATCCTGGACAGACTCGAAAAAGATCCGGGGCGTATCCTGGCGCTGAAGGGAACGGAGCGCTTCGCCTTCGTGGCCGACCGCATCCTGTGGATCGCCGACCACTCGAGGAGCGATGCGCGCGGGTTCGCGTTCGACGCCGACGACCGGCTCGACCGGCTGCTGGATCGGGACGCCCTCGAGTCCGAGATCACCGGACTTTCGGTCGTACTCGAGCAGGAGACCGACGTCCAGGTCGGCATCGCAACCGACGGCACCCTGCGTATCTTGACGGCACCGGCCGGCATCGAGGGTACGAGACTGAAGGTGGTGCTTCTCGACCGCGTCCCCTTCGAGGAGAACGTGGCCACGCGGCGCGCCTACGTCTTCGGCACCGGGGGGTGTCTCCTCGTCGCTCTCGTCGTGCTCGGTTTCGCCACCTTCCGCGCGGTGCGGCGCGAGGTGGCGGCGGCGCGGGCGCGGTCCGAGTTCATGGCGTCCGTGTCCCACGAGCTGCGCACACCGCTCGCGTCGATCCGCACCTTCGCCGAACTGCTCGAGGAGGGACGGGTGAGCGACGACGCGACGCGGCACCGCTTCACGCGGCTCATCGTGAGTAACTGCCGCCGCCTGTCGGCGATGATCGAGAACGTGCTCGATCTGCGGCGCTCCGAGGAGGGGGGGCTCAGGTTCGCGATCGACGAGGTCGATCTGAACGGGCTGCTGGGCGATCTTTTTCGCGACATCCGCGCCGTGGCCGAGGAGGAGGGCTTCGCGATGACAGTGGAGATCGCGCCCGGCCTGCCCGTGGTGCGCGCCGACGCGATGGCGCTCGCGCGCGCCATCTACAACATCTGCGACAATGCGCGCAAGTACGGCGGCGAACAGAAGGCGATCGCCGTGCACGCCGCCGCCGCCGGCGGGCGGGTGCGCGTCACGATCAGCGACCGCGGCCCGGGGATTCCGGCCGCGGAGAGGGAAAAGGTGTTCGAACGATTCCAGCGCGGCCAGGGGGGAATGACCGCCCCCTCGGGCGTGGGTCTCGGGTTGAGCCTGGCGCGCGAGGCGATCGAAGCGTGCGGCGGCCGGCTCAGCCTCGAGAGCGCAGAGGGAGAGGGGTCGACATTCATCATAGAACTGCCGGGAGTGGATGAGAGCGATGACGAATGAACAAAGGCGGATACTGATCGTCGAGGATGACGCGTCCCTGCGCCTCGGTCTCGAGCAGGGCTTTCTGTCCGAGGGCCACAGCGTGGACACCGCCGCTGACGGCGAGGAGGGGCTGCGTCTGGCGCTGACGGGCGGCGCCGATCTGATCGTTCTCGATCTGATGCTCCCCAAGATCGACGGCTTCGAGATCTTGCGGCGCATCCGGGCCGACAGGCTGGAGACGCCCGTGATCGTTCTCACCGCCCGGGGCGAGGAGGAGGACCGGATCGCGGGTTTCGAGTACGGCGCCGACGATTACGTGGTCAAGCCATTCAGCGTGCGCGAACTGCTCCTTCGCGTCCAGGCGGTACTGCGGCGCGCTGCCGAGGGCGGGCCGCTCAAGGGCGAGGTGAAGATCGGCGAAGCGGTCGTCGATTTCAAGGGTTACCAGATCCGGCGCGGCAAGAAGAAGATCGGCCTCTCGCGCAAGGAGGCCGAGATGCTCCGCCTCTTCGTGGAGAACGAGGGCGAGGTGATCACGCGCCAGCGCTTTTTGGAGAGCGTCTGGGGTTACCACTCCTATCCCACGACGCGCACCGTGGACATGCACGTGCTCAAACTCCGCCAGAAGATCGAACCCGATCCGGAAAATCCCCGCCACTTCATCACCATCCACGGCGTGGGGTACAAGTTCTTCTCCTGATTTACAGTCTGTTGACAAACCTTTGACAGGGGTTTGACATCCTTTCGGGAAGGATCGCCGACACTGTTCATGTCAAAGGGGCTGGTCCGGCCGACCAGTGACAGGAACAAGAAAACGAAAACCCTTGACGGAGGTTCGAGTCATGAAGCAGCTGATGAAGAAGACGATGCTGATCGTCGCCATGATTGTCGTTCATCATTACGCGGGCGGTGCCGACATCGGTGTCGAACCGGCCGTGGCCGGTCAACCCCAGGAGGAGGTGACGGAGAGCGCCGGCGTGGTGCTCGAGCGCGCCCGGATCCTGGAGCACGTCGACCGCGACTACGGGGAGGCGCTGGCGGTTTTTCGCACCCTGATCGATCAGGAACCGGAGCGGGAGATCCTCGAGAAGGCCGAGCTGGGGGCAGTCAACTGCCTCATGAAACTCGGCCGTTATGGCGAAGCCAGAACGATCCTTGACACCATGTCCCAACGCGGCGTGTCCGTGGCAAAGGTCAAGACCGTCGGAGATCTCCTTGCTGCGATCGACCGTCTCAGCAATCGGGATCGGCCAGAGTCAGCCTCGTCGGTCGACAACCTGGTCTGGCAGCTTCTCGACATGGGCTCGGGTACAGACAATGACAGGGCATGCCGAGCGCAGGAGGAGATCATCCAGATGGGCGTGCTCGCCGTGCCGATCCTGAAGGAGGCGGCCCTTGATCGGGACTACGTCCGCTCGGTCCTGGCTTTTAAGCTTCTCGTGAACATCGGCAGCGAGGGCGTCGTTGATTTCGTCACCGCTTGCGTGCAAGATCCGGACCTCGCTCTGCGCAAGCGCTGCCTCGACGGACTCACCGACGGGGGGCGCCTGCACGTCGATCTCGTTCCTTCCCTCATCACCCTCTTCGACGACGCCGAGGAGTCGCTTCAGGCGGGCGCGCTCCATTGCTTCCGGAAGTACTACAGACAGATTCACGGCAAGCTGGGCGCGCAGATCAACGAGGTGACCGCAAGGCTTCTCGAATTCCACAAGGGCGGGACGGAGCGCCTCCGCGAAGAGGCCTTCGAAACCACGGCGGCGATCGTCAATTGTCTCGGCCGCTATCCGGTGGAAAACTTTCCCCTCGACGAGATCGCCGCGATCACAGGAAAGGCGCTGGCAGAGAATCTCCCCTCCGGCGATCGGGTGGACAGAGCCTCTTCCTACCTCAGACAAGCCATGAGCATGGCCCAGGTTCTGGGCACCCGGTTCGGCCGGGTCGAGCTTCTGGAACAACTCTCCCGGTTCTGGCTCATCGATCCCGCACGCCTCGATCTCTCGAACAGCGGGAGAGAGAGTTTGATGAGTTCGGCAGAGCATCTACCGATCGGCTCGTTCGAAAGGATCGTCACCACCCTGTCCGAAACACCCGACGTGGCGGTACGCGACCAGTTCGCCAAACTCTGTCCTTACACCGCGTTCAGCCGCCTCCCGCTCGAAACACAGAAGAGTTTCATCGAGAACTGGGCGCGCAGCGCCAAGTCGGTCACCGGTGGTATAACCGACACCATCCACCGGGCGATCGACCGGGTCCCGCCCGCTCTGTGGGCAGCCTTTGTCGCGTCTGCTCTGGAGAACGAAGATACCGAAATCGTCAACACCTGCCTGGAAGGGATCGGTAACTGTCCTGATCCCTCCGATCCTGCCTGTGTCGATGCCCTGTGTCTCTGGGCCGCGCGCTCCGTGGACGGATCGATCCAGTTGCCGTGGAAGCTGATCAGAGGATTGATCAAGGCGGGTACGTTGAATGCCGGAAAAAAGGGAGCGCTTCGTGTGATGGAGAGCGGCCTCGAGGCGATCGAGGAGCCGATGCGCATCTGGAGATACCAGGGGGAGCACCTGACCTCTTCGCCGAGGAGCGCACACCAGGTTTTGGAAATACTCGAAGACTGCGTGGGATTCGGCTCTCCCGCCGAGGTGCAGCAGTGGATCCTCGAGCAGAAGCGCCCTGGTTTTCACGATTTTCTGCTCGTCGATCACCCGACGAACAAGACGGTCCAGGCGCTCCTGAAAGGGGATCACGGTTTTTTTCTGCAGATCTGGCCTCATCTGAGCCGGACGGGACAGGAAGCTCTTTTCGAAATAGGATGGAGAATCGTGAGCCCGTCCCACCGGAGCTCGAAGTCTGAGTGGATGGTCGAGCTGCTCTCGAGAATCGAGAGCCTCGAGGGCTGGCAGACCATGAACGTCGTAAACGTGTTGAACCTACTCGTAAAATGGTATGAGCCGCGCCTGACCGATCTCACTGTCGAAGTTGTGCGGATCATGTTCGAGAATCCCGAACCCTACGCTGCCTTACCGAGGGTGCCCCAATCTCTTGGCAATCTCCTTCAGACCGTGGCTTCCAAATCAGAGAAGGTCATGTCCCTGATTCCCCTGTGGTACAAGAAATTCAGTTCGATGGGCGCCGGTCCTGCCCCACAAATGTACTTTGCCGTGAAAGAGTCTCGAGACAAACTGCGCCGTGCATTGCGCTGGCTGGTCGAGGATCACGGACGCTCCCTGAAGTACAACGTGCTGGGCGGAATCATCATGCTCGAGCCGTCCCTCTCGAGGACGTACGGCCTGGAGGAAGAGCTCCGGGCGATCTGGCCCGAGCTCGACCACGACACGCGCGTGCTCGTGATCTTCAACCTCGTGGACAAAAAGAGCGGCGTCGAGGCGACAAAAGACTTTCTGTGCTTCGTGCTTTCCGATGAGACGACCGACCTTGCCGTACGCCACATGGTGCTTCCCGCCCTGCTCATCCTTGGCGGCGAGAGTGTGGTCGATCCGATTCTGGCGTACCTGGAAAAACTCGATGGGGGAGCCGGTGACGGGCCGATGAAGGTGGTCTGCCGGGACGGATTAGATCCGAGTCGGCGCAACGAAGACAATTTCGATTATTTCTTCGGACAGTTGCGGGGATCGGATAGCAAGGAGACCGGAGCCCGCTTCGGGAATTTCGTTTCCCGGGACAAGCAGCGCATCTGCCGCGGCATCCTGACTCTGCCTGTCTTGCACCCGCGGCTGCGAAGCCTGGCTTCCAGGGAGATGGCCATCAACGATGATGAGGATCTCGAAGTCATGCTGGCCGCTCTTCAGGTCGGAGACTGTTACTATCTTTTTCAACACTCCGTGAAATACATGCTCGGCAAGGCCCAGGAGGATCCGGAGAGAGACCGATCGAGCAGGGCCTTACTCCGTGCAAAAGCCGAATCCCTTCTCGTCTCCGCGCTGAACGGTGACTTCGAGGACCGGATCGAAAGGGCCGGACGATTGGCCCTGGATGTCATCAAGGACTACTGCCCGGCCAGTCTTCTGCCCCACGTGGGGCGGATGGCGGTCAGCCACCCCGATGTCAATCTGCGGATGCGCGCGGTGGGCTGCCTGGCCGCCTACGGCACGAAGGAGACGATTCCCTTCCTGCTCGACTGCCTGAAGGATCCCGAAACCGAGTACGTGAGCGAACCGGCTTTGCAGATACTCGAGCGGATGCGGCGCCACGAGGAGCAGCGCAAGGCGTGGGAAGCGATGCTGGGAGACAGCCCCGAAGACGGCGTTTCGGCCGATCCGGCCCTCGCCCTGATCGAGATGCTCAACCACGACGACGCCGAGATCCGCCTCGCGGCGATCAAGTCGCTCGGCAAGCTGGCCGATCCCAACACGCTGCCAGTGCTCGTTCAGAAGATGGCCGACGGCACTCCCGACGAACGGGCCGCTGCAAAGGCCGCCATCGACGCGATCACGAGCGAGTAGCCGCGCGATTCGGCGAGCCACATCACGAATCGGCGTTGCGAAAAAGTCCACTCCGCCGCCCATCGGCGGGGTGGACTTTTTCTCAAGCATCGCCGAAGGGGCCCCGGTATGATAGGGTGATGCGTTCCTGGCAGGTGTTTCCTTTTCGAGGCATGGCGATGATGAAGTCCATCCACAATTTCCGCTCGTGGCGCGTGGCGATCCTCGTCGCGATCCTGTTGTTCATCCCCCTCGCGGCGGTTCGCACACTGCACGCCGGGGAGATCACTTTCGGTTCCCTGCTCGAGGAGATGATCGACATGTCGGCGCTGGCGCGGCGCGATGCGGCCCCTTTCCGGACGATCCAGTTCTCGAGCTACGACCGCCGCAGCACCTCGCCCGAGGCGGCGGGCTGGTTCTCCAATGCCGACGGTTTCGGCCGCGAGCCGATCCCCGGTTTCGAGGCTGTGCTCGAGGAGCCGGGCGAGGACAAGGTCGGCCTCTATCTCGTGTGCGACGTGGAAGCGCCCGGCGCGATCGTGCGCGGCTGGTCGGCCGGCATGGGGGGGACGTGGCGCGTCTATCTCGATGGGGCCGAGGAACCGCTCTACGAGGGGGCTGCCTACGATTTCCTCGCGCGGCGCTCGCGGATCTTCTTCGAGCGGCAGGGGCTCGATATCGACGGGGGGGACGCGTTCATCCAGCAGGACGCCGACTACCTGCCCGTACCGTTTGCGAGCAGGCTGCGCGTCACCTGGGAAGGGAAGATCGACGAGCTCCACTTCTACCACCTGCAGGTGCGCCTCTACGAGCCGGGCACGAAGGTGCGCCGATTCGACGTGGACAGCGATCTGGAATCGTACGCGAGCGCGCTCGACGACGCGATCTTCGGGCTGATCCACCCGCTGAACCGGATCGCGGGGAAAGATCTTGCTTGTCGCGCGACCCTCGAACCGAAAGGCGACTGGGAATGGCCCGGCCTGCCCGGGGGAGCCGGCGCGATCACCCGGCTCTCGATGCGCGCCCTGTCAGCCGAACTGGAGACCGCCCTGCGCGGCACGCTCCTGCGGATCGCCTTCGACGGCGCGTCCAGACCGCAAGTCGAGGCCCCGCTCGGCGATTTCTTCGGCGCCGGGCCCGGTGTTCATCCCTACGACAGCCTGCCCTTCTCGGTCGCCCCCGACGGAACCATGACGTGCCGCTTCGTCATGCCCTTCGGCCGGAGCGTCAAGGTCTCTCTCCACAACACCACAGGGGAGCGCGTCGACGTGGACGCGGCCATGACCCTTTCCCCCTGGGAGTGGGACGACGCATCGCTCCACTTCAGGGCGCGGTGGCGCGCCGACCACGACATGGATGTGCGAAAGCCTCTCGACCTGCCCTACGTGGTGCTTCACGGGGAGGGAAAATTCGTGGGCGTGTCGGCTCAGATCATGAATCCGAGCACGGTGCCCACGCCCTCGGGCAGCTGGTGGGGCGAGGGGGACGAGAAGATCTTCGTGGACAACGATCCGAAACCGGTCGCCTTCGGCACCGGGTCGGAGGACTATTTCAACTACTCCTGGTCGCGGCCCGATCTCTTCGACCACCCGTACTGCGGCCAGCCCCTCGATTCGGGGCCGGGCAACTCGGGTTACGTGACCAACTACCGCTGGCAGATCATCGACGCGATTCCCTTCGCAACGGCATTCGGTTTCTACATGGAGCTCTGGCACCACTACCCGCCGCCCGGACTCAGCTACGCGCGGTGCGCCTATGTCTACGCGCGGCCCGGCGTGCGCGACGACCATCGCCGGCTCCTTCCCGGCGACCTGGTCGTGCCGCCCATTCCGCCCCGTCCCTTCGAGGCGGTGGGCGGAGCGCGCGGTGCGGCCTTTTATCCCTTCGAAAGCAGGCCGCTCGTTCTCCACGGCGTGAATTTCGTCGGGTACGGCGAGATCGGCCCCGCGTCCACGCGGATAGTGAACTGGTCCGCGTCGATAGGCAGCTCCCTGTCGATCACCTTCCCTGTAGACGCTGACGGCAAGTACACGATCAACCTCGTGGCCGCCCACAGGCCGGATGGGGGCGTGGCGCGCTGCACGCTCAACGGGAAGAATATGATCGTCCGGAATCTGGGCGGTGCCGAACTCGGAGAGCGCGGCACGGAGCGGCTCACCCTGAAGAGCCGCCACGTGGAGCGCCGGCTCAGCACGGCGTTCGAAGAGTGCACACTCTCCGCGGGCGACCAGACGCTGACCTTCGAGTGCGTCGAGTTCGGCTCTTTCGGTTTCGACTACCTCTGGATCAGGAAGAAATAGATGCTCATCGGCTCCCACATGTCGATCGCCGGCGGTGTGTCCAAGGCTCTCTTTCGCGGGAAGGAGGTGGGCTGCGCCACGATCCAGATCTTCACGAAGAACGCCAGCCGCTGGGCGAACAAGCCGCTCGATCCGGTGGAGATCGAGCGGTTCCGCGACGCCTGCGAGACAACCGGCATCGGACCGGTCGTGTCCCACGACAGCTATCTGATCAACCTCGCCTCTCCCGACGACGCCCTCTACAAAAAGTCGATCGACGCGATGCGGGACGAGCTCGAACGCGCCGAGGCGCTCGACGTGCCTTTCGTCGTGGCCCATCCGGGCGCCCACGTCGGCTCGGGCGAGACGAAGGGCCTCAAGAGGATCGCGCGCGCCATCGACCGGATTCATGGCAGGACGAAGAAACACCGCGTCCGGATTCTTCTCGAAACGACCGCCGGCCAGGGAACGTGTCTCGGCAACCGTTTCGAGCACCTGGCGGAGATCATCGGCATGATCAAAGCGCCCGAGCGGGTCGGTGTCTGCCTCGATACATGCCACATCTTCACGGCGGGCTACGACATCCGCACGCGGAAGGCCTACCTGGCCACGATGCGCGCCTTCGACGCCACGATCGGCCTCGACAGGCTCGAGGTGATCCACCTCAACGACTCGCTCAAGGAATTTGGTAGCCGCCGCGACCGGCACGCCCACATCGGCCAGGGGCACATCGGGATCGAGGGATTCCGGTGCGTGATGACCGACAGGCGGCTGAAGAAGATACCCAAGATCCTCGAAACGCCAAAGGGCGACGACATGGCCGAGGATCGCATGAACCTCGCTGTTTTGCGGAAACTCGCTGCCAAGAAATCGTGACGGGCAGCACGAAGAGATCGACTGGAGGCGACATGAAAGACGTACTCGAATACATCGAAAAGAACAAGGCGGCCTTCGTGGACGAACTGGTGGCGCTCCTGCGCTTTCCGTCCGTATCGGCCGACTCGGCCTACAACGAGGGGATCGCCGCGTGCGCCGAGCATGTGCGCGCCAAGCTCGCGTCGCTCGGCCTGTCCGCCGAGGTCGTGGAAACCGCCGGCCATCCGATCGTCTATGGCGAGTGGTCGAACCCCGCGAACAGCTGCACCCTGCTCATCTACGGCCACTACGATGTGCAGCCGGTCGATCCCCTCGATCTCTGGGATCATCCCCCGTTCGAGCCGCACGTCGACGGCGACACGATCTACGCGCGCGGCGCGGCCGACGACAAGGGGCAGTTTCTCATCCATCTCCTCGCGATCGAGGCCTATCTGAAGACGGTGGGCAATCTGCCGGTCAACGTGAAGGTCGTGATCGAGGGGGAGGAGGAGACGGCCGCCGACAACCTCGAGGACTTCATCAAGCAGAACCGGAAAAGGCTGCAAGCCGACGGCGTGGTGGTGAGCGACACGGCCATGTTCGATCACGGTGTGCCCGCGATCACCTACGGCCTGCGCGGTATCGCGGCCGCCGAGATCAGCGTTGCAGGTCCGGGCCGCGATCTCCACTCGGGCAGCTTCGGGGGCGGGCTCGCCAACCCGGCCACCGAGGTGGCGCGCATCGCCGCGGCGCTCCACGACGAAAACTATCACGTGGCGATCGACGGTTTCTACGACGATGTCCAACCCGTGGCGGACTGGGAGCGCGAGGCCTTCGGCGCTCTCCCCTTCGAGGAGGCCGGCTACCTGAAGAAGACGGGCGCGTCGGCGGTCCAGGGCGAGGCGGGCTACAGCACCTTCGAGCGCGTCTGGGCGCGTCCCACCTGCGAGGTGAACGGCATCTACGGCGGTTACGCCGGCGAGGGGGGCAAGACGATCATCCCGGCGAAGGCTGGGTGCAAGGTCACCATGCGGCTCGTTCCCGATCAGGATCCGGACGACATCCTGCGTAAGTTCGAGAGCTTTGTTCTCAAGATCGCGTCGCCGGCGGTGACCGTGGACGTCGATGCCCAGGGCGGCGCCAAGCCGGCGATCGTGTCGCGCGACAGTTTCTTGATCGCCGCCGGCTCCGCGGCTTTCGAGCGGGGATTCGGCCGGAAGCCGGTCTTCATGCGCGAGGGAGGATCGATCCCGATCGTCAACGTTTTCAAGGAAGAGCTCGGCCTCGACACGCTCCTCCTCGGTTTCGCCCAGCACGACGACAATATCCATTCGCCCAATGAGAAGTTTTCACTCTCCGACTTCCACCAGGGGATCGTGACCGTTGCCCACTTCTTCGATGAGGTCGGCCGGTCGCGATAGGACCGGAGCTGTCATCTGGTGCGGAGCGGCATGCCGGCTCGAAAGAGGCGCAAGTGTTTTTCGATCCTGGCCGCCACATTCGCCTGCCCCTCGGACCGGGCGAAGTCGACAGCCTTCTGGGCTGTCGACACGGCCTCGGCGAAGCGGCCCGCCGATGCATAGGCCACCGCCAGCGTGTCGAGGGCGCGCGCATTCTGGAAAGAGGTCAGCCGGCAGATCCTCTCTGCCAGACTGATCGCCTCGGCGGGATTCCTGATCGATTCATCGTCGCTCGTGGCCAATATCCAGGCGAGCTGGAAGAGGGCTTTGGTCGCTTTCGGATCGGCAGCCAAGGCCGCTCTGAAATGAGCAGCGGCGAGCCGGAGCCTTCCCTGCGATTGATAGGCCGCGGCCAGATCCTGGTGCGCCTGCGCGTGGGATGGATTCGCTTTGAGGACCCTTCTGTAATGTTCGATCGCCTCGTCGGTCTTCCCCTGCATTTTGAGAGCCTGGGCGAGGTTGTGATTCAGAGCCGGCTCGAAGGGCATCGTGCGGAGCGCCAGCCGGTACTCGGCGATCGCCTCGTCCACCCTGTCCCGGGAGATGAGGATGTTGGCCAGATTGTTGCGCGCGCTGATGCATTTCGGATTGATCTCGAGGGCCGCACGGAAATGGTCGCTCGCCTCGTCGAGCTCGTCGCGGGCGTGATGGATGTTGCCGAGATTGAGATGCCCCATCCAGGAGTTGCTGCTCTTGGAGATCGTGTCGTACCAGAGGGTTTCCGAGTTCTCGTAGGCGTGGCAGCGGTTCCAGGTCATCGCGCCGAGCGCGATGAGGATGGCCGCCGCCGCGCCGAGGGCGACCCTGTTCATTCCGGGGCCCGCCCGCCGTGCCAGGTCGTGACCCAGTGCGGCGATGATCGTGGTGATGCCGACAGCGGCCACGTACTGGTAGTGGTCGGCCACGTAGGTGTAGGTGAATGTCCAGAGGATGAAAAAGCCGAGCATCGGCACGAGAGTGGCGACGAAGAAAACGAAGCCGGAGATGATGCCCCGGCCGAGCGCGCCCCTCCAGCGCCACCCCGCCAAGAGGACGAGCCCAAGGGCGGCGAGCCATCCGTACTGGAGCGGATCGGCCGGATCGATCTCCCACTTCGTGTAGCTGAAGGAGAGGTCGGTGGGCCAGACGAGTTTGTACAGATAGAACCAGATCGCCCGGCTGGCGACCAGGATCCGCTCGACCGGACCGAGCGCCAGACCGGTCATCTTCACGTTGTGGACGTTCTGCTCCCACCAGATCGACAGGAATCCCATCGCCGCCCCGAGCAGCACGAAGGGGACGATCTGCATCCACCGCCTGAGGTCGAGGCGGAAGCCTTTCATCCAGAGGATCAGCACCAGCGCGGCCGGTATGGTGCACGCCGTCGTCTTGCTGAAAAGGGAGAGGACGAAAAACAGGATCGACAGGATGTAGAAGGGGATCGCGCGCCGCGATTCCGACGATCGCTCGGCAAATTCTGTCCACGCCAGAAGGGAAAGAAAGAAAAAGAAGGCCATGAGCACGTTCTTGCGTTCCGTGATCCACGCCACCGATTCGGCGTGCACCGGATGCAGAGCGAAGAGCGCCGCCGCCAGCCAGGCCGGCCCGATACCGAGGCGCGCGAGCAGCCACCACAGGAGGAGCGCATTGAGCGCATGGACGACGATGTTCGTGATGTGATAACCCGCCGGGTCGAGCCCCCAGATCGAGTGCTCGATGCGGAACGTGGTGTAGACGAGCGGAAAGTACTGCGACGGAGAATCGGTGGAGAACCAGATCCGGCTGAGGCCGTCGGGCGCCGTGAGCAGAGGGTTCTCGGTCACGTAGAAATCGTCGTCCCAGATATAGCCCGCGCCGAAAGCAGGCAAGTAGCTGACAACGGTCATCGCGAAGAGGAGCGCCGCGCCGCACCAGAGCAACAGAGACGATCGCGTTGGCCTCGCGGCGCGTTCAACCGTTGTTCCGCATGTCTGCTCGATCATCAAACCTCTGGCCTCTCCAATTCGACCGGATTGTAGTTCCTTGACGAGATTTGCGGAAGAGGATATTCCATTCGGCGGCTGCACGCGCGATTCGGAAATCGAGCGATTCAATAAAAACGTCCTCGACAGTCCGATCGACGATCGAGGACGTTTTCATGAGCGGTCCTGGCAGGGACAGACCCCCGCCAGGTCTTCTTTCGAGCGTTTTTTGGAGCAATCGCTAGTAGACGTCGACCACGATGTCGTCCGAGTATGTTCCCTCGTAGACATAGTTGTAGGCATCCACCGCGAAGGTGAACTTCCAGGACCCCGTGGGAAGCAATCCGGTGTAGACCGAGTAATTGCTCACCGGGAGCAGACCGTAGTGCATCGCGCGCTTCGGCGTGGGCGAGTATCTCCAGTTGCCGGGCCACACCCACCAGTAGTTGTGCAATGCGTCCTTCTCGGCGTTGAGCCACCAGTCATGGATGACGCCGGCCTGGTCGCCCGGATTGAGCGACACCGTGACGTCGAGAGTGGTGTAAGAGGGGACGGAGAAGTCGGCATCCTGGCTGTTGACCTTGACGTCGGGAACCGGATCGCCGCCACCGTGGTTGAGCGCGGCATCGACGCACGCCATGGCGTCGGTCTGTCCCCAGCCGAAGTCGTTGTCCTTGCCAGGTGAGCCCAGATCGATGGCCACGCTTTCATAGAGCTGCTGCACGTCGTCCGGTGTGAGCGCCGGATTGGCCTCGAGCATGAGAGCCACCACGCCGGCCACGTGGGGTGTGGCCATCGACGTGCCCGACCAGGTGTCGCCCGAGTATCCGCCGCCGTAGGTGGTGGAGTTGACGTCTTCGCCGGGCGCGGAGATTTCCGGTTTTACCAGTCCGGGCGGGTAGGGGTAGTCGTTGTACGGATAGGTCTCCTCCCACACGGTGGGGCCGTTGCTGGAGAAGTAGGCGATGCTGTTGTTCTTGTAACCGGTCGCCGCGACGGCGAAGACCTCCGGGCAGTCAGCCGGCGTGCCCACGCAGGCGGGCGGCGAGTACCAGCCGCGCTCGTTGCCGGCAGCGGTGACGAGAGTCACGCCGGCGGCCTTGACGGCCTGGCAGGTGTCGCGCCACACGGAGCGGTGGGGCGCCCAGGCGTGGGACCATCTCATGCTCATGCTGAGGGCGTCGGCGCCATTGTCGGCCAGGTACTGCCAGCCTTCCCACATGGAAGCCTCGTCGGAATAATTGATGTAGTAGCCGACCTTGATGCACATGAGGGTGCAGCCGGGAGCCACGCCTGTTTGCGTGCCGCCCGAGCCGTCGCCGCCCACTGTGCCGGCCGTGTGGGTTCCGTGGCCGTCGTCGTCCATCGGATTGTTGTCGGCGTATCCGAAATCGTAGCCGATCAGGTCGTCCACATACCCGTTGCCGTCATCGTCGATACCATTGGCGTCGCCCGTGTCCCAGACGACCTGGTCGCCGTCGATGTCCTCGCCGGGGTTGACCCAGATGTTGCTGACCAGATCCGAGTGCCAGTAGTAGACGCCCGTGTCGACCATGGCGATTGTGACGCCATTGCCGGTGATGCCGTATGTGGACCAGACATTGTGTGCGTTGATCCACTCGACGCCCCACGCATTGGCGCGTGCCGAGGCGTTCGGCGGGAACGGAGGCGGTCCGACCTCGTTCTGATCGACATTGAAGACCTGGCGGGGAATGTTGTGCCTGATCGACTTGATGTCGTTGCGCGCGGCGATCGTCTCGATGACGTGCGCCGGCAGCCAGCCCGCGATCGTGTTGTTGATCCAGAGATACTTCATGGTCTGAGCATGATCTTCCGAGGTGAGTGTGGCGATCTCCTTCCGGATCTCGTCCTGACTCGTCGCGGTATGCGCCTTGAGACCGTCGAGAACCTGCGTGCGCCGCTCGGTCTTCGACAATCCGGTTGCGGCAAAATCGAGAGCGGCCACGTCGGGACGGTCCTTCATCACGATGATGACCGAGATCATCTTGTCGGCCGAAACCTCCGCGAGTTTCTGCGCCAGTTTCGGTCCGATCGTCTCCGATGCGCCTTCCGCGGAGAGCAGGCCGGCGACGAGAAAGGATAGGATCGCGGTGAAAAGCAGTATGCGGTTCATGGTGATTCCTCCGATGTTCAGGGTCAGACGTATTAGGCTTGGGTGTGTAAATAACTTCTATTTACATCTATATAATATAATCGATACCTGTCCGAATGGCGAAAACAAAATCTATCCCATTCGGGACGCGGCCGGCGTGTCGCGTCCGGCCGGTTCCAAAAAAACGTCCCCAACAATCTTGTCGACCATTGAGGACGTTTTGTTTGCAGGTCTAACAGCGGGTTCCGCGCCTCCTGGTCATGGAGCCGAGGTTAGTGGACGCCCACCGTGATATCGTCTGAAAAGGTTCCCTCGTAGATGTTGTTCGCGGCGTCCACCGCAAAGGTGAACGTCCAGATCCCCTTGGGAACGGGGCCGTTGTGGAGCCGGTAGTCATTCACATCGAGCAAGGGGTAGAGAAGGGCGCGGGTCGGTGTACTCGTGTAGTTCAGATTGCCGGGCCAGGTCCACCACACTGGGTGCGCCCAGTTGGCATTGTCGGCGATGATCCACCAGTCGTGAGCGACGCCGACCTGGTCGCCCGCCCTCAGGGAGATTTCGATCCTGAGAGGAGTGGGATGATAGACATTGAAATCGACATCGGCGTTGTTGACCGTGATGTCCACTCTGGGATCGAAACCGGAGATCGCCGCATCAACGCAATCCATGGCGTCGGTCTGGCCCCAGCCGAAATCGTTGTCGTGGCCCGGGTCGCCGAGATCGATGGCGTTCTCCTCGTAGAGCACCTGGATATCGTCGGGCAGGAGCGTCGGATTGGCCTCGAGCATGAGAGCCACCACGCCGGCCACGTGGGGTGTGGCCATCGACGTGCCCGACCAGGTGTCGCCCGAGTATCCGCCGCCCCAGGTGGTGGAGTTGACGTTATGACCCGGTGCGGAGATGTCCGGCTTGGTCAAGCCGGGCGGGTAAGGCCAGTCATTGTAAGGAAAGGGCTCTTCCCACACGGTGGGGCCGTTGCTCGAGAAATAGGCGATGTCGTTGTTCTTGTAGCCGGTCGCGCCCACGGCGAAGACCTCGGGGCAGTCGGCCGGTGTGCCCACGCACTCCGGGGGCGAATAGTAGCCGCGCTCGTTGCCGGCCGCGGTGACGAGCGTCACGCCCGCCGCCTTGGTGGCGATGGCGGTATCGCGCCACACGCTGCGGGTGGGCGCCCAGGCATGGGACCAGCGCATGCTCATGGTGATCACATCCGCGCCATTGTCGGCCGTGTACTGCCAGCCTTCCCACATGGAGGCCTCGTCCGAGTAGTTGATGTAGTAACCGACCTTGCAGACCATGAGGGAGGCTTCGGGAGCCACGCCGGTCTGCGTACCGGCCGTGCCGTCGCCGGCCACGGTGCCCGCGCAGTGGGTGCCATGACCGTAGTCGTCCATGGGATTGTTGTCGGCATAGCCGAAGTCGTAGCCGACCAGGTCGTCCACGTACCCGTTGCCGTCATCGTCGACTCCATTGAGGTCGCCCGTGTCCCACACGACGTTGTCGCCGTCGATGTCCTCGCCCGGGTTGACCCAGATGTTGTTTTTGAGGTCGGAGTGGTTGTAGTCCGATCCGGTGTCGACCACCGACACGATCACACCGTCGCCGGTGATGTTGTGCGTCGACCAGACTTCGTGCGCTCTGATCCACTCGACGCCCCACGCATTGGCGCGGCTCTGGTTCCGCGGAAAGGGGGACGGATCGGTGGCGTTCTTCGTCGTGTTGAACACCTGCTGGGGGATGATACGCTCGATCCACGCAATATCGGCGCGGTCGGCGATCGACTCGATGGCGTGAGCCGGCAGCCAGCCCGCGACGGTGTTGTTGATCCAGAGAAACTTGACGGTCTGCGCGTGCTCCGCTGAAGTGAGGTTGACGATTTCCTCGCGAATGTCGGCCTGCGTTGCGGCAGCGTGCGCTTTGAGCCCGTCGAGAACGAGCGTGCGACGCTCTTCCTTCGACAGTCCGCGGGCGGCCGTGTCGAGAGCTGCCACGTCGGGACGGTCCTTCATGGCGATGAGCACGTAGATCATCTCGTCGGCCGAAACCTTGGCGAGCTTTTCGGTCAGCTTCGGTCCCATGGTTTCCGCTGCCCCGGCCGCGTTCACCAGGCCGAGAACGAGAAATACCGTGAGTGCGGTATGAACAAGCAAACGATACATAGTGATTCCTCCGATGTTGTGGTCCGATGATTTAGGCTAGGATGCGTGCACTACTGATATATATAACTATAAATATAACAGAACTAAGACCATTAGGCAAAATAAAACAAGGTGCACCGAACGGGTCGATTGGCACCAACCGCCTGGCGCTCACGGGCTGACGCGAACATAGTCGATCCCGAACATGTAGTTCTTTATAGCAGCTTCATTTGCGCCCACAATCGTGATGGACAGGGAATTTTTTCCTTCGTGCAGATCGAAGAGGCCGAGATCGATTTCGTCTGTCGGCCCCCAGGGGGTACTCCTGTACAAGTCGAAGGTCTTCCCGATCTTCCGGCCGTTCACGGCGAGCTGATGGATGCCGTAGTCGTTCGCCTCGGTGAGAACGACGAACACGTGATGGGGGCCTGATCCGGCGCTCTCGAAGGCGAGAACCAGCTCGTCGCCGATCTTGGCGTCGCGCCACCAGAGGTGGGCTTCTTCGCTGTACCTGTTGCCTCCGTCCTGCTTTTCGGCGATTCCCGTTTTGGACAGGATTTCGAGCTCCTCTCCTTCCTGCGCCCCCTCGACCTTGTACATCACGTAAGGCGGGATCCGATCGAGAACGAGATCGCCCGCTTCGGCCGACGGCGGCGCGAAGTTGTCGGTCCCGTCGCCCAGGGCGTACCAGTAGCAGGCGACCGCGTAGTCGACGTTCACATCGGCCCAGTGCCAGATCTCCATGTCGAAGCGGAAACTCCTCTCGAAAGGGATCCGGTCGACGATGTGCCACCTGTTGACCGCGGTGTGGCCGTAGTTGTTCGGGCCGTCGCAGCGCGGCTGGTTGTGATAGGCGTGGGCGAAGAGCTTGGACGAGCACCACGCATAGCCATAGTAATCCTCGGTGCCCGTGCCGAAATGGGACGGAAAGGTCTCGCCGTCGACGTAGATCTTCTCGTCCCCTTCGCCCCACCAGGTCTTGACCGGATTGGAAACGTAGAGAGCGTCGCCGACGAACACGCCCTTGGCGCTGGTGTCGATGTAGTTCCAGTCCTTCATGGGGCGCGTGGGAATCTGTTTCTCGATCCGCCACTTGGCGTGGAAGTGCATGCTCGAGTCGGTCCAGGCCACGTCGACGAGCGAGATCATGGTGGTGCGCAAGTGAACCCGAGTCGGTCCATTGTTCACGATCTCCATCGCGAATGCCTTCTCGTAGGGCATCCACCACCTGCTCCAGAGCGTGCCGTCATCGTCGACACCCGCGGGGAGTGACGCGTAGGGGGATGCACCCGGTGCGGTGCCGAAGAAATCGCCGAGCGGGATCTCGACCGTGCTCACACCGTCAAAGGCCATTTTCAGGACGAGTCCGCGCAGAGCGGCTTCCAGATCTTCCGCTTCGACCTTGCACTCGAGTCCTTCGATCGCGCGTCCGCTCTCGGTGGTGATCAGAAAATCCACGCTGTCGCCGGGGGAGAGCGTCGATTCGAGAGTCCGCGTGTCGCGATCGGTGAGATCGTCGTCGGCGATCTTGCGCAGTGAGCCCGGATCGGCGAGGATCGCGGCGGCAGCGGCGATCTCGGCCTTCAGGAGGCGCGGGGTCTCTTTTTCGAAGGACCGAACCCGTGCGCCCTCGTCATAGGTGCGGTAGTTGATCTGGTAGTAAAAGTCCCCCTTGTCGCTCGTGAT
Source organism: uncultured Phycisphaerales bacterium (assembly GCA_964620445.1). Classification (GTDB taxonomy): domain Bacteria; phylum Planctomycetota; class B15-G4; order B15-G4; family CAYZWU01; genus CAZUHB01. The sequence goes on from CAZUHB010000054.1 coordinate 31,629, forward strand.
CTTGCAGTGCTTCGCGTAGGGGATCGGGAAGTAGGAGTTCCACCCGCTGCTCGTGGTGTGGGCGATGGGAAAAGGAAACCCTTCCGCGGCGCCGCTGAGGTAGTCGGTCATCGGCGCCTCGACGACCGGCTCGGACGCACCGTCCACGTAGATCCGGATCGTTCCCAGGGGATTGGCCGACCAGATCCGCACCACGGCGCCCGGACCGGCCGCGTCCATCATGACATGCTCCCTTCGGCCATCGACCTCCTCGACGCGCAGGTAGTGGCCCCGATCGGCGTTGGCGAACCAGTCCTTCTCGGGCGACAGGGCCTTTGGATCGTAGCTCGAAAACTGGCGGCACGTGAAGGCAGGATCGGGAAAGTAGGCGAGCGTTTTGAGGTCGGTCAGTTCGTCGACGAGAAGGGCCGTGTCGATCACCGAAGACCGAGCAGGGGTTCGAGCCATGGCCACGCAACCGAGCAGCAGGATCGCCACGGCCAGGGTCGGGAGAGCGCGCGAAGGAATGGTGATCATAACTGGTCTCCAGGAATTGTAATAGGAGTCTCCGATCGTCGTTGTCAGAGGAGAGATTGTCCGATCGATAATAGATCTATTTTGACCAGAAAAAGGGGTTTTTGTCTCGAAGATTCTTGACCTGTTTCGGCCCGTCATTTATGTTTTGAAATTTCCTTTCTCGCTCATTTTTTTCCTTTCACAACTCCCACAGACACCGCAATTCGGCTGGGACAAGGAGAGATGGAATGACCACTTCATTGATCGCTATTCTGGGCGCCGTCGGTTCCGGTTGGTACCTGCTCGCCGCGGCCGTGATCATCATCGCAGTGATCGTGACCGCCGTGGCCTTACAATACAAAAAGGTCGGGCCGAACGAGGTCCTCATCATCTCCGGTGGCAGGGGCCAGACCGTCACCGATCCCGACGGCACGACGCGCCAGGTCGGATACCGCGCACACCTTGGAGGCGGCGTGTTCGTCATGCCCTTCGTGGAGCGTGTGCAGGTCCTGTCGATCGAGATGATCAACATCCAGCTCAAGACATCCGATGTTTACACCTCCAACGGCGTGCCCGTCATGCTCGAGTCGACCGCACAGGTGCGCATCAATAACGATCCCGAGTTCATCCGCATGGCGGCCGAGCAGTTCTTGAGCCAGGGGCCCGAGGGCATCGCCGACATCACCAAGCAGGTCCTCGACGGATGCGTGCGCGCCATCCTCGGTACGATGACCGTGGAGCAGGTCTATCAGGAGCAGAAGGATTTTGCACAGAAAGTTCTCACCACCGCCCAGGACGATCTGGGACGGATGGGGCTGGTGCTCGTGGCCTTCAACTTCACCGGCATCACCGATGCCCAGGGTTATCTCGAGGCGCTCGGCCGGCCGCGTATCGCCCAGGTCAAGCGCGACGCCGTGATCGCCGAGGCCGAGGCCGAGAAGGAAGCCAAGATGAAGACCGCCATCGCCAAGAAGGAAGGCGACATCGCGCGCGTCAAGGGCGAGACGGAGATCGCCGAGGCGAACAAGAACTTCGAGACCCAGAAGGCGTCTTACGAGGTGGAGGTCAACGAGTCGCGCGCCCAGGCAGACATGGCCTACGACCTGCAGCGCCACAAGATGATGCAGAATATCAAGAAGGAAGAGGGCAAGACCAAGGCGATCGAGCTCGAGCACTCGATCACCCTCGGCAAGCACGAGGTGGCCCGCAAGGAGAAGGAACTCGAGGCGAACGTCAAGAAACAGGCCGACGCCACCAAGTACGAGGCGCAGGCCAAGGCCGAGGCCGAGGCGTTTCGGATCCGCGCGGAAGCCGAGGCGCGCGCCCAGGCAGCGCGCGTCGAGGGCGCGGCCGAGGCAGAGGCGATGATGAAGAAGGCCGAGGCCTGGGGCGAGTACAACCAGGCCGCCATGTTCGAGATGCTCATGCAGAACCTGCCCGATCTCGCCGCGGCCGTGTCCGAGCCGCTCTCCAAGGTCGACAAGATCACCGTGGTCAACACGGGCGGCGAAGACTCGAAGCTCGGTCTCTCCAAGGTGACCGGCGAAGTGACCAACGTTCTCGCCCAGCTCCCGGCCGTGGTCGAAGGGCTGTCGGGCGTCGACATCAAGCAGCTCCTCGCCAAGCTCCCCCAGGGCGCGACAGAGAAAAAACCGGCCGCCAAGAAGGCCCCGAAGCGCAAGAAGTAGGCTGATATGATAGCAGACCGGATCGGCAGGATCGGATTCTCGTCCACCTTGAAGATCTCGGCGCGCGCCAAGGCGCTTCGGGCCGAGGGCGTTGACGTGATCGACTTCAGCGTGGGCGAGCCTGACTTTGCCACGCCCGATAACGTCAAGGACGCGGGCAAGCGCGCCATCGACGAGAACTTCACAAAGTACACGCAAGGGTCGGGCACGCCCGAGCTGAAGAAGATCATTCAGCGGAGGATCTTCGAGGATCACGGCGTGGAGTACGCTCCCGACGAGATCATCGTGTCGCCCGGCGCCAAGGCGAGCCTCTACCTCCTGACCACGGTCCTCTTCAACAAGGGCGAGGAGTGCATCCTGCCCGCGCCCTACTGGGTGTCCTATCCCGAGCAGATCGCTCTGGCCAAGGCCTCCTCCGTCGTGCTTCCCACGGAGGAGGCGAACGGTTTCAAGATCACGCCCGAGGACCTGCGCGGCGCGGTGACGTACAAGACCAAGGCGCTCATGCTCAACAATCCGTCCAATCCGACGGGATCGGTCTACACGCAGGGCGAGCTGGCGCGCCTCGCCGAGGCGGTCATCGAGTCGGAGCTCGTCGTCATCTCCGACGAGATCTATTCCAAGATCGTCTACGACGACGAGAAGTTCGCCAGCTTCGCCGCCCTCGGCGAAGAAGCCAAGAAGCGCTGCGTGCTCGTCGACGGCGTGTCCAAGTCCTACTCCATGACCGGATGGCGCATCGGCTACGCGGCCGGGCCGAAGGAGATCATCCAGGCGATGGGCAAGGTCCAGAGCCACTCGACGGGCAATCCCTGCTCGGTCGCGCAGAAAGCCGCCGGAGAGGCGCTCGGCGGACCGCAGTTCGCCGTGCGCATGATGCGCCAGGAGTTCCAGAGCCGACGCAACTACATCCTCCACAAGCTGAGCCGGATTCCGGGCGTGACCTGCGCCAAGCCGGGCGGGGCGTTCTACGTCTTTCCCAACATCGAAGAGTATCTAGGCAAGGAGATCGACGGCATGCGGATCCGCGACTCCTTCAGCATGGCGTTCTATCTTCTCGAAAAGGCCCGCGTGGCGATCGTGCCCGGCGACGCGTTCGGCGCGCCGGGATTCATCCGCATCTCCTACGCCACGTCGATGGAAAACATCGAGAAGGGGATGGAACGGATCACCGAAGCCCTGTCGCGTCTCAAGGCCGCTCCCAGGGAGAAAGTCTTTATGCTCGACAACAAAACAACGCGAACCAAGAAGCGCATCCCGGCCGAGACCGACATCTCGATCCAGGAGCGCAACAAGCTCATGAAGGTGATGGAGAGTCACCAGAGCTTCAACGAGTACTACGAGTGGAACGCCAACATCAACGGCGTGATCATCCAGCTCCGCACCAACTCGAAGCACCTCTACGGCTTCTGGATGGAGAACTGGTACCCGGCCGAGCTCGAATCCGACCTCGAACCGCACGGGATGATCTGGGCCATCAAGGGGATCGCCGACCAGGATCCGATCGCCTACTACAACTCGGAATCGAAGACCGCCTTCTTCCTCAACTCGAACTACTACGGCATGGTGCGCGGCTGGGCGCTCGGCATCGTGGCCGATATCTCGGAGCGGCTCTACGACGTGCACTCGATCCGCGCCTCCTGTCTCGACGTGAACGGCGAGGGCGTTCTGGTCATCGGCCCGACCGGAACGGGGCGTGCCACGGTTGCCTACGGCCTGCTTTCCGACGAATCGGCGCGCATCCACTCCGACGACTGGGTCTTTGTCCGCTATCGCGACAGAGACGCGATCGCCGACATCTCGGAGCGCAAGTTCTACATGCGCACCGATCTGGCCGGCGTGTACGACGAGTTCGCCGATCTCTTCGCGCGCAGCCGTTGCGAGAACGTGGCATCGGTCAAGGATGATTGCACCAATGAGAAGTGCCTCGCCCTCGACGACTGCATCCTTCAGAAGAACGCCGACTACTGCTTCACCGGTTTCGACAACGCGCGCGCCATCGTCGATCCGAACTGGATCGCCGGCCCCGGCAAGTACATGCGGCGCACCAGCATCAAGCACGTGATCATTCTCAAACGCGATCCCGTGTCGCCGCCCGTTGCGGCCATGGAGCCCGAGGAGGCGGTCAAGTTTCTCGAGACCGGACGCTACCAGGTCCTCTCCTCGGGGAGCAGGGGGTATGGCTCGTTCAAGAACCAGCCCTTCTTCAATCCCCACCTGCTCGTCCAGGATCAGGAAAGGATCGATTTACAGAAAGAGTATTTCCGCAAGCTTTTTGCGACTGCAAAACCTTACGTGGTCAACACGGGCGTCGATACCCCGGAAAAATGCATCGAACGGATCAAAAATATCCTGTGATTTTCTCTGGACCATGGGGTATGATCCGGCCGCCTTCGTCTCCAGGAAAATAACGAGAACCTATCGGGATGGATTCAATATCCAGCCCTGTCTGGCCGATGGGAGAATACCCGGGCCACTGCCTCTTGACGGTGGTGAGAGCATGATGCGGCCCGCGAGAAAGATCTCAATATTGGCGATCTGAAAGGATATGTGATGGGACTATTCAATTTTGGAAAAAAACAGCCCAAACCAGCGGCAACACCTACACCCGCTCCGAAGGCGCCGGCCAAGTCGCGCCCCGATCCCGGTGGCAAGAACAACTTCATCATCGTGATCCTCGACTCATGCCGTTATGACGCGTTCATCAAGGCCGATCCGAAGATCATCACCAAGCTGGGCAAGGTGGAGAAGAGGTTCAGCTACGCATCGTGGACCGCGCCGTCGCACTACAACCTGCTCATGGGCCTCGTGCCGCACACGAGTCCGCCCCAGGTCTTCGCCTCCGAGTACTACAAGGAGGACTTTTTCAACTACAACAAGCGGCTCGGCTCCGACGGGATCGAATTCGCCAAGCTGATCCCCTCCCTCTTTCTGCCGATCTACCTCAAGGAGACACTCGGCTACTACACCCACGCCAGGGTGTCGCTCCCCGTGCTCAACGCGAAGACGCCGATCAACCGCGGCTTCGATTCGTTCCAGCTCATGGATAAGCACAACGACATGGCCGCCATGCTCGAGACGATGACCTTCGACGACGACAGGCCCTCCTTCTACCTGCTCAACGTGGGCGAGACGCACTATCCTTACGCCACGCCCGACGAGGATCCGTCCGAGTGGCCGCGCATCAGCGGCGTGCACGGCGTGTTCAAGCATCTCGACGACAACATCGTCGAGGGCGAGCTCCAGGCGGGCGAGGACAAGTTCTTCGACCAGGAAAAGCTCGACACCCTGCGCGGCCGTCAGATCCACACGGTCAACTACCTCGACGACGTCTTCGAGAGGCTCTACGACATGGTGCCCCAGAACACATGGATCATCGTGACCGCCGACCACGGCGAGCTCTTCGGCGAGGAAGGCTACTTCGGCCACGGCCCGATCCAGCACAACAAGGTCTACGAGGTGCCTTACCTGGAAGGTATGCGGCCCTGATCGATTCGAGTTTCCGGAATATCCCCGGCGCCGGCCCTTTTCGCGAGTGGCCGGCGCCGTTCTTTCCGGGAACGATCACGGCTCAAAACGACACTGCACGCGCGGATCGATCACTTCACTTCCAGGACGAAGGGCTTCGAGACGACCTGGAGCACATCGCGATCGCACATCACGGTGAGGGTGTATCTTCCCGGCTCCACGTTGGCCACTCTCCATGAGTAGCTGCACGTGGAACCTCAGCCGAATTCGAAGTGAGCCTGTTTCACCACCTCTCCGGCGCTGTCGGTGATCATGAAAGGGATTCCGCGGAAGGGCTCGCCGTCCGATCGCGAACTCCGGTAAGAGCGGAAGCTGGCGGCTTGCGACGTGGCCAGGTCGAGCGAAAGCCTGATCTGGTCTCTCTTTTTCTTGGCCGTCACCGCGGCTCTCAATATGGTGTCCACCTCGACAACGTTGTTCTTTCCAGCCTCCACCGATGCTTTGATCTTTCCCGAACCGCTGTAGTAGCAGCAAGCTCCCGTCTCCGAACTGCGTCGAGCGAATTCGGTCACGAACCAGTCGCCCGCGGGAAGTTTCTTCTTTTCCCCCGCGGCGAACGTGAACGATCCCCAGTCCAGGTTCCACAGGGTCATCTCGATCTCCCGGTCCGAGGGTATCACCTCCCCGAAGGCGACCGGTTCGGGCTCGATCACGACTTTTTTGCCGTTCTCGCGAACGTCGATGGTGAAACCCTTGCTGTCGAGAACGAACTTTTGCCGCAGCGGCAGATCACGAGAAAGGGAAGAACTGCCGGGGATGAACGCCACCCTGTCCCCGGTGGGCGGAGCCCTGAACCAGTTCCCCTTTTCGTAGTCGCCAAAAAGGCCGTTGCAATCCCCGTCCCTCACGATGATCTCGTATGTCCTGTCATCGAGGGTCGCGCGGCCCTTGCGGCAACCCCAGGCCTCGACGCTGAAACGGAAATAGTGCGCGTTCCGGAACCCTGAAAGAGTACCCTGGGAGAGCACGATGTTGACAAAAACCTCGTGCCGCTTGCCGAGCAGGGTCGTGGGGAGACAGATCTTCTCGGCGACCAGGTGGTTTTGCAGGATCGCTTCCCGGCCGTTGATCATGTGCTTTCCGCCCTCGAGCCAATTCAGCGGGTACCTCTCGGTCTCGTCGATCTTCCTGTCCCCGTTGGCGTCCGCGTAGAGGACGAAGGGGTACTTCGACTCCTTCGTCTCGTAGTCGACGCACAGGGCCAGACCGTCCGGGGATCCCCCTTCCAGAGGATTTCCGAGAGCAAAGGTCAGGGCCCGGTTCGAGAGGATCTCCCCGCCGTTCGACCAGCCCGCGGCGCCACTGTGATCGGAAAAGTAACCGCTGAACGAGTGATCGTAAGGCCCGGGATCCTTGCAGTACTCGAGGTCGACCTCGATCGCATTCAGAGTCAACGGTGCGGCAAGGAACAACAGGCCCAGTAGAAATGTCCGCGTCACCATCTTCAGACCTCCACCTGTTTCATGAGTGCCTTTTCCCCCGAGGGGATCGGCTGACGGCAATTGGGCGTACGATTTTAGCCGGGCCTTCAAGATATGACCACATCGAATGGGGAGAATTGATCGCCGGCCGGCCCCGACGCCGCTGGCGGCGCGGGATGTCAGCTCTCTCCTTTCCGCCAGATCCGGCCGGCCAGTTCCACCGCCTTGATGAGGCTTCGAGGATCGGCCTCGTTCCGCCCCGCGATGTCGAACGCCGTCCCGTGGTCGGGCGACGTGCGGACGTAGGGCAGGCCGAGAGTGAGCGACACCGTTCCAAAAAAGTCGCGTGTCTTCGAAGCGATGTGGCCCTGGTCATGATAGAGGGCCACCACACAATCGTGAACACCCTGGGCACCCTCGTGAAAAACGGCGTCCGCCGGTATGGGACCGGCGATGTCGATCCCCTTGCGCCTGGCATCATCCACGGCAGGCCCGATCTCGTCGATCTCCTCGCGGCCCAGGAGCCCTCCCTCTCCGCCGTGAGGGTTGAGCGCCGCCACGGCGATGCGCGGCCTTCGCAATCCGATCGCCCGGAGCCGTCGGGCGAGCCGATCGAGAAAGGACGAAATCCGCTCCTTGCTGATCGCGCCGATCGCGTCCGCGAGAGAGAGATGCCGGGTGAAGAAGGCGATCCGCAGGCTGCCGCACACGAATAGAGTGATCGGGTCGTTCGATCGGTTGAGCGCGGCCAGAGCCTCGGTGTGGCCCAGGTGGGGCGCGCCGGCGAGGTGGAGGGATTCCTTGCACCAGGGCGCCGTGACGAGAGCATCGGCACGGCGGTTGTCGAGCAGTTCGTGGGCGGCCAACAGGCTGTCGTAAGCCATGCGTCCCGCCGTTGCGTCGATCGCGCCCGGCCGCAGGCCGGCCGGGGACGCGCCTCCCACGGGATGGATCGAGCCCTCGGCGGGCCGGTCGATGTTGCAGCGATCGGCACATTCGTGGAATACGTCGGGATTCCCGACCGCGATGATCGCGCAGCTCTCGCCGATCGGTTCGCTGGCCATTGCCTTCAGAACGATCTCCGGTCCGATGCCGTTCGGATCACCTGCCGTGATGGCGATCCGCGGCTTTTGATCAGCCATGTTCGGGGACTCCGCTCTTTCGGCCGGCACCTCTTTTCGTCACGCCCGCCGGAAACTTCCTGGTGGCCGGCCCGGGTTTTTTAATTATCATAGCCGGGGCAGATCCGGTTGTACACAGACACAAGATCCTGTCGGAGATTCGGCCCGTGAGAAAAACACCTCTCGAAACCTCCCACCGGCGGAGCCGCGGGCCATGACCGGCAGCGACCTTTTCGACGTGATCGTGGTGGGGGCCGGGATCGCGGGCGCCGCGATTGCCGAGAGACTGAGCGACGGTCTGTTCGAGCGCGTGCTCCTCGTCGAAAAAGAAGCGACGTGGTGCACCGGAACGTCGGCACGCTCGGCGGGCGGCATCAGGCTGCAGTTCGACAGTGAGGCGAAGATAGAGGCGGCGCTCCACGCGTCCCGCCATTTCGAGTCCTTTCATGAAAAATATGGCATCGACCCCGGCTTCAAGAAACACGGATACCTCATCGTGGCATCGGCGCCCGAAAGCTGCGAGCGGCTCAGAGAGGCGGTTTCCCTTCAGAACAGTCTCGGATTGGGATCGCGTTTTCTCGAGCCGGGCGAGATCACCGACATCGTGCCCGCTCTCGAAACGGACGATCTCCTCGGCGCGACTTTCTCGCTCAGCGACGGATACCTCGATCCCCACGCGCTTGTTCAGGGATACGTCCGTTCTTTTCTCGATCGGGGCGGCCTGTTGAAGACGAGCTGTCCCGTTCGGGATTTCGTCGTGGACCGGGGCCGCGTGAGCGGCGTGAAAACGGCCAACGAGACGCTGCGCGCCAACACCGTGATCGTCGCGGCAGGACCTTTCGCGGGGCCTCTGGTCGCCCGTCTGGGAGTCGACCTTCCCCTGCGGCCCTGCCGGCGCCAGATCTTCTACACCGGGCCGGTGAACGGAATCGGCGACCACTGGCCGCTCGTGCTCGATCCGGACAACTCCTTTTATTTCAGGCCGGAGACGGGCGGCGTGATCATGAGCCTCGCCGAGGAGGAAGAGATGAACCCGCCGGCATCGGGAAACGATATCCCCCTGTCGCGATCCAGGCTGGACGAACTTGCCGCGCGGGCCACGAAACGCTGCCCCATACTCTCATCGGCCGAGGTACGCGGCGGCTGGGCCGGGCTGCGCACGCTGACCCCGGATCAGTTTCCGCTTCTCGGGCCGATTCCGTCGCTCGAGGGCGTCTTCGTTGCAGCAGGTTTTTCGGGCCACGGCGTGACCCTGTCGCCATTTGCCGCGTCGGTCCTGTCGGCCGACCTCACCGACAGCGAGGGGCCGCTCGGCGACCTGTCGGCGTTCCGGCCCGAGCGGTTCTTGAACAAATTATGATACGTGGGAATTTGATGCCCCCGCGGCCAGTCGAACAGAACGAAGCGTGAGTGCGTCTCGCTCTTCGATATTGCGTTGAACCCGGAAGGAGGTCGAAGACCATGCTCGTCAAGGGACTGACCTGTCTCCTCGCTGCTTTTTGCCTCGCCCAGTATTGCCCCGCCGACGAACTCGATCGATTGCCCTGTCTCCACGAGGGTATCGTGCGCCTTTCGAGCTATGACCGCGACGGGGGCGACGAGGATTTTTTTCAGCTTGCGTCGGGCAACTCGCTCGTTCTGGCCGACATCAAGGGGAGCGGCACGATCAAGCGATTCTATATCAAGGTCGATTCCGACGACCCCGTGCACCTCCGCACGATGATGCTCCGTTTCTACTGGGACAACCAGCGCGATCCGTGCGTGGAGTGTCCGCTCGGCGATTTCTTCGGCCTCGGCCATGCCCGCTACGCGCGCGTCAACTCGATCCCGATCGTGACCGGCCACAAGAGGGGGATGACCTGCTATTTTCCCATGCCCTTCCGCAAGCGGGCCCTCATGGTCCTGGTGAACGAGGGCCGCGGCATCCGCAACCGGATCTTCTACCAGATCGACTACTCGAAAGGCGAGCCGCCGGAGGGCGCGGGGCTTTTTCACGCCCAGTACGGCCAGGGAATGATGACCCGGTCCGACGGCAACTACGTGGTGGCGCACGCCAAGGGCAAGGGAAAATACGTGGGAACCGTTCTGTCCGTGGTCTGCGGGGAGGACGGCGCCTTCTGGGAGGGAGACGAGAAGTTCTTCGTCGACGGCGAGGAGATCCCCGCCGTGCAGGGGACCGGCCTCGACGACTACTTCGGCGGTGCGTGGGGGTTCGACCCGGGATTTTGCGCGCCCTATTTCGGCACTCCGGTGGCTGACGGCACGGAGCGGGGAGCGGAGTTCTGCGGCTACCGCTTTCACCTCAGGGATCCGATCTCGTTCGAGAAGGAGTTGATACTCGCGATCGAACACCGCGGCACGCGAATGATGGACGGCCGATCGCTCGGTATTTCCACGCGCCGCGAACAGTACTTCAGCGTGGCCTACTGGTATCAGACGCCGTCTC
>CAZUHB010000055.1:0-3868 GCA_964620445.1 uncultured Phycisphaerales bacterium
CCCGGCCGGCTCTTCGGCCGGTACCCCGGCCGGCTCTTCGCCCACCGAACCCAGGGGCGCGCGCAGCAAGTACCTGGCGAGCCTCGTCGACGTGCTCCCCACCGCGCTCGACTACGCGGGTGTGGCGGCGCCGGACGGCATCGCGGGCGTCTCGCTCCGGCACAAGGCCGCTGCCGACGACCGGGAGCGCACGATCTACTTCGAGGCGCTCTGCTCCAAGCAGGCCCTGCCCGATCCGGTCTTCTTCAAGGGGGTCAGAACGCGTGACTTCAAGCTCTTCGGCATGATCGAGCGGAAGGAGAAGGGCCGCCAGGCGCTCTTTCTCTACGACACGCAAGAGGACCCGGGCGAACTGCAAAACACCATGACCGGCGAGTCCGGGGACGACCCGGTCTACGGCCGGCTGAGGAACGAGATGCGCCGCCTCTTCGACCTGAGCCGCGTGAACGAGAAGAATCCGTCGAACTTCTGGCCCTTGCAGGACGATGCGGAGCGGATAGATCGGATGAGATCCCTTGGGTACGTCCGTTGATGTGGTATGATCCGGCCCGAACAGCGGACCCTGTGTGCGAGAAAAAGATCGGAGACTCGAAATGGACAGAATCGTCGAATGCATTCCCAATTTCAGCGAGGGCTGCGACCAGAAGGTGATCGATACGATCACAGCCGCGATCGAGGCTGTGGACGGGGTGCAACTCCTCGACGCGGACCCGGGCAAGGCCACGAACCGGACGGTGGTCACCTTTGCCGGGTCTCCCGAGGGCGTGGAAGAGGCGGCCTTTCAGGCGATCAAGACCGCGTCCGAGCTGATCGACATGAGCAAGCAGACCGGCGAGCACCCGCGCCAGGGCGCCACCGATGTCTGTCCCTTCTGCCCCGTGTCGGGCGTGACCATGGATGAGTGCGTCGAGCTTTCGAAAAAGGTGGGCGCCCGCGTGGGGAAGGAGCTCGGTATTCCGGTTTTTCTCTACGAGTATTCGGCCACCAAGCCGGAGCGCAAGCTTCTTCCCGACATCCGCGCGGGCGAGTACGAGGCTTTGCCGAACAAGCTCGGCAAGCCGGAGTGGGCGCCCGATTTCGGGCCGAATCTCTTCAACGACACGGTCAAGCGCACGGGCGCCACCGTGATGGGGGCGCGCGAGTTCCTCATCGCCTACAACATCAACCTGAACACGCGCGACAAGAAATACGCCTCCGACATTGCCATGGAGGTGCGCGAGACGGGGCGCATCAAGCGCGGCCCGAGCCCGACCCAGTTTTATTCCCACGGCGAGATCATGCGCGACGAGAAGGGCAAGGCGCTGAAAAAGGAGGGGAAGTTCCAGTTTCTGAAAGGTGTGGGCTGGTACATCGAGGAGTACGGCGTGGCGCAGCTTTCGTTCAACCTGAACAATTACAAGGTCACGGCGATCCACGATGTGTTCGACGAATGCGCGCGGCTCGCTGCCGAGCGCGGGTTGCGGGTGACCGGGTCGGAGCTGGTCGGCCTTGTGCCGCTCGACGCGATTCTGGCCTCGGGGCGCCACTACCTGGCGAAGCAGCACCGCTCCACCGGTGTTCCCGAGGAGGAGCTCGTCCATATCGCGGTCAAGTCGCTCGGGCTCGACGAGCTCGGTCCCTTCGAGCCGGCGAAGAAGATCATCGAGTATCGTTTCCGCGAGACGCCGCCGCTGGTTGGCATGAACATCCGCGAGTTCGTCAACGAGGTGAGCTGCGATTCGATGGCGCCGGGGGGCGGTTCGGTGGCGGCTCTGGCCGGCGCGCTCGGCGCGGGCCTTGCCACGATGGTGGCCAATCTCACGGCGGGCAAGAAGGGGATGTTCGATCGGTTCGACGAGATGCTCGCCATTGCCGACAAGGGGCAGGAGATCAAGGACGCCTTGTTGCGCGCCGTGGACGAGGACACGGATGCGTTCAACATGATCATCGACGCCTCCCGCATGCCGAAGAAGAGCGACGAGGAGAAGGCGGAGCGCAAGGCGGCCATGGAGCGGGCGAACCAGAACGCCACCAGCGTGCCCCTGCACACGGCCGAGCTCTGCTACGCGGCGCTGAAGCTCGCCAAGGGCGCGGCGGCGAATGGAAATCCGGCGTCGATCACCGACGCGGGCGTGGCGGCTCTCGCGGCCCGGTCCGGCTTCGAGGGCGCCATGCTCAACGTGAAGATCAACCTCCCCTCGGTCGAGGACGAGGCATTCATCGCCGGCATCAAGAAGACGATGTCCGACCTCTTTAGCGACTTCGGCGCCCTCTACGCCGAAACGATCAACATCGTGAACCGCGCAATGTAGTTCCCGGAGTAATTCCTCCATTTATTATCCCCGGAATAATTCTTCCATGGGATCAACCTGGGTTGATCCCATGGAAGAATTATTCCGGGGATAATAAATGGAGGAATTACTCCGGGAACTACTTGAAATGGATCTGGAGGATGTCCTTGTCCTGGACGGCGTAGTCGCGGCCCACGGTTTGGATGAGGCCTTTTTCCTGGAGCGCGTGGCGGCTGCCGAGGTCGAGGAGGTCGGCGAGGGCCATGACCTCGGCGCGGATGAATCCCTTCTCCATGTCGGTGTGGATCTTTCCCGCGGCCTCGGACGCACACCGGCCATTCCTCAATTGCCAGGCGCGGAGCTTGTTGTTGGCGATCGTGTAGAAGGTGATCAGGTCGAGAAGCCGGTAGCAGGAGGCGATGACCTGGTTGAGCGCGGTCTCGGAAAGACCGAGGTCCGCGATGAATTCGGCCTGCTCCTCGGGGGAGAGCTCGGAAATCTCCTCCTCGATCCCCACCGAAACGGGAATGACCCGGTCGGCGCCCTTCAGGCCGGCAAGGGCCGACGGCAAAGGACCATTGCCGGCAGGATCGTCCTCGCCCGTGTTGGCCAGGTAAACACAGGGCTTGGCCGTGAGAAAACGCGCCTCGGCCAGGATCTCGGCTTCCTTCTCGTCCAGCTCGGCCTCGTGAATGGGGGTGCCCCCCTTGAGGATCTCCACGGCGTGGCCGAAAGCGGCCTCCTCGTCCTTGCCCGTTCCCTTGCCGCTGCGCACCTCCTTGGTCCACTTGTCGAGCCCCCTCTCGGCGGTCTCGAGATCGGCGAGCAGAAACTCGGTCTCCACAGTCTCCACGTCGCGCACCGGATCGGGCGCGCCCGGCGCGTGGGCGATGTTCTCGTCCTCGAAGCAGCGCACCACGTGAAGAATGGCGTCCACGTCGCGAATGTGGCCGAGAAACTTGTTCCCCAGGCCCTCGCCCTTGCTCGCCCCTTCCACGAGCCCCGCGATGTCCACGAACTGCACAGTCGTCTGAACCGCCTCCTCCGGCGAAAGGATCTCCTCGAGGCGCAAAAGATCGGGATCGGGCACGGGCGTGATGCCCACGTTCTTCTCGATCGTGCAAAATGGGTAGTTCGACGCCTCGGCGCCCGCGTGTGTGAGCGCGTTGAGAAGGGTCGATTTACCGACGTTCGGAAGACCCGCGATTCCGACGGAGAGACTCATGATCCACCTCCCGCTGCAATTTACGGTGTCGAGAGTGAAATGGACGCATGATGCAGAATAGGACATTCTCTCCCCGCGATCAAGCGGGCTCTGACCCGCGTGATTGAAGCAGGAGGAAGGGTCTCTGTACAAAACAGAGGTCAGCGGCCGCGAAAGGAACTCCGAGCAACCCGGCTGGTCCTGGCGCGAAACATGTTTTAATACCCATGCAAAATTTCCCCAAGCTTCGCGCAACGACGAAGGAGCGGAACCGATGAATCTCAGAGCCATCATTACCTGTCTCGTCGCCCTCTCCCTCTTCGGCCCCGCCGCGGCTTGGAGCTGGCCTGACGAGAAACCGAGGGTCCCCGTCCTTGCCGATCTGCCGAACCCG
>CAZUHB010000055.1:3968-12906 GCA_964620445.1 uncultured Phycisphaerales bacterium
CGGACGCTCCTGATTCCGAGCGCGCTGCCGGTCGCCGTCGACGTGGATGTTCCGTCCAACATCAACCTTCTATTTTACAGAGGCGGCTCGCTCGAGATCTCGGCCTCCAGAACGGTCGCGATCGGCGGCGGAATCGATGCGCCGGCCGACCGGATCTTCTCGACAACAGGAACGATCACAATAAGTTCCGGACGCGTCAACAGGATCTATCCCCAGTGGTGGGGCGCTGACAATAACGAAACCGTGACCGTTGACGAATCCGCGATCGAGGCCGCCATCGGGGCCGCGCCATCGGGCGGCACGGTCTTCTTTCCCGCCGGATCACATTTCTATAAAATAGAGGACAGAATCTCCGTCGACAAGTCGATCACACTTTCCGGAGAAGGCACGGCCTCTCAGATCCGGCAAACGACGGCCACCAAGGGCGTCTTCCTGCTCACGGCCTCCAATGTGACGGTGAACGGGCTCCATATCGTCGGCCCCCAGCAGCTCGACAACAACAGCGGCGAACATGGAATCTACGCGGCAGGCGCCGATGCCGGCAATTTTATCGAGAACGTGACGATCCGCGATTGCGCGATCTCGAACTTCGGCGACTACGCGATCCGCACGGAATTCCTCGAGAATTTCGTGATCGATAACAATACGATCGAAAAGATCTGGTTCGCCGGGATCGGAATGCTCTCGTGCCGGTGGGGAACTGTGAGAAACAACAGAATATCCGATATCGACTCGGGCGGCGGCAACTTCGACAATTATGGAATCACCGCCACGCGATCGGGCGGTTACGACCTGGCCACGAAGCCGCGCTGCCGGGGCATCATGATCACGAACAACACGATCACGGATGTCAATGGCAAATCGGGTCTCGACACGCACGGCGGGGAGGGAATCTCTTTCGTCGACAACGGGCTCCACGGATGCCGCTACGGAATCAACATCGGGCCCTCTCATGGCGCCTCGGCCCTCGAATACGCTCCACTGTTCTGCCAGGCGATCGGCAACCGCGTCGACGCGGGCACCATGAGCGGCAGCGCCCACAACGGCCTCATCGTCGTGGGCGCATTCGACGGTTCTCTCATACAGAAGGCTTATCACAACAAGCTGATCGGCAACACGGTGATCAGTTTCGGCACGGACACGTCGTCGCACGCCAACGCCGTTTATCTCGACGACAGCCAGAACACGATCATCGCGAACAACGTGATCATCGAACCGTCGCGCAACGGAATCTACATGTGCCACGAAAACCATGATTTCAGCATCACCGGAAACATCATCACCGACAGCTGGTCAAAGAGTGCGCACGCCCGCGGGATCTACATCAACGGCGGCGAGAACAACACCGGTTTCATCGGAGGCAACACCTTCGCCAAGGATTCGAAGAACGCCGCCCATGTCATGACCTGGGCGATATACATCGACGACCAGGCCGGCATCGAGATCACCCTCGCCAAGAACCGGAGCGAGGCGGACGGTTACCTCTACGATCCCGGCGGCCACGCGCAGTAGCCCAGAGAGGCCCCGCTCCCGAACCAACCCGGCGATATTCCTGGCACTCCGTTCCTCGGGGATTTAAGATCTCATCTTGCCCGGCCATGATGAGCCGGCCCGAGAGAAAGATCGAAAAAGAGCGCGCGGTGAAACACTTTCAGAAGAAAAGCGGCATCGTTCCCTACCTCGTGGTGGCGGTCGTGATCGTCCTGGTCTACGCCAACGCGATCGACGGCGCTTTTGTTTTCGACGACAAGCTCCTCCTCCAGGACAATCCCGAGACCCACACCTTCGAGCGGCTGGCCGGCCATTTCACCGGCAAGGAGGGATACCACGAAACCATGGGTCGCTATTACAGACCCCTCGTGGCGCTCACCTTTTGCCTCGACAACCGGATCAGCGAAATCTACGGCAACGAACAGTATGCGCGCGTCTTCCACCTGACGAACATCATCATCCATGTCATCGCCACGATGCTCCTCCTCAGGATCCTCGTTCTCCTCTGCCGATCGCTGAAGCCCGCGCTGCCGGCGGCGCTCCTCTTCGCGGTCCATCCCGTACACACCGAGGCCGTGACGTGGATCAGCGGCCGCACGGACAGCCTGGCGTGCGTCTTCTACCTGGCCGCGGGCCTCTGCTGGATCCAGTTCACGCGCAGGGGGGGGCGATGGAGGATCGGGCTCCTCTTCCTGTTCTTCGCGGCCGCCCTTCTGTGCAAGGAGATGTCGGTCACCTTTCCCCTGGCGGTCGTACTCTACGATCTCACCGCGGGGAGGGACCGCGCTCCGCCCTGGCCGAAGCGCATACCGGCCTATGCCGGTCTCGCGGCGCTCACCGTGCTCTTCCTCGTCTGGCGCGAGATCGCGCTGAGCCACGTCGGGGGGCGCGAATCGCTCAACTACTTCTTCGGCAAGGAATGGATAACGACAGCCGCCACGATGCTCCAGACCCTGCCCGTCTACGCGCGGCTCATGGTGGCTCCCGTCGATCTGCTCTACCATTACAACGGCGTGTTTCCCTACCTCGATTCGTTCCTCGCGGGGGGCGCGCTCCTGGGGCTCGGCCTTCTGGTCGTCTCCGGCGCGGCAGCCATCGCGTGCGTGCGGCGGGCGCCGGCCGTGACCTTCGCGATCTGCTTCTTCTACCTGGCGCTCTTGCCCGTGATGAACATCGTGCCCACCCTGTCGCTCATGGCCGAACGGTTCGCCTATATCCCGTCGATCGCGCTCTCGATCCTGGTCGCGGCGCTGCTCGGCCGGAAGGCGAAGACCCCGGCCTGGGCCGCGCCGGCCTTCGCCGTTCTCTGCTGGGCGGCCATCGGTCTTTGCGCCTATCTCACCCAAGAGCGCAATCCCGACTGGACGAGCAACGACAAGCTCTACCTCTCGGCCGAGGGCCACAAGGGCACGAAACTCAGCGTCAATCTGGGAAACTACTATGCCCGCCGGAATCAGGAGGCCAGGGCCGAGGCGCTTTACCGCGAGGCGATCGCCATCGAGAGCGAAACAACCAACGCCTGGCTCAACCTGGGCGTACTTTACATGCAGAAATCGGAGAACCAGCAGAAGGACGCCGCCCGGGCCGCACAGCAGGGTT
This sequence comes from uncultured Phycisphaerales bacterium, assembly GCA_964620445.1. Taxonomy (GTDB): domain Bacteria; phylum Planctomycetota; class B15-G4; order B15-G4; family CAYZWU01; genus CAZUHB01. The sequence continues at coordinate 7,059 of CAZUHB010000055.1, forward strand.
TTTACGACAGGGCCGACCAGATGCGCCGGAAGGCCCGGGCTCTCAAGGTCGAGGCGAAACAATATGTCGAGCGGGCTCACGGGATCGATCCCCTTTCTTCCGGCCCCCTGTGGATTCTGGCCTTGATCAACCAGGCGCTCGGATCGACGGGGGAGAGTATCGACTCTCTCGAAAAGCTTCTCGAAATCGAGCCGGACAATCGGCAAGCCGCGGCACTTTTGAAAAAGCTCAAATAACTCGAAGACGATAAACGGTAGAGATGAAACAGAAACAACCAGATCGCCAGCAGCCCCGCCGATTGCGGCTGATCAGAGCGCAATCAACGATCGGTGAGCGCTCGAGGGGGCGTTCCCTCCGGACTCTGCTCGCTTTGGCGCTCCTCACCTGCCTCGTGGCGGCGCCGATCTCGTGCTCGAAAGGCAACGGCCGCAACGTGATCGTCTTGATGGTCGACACGCTCCGCGCCGACCACCTCGGCTATCACGGATACGAGCGCGCCACTTCGCCCAACCTCGACCGGTTCGCCGCGCGGGGCGCCGCATTCAGGGCGAATTATTCCCAGTCGTCGCGCACGGGCCCGTCGGTGGCCAGCCTCTTCACCGGCCTGCACGTGCGCTCACACGGCGTGATCAACCCCCTTGCGCAGTGGGACGGCAAGGGTGTGCTCGACGAACCGCACCTCACCCTTGCCGAGATCCTCGCCGCCGAGGGCTACACGTGCCGCGCCATCGTGGCCAATCCGAACGTCTACAAGCAGTTCGGATTCGGCCAGGGTTTCGACGAGTATTTTCACGCCGATCTCTTCACCACGGCGCCCGAGATCAACGACCTCTCGTCCCGGTGGATCGACGAGCTGACCAAGGGCCCAAAGCCCTTTTTTCTCTACCTTCATTACATGGAGCCGCACAGCCCATACACGGCGCCGCCGCCGTCGAACCGGCTCTTCGCGGACAAGGGCTACTCCGGTCCGATCACCGGCGAGCACCGTCAGATCGACGCGATCCTTGCCGGCGCCCTCGGCGTGAACGAAAACGACAGGGCACACCTCGCCGCGCTCTACGATCAGGAGATCGCCTCGTGGGATCTCAGTTTCGGCCGTTTCATGCGGTTTCTCGAGAGCCGCGGCGTGCTCGACAACACGGTCGTCGTGGTCGTGGCCGACCATGGCGAGGAGTTCTTCGATCATGGCGGGGTGCTGCACGGCTACACCCTCTACAACGAGCAGCTCCACGTGCCGCTCGTGATCGCCGCGCCCGGCAGATCGGGCGGCCGCACCGTGGACAGCGTGACGCGCAACATCGACGTGCTGCCCACCCTGCTCGACCTCGTCGACCTCGACCTTCCCGACCATGTTCAGGGCCAAAGCCTCGTGCCGCTCATGGACGGGCGGGCCGCCGAGGACCGTTTCGTTTTCAGCCAGACCCAGATCCGCGCGGTCAAGATGGTCAAGTGCTCGTCGTTCCAGGCAAAGGGCTGGAAGCTGATCGAAACGTTCGAACCGAAGGGCGCGCCCCTCCAGCTCTTCAACGTGGCCGACGATCCGGGCGAAATGAAGAACCTCTACCCGTCGATGCCCGGCCGCGCGAAGGAGATCACCCGCCTCAAGGCGGAGTACCTGCGCGCCGTCCCCGAGGGAAGGAGCCGCACCGTCACCCTCGACGAGAAGCAGCTCGAGTGGATGAAAAAGATGGGCTACTAGGGCGGGAATTGACCTCCCGGCGAAGCAGAAACAAGAAACGAGAAAATTGACACCGAAAACGAAGAGCCACACGAACAAGATCCCCGCGGGCGGCGCGGGCCACGCGACCACGCTGGCCGTCTTTCTCGGCCTCCTCGTGGTGCATCTCGTGGTGGCGTCCTTCTTCATTTCAAACGACGCGCCCGGCACGGACGCGGCCTGGACCGGGTTCCCGCTCGACGATGCATGGATCCACATGGTCTACTCCCGCTCCCTGGCCGAATCAGGCCTGCCCTGCTACAACGACGGCGTGCCAGAGAACGGATTCACCAGCCCGCTCTGGATGATCGCCGGCGCGGTTCCCCAGCTGTGCGAGCGCTTTCTGGGGATCTCGGCCGTGGCCGGAACCAAGGTCCTCGGCCTGCTCTTCGGATGGCTGGCCGCTTGCGCGATGACCGCGCTGCTTCTCGGCGCGGGGGGCAGGCTGCAGAGCGCGGTCTTCGGCGGGCTGCTCGTGGCCGCCTCGCCGGTGATGGTCTTTGCCGGCCTCTCGGGGATGGAGGTGACGCTCACCGTCTTTGTTCTCCTGGGCGCGTTCTGCGCATTCCGGGGGAGGGCCTACGCCGGCGCGGGAATCTTCGCGGCGCTCGCCATCCTGGCCAGACCGGAGTGTGTGCTCCTCTTTGGGCTGCTTCCGCTCCTGTACCTCGTTGCGGAGCGCGGCCGGGGGAAATGGCGCGGCGATCTTCTCCGGTTGATCGTGCCGGGGCTCGCCGTGATGGCGCTCTGGGCAATCTGGTCGCTTTCCGTCGCGGGCCGGATCCTTCCCAACACCTTCTATGCCAAGAGCCAGGAGGGCGATTTTCTCGATCCGACCGAGTTCTACGGCATCGTGGGCGCCGTGTGGGACAAGCTTCCTGTTGCGGCCGCGGTCGCGATCGCCGTGCTGACCCTCGCCGGAATCGTCCGGATCGCTTTCGCCGGCGGCGAAGAGGGAACGAAAAGCACCTCCCCCAAGGGCGCCAAGAACGCACGGCGAGGCGCCGGCAGCGGGAGTCTCTTCAGCCTCGTGCTCGTGCTCTTCGGGGTGGGATTCCTGTTTGCCGTCTGCGCGTCGCGCGAGATGCCCGACGGGAGCGCCGACTATTACTACTGGTGGCGCTATCTCGTCCCCGCCCTGCCCGCCCTGTGGATTCCGGCGGCTCTCGGGCTCGACTGGCTGAGCCGGCCCGGCCTCACGCGCGCGGTGCGGATCGGGGTGGTCGCGGTCGGCTGTGCGGCGGCGCTCCTCGCCTGCGGGGGCCAGCTCGCCCATCTGAAGAGCATGGCCGACACCTTCGCCTGGAACTGCCAGAACATCAACGAGGTCCAGGTCGAACTCGGCCGGTGGATCAACACCAAGACGCCGCCCGACGCCACGGTGGCGGTTAACGATGCCGGCGCCACGCGCTATTTCGGCCATCGCAAGACGATCGATCTCTACTGCCTCAACCGGCACGAGGGCCTCGACGAGATGGACCGCAAGGCGGCCTTTCCCCAGCTACATCTCCAGAAGAAGGCGCGGTGGCTCTTCGAACACAAGGTCGACTTCCTCGTCGTCTTTCCCTGCTGGTTTCCCGATGTGGATATTGCCGCCATGCAGGGCCGCCCTGTTTACGCTTCGGGCGGCCCCGGGGCACTCACCTGCTCCTTCCTCATTCTCGACGAGCGGCGGAGCGACCACTTCACCATCACCAAGGCCCCGCCGCCGGGCAAGATCGGGCAGAACCTGAAGCGGGCCTATCAGTGCGTCTATCGCTAGCCGATCAGGGAACGATCTCCACGACGATCGGATTCGACACCAGGTTAAAGGGATCGTCGGAACAGAAAGCGAAGTAGATCCTTTTGCCCACGTGTTTCGGATCGAGCGGAGAGGTGTTCATCGTTGCCACCGCCTCCCCGTACTGATCGTACGTCCCGAGGAAGTTCTGATACTTGCTCGAATTCAGACCGCCCAGCACCCGGTCGGTGAAGGAATCCCAGACCAGCGGCAACGCGGCCACTCCGCCCGGCAGGGGAATTCCCGGTTCCGTCCCCGACAGGCTCCCGAGAAGCAGGTAGTATCGCTCGCCGCCGTAGGAGTTGTGATGTCCCACGTCGAGGTGAAAATTCACCGCGCCGCCCAGGGAGGCCGAGATCGTGTATTTGTCGGCATCGAGGGTGGGTGAGGAGAGGCAGGTCCCATAGTTCACCCAGGCGTCCCTGTCGGGGTATCCGTGGCCGTGAGGCAGATAGTTGAGGATCTTCAACCGGTCGCCCGCATATTCGTACTGGAACCGCACGGCGCCCTCCCTGTTGTAGAGAAGGTCGTCCGAGTCGGTGATGGTGAAGAAGCCCGTCGTGTTCGTGGTCTTCTCGACTTCCCAGAGCGTGACGGCGTGGAAGTAGAAGAATTCGGATCGTCCGGGAATGGGCGCGCCCGAGGGAGCCTCGTGGCTCCGGAATTCGGGATCGCCGCCCCAGATGGCCAGACCGACGGGATAACCGTCGGCGATTTTTTTCTGGAACCAGGCGATCGGATCGATCGACCAGCTCTCCTCCGTGAACAGTGTGTCGGTCGAGATGAAATCAAAATGGTCGAAGGGATTGTCGCTATAGACATACCCGAGCATCCAGTGCTGATAACCCCCGTCGTCGAAGGTCATCCCGCCGTCGTTCCCGACACCGCCGTTGGCCATCAGCAGATTGCCCCAGGGATCATTGGCCGGGGACGGCGCGCCTCCATATCTCGAGAACCACTTGTAGAGATTGCTCGTATCGGGAGACCACCCGGGAAGGTCCCCGTAGCTGTAATCGAATCGGTCGTGCATGACCAGATTGCTGGCGCTCGCCAGCCAACAGCTCAAGTCGAAGCCCGTGGCATTGCCCCCGTGCCCGCCCGTGGCGTAGTAGAGTTTCTCGGAGCAATCATGATAGCCGCTGGTGCCGCCCGTCGTGCTGTCGAGGTAGTAGATATAGAAATGGGTGCCGTAAGGGCCCATCGTGATGAGCTGCTTGTTCTGGTCCACATAGAGACAGGGATAGTGATAACCGATGTCGAGGCCCTTGTCGTGCATCGTCGTCTCCGTGTTCATTCCCTGTCCGGCGTCGGCCACGTGGTCCGTTCTCGTCGAGCCGTACAGGAAGGAGTAGAACGGCCAGTATTCATCGGGATCGGCGGGATCGATGACGGTAAGGTCGACGCAGGGGTTGTCCGTCACACCCGGTTGGCAGGGATCTTGTTGAAGGTGAAAGTCGTTCGCCGCCGGATCGACGAAGAGAGGATCGGCATCGATATTGCCCTGCCCGGACCAGCCGCCCTCCACGTCGGAGTTCGTCACGGTCAGCCCGCCGGATTCATGGATCTGCGGTGCCGTGCCGGCGCTGTTCTGCCAGATGATGGAGCGCCCCACAAACGAGTCGTCAAGGCTGTAGATCCCGCCGCCGGTGGTGGCGGTGTTGGCCGATATGGTGCAGAAGTAAGCCCCGAGGGAGGAGATGGCGTTGTGGAAAAAGACGCCTCCTCCGAGATCGGCCGTATTGTTCACGACGAGGCAGTTGTACAGGTACGGGTAGCTGGCATAGAGCTCCGCGTTGAGATAGGCGCCCCCGCCTCGAGATCCGGCACTGTTGGAGATGAATCTGTTGCCCGCCACGTAGGAGTTCCTGTTGGCACTCAAAAAAAGACCGCCCCCGTCGTTCACGGCGTGATTGCCGGTGATGATGTTGTGCATGATGAGGGCCCACACGTCTCCGGCGCAGTAAATCCCGCCGCCAAAGTCCGCAAGCCCCTGTTTTATGGTGAACCCGGTGAGTTCCATCCTGCGATGGTCCCCGACTCCGTCCCTGTTCATCGTCACCACCGTGCCGCTCGATCCGCCGTTCAGTATGGTCGTCTCCGGAGCGGGATCGTAGGTGGACAGGAATCCGTCGCCGTCGCTTCGCAGGACGAGCTCTTTTTCCAGAAAGTCGATGTTTTCCACGTACTCGCCCGGTTGCACGAGAACGGTGTCGCCGTCGAGGGCGGCGTCGATCGCGGCCTGAACAGTGGGATATTCGGAAGGCACCTTGCGCACCGCGCCCACCTCGTCGGTGCTCCTGCCGCCGGTTTCGGAAACGAAGGTTCCGCCGGTTTCGGAAACGAAGGTTCCG
>CAZUHB010000055.1:13006-41105 GCA_964620445.1 uncultured Phycisphaerales bacterium
CCGCCGGTTTCGGAAACGAAGGTTCCGCCGGTTTCGGAAACGAAGGTTCCGTCGGTTTCGGAAACGAGGGCGGAACGGTCCATGCCGGGTGGACCCGGGACCCGCTGGGCGTGGGAATCCGTACCAAGGACCAGAAAAAGAATGATGGCTGTCGAAACAATGATGATGTGCTTCATTTGAGATTCTCCTCCTTCGGCTCTCGAGAGGCGGTCCGATCGACACGGCCGCTATCGAGAATCTGGACAACAAAAACCTCGCTCCGTCCGATTTCACGAACAGGGCGCTGGCCCTTATCCGCCGGGAGGCCTGTCTTGTTCGGCGATTTTGAGCAAAAAAAAACGGAGCGCCTTGATAAGTCGCGGTGCTGTGCCAGAATGGCGGGTCGAAAAAGGAGCAAGACGTCATGCCGGGAGAGGGACCTCCCAGACCGGGAAAACACCGCACCCTGTCGCTTCAGGAACTTGCTCTCTGGGCCATGGCCGGGGGGCGGGAGCGGATCTACGAAAAGCTCTACGCAACGCTGATCAAGCCGATGACAGGGTATTTTCAGAAGAAACTCGGTCTCGACCGAAGCACTTCCGAGCATCTCGGCCACGAGACGCTCACCGAATGTTTCCAGATGTTGCGATCCGGGCGATACGATCCGACCAAGGCGAAATTCATCACCCTCGTCTACGCCATCGCGCGGCAAACGGCGGCCGACCATTTTCGCCGCCTCGGTCGAAACAAAGAGGTCCCGCTCTCGGAGATCGGCCAGATCGATCTCATGTCGATTTCCGAGGAGGGCCCTGTGCCCCTGATCGCCGAGATGATGGAGGCTTTGCGCGAATGTCTCCAGACCGATTCGACTCCCGCGAGCTTGACGCCCGTGGAGCGCCGCATCGTGCGAGCCAGGACGAGGGGCGAGACTTTCGAGGCGCTGGGGCGCAGGATCGACCGCGCTCCGTCCGTGGCGCATGACCGATACAGTGCGGCGCTCAGAAAGCTGAGCCGTTGCATGGCGAACAAGGGATACCGCTAGAGACGGTTATGAAACCGCTTCCAAAAAAAACAAAAAGAATCCCGAACAAACGGGCCGGGCGAGCGGATAGAGAGTGCCGGGATAGACCGGCACGAACGATGGACCTCGACGAATGAAGGAAAAAAAACTGCAAAGGCTGCTCGATGCCGTCCTCGACGTGGAAGATCTCGAGGCGGAAGTCAACAGCCGCCTCGAGCGCTCGGATCAGCAGGCGCACGATCGATCCGCGGCGCGCCATCTCCGTCTCTGGCGAGCGGCCGCACTTGTGGCCGCAGCCCTGTTCGTCCTCTCGACGACGATGGCCATATCCTTCCTGTTGCGGCCCGAGCAGCCGCTCGGAAAAGACGTGGCCGCAAGCGAAACGGAGTGGCTCCATTTCGTCGAGGACTTCGAAAAGGAAGTCTCGCGCGCCCACAGGCTCTACTGGAATCTCACCGGCAGCCCTCGCGAGGGGGCGGACAGCGGCGCGGAGCGGATCAGCGAGGACCGCAGGCGGGCCGTGGACGACCTTCTCGAGATAATGAACAGGACCCTCTCCCGCGTTCGCGGACTGGCCGTTCAAAAAGCGGGAGCGGAGAGCGTGGACGATGGGGGCGCAGATCAACGGACAGCGCCCGGGAACGAACCGCCCGCGCAGGGCAAGCCCGCCCCGGCACCGCGATCGGACAGTCGCGCCGACGAAAACGCCCCTGAGCCCTCGCCAGAACCGCCGCACGGGGAGACGGGAACCACCCAACAGTCCCTGCTGCTCGCCGCGATCGAAAAATCGAACATGGGCCAAAATTGTGTCGACGCGGGCGATCGCACGGGGGCCAAGGAATGGCTCGGCCAGGCCCTGGAGCTTTTTCGAAAGCTGCCGGACATCGAACATCAGGCCGCGGCCGACTGCCGCAACGCCCTGGCGGAGCTCTTTCGCGCGGAAGGCCTCCACACCGATGCGGAACCCTTGTACCACGAGGCGCTCGCCCTGAACCGGGCCCTCCACGGCAACGACCACCCGGAAACGGCGCTCGTCGTCAACAACCTGGCGCTGCTCCTCCATGGCCGCGGGGAGTACGACAGGGCCGAGAGTCTGTTTCGCCAGGCTCTGGCCGTGCTGCAAAAGAGCCTGGGAGAGGAAGATCTCTGCGTGGCCGCGTGCCTCGAGAACCTGGGCGGACTTCTACACTCCCGGGGGAAACTGGAGGACGCGGAGCGGCTGTATCGCGAGGCGCTCCGCGTGCGCCGCAAGCTCGCGGGCGACGAGGATCTCGACGTGGCCCGAAGCCTCAACAACCTGGCCACCCTGCTCTGGTCGAAGGGCGAATACGGCGGCGCGGAGGATCTCTACCGGCAAGCGCTCGACCTGTTCCACCGGAAGGGGATCGAAAACGATCCGGACCTTCTGTCGGTCATGGGAAGCCTGGCGGTTCTCTTGAAAACCAGGGGGGACATCCCCGGCGCCGAGGAGCTTTCCCGAAAAGTCCTGGCCGTCGGCCGGCAGTGCCTGGGTGAGGAGCATCCGATCGTGGCTCGCGTCATCGGCACGCTGGCGGTGGTCCTGCAAACGAAAGGGGACTATGCCGGCGCCGAGGCGCTCTTTCGGCGGTCCCTGGCGCTGCTCCGCGAGAGGCTCGGCCAGGAACATCCCGACGTGGCGCGCGGCCTCCACAATCTCGGGACGCTCCTCCGCGCAAGGGGCGACCTGCCCGGGGCCGAGGCTCTCTTCCGCGAGTCGCTCGCCCTCCTTCGCGATTCTCTCGGAAAGGACCACCCGAATGTGACCCGGATCAGGGACAGCCTGGCCGAGCTGTACCGGAGCGCCGGCGATTTTTCTCGCTCCGAGCGGACTCTGACCGAATCGCTGGCCGCGAAAGAGGCGAGCCCCGGATCGAGCTCTCAGGAGATCGGCCGGAGTTGCCACAGCCTGGCCGTTGTCCGGCGGCTCCAGGGCGATCTCGCCGGTGCCGAGAGGCTTTTCGAGAAGGCCCTCGATCTCTACACGCGGAGCGTGGGGGGCGAACATCCCGACGTGGCTCGCCTGTACAACGATCGGGCGCTTCTCCTTCACACGCAGGGCGACGACGTCCGCGCCGAAGAGCTCTACCGCGCGGCGATCGAGATGGGCACGAGGCTTTTGGGTGAAAACAATCCCAACATCTTCCTGGCGACCGCGAACCTGGGAAACCTCTACAGGGCGATGGGCAAGATCCAGATGGCCGAACGCACCCTGATCGAAGCGGCCGGACTCTACGAATCGGCCCGACTGCGCGCCAGTTTCAGCGGCCTGGACAGGATTTCGTTTGCAGCCCGGTTTTCGCCGATGCCGGCTCTTGTTGCCTGCCTCGCGGGGCAGGGAAAATCGCTGGAAGCGTGGAACCGTCTGGAAACGCACCTGGCCCGAGGCCTTCTCGATGCGCTTTCGGCAAGCCGTCTCAAGCCGCTCGACAGCGAGGAGCGACGCCGCGAGGAATATCTTCTGGGAAGGATCCAGCAACAGGATGAGCGGATCGGAGTTCTCTGCCGCATGCCGGGAGGCAAGAGCCCGGTATCGGAGGCGCTTCGTGAAACCTGCCGGGCGCGCGAAAAGGTCCTGTCCGAACTTCTCGAGTTTCATTCGGACCTTGCCGCCCGCAAGGGAGTCCCGGCCGGCGAGGTCTTTGGGCTCGAACGGATCCAGAAACAGCTGGCGCGCGACGCGGCGATTCTTGTTTGGGTGGACGTGTCCGACGAATCGACGGGGCGCATGGCGGCGGGCGGGCACTGGGCCTGTCTGATCCGGAAAAAAGGGCCGCCGTTGTGGATCGAGCTCGAGGGACAGGACGAGGCCCTTCCCGGCCGCGTGCGGAGCTTACTGGCTCGGGGTGGGCACGATCGGGACGACGACCGGAATGAATCACTGCGGCAGCTTCACGCCCAACGCATCGCGCCGGTGGAACCCCACCTCTCCGGCGTGGGCCATCTGGTCGTTCTGCCCGCGGGATCGATGGCGGCCATCCCGATCGAGGCATTGACTGACAGGTATACGGTCAGCTATGCGCCGTCGGCCACGGTCTATGCCTGGCTCCGGCAGAATCGAGGATCGAGAGCCGCGGGGGACGATGCCGCTGCCGGCACGAGGACCCTTCTTGCCGTGGGGGATCCCCGATTCGCCTGCCAGAGCCCGGGCGCGTCCGAGATGGCAGGGCTCGCCCTGGCGGACCGACCGTCCGTGGACACCGGGGGCGAAGCCGGGAGCAGGGACGGCGATCTCCTCTTGCCGGCGCGCGGGACGGCGCCCGCACCCCTGCCGGGAAGCCGCCGGGAGATCGAGTCGATCGTGCGCCTCTTCGAACGATCGAGCAGCCAGGGGGAGCCGCCCACCGTTCTCCTCGGCCCGGCCGCGTCCGAGTCGGCCCTCGAAGAGCTGGCAGGTGCGAAAAAGCTCGGTCCTTTCCGCTTCCTGCATTTCGCCACTCACGCCGAGATGGACGACCGGATACCGATGCAGTCGGCCCTGGTCCTCTCGCGGAATCGGCAGCAAAACGACATGGAGCGCCTGGCCGCGGGCGGGGAGGTCTACGACGGCAGGCTGACGGCGGACCAGATCGTGCGCGACTGGACGCTCGACGCGGATCTCGTGACCTTGAGCGCCTGCGAAACCGCCCTGGGCAGGTACAGCGGCGGCGAGGGATTTCTCGGTTTTTCCCAGGCCTTTCTCGTTGCCGGGTCGCGATGCCTGATGCTCAGCTTGTGGAAGGTCGACGACAGGGCCACCGCCTTGCTGATGGGCCGCTTCTACGAGAATGTTCTGGGGGCGTACGACGGGATTCGCGGGTGTCGGGCGGCGGGCGCGCCGATGCCCATGACCGAGGCATTGCGCGAATCCAAGTCGTGGCTTCGGCAGCTTTCGATCGCGGACATACGCCGTGCGGAAGCGGGTCGATCGTGCCGCGCCGTCGAAGAGCGGGGTACGCCGCTCGCCCGGATCCGCCCCTACGAATCACCCCACTTCTGGGCCGCATTCATCCTGGTCGGCGATCCGCAGGCCCGATGATCTCCGCGCGGTCACGACGATCCATCCGAAAGATACCGGCGAAAAGCGACCTGTCACACCGGACCACTTGATCGCGGGGTACGAGTTTCCTATTCTTTGAGAACACAACAGGCCCTGGATCGGGAGGCGTATCCATGGCGCCGGACAAGTTCGAAATCGGCCGGCTCGACGGCTCCGAGGAGGAGTACCGCTTCGTCGCGGCCAAGGAAGACGCGCGCAGGCGGCTCGACCAGGTTCTGGCCGGGCGCTACAAGTGGCTGTCCCGTTCCCTGGCCAAGAGGATGATCAAGGAGGGCCGCGTTTTCGTCTGGCGCGCTGAGGGAAAAGCCAGGGGTGCGGCGGTTGACGCCGAGGCCGAGCCCGCTCGCCCCGGGCCGAGGGACAAGCCCGTGAAGAAAAGTTCCTTTTCCGTGGCCGAGAATGACCGGATCCTGCTCGTCTGGCCGCGCAACCCCCAGGACCGGGCCACGGCCGAGGCTGCGCCCCCCGGCGAGAATCTGGAGATCCTCTTCGAAGACGATTGTCTCATCGTCGTGAACAAACCCTCGGGCGTTCCGGTCCATCCAGTCGGGATCAATCTCTACCGCACCGTGCTCACCGCCCTGCACAAGCGTTGCGTTGCGGCGGGCGTTCCCGAGGACCGGATGCCGATCCTCGCCCACCGTCTCGACGTGGAGACGAGCGGTGTTCTCCTGGCGGTGAAGGGCGAGGCCGAATCGGCCAATGTGGTCGAACAGTTCCGCAAGCGCACGGTGCGCAAGGAGTACTGCGCCCTGGTCTACGGGGGCCCGGGGGAAGACAGGGGCACGATCGAGCTTCCTCTGGGCGCGGCGGAAGATTCGCGCGTGCCCTACAAGCAGGCGGTGCGGCCCGATGGATCGCCGGCAAGGACGCGGTGGACGGTCGAGCGCCGCGGCCGCGCGTTCAGCCTGCTGCGGCTCCTCCTCGACACGGGGCGCAAGCACCAGTTGCGCGTCCACCTCGCCGCGATCGGCTGTCCGATCGTGGGCGACAAGATCTACGGCCCGAGCGAGGAGTATTACTTCAAGGCGCGCGAGGGGCCGCCCGACGCGAAGGACCTCGAGGAGCTGATCCTGCCCCGCCAGGCGCTCCACTCGGCGCGGCTCGGCTGCAACCACCCGCGAACCGGGGACGAGATGATCTTCGAGGCGCCCGTGCCGGCCGCGTTCATCGAGATTCTGGACAGGGAGGGCTAATGGAACCGCGCCGGCCGCCGGGCACGCTCATCGAGATCGACGGCGAGCGGATCACTCTCGCCGAGTACTATCATCGCGCCAGCTCCTACCAGCCGCGCGCCCATCTGCCCGGCGTTCCCTGGCGTTCGCCGCCGTCGGTGTACAAATCGTACCGGCGGAAGCCGCGGATCGCGCTTCCCGAGAGCCGTCCCCGCGATGGCGGCACCCTTCTCGAGGCCGCGGGACGCTGGCGGAACGCGCCACCGCTCCTGGCCGCGTCGACGATGACCCTCGACGACCTCGCCGCGGTCCTGTTCCACGGGCAGGGGATCACCGATGTGCTGCGTTTCGGGACCATGACCTATGATCTGCGCGCTGCACCGTCAGCGGGCGCGCTCTACCCGGTCGATGTCTACGTGGCCGCCCAGAGGGTGGAGGGGCTCGAGCCGGGTCTCTACCACCACTCGATCCAGTCGCACAGCCTCGTTCGTTTGAAGGAGGGTTCCTTCGTCCGGGAGCTCGAAAAATCGGCGGGCCGTCCCCATCTCTACGAGCCCGCGGCCGCCACGGTTTTCATCACGGTCATGTTCGCCCGGAGCGGGGTCAAGTATCGCGAGCGGGTCTATCGGTACGTCAACATGGACGCGGGCCACGTGGCCTGCAACCTCGGCGTGAGCGCGGCCGCGCTCGGATGGGGCGCGCCGCTCGTGGCGCGGTTCGACGACGCCGCGATCAACGATCTTCTCGAGATCGACAGCGGCAAGGAGGCGGCCCTGCTTGTGATGCCCCTCGGTGAGCGGACCGGCGGCAAGCCCGCGGCCGCCCCGCGCGAACCGCTCTTCGCGTCGGTCAGACCGGGCCCGCCCGGGAGCGCGGACAGATATGTGCGCATGATCCACGAGGGCACGTCGCTGCGCGCCGAGAAGGGAGAGGGGGCCTTGCGCGCCCACCCTCGCATGGCGGCCCGGGAAGCGGCGGCCGTCCCGCGCGAAGAAGTGATCGGACTCCCCGAGCCGCCCGGGAGCGCCGCGCTCTTTCCCGTGATCCGCAGGCGCCGTTCCACGAGAGATTACTCGGCGGCGGCCATGACCCGGGCGGAACTGTCGGCGCTCTGCGTGGCGGCCGCGGGCGCGGGTGCGGACAGGGAACCCTTTCACGCGATCACGGCACCGCTCGGTCTCCATGCCGTGGTGCGAAACGTCGAGGAGATCGAACCGGGTGTCTATCTCTTCGATCCGGCGAACCGCTCGCTCCGTCCGGTCAGGGCCGGAGACTTTTCGGCGCAGTGCGGGCGCGCCAATTTGAACCAGGATTTCTGTCGCACGGCGGATGTGGTTTTCTTCAAGACCGTGACTTTCGATGCACTCGGTTTTCCCGACGGCGACCGCGGGTACAGGTACGCGAACATCCGGTCCGGCATCATGGGCGGGGCGCTCTACCTGCAGGCCACGGCGCTCGGAATGGGGGTGTGCGGCGTGGGGGCGTTCATGGACGATCAGGTCGCGGCGATCGTGGGGTGCGATCCGAAGATCGAGCCCGTGCTCTACGTCACCGCCGTGGGGAAGTGACCGCGGAACGAGTTCGAAGGAGGCTCACCAGTTGAAAAAAAATATCCAGAAGAACGGCGTCGTCGACGGGGAGATCATCCAGGCAGCCAGGGAGATCATGTTGAAGCGCTACGTCGAGGACAAGCACTCGATCGGCGCCGCGATCAGGACGAAGAGCGGAAAGATCTTCGTCGGTGTCCACGTGAAGGCGAACAACGGTCGGATCTCGGTCTGCGGAGAGGCGGTCGCCATCGGTGTGGCTGCCACGAACGGCGACACCGACATCGACCAGATCGTGGCCGTGACCGAATCGGGCGATATCGTTCCGCCCTGCGGCATGTGCAGGGAGCTGATCTCCGATTATGCTCCCGACGCCAAGGTGATTCTCGAGGTCGACGAGGGAATCAGGTGCTTTCCGGTGCTCGATCTTCTGCCCGAGAAGTACGACGGCTCGAAGTATCCCAACAGGCGCAGAGCCGCGGAAGAGTGATCAGTAGGAATAAATCTCGACCACATCCATGTAGGTCCCTTCGAAGGCATAATTGGGCGCATCCACCGCAAAGGCGAACTCCCAGTTGCCGTAGGGGATCTTGGCCTGGCAGAACAGATACCCGTCCAGCTCGAAGAGCGGTCCCACGTGCGCCCGTGCCGGCGTCGAACCCCAACCGGTCGGATAGACCCAGTAGTAGAGGTTGGTCGAGTTGGCCCGGCCGATCACCCACCAATCCTGCAACAGGCCGGTCTGGCTGAAGGGATAGAGCGAGATGGTCATGGCCGCTGTTTCCTGATGCCAAATGAGGCCGGGATCGTCCTCGCCGTTGATCTTGATATCGATCACCGGATTGCCGCCTCCCGAGATATCGAAGAGGTAGGCCGCGCCCGCGTCGGCGATGGTCGTATCTTCCCTGGGCGCGCCGGCCAGGACCTTGACGCCCAGCGCGGAAGTGTCCACGCAAAGACAGGAACCCATCTGGGCCGACGCCGGGTTGTTCGACGCGAGCAGCTTCTCCTCGAAAATCCATTTGGCCGCGCCGGGGCTGTAGCGGAAGACATAGACCGAACCCGAATCGCCGCCGGCATCGTCGTCGTTCTGGTTGCCCACGAGGGCGATGTTGTCGGTGATGGCAACGGAATAGCCGAAGTAGTCGAGATAATTGCCGTCCTTCGGCAGCAGCTTCTGCTCCTCGACCCACAGGCCGCTCCCCTCGTCGTAGCGGAAGACATAGGCCGAGCCGCAAGAGTTCGCCTGGTCGTCGTCGTAGATCGCACCGACGAGCGCGAGGTTGCCCGATATGGAGAGCCCCCAGCCGAATTTGTCGTCCCCCTCGCCGTCGGAGGCGGTCAGCTTCTGTTCCTCGAACCACGTTCCGCTGCCGGGATCATAGCGGAAGACGTAGGCCGAGCCGGAGTCGGCGCCGTTGTCGTCGTCATAGGGTGCGCCAACGATGGCGACGCCGTCGCCAAGGGCGAGCTCGAAACCGAAGTAGTCGGCGCTGGCGCCGTCGGAGGCGAGAAGCTTCTGTTCCTCGGCCCAGTATCCTGTTCCGGAATCGTAGCGAAAAATGTAGGCCGAGCCGGAATCGGAGCCGAGGTCGTCGTTTCTCGAGCCGGCGATGAGCATGACGTCGTTCACGATGTCGCAGTCCCCGCCGAAGCGGTCGTTGCCGGACGTATCCGAACCGATCATTCTCTGCAGCTCGCTCCAGCTCCCCGTTCCCGGGTCGTACTCGAAGACGTAGGCTTCGCCCGAGTAGGTCCCCGCGGCGTCATCGCAGTCGGCGCCCACCACGGCGGTGTTGCCCCAGATGGCGGCCGCGACACCGAAATAGTCGTTTATCTCTCCCTCGGAGGCGAGGAGCTTTTGCTCCTCGTCCCAGGCGCCGGTCGCCGGATTGTGGCGGTAGACATAGGCGAAACCGGTGCTCGGATAGTAGCCACTCGTGTAGGGTGCGCCGCAGATGGCCGCATCGCCCGACAGGCCGACCGATGATCCGAAGCGGGCCGCTTCCTCGCCGTCCGAGGCGAGCAGCATCGCTTCCTCGGTCTGGGTCCGCCCGCCGCCGGAGGGATTCGCCAACGCCGACGCCGCGGCCAGCAGGAGCAGAACGAGTGCGCCGGCCCGGAAACAACGTGTGAGATTGTTTTTCTCGATAGGCAGCATGATCTTCATTGCCGTCTCCTTTTTGCTACTTGAACTCCTTGTCGATCAGTAGGTTCAGTCGATTTGTCCGGTGCTGATCGCCTCGGTGTCGCGTCTGGCCGATAGGGAGCCACGGAGCCCCCGAGTTCCAAGCGCAATCGGCACCAGTCCGCCTCGCGGATTCTTCCGAAATCGGCCGAAAATATGGCTGCAGATCGATTGGTCGATTCCGGGGGGCAGAAAGTCGGGCTACGAACCGGTTGCATAAAATGTTACCGTTGGCCATAGATCGAAGCCCGAATGAAGAAAGAACAAGGGAACCAGCGCAACACCGGAGAATCCGCAGACAGCAGAAGAAGCCCATGAATCAAAACGGTGAGTCTATTCCCGGTTTTTCCGAGCATCAAAGGTCGGGTGACGGCGAAGCACTCGAGAGCCTTCTCGAACGCCACCTCGAGTGGATCCAGAACTTCGCTCACAAAAAGCTGAGCCCCTTCATCCGCACGAAGGCCGAAACGGGGGACATCGTCCAGGATGCGCTCGTTCAGTTCCTCCGGCACGGTCCCCGCTTTCGTATCGACAACGAAGGCCAGCTGCGGGCTCTCCTCGCGCGCATCGTGATCAATGTCCTCCGCGACAAGTACGACTGGTTCACCGCCCGCCGCCGTTCCGTTGCCAGGGAGCGGCCATTGCCCTCCGACACGGTGTTGAATCTCTCTCCGGCGAACAAGGAAGTGGAAACACCGAGCCAGATCGCACACCGGAATGAACAGGAGGCGTGGGTGCGCCTGGGATTGGAGCTCCTCGATCCCGACGACCGCAGGACGATCGTGCTGCGCGACTGGGACAGGTTGTCCTATGCCGCGATCGGAAAGCAGCTCGGTGTGTCGGAACACACCGCCCGCAGAAGATACCTGCACTCGCTGACGCTCCTCGAGGAGATGGTCCACTTCCTGCGGAACGGCTTGATCGTCAGGGCTCTCCAGAACGGATGAAAGGAGTCCCGAGGTGAAGAACGACCACCGCTCCTCCCGGCAAGAAGAACTGCTCGAGAAAGCGATCGCCGAGTATCGCGAGGCGTGGGCCGACGGGGAGCGCCTCGACCCGGGGGCGTTCTGCCGGGAACACCCCGAGTGCGGCGTGGAGTTGCGCGGGCGCCTCGACCGGTTTCTTTTCGTGGCCGAGGGGCTCCGGCGCGATACGGCCCCGTCCTCCGCGGAGCGGCCGATCCAGCCGATGGGTGAATCTTTGCTGGGCAAGGAGCTGGGCGATTTCGAGATCATCCGCGAGATCGGCCGCGGCGGAATGGGGGTGGTTTTCGAGGCCGAGCAGGCCTCGCTCGGCCGCCGGGTGGCCATGAAGGTGCTGCCCGCCCATCTCACCCTGCGCGCCGAGTCGGTGGAGCGCTTCAAGCGGGAAGCGTCCACGGCGTCGCGCCTCAGGCATCCGGGCATCGTGGAGATCTACTCGGTGGGCAGCGTGGAGGACACGCACTTTTTCACCATGGAGCTCGTCGATGGCACGCCGCTCGATCAGATTCTTGCCGAGCTTCGCGACGAGGGGACGCCGCCCGCGTCGGGCGAGCGCCTGCTGGCCGCGGCGACCTCCCCGGGATCGCGGCCGGCAGCGGATTCGGCTGACGGCGGGGACTCGCGTTCAGGTTGGATGGAACCGGGGAGAAAACGCTCCTACATCGAGACGGTCTGCCGCCTCGTATCCCAGGTGGCCGACGCGCTCGACTATGCCCATGCCGCGGGTGTGATCCATCGCGACGTGAAGCCCTCCAATATCTTGGTGCGCCCCGATGGCTCGGCGATTCTCACCGATTTCGGCCTTGCGCGTGAGGAGGGGCTCGCGTCGCTGACCGTCACGGGTGAGTTCGCGGGCACGCCCCACTACACCTCTCCCGAGCGCGCGCAACCGAGGTGGAAAGAGGTCGATCACAGGACCGATATCTACTCGCTCGGCGTGACCCTGTACGAGCTGCTGACCTTGAGGCGTCCCTTCGACGGGAAGACGTCGCAGGAGATCCTCGGCAAGATCGTTTCCGCCGATCCCAAACCGCCCAGGGCGTTGAACTCCCTGATTCCGCGCGATCTGCAGACGATCTGCCAGGTTGCCATGGAAAAGAATCCCGACCGCCGTTATCAGACCGCGCGCGAGCTGGCCGACGACATCGAGCGGTTTCTCAAGTACGAACCGGTGCAGGCGCGGCCGGTGGGGGTCGTGACGCGCACCATGCGGCTGATCCGCCGGAACCCGGCCTATACGGCGCTGGTTTTTGTCGCGATCTGCGGACCGCTCGCTTTCGGGTTTCAGCAGAAGCTGGCCAACATCGAGATTGCCGAGGCGCTCGAGCACGCCGAGGAGGAGACGAAGAAGGCGCGTGAATCAGAGGAAGACCTGATCCTCGCCTTCGATATGTTATCCAAAATCTTCGAGACAGTCGATCGGATCAAGGAGAGGCCGCATTCGTTCACCCTGAAGGACTTCCTCCGGCAGGTCGAGGAAGACATGAATAAATACCTCCCCGGCCGCCCCAAGGCACTCGCTCGAACCATGGAGTTCACGGCCAAGGGTTACGAGCTCCTCGGCTTGTATTCCGATGCCGAACCCCTCTTCGCCCAGGCCCACAAAATCGATCGGGAGGTGTATGGCGAGAAGCAGGAGAGATCGATCACGTCCGCGATCAATCTGGCTCACGCTAATAAACACAACGGCCGGTACAGCGAGGCGGAAAGGATTTTCGAAAAATACATCGGCATCGGCCGCCCCATCCTCGGACTCGAGAATGAGGTGATTCTAAATGCCATGTCGGAGCTCGCTATTCTCTACCTGCAGCAGGGATGGGTGGACGAAGCGTCGGCGCTGTTGGCCGAGGTCCTCGAAGTCTGTGAGAAGATTCATGGACCCGATCGCCCGAACACCCTCGAAGTCATTGGTAGAATGTCCAGGATCCGTTTTCATGAAAAAAAGCCCCGTGTGGCGAGAGAACTTGCTCGGAAAGCCTATGATGGACTCAAAAGTGAATTCGGAGAGACTCATCCCAGAACCCTGGCGGCAGAGAGACACCTGTTGCTGCTCTATTCCATGGGAAACAGATACAAAGAGCTAGACGGTCTTTACCTGGAATCTTATCAGAGGCATCGAGACGAACTGGGGCCCGAACACCCGGACGCGCTCCAGGCCACGCAATTGTACGGCTATTTTCTTTTCGACACGGAAGGCCCCGACGAGGCGGAACCTCATTACACTAAGGCTCTGAAAGGATATCGCAAGCAACTGGGAGACGGGCACCCCCGAACCGTCAATGCGCTCATGGTCATGGCAACCTTACGCGATCAACAGGGGAGGATCGAGAAGGCGGAGGAACTCTACCACCAGGCTCTGAAAAACCAGGTGGATGCGCGTGGTTGGAATTATGGCAGTGCGTGGGGCATCATGAACCGATTGATCAAGTATTACTACAATAACGGCCGGGAAGACGAAGGCGAGCGTATCTTGCTCAAGCTTCTCGAGGTTCTTCCTCAAGATCACGGCATGATAATTAACTTGAAGAGATATTTTCAAAAAAAGGGATGGCGGATGCCCAGTAGCGAGAATCGCGAATCCGAGGTCGATGCGCAACTTGACGGAGCCGAGGAAATCGACTCGTGATCGTTCCGGCCGGCCGATTATCGACGATTCTTATCAACGAGACGGACTTTGCTCACTCGACCTGCAAAACATCCGGATTGGTGAACCGCGTCCACGGATTGCCCCAGGGCCCGATGAGCGCCTGAAGCGGGTGATCGCTGCCCGGGCTCCACGCGGCAGGCACCGTGACCGGCACGGTCAGAATTCCCTCCGGCGGAATCGAGCCGACCCAGCCGCACCAGACCGGCGGCCAGGCGAGGTGGAACGGGCCGTGCCGCGTGTTGTAGGGCGGATCGTGGAGAGCCGATCCCGCGAAGAGCGCAACCGGGAAATACGGAATACCCACTGTTTTGATCGCGATCGTTTGGCCGGGGATGACCTCGCCCCAGTGGTAGAGGTGGTAATAGTACTCGTCAGCGCCGATGTCGACCGTTCCGAGGGCGACGCGGGGGTCGTTCTCGAAATCCTCTGACGGCAGGGAGGGCGCTGAATTGTCGCCGCTGTCCCTGCAGGGCGAGTCGAAGCGCAGGTGGAGATCGTACTCGGCCGCGTCCGCGAAGAGCGGATCCTCGTCGATGTTGCCTGTTCCTGTCCAGCCGCCCTCGATATTGCTGTAGGAGATGTCTATCGTGCAATAGGAACCCACGTGGACCTCGGCGGGGGTGTCGTTCCAGAGAATCGAGTTCACGATCGACGGCTCTGCTTGAAAGGCGGCGATGATCCCGCCGCCCGCGGAGACAGCGCTGTTTTCGAAGAGGGTGCAGTTCAAAATGGTGTGATCGCCCTTTGTGTAGATTCCACCGCCGGACAAGTTGGCGTGGTTTTTCACGAGGACGCACTGGCTGATCGTGATCGAACCGAGCAACTCGAGATAGATGCCGCCGCCCCATTCGGCGCTGTTGGCGAAGACGAGGTTGCGGCTGACCGTACCAGTGCAGTTGGCGGTGGGCGTGATGCTGAGCCCGCCGCCCTGTGTGCCGCTGTTTCCCCTGATGGTGTTGTTCCGCACGGTGAAGTTTTTTCCACTGACGCCGATACCGCCCGCACTCCCGCCAGTGTTGTTCATGACGAAGTTGTTCTCGATGACGGGCGACTTCGGGCCGCAGCGGATGCCTGTGCCGGTGTTCCCGACGACCACGTTTCCCACGAT
This sequence comes from uncultured Phycisphaerales bacterium, assembly GCA_964620445.1. Taxonomy (GTDB): domain Bacteria; phylum Planctomycetota; class B15-G4; order B15-G4; family CAYZWU01; genus CAZUHB01. The sequence continues at coordinate 27,712 of CAZUHB010000055.1, forward strand.
CCACGGGGAGCAGTCATCGCCGTGGGCAGGTGCCCCGGAGCGCAGGCCGCCGCCCGGTCCATTATCCTGAACGAGGCACCCGCTGATTGTTGGAGAGCTCTGAAACGTGATCGAGATGCCTCCGCCGCCCGATTCGGAGCTGTTGTTCAGGAAGGAACAATCGACGATCTCGGGATTGCTTTTTTCGTAGATCGAGATTCCGCCGCCCATGCCGCCGAGGAAGGTTTTTTCCTGTGCCTGGTTGTTGTCGAAGGTGCAGTTTTTCAGCGAGGGCGAGCTGGCGTAGTAGATCATCATACCGCCGCCGCAATTTTCGGCGATGCAGTCGCGCAGGACGCAGTCCTCGATCGTGGGCGAGCTTTTCTGCCAGCACAGGATTCCGCCGCCGCATCCGTAGGGCGGCGCCGCGTATGGGCCGGGTACGGCCGCGTAACCGTTGACGATGGTGAACCCGGCGAGGAGCGCCGTCGGGCCTTCGCCGTTTTCGAAGATGAATCCCCGGTGAGGGGTTGCGGAGCTTCCGCCGCAGTCGATCGTGGTCTTGCCCGATCCGTTGGCGGACTTGACGGCGATCGCCTTGCCCAGAAAATCGATATCGCGGTTTCGAGCGCCCGAATAGACACCGTCCGCCACGAGCACGGTGTCGCCATTGACCGCCGCGTCGACCGCGTCCTGGATCGCGGCGTACTGTCCGGGAACGTGAAGCGTGCCGGCAGAAAGGCTTCCGCACAGCGCGAGGCCGGCCAGAACTATCAGGGCATAAACAGGCTTGATCGTCATTTTCCTCTCCCGTAACAGACCACCGCGATCGCGCGCGGGCGCTCCCTGCGTTCTTTGATAGTATAAACGAAAGTTGGTGTATTTCCTCGCGCCGATCATGAGTTTTTCGATCCAATTCTGAAAAAGACGGGGCAAACAAACTCCCGCCCCCCGGTCGCAAGGGAACGATTTCTGACCGGGAGGCGAGAGCCTTGCGGGAGTGCGTGATAGGAAATCAGCACTCCCTGTGGATTGTTCGGGGTTTTGTCATTTACTCGGGTGTCTCCTCGATGAAGATCGGACTGTCACCGAACTGGATTTGGACCTGATTGTTGTTGACAGCCAGAGTGGCAGAGTTCGGTACCGTTTGAGATTTGATACCATCCTCCAATTTGAAGGTTTGATATATGGTCACATGATCGGAATCGATATTCTCGAGGATAAAAGATCTCATGAAATGCGGACCTCCACTGACCCAATCTTGCCAAGCTACCCAAAGCGGTCTCTCGACGGAATTCTCGACGATCGTAAATCTGTAGACACATGCCAGCGGGAAGTAAGTACCGGGAGCAGAATTCTCGAGAAGGACGTCGCAGACCATGGCTCCATTGAGTTTTTCATAGAGCCATTTGAACTGGTGGTAGGCGGGCTTCTTGCCATACTCCAAGTGATCTTCCGAAAGAGGAAGAGCAGCTTTGGCGGTATTGTAGGCGAGAAGATCAATAAAGCCGCCATGCCTGTAAATTCTGTCCCCCCACTCATAGGCATCCACCCCAGGCTGAATGTACATCGAGTCCAGCCCTGACGCCAATCCGAAGATCAATCGCTTTACGAGATGACCGGCCTGTTTCTCCACGAACTCCGGTCGATAGCTCTGATAGAAATCATCCAGGAAACTGTAGTACGGAGGATTGCCTGTAAAACCATCCCAGAAGTTCCACGCTCCCTTGTCGAGTGCATCGAAGACGTCTTCTTTAGCGTTAGATTCTCCATATATCTCCACATAAGGAGGACCATTGTCCGACAATCTATAGTCGTTCTCGTAGATCTTCGGGCATAGGCTCCATTTTTCCGGGACTTCCCAAATATTACCTGGGGCCCTGTAGCCGTTGTGCGGGCTAATGATGTAGTCGTCGGCGCAGATCGGTTTGTCGGGGCCGATTCCCCCTTCTCCCGTTCCGTTCTCGTCTCCAGCCTCCTCGCGAAGAAATCCTACGAAACCTGCCGTGCAGGTGTATTTGCCAATGGGGTGAATATTCATGACGTCGAATTTGTCGGCGTAGAGGTGAGTCAATCTCAAGAATTCACGATATCGATCATTGTTGACATCGGACCAATCATCTACATGCTGCGGATCGTCTTCGTAGTATATTCTATTCTTGATCTGTTCGAAGTCGCTTTGACCATTCGCGAAGCAAGGATCGTCATTCGTGACATCAAAAGTGAGCATGGGCGCGCGACCGATGGGAATTTCACCATTTGCTGCTTGGAATGCTAAATCCAATGCTTCGAAATATTTTATTGGAGCCCCTTGCCAGTGATCATACGACTCAACTTCACCACAGATATCAATGCGATGAATAAGGCACGTTCCGTCAACAAAATCCGCGTCGGAATAACCATCACCATCATATCTCTCAATAATGGCTTCAATGAGATTTTTCCAGTCGTCCTCGAATCCGGGTAGAATTGGACTTGCATGGACCCGCCATCTAGATTCGAAATTCGGATCGCTCGGATCCGGATTGACCTCATGCTCCGTTGCCCAGGTCGATGATGTAAACAACGCGATCTGCAATTTTTTACCGTATCTCTTGGCGAGCCTCATGTATATGTCTAGCGACATGTAATTGTATTCGTTTTGAAAAGGTGTCCAATCCCACACATAATCGTGCCCTTCTGAAGGTTCGATATCCTGCCACGTCAGTCCCATCATTCCCCATATTTCCCATGGGATGTCGTTTCCAAATGACTCGACGAAAGGTCCGGCAGTCGCCATTTGCAGTGAATCAACTCCGAATGTCTTGGCATTGACACCGCCGTTCGAACTGAGGTCTATGGTGCGTATCGGTCCCTGTGCAGATGCTGTCGGGCAGGTGATTACGGCCAAAAGAAGAAAAAGAAATACTGAAACACTGTGCCATCCCGTTGTTCTCATCATGGTTCTCCTGTTTCTCCGTCATGCACTGGCCGGCCGGCCAGACAGACTACACGCGATCTGGTCAAGGGTTCCTGTCGAATTGGTCTCTCACCTAGAACCCATCCTGGGTGTTTCAAGATCCTCGGCGGTTAGGCTCGTTTTCGGTGGATCTCTATAGGTAAAAACGGAATCTCGCGAAAGACCCATCAGGGGGAGGAGTAGTTTTTGATGTGATTTTCGAATTCCGGTCCGCGCAACGCCCGGCAAATCAGAAGCGATACTCGCGAAATTCGGTCTTGCACCCTGGTCCGGGCGCAGCGTGCAGAACGGGCGGGTCGGTGAATTCCATGACCGTGCACCCGAAGGTGAACGCACCCGGCCCATGCCGGCACACCGGCATGGCGGCCACATCGTGCGAGCCGAGCGCGGCCTTGGCCGCGTCCACGGTGAAGGGAACATCGAGATCGGACAGCCTCTTCTCCATCGTCTCCATCCTGGCCTCGCTGTCGGTCGGCCCCTTGCGCCTGGTGGTCGCGCCAACTTTTTCCTTTAGGCGGGTATAGATCGCCTGGTCGTCGCTCACGAGCGGGTGGTTGGTGTGGCAGAGCCTGCTCGATCCGACGGCGGGCGCGCACCGCGGCTTTTCGTGCGCCGAGCACTCGAAGGCGGCGATCTCCCCCGCAGAGCCGATCGTGTACGACTGCCCCGACGCGTGATCGATCCTCTTCACGAAGTCCACGGCCTTCGCAAAGCTCTCCTGCTCGAGAATCCCGCGCACCACGAAGGCCACGGGCAGCCCGTCCACGCGGTGATCGAGCTGGAGAAGCGCATTCACGCCCACGCCCACGCCGCGGTTGCTGAGGCCGTTCATCCCGATGTAGCCCGGGCTGGTCAGGGCGAACGACTCGAGCGCCGAGTCATGATGGCGCGTGTGCAGCAAAACCTGGTACCCGTCGTAGTAATCCATGATGTCGAGATTCTGGCCGAGAACCGCCGGCGCGCCCTCCTGGCCGAATGCGGCGATCACGCTGCATTTTTCTACCGGCGCCGGCTGCCGCGCGGGCGGCTCGATGCCCATGAGCCGGTTGCGGCCGTACCACCATTCCTCGTCGATGCACTGGAACGCCGCGATCGTGTCCCGGTCGAAACGCGCGCCCTCGGCAATGCCGCACACCTCGTCCCACAGGCCGGGCGTCCATCTTCGCGCGGCCTCGTCGAAACGCGTGTCGCCGAGAAACTCCTCGATGAAGCGGTCGGCCTGCATCGCGTATCTCCTGGCGATCGACTCCTTCCAGAGGGCGACGAGGGTGCCGATCTCTTCGCGGAATGTCTCGCCGTGGATCCGCCCCCGGGCGCGCGGTTTTCCGTCGCACACGAGGACGCGCATCGTGCTCGCGCCGGGAGATTCGCCCAGGGGGACGGTTTCCCGGTTTCGAGAGGCAGCCTCCTGAACACAAGCCAGGGGAGAGAGGATCAGCCCGCCGCAAGCGAGGGCGCTCTGCCTGATGAATGTGCGACGTTTCATGGTTGGTCTCCGCGAGTTGTGCTGAGAAGGGTGTGGACCACTATACACTCGGTGGAGCGATGCTGCCAACGGCGATCTACCGGTTCCCGAAGGCCCTGAGCCGGATGCTTGTGCCAAACCGGGAGAGTTGGTGACTTCGAACCCCGTGTGTTACCATGTCCCGGTCCGGCCGAAAGGGCGATTCGCGGCCGGATCGAATCATTCCTCGCGGTGCGAAAGGAACGGCCATGAAGAGACCGCAAAAGGCCCGATCGACGCGGGACATTCTCCTCCTCATCGTATTTTTTCTCGCCTGTATGCCGGATCAAGGTCCTGCCCGCGCGGCGGGCGATTCGACGTGGCGCCTGGGTGTCCTCTTCTGGCACGACTCGCCCAATGACGAGATTGCCCTCGACGGGATCCGCGCGGCGCTCGCGGAGACCAAACACCCCCACGAACTGATCGTGCGCAACGCCGACTCGGATCCGGCCAAGGCCGCGAGCATCCTCGACGAGTTTCGCGGCGCGTCAAAATCGGCCGGCTCCACGGACGGACCGGTCGACCTCCTTTTCGCCATGGGCACCCGCGCGACGCTCCTCGCCGCGGAACGGGTCGACCGGATTCCGATCGTGTTCACCGCCGTGACCAATCCGGTCCTGTCGCGCGTGGTCCCCTCCTGGAAGGGATCTGGCCGCAACCTGGCCGGCAACAGCAACTGGATCGACTCGCAAACCCTCCTGCGCGTCTTCGGCCGGGCCGTTCCGCACCTCGGGCGGATCGGCATCCTGCGCTCGTCCGTTTCGGGCGAGGTGAGTGCCGCCGAGCTCCAGGCGATGAAAGAGTTCCTCGCCACGAAGGACGCACCGCGCATCGAGATCGTCGAGAAGGTCGTGGCCGCGCCGGCCGGGATCGAATCCGCCGTGGATGCCCTCGCGTCGTCGAAGGTGCAGGCGATCTGGATCCCGATCGACTTTCTCATTTACAGCAACATGAACGAGATCCTCACCGCCGTCGAGCCGCACCGGATCCCGCTCCTGTCGTCGTCGCTCAAGGCCACGCGGGCCGGGGCGGTGGCCGGCGTGGTCGTGGACTACAACCTGCTCGGCAAGCGGGCCGTCGTCATCGCCCTCGACATCCTCGAGGGCAAGAAGGATCCGGGCACGATCCCGATCGGAACGATGAACGCCCACAAGGTTGTGGTCAACCTCGCCGCCGCGCGGCGCTGCCGATACGAACTTCCCCTGCCTTTCCTCGTGTCCGCCGATTCGATCCTGGACGCGGTCGCTCTTCCGGAGGGCAAAAATGTCAAGAAATGAATCGAAAGGCCAAGGGTCCGGATTCGGTTTTTCCCTCGGGATGAAGCTCACCGCCGTTCTTCTCGTTGCGGCGACCCTGATGGCGATCTTTCTCTACGGGTACTTCGGCCCGCGCGCGGACGAGAGCTTTACCGATCGCACCGACACCCTCATCGAGCAGAGCCGCGATGCGCTGGGCCGGATGGTGCTCCAGCACACGGCCGACAGCAAGAGCCTGCTCGTCAACCTGATCCGCCACACCACCGATGCGCGGCGGCGCCACATGAAGGACCTTCCCCTGAGTCTCTACGCGGGCGACGTGGAGCAGATCAGGCAAGCCGTCGAGGAGACCGACGCGGCCATGAGCCGCCGCCTCGAGGACAATGTGGGCATCCTCGCCCGCGAGATGGAACAGCGCTCCCTCAGGGAAGTGAAGAGGCGCATCGACAAACTCGCCGAGGAGCAGACCGTTCTGGGCACGGCCTTCGCCTCCGACATCCGCCGCGCCTACCTCAACCTGAACGGCGCCGTGTTCGCCGCCCTCGTTCTCATGTTCGGATTCGGCCTCTACCGGACCGTGGTGCGCCCCGTGCGGCAGCTCCGTCAGGGCACGCGGGCCGTGGCGCGGGGTGAACTCGATGTGGAGGTTCCGGTGCGGTCCGCCGACGAGGTGGGGGGATTGGCCGCCGACTTCGGTGTCATGGTGCGGCAGCTGCGGCAGTCGCGGCGCGAAATAGACGGCAAGAACCGGGAGCTCCGGGAACTGAACCTGAACCTCGAGGCGGAGGTGAATCGCAAGACGCGCCACCTCGAACGAGCTCTCGACGATCTGCAGCGCGCGCAGAAGCAGCTCATCCACGCCGAAAAGATGGCGTCGATCGGGACGCTCGCCGGCGGCGTGGCCCACGAGTTCAACAACCTCATGGGCGGAATCCGCGGCTGCGCGGCCGAGACGCTCGAGACGGAGGCGAACGCCGAGCGGCGCGAAACGCTCGAGGTCATCCTGCGCGCCGCCGACCGGGCGAGCGAGATCACCGACCAGCTCCTGCGCTTCTCGCGGCAGCGCGCCGGAAAGATCGAGCCGCGCGATGTGGGGGCGATCATCGAAGACGCCCTGACCCTGATCGAGCCGGACGCCCACAAGCGGGCGGTGACCGTCGTGCGCAGGATCGAGGCGGGCGCGCCCGTTCCGGTCGATGGCGACGGCCTCCACCAGGTTCTGCTCAACCTCTGCAACAACGCGCTCCACGCCATGCCGGGCGGCGGCGAGCTGACGATCGAGGCGCGACAGACGCCGCGCGAGATGGTCATCGCCGTGACGGACACGGGCGTGGGGATCGGGGCTGACCAGATCGATCACATTTTCGAACCCTTCTTCACCACCAAGGACCAGGATCCGGACCCGGCATCGCGCGGCGCGGGGCTGGGGCTTTCCGTTTCCTACAGTATCGTCGAGGCGCACGGCGGAACGATCGAGGTGGGCAGCGTTCCCGGCCAGGGGGCGACGTTCACGATCACGCTGCCGATCCCCGAGTTTCCGCCATCGACGATCCGGAAGGAGCGAGGCTCATGAGCGACCCAATGGACGCGGCGCGGAAGGCGGCGGCGGACGAGGCGGATCGGGATCGCCCCGGGGCGACGGTGATCGTGGCCGATGACGAGGAAAGCATGCGCCACTTTCTCCGGCGGTCGCTCGGCCGGCACGGATTCGAAGTGGTTGCCGTGGAGAGCGGCGATCAGGCGATCGAGCGTTACGAGGCGCAGCCTTTCGACGTGGCCGTGCTCGATCTCAAGATGCCGGGCGCCGACGGGATCGCCGTTCTCGAACGGGTCCGCGCCGCCGACCCCGAGGCGCTCGTCATCATCATGACCGCTCATGGCACGATCCGGTCCGCCGTGGACGCCATGCGGCTCGGCGCTTTCGACTACATCACCAAGCCGTTCGAGATCGACGAGCTGCTCCTGCTGATCGAGCGGGCCCTGAGCCAGCGGGCCACGCTGCGCGAAAACCGCGCGCTCCGTCAGATGGTGGACAACCGCAGGGCCTACGGCGGGCTCATCGGCCAGAGCCGCGAGATGCGCGCCGTTTTTCAGACGATCGATCTCTTGCGCGATTCGGTGGCGACCGTTCTCATTCACGGCGAATCGGGGACGGGGAAGGAACTGCTCGCCCACGCGATTCATCTCAACTCGAATCGGTTCAACGGCGAGTTCGTGCCCCTCAACTGCGCCGCCATGCCGGAGAGCCTTCTCGAGAGCGAGCTCTTCGGGCACGAGGCCGGCGCTTTCACCGGTGCGTCGCGGGCCAAGAAGGGCCTCGTGGCGCGCGCCGAGCGGGGCACGCTCTTCATCGACGAGGTCTCCGAGATCAGCCCCGGCGCCCAGCTCAAGCTGCTGCGCTTTCTCCAGGAGCGCAAGTACACTCCGGTGGGATCGTCCGCCACGATGGCCGTCGACCTTCGCGTTATCGCTGCCACGAACAGGGACCTGAACGAGATGGTGAGCGAGGGCTCCTTCCGCGAGGATCTCTATTACCGGTTGAACGTGGTGCCCGTTCACCTGCCGCCCTTGCGCGTGCGGCGCGAGGACATTCCGATCCTTGCAGACCACTTTTTGCAGAAGTACACCGAGTCGTCGGGCAGCGCGGTCGAGGGGTTCAACCTGGAAGCCAAGATGGTGCTTTCCAACTATTCATGGCCGGGCAATGTGCGCGAACTGGAGAACACGGTGGAGCGCATGGCGGTCATGCACGGCGACAAGGAGCTTCTCGACGTGGAGGACATTCCGCGGGAGATCCAGGGAGATACGGGCGCCCGCTGGACGAGCCTCAACAGGGAGCCCTTGCCCTTTCAGGACGCGTCGAGCGGGTTCGAGCGCGACTACCTCACCTACCTTCTCAAGCACACGAACGGCAACGTGACCGAGGCGTCGCGCATCTCGGGGATCTCGCGTTCGCACATCCATACGCGGATCAAGCACTTCGGCCTCGACCCGGCGAAGTTCCGGGGGTGAAGAACGGAAGAACGGAGCCCGGAACGGAATGACGCGCTCAGACCGACGAATCGAGCCTGGCACGGAATGACGGAAGAACGGAGCCCGGAACGGAGTGACGCGCTTAGACCGACGAATCGAGCCTGGCACCGTATGACGTAGCTAATCCAGAAAGACCTCGACGACTTCCAGGCCTTTGGGGCTTCGGGTTAGGGTGAGTTCCTTTTCCTTGTGGCCGCGGGCGCTGATTCTGACCTTGGTGGGGCCTGGCGGGAGCTGGTCGTTTGGATAGAAACGGATCGAGCTCGATAGATAGATGCCCCGAAAATAGGGCTCCAGGTCCAGGAATTTTATCCTCACGTTTTCCAGATCCTCCCCGGCGGTGTCGGTCACCTTCAAGATGACGGCATCGGTGAGCTCGAGCATGATCGGCGGCAATTCGACGGTTTCGTCCTCACCTATAGAAAAAGCCGGACTCTTGTAACGGGCGTGGGCCGTTCCTCCGGCGTCGAGCGTGTAATGTCCCGGCGGCACGAAGGAGACCTCGAAAGGCCTTCCGCCATCCTCACCGGGCGAAGCGTATCCGGAGCGTCCGACGCGATTCCCGGTCTCGACCTGCTTCAGATTGACGTGAAAGCTGATTCTCGTACCCGCCAGAATGTCGATCACCGCCGGATCCGGATAGACCCGGCCCACCACCTTTCCGCGAAAAACCGTGGCGTTGTAGACGAACGGGTTGGGCGAGTTTTCGGGGATGACCACCTTGGGCAGGTGGTCGGTTCCCATACCTGGAACACCGATCCGCACGTTCCAGCTTCCGGGCCTGAAGCCATCGACGACGAAACGACCGGTTTCATCGGTCTTGCCGCTGAACTCGCTCTCCTCCTCGGCCAGACCGGGGATGTCGCTCGCGGAGAAGTCGACGGCGGCGCCCTCGATCGGGCTGCCGTCGCTGAACACGATCGTTCCGGCGACGGCAAGGATCCGGGAACTCGGGTCGAAGTCCTCCCGGCTGATCGCCATCTCGATGATGCTGTCCCGATCGATCCGAACGGTGCGTTCGATCGAACCCACGTCGTGCAGACGGAAGTTGGCCCTCCATTCGCCCGGTTCCAGGCAGATGACGGGCGTTCGGGAGGACTTCGAGGAACTGGACCCGTGACTGTATTTTCCTCCCTCCATCATGAAATGATAATTGATGTACTCTTCGTCCGAGAAGCCCAGAAAAGCCATCTCCACCCGGCCGGAAGGAGGCACCTCGATCTTGACCCCCTCGACGATCCCTCCGCTGGTGACTTCGACACCCTCCACTTCCGAATGGGGGATGTCCCTTCCCGACGCCGAGACGGTGTAGGTCCCCGCTTGAAGGCCGCGGAGGCAGAACGTGCCGTCATTGATCTCGAACGTCGAGTAACTCTTGAAGGGGCGCCGATTCATCTCGAGCTGCGCCGAGCAACGTGTGGCCCCTGCCATCCGGCCGGTCTCCGCATCGACGATCTCGCCCTTCATGGCCCCGCATTCCAGCAGAAGATCGCGCTCCACCGGCCCCGGTTTTTCGAAGGCGATCTCTTCCCACTCGAAACCCGATTGCCCCGGGAAGTCGACGTACAGCCGATAGCGACCCGGGTATAGCTTGCGGATAACGAACGAGCCGTCCTCCCCGCACCGCGCCCTCCCTCCATTCGTGCTGTGGCTCTCCTTCATGAAGGCCGCGTCCATGCCGGCGGACACCTCGATCCCGCGCACGGGCAGCCCCGTGGGATCGATCACCTTCCCGGACCAGACGACCTGGCCGGGCTCGGGGCCGAAGTTGATCTCGATGTCCCCGTCGATCAGCTCGGCCTTTTTCCTTTCATTCGTGAAACCGAAGGAACCCTCGTTCTCATCCGGCGGCGGCCTGGCAACCACGGTCAGCCGGCCTGGTTCGGCCGGACCGACCTTGTAGGTTCCGTCGCTCGCGGTGATATCCTTCCGGGCGATCGGAATTCTCGGATTGCGCCCGAACAGGCTGATGACCAGACCGCCGAGCGGATCTCCATCGTCGTTCAGGGCGCGACCGAAAACGAAATACCCGGGCCGGAGCTCGATCACGACCTCGCCCGCGTCCCGGCCCGGTGTGACGTCCACATACCCTTCCGCGAAATCGGGATGAAGGGCGGCGATCTTCTGTCTTTTCTCCTCCAGGCCCTTCAGGCAAAAGCGCCCCTTGCCATCGGTGTAGGTGTGAACGCTGAACTCGTCATGCCCCATCATTATTCGAATCAGCTCGGTCTCCCGTTCCGAACCGACCAGGGCATTCTCGACAGGCTTGCCCGTCGCGGCCTCCACGACCCGCCCCGACACACTCGATCCGGGATCGAGCTCGACCACGAAGTCGCGCAGGCCGACGTCATCGGGAATGTTCAGGTCGCCGAAGCTCGCCAGGGCATGGATCGAGGACCTGACGGTCAGCGTATGGTCACCCCCGCGCGCGAGGCCGATCGAAAAACGCCCCTCCTCGTCGCGAACGGTCTCGTTGACGATCACCGGCCAGGGCCCTCTTTTTCCATCCTTGTGCCTGAGCCGGAAGTGGAAGCTCTTTATCGGCTTCCCTGTCCCCTTTTCCAGAACGCGGCCGGAGATCATGGGCCGGTCCGAGATGACCCTTTCGCGGCTCCGATCCTCTTCGTCGGGACTTTCGAGAACGGCCTCCGCACCGATCTCTTCCCGGTTTGCCCGATCCGCCCGGAGACCGGCATCGCTCCCCGCGCGCGAACCGGAAACGGGGGGCAGAATGTCCTCGCCCGGATCCCCGTCGCCACTCCATACGAGAACGGCCACGGTGACAACCGCGGCCGCGAACAGCAATCCGACAATGACCCACATCGCTCGGAAGGTGGATTGGCTCATGACTTGCTCCCGAAATCCCTGCCGCCATCCTGCTTGCGGCACCCGGGCCGCCTCGAACGACGATCTTCATTATACAGGGTTCGAGCCGGTCGGAGCTCTCCGCTTACACAAAAACGCGACAGGTGGGACGCGCCGGTTTTACCGCTCCCCGTAGAGAATCAGGTGCGCCTCGGTCTTGTGCGTGGGCGCCCATGTCTTGCCGCGGCCCTCGTTGATGTACTCGTCGAGAACGTACCCGATCTTCAAGGTCCGCTCGTCCGAGATCAGGTGGGACAGGTCCACCTCCCACGGCCGCACCACATCGCCCGGCGCCCAGCCGGCGCGGTCGTACTTCCACGTTCCCCCCTGGGGGCGGCAGGGATTGAGGTAGTTGTCCTCTTTCCAGAGAACATTGTAAAACGAGGCGCCGTTGACGGTGAGTGTGCGGCCGAGGGGCATGAACTCGGCCGCGTTATTGGTGTTGGGCGACATGCCGTGGCCGGTCACCACGGTGCGGACCTTGGCGTGGGTGATCGTTTCGTCGAGGGTGAACTCCCTGGGGGTGTAGAAATCGGCGGCAGGCTTCTCGGGATTGCCCACCTCGGGGCTGCCCGACCAGAGGTTGATCACCTTCAGCGGCCGGCGTTCCGCTTCACCGGGGTAAAAGGCGAAGGCCACGGTCACCACCCACCCCTCGCCCTGAGTGCCGCAGGCCTGCTCTATCTTCCGCCGTCCCTGGAGAAGGGGCGCGAAATCGGTGACATCCACCTTCCACACGTGGCCGTTGTGGTAGGGCGTGATGTACCGGATGATCTCGAAGCGCTCGCCATCGTCGGCAAAGACGCTGATCGTGGCGGTCCGGTCCCAGGGATCGAAGCGCGTCTCCGGCTTGTCGAGCCGCAGGGTGCAAACGATGCGCGCGAAATCACCGGTGTCGGCGGGAAAATCGACGTCCGCCTCGTTGCGGGGATGCTTCACGTCGTTGATCTTGTGATCGATGGCCATCACCTCGAGGGGCGGCGCGAACGGTTCGGTCGGTTCGCGGCACGCGATCGACAGGTTGTCGATGAGCACGTCGCCCGCGGTCTCGCCGTTGCGGGCGCCGAACACCGGCCGCCCCCGGTAGGCGACCATCGACGGGATGAAGTGGTTTTCGAAGACCGCCGCGTCGTCCACGAAGACGCTCACATCGGCGCCTCCCGCGGTGAACTCCGCCAGGATCCGCACCGCGTGCGGTTTCTCGTCGCGGAAATCGATGGGGGTGGTCTTCTTCACGATCTCCATCCCATCCCAGTGGAGAGAGATCTCGTGCTGCGGCCTGTCGTAGACGTTGCCCGATCCGTAGAAGGGATCGCGGTTGGGCGGATTCGAAGCGTCGAAACCGACACTGAAGCACCCGTCGATGTTCGGCGCTTCCCATTCGGCGATCCCGGGCGCCTTGCCCTCGTCGCCGAAGAGATCCGCGTCGAGCCAGACGAAACCGGCCCCCTCCGTGCCCGTGTTCATGATCAGGTCGAAGCGCGCCTCCACGATACGCGTCAATTTCTCCGTGGGCGCGCTGAACGCGGCAGCGGTGTGGAACTTCCACCAAGACTCGAGCAAGTAGAGCTTGCCGTCGTGGATCTTGGGCTGCGACTTGTAGCGCGTCCCCTCGCCCTTGGCCGTGGCAACAAAGAGCGATGCATCGTCAGCGCTGTCGAAGGCGTAGTCGATCGACACGTCCTGCCCCGCTGCCAACGGGCAGATGATTGCGGCCAGCAAGGCGATCACGATTCCTGCACGCATGGGTTCCTCCGGTTCTGTCGATTTTCGCGAACCGTCCACCATCGAGTCGGGC
>CAZUHB010000056.1:0-41096 GCA_964620445.1 uncultured Phycisphaerales bacterium
AAAAATAATGAGATCCTGTTGCGGCTTTCTTCTCCGAAATACGATACACTTTTTCCTTAATAAATCAAGATATGTTAAGATTTACGTTGGATAATATTTCGCGCAAATAGCGGCAAGTCTGCCCAGCGGAGCCGCGAGGCGGCTTGCCAACACCTCTCGGGAACGAGGATTCCAACTATTGAACCGCCCTGAAAGGTTCCGTTTCTGGCTTTTCGTCACCCTCCTGGCCGGCACCGGTTCGCTTGCCGCAGCACGGTTGGCAACACCGCTCTCCGTCGACGAGAAGGGGACCGCCTTTCTTCTCTTCTTCGTTCTTCCCGCGGTGCCGATCCTGCTTTTCGGCGCGGTGCGGCGGTGGGCGGGGACCATCGTCGCCGCTCTTCTCCCCTTCCTGTGGCTGTACCTCTCCTTGGAAGGATCGGACGGCGTTCTTCTCTGGATCATCCCCGTGGCCGCCGGTGCGGCGATCGTCTGGGCCGCCCGGGCGAGCTCGTCAACGAGAGTCCCCTCTTCGATGGCGGCCTTCGCGGCGATCGTTCTCGGAACGGGAGCCCTGCTCTGGCCGGGTCCAGCCCGTCCGTCGGAAGGTCCCCGGGTCCTGCTGGTGGGGATCGATGGGGCGACCTGGGACCGGATCGATCCTCTCCTCGACTCGGGAAAGCTGCCCTGCATCGAGCGGCTTCTCGAAAACGGCCGCCGCGCGAAGCTCCGCTCCCTTCCTTCCATGTACTCGCCACAGGTATGGACCACGATCGCAACGGGCTGCCTCCCCGATAATCACGGGATAGAGGACTTTTCCAACAAACAGGATGATCTTCAGGTCGGCCGGATCTGGGACCGGCTCTATTCGGAAGGAAGGTCTTTCGGCACATACGCCTGGTATTTCACCTGGCCACCGTTTGCCGATCTGGGGGACCACGATTTTGTCGTGCCCAGTTATCTGGTTCCGCAGCCGGAATCCTTTCCTCCCCAGTACAATTTTGTTGTCGAATCCCGCATGTGCAAGCCGGTCAGGTCGAGAGGAAGGCTCCTCTCCCTGAAGATCGCGGTGAACGCCTTCCGGTACGGCGTCCGGATCTCGACTCTGCGCCGGGCTTTTCTGGAGGCAATCGACAATCTGGTCTGGAATCGCCCCGTTCAGGAGCGGACCTGGCGGAACTGGCGGTTCGATGTGGCGCTCAAGGCGGATCTTTTCGCCGAACTGATACGGACCAGGCAACCGGAATTTGCCGCCATCCTCTTCACGGAGGTGGATCGGGTCTCGCACTTTCACTGGGAGCCCCCGCATCCGGGGGAATCCCCGAAAACAGAATCGTCGGGAGAGACTCTGTACGGATATCCTGTCGATGCGGTTTACGCCGAAACCGACCGAAGCCTCGAAAAAATCCTCGACTCCGCTCCCCGCGAGGTGAATCTGCTCGTCGTATCCGACCATGGTTTTCAGCCGACACGGAGAACAATGGCCGGCAAATTTTGCCGCATCAACGTGACCAATCTGATCGAGGCCCTCGGTGTTGCCGACCGTCTCTCCGGCCGGAACATCGATCCCAGGATCTATCTGCGGCCGAAATCCCTTTCTCCCGAAGAACGAAGTCGATTGCTCGATCAGGTCGAGCCGATCCTGGCCGCGGTGTGCGCCGCAGATAGCGGCATCCCGCTCTTCGAGATCAAGCGCGAAGGCGGAGGGCTCTGGCTGATCCTGAATCCGCGGAACACGATCTCCGAGGACGCCCGTATCGTTCTGAGCGGAAAGGAATATCCCTTCGAAGAGTTCGTGGAAGCCTCGGAAATCCCCGCCTGGTCCGGCGTTCACCATCCCGACGGAGTCTACCTGCTCGCGGGCCCGTCAGCCGCGCGTTCCGTATCGACCGAGTCGCTCCATGTGGTGGATGTGGCACCCACCTTGGCGACTCTTCTCCAGCTGCCGGTCTCGCCGATGTGGACGGGCCGTTCCGCCGTGAGACCTCCTCAATCCTCGCAACGGGAGGTCCTGGAGTACCCACCTCCTGCCAGGTCGGCAAAGGCGTTCGACCGGAACGATGAGGCCTACCAGAAAATGCTGGAAGACAAATTGAGGGCGATCGGATATCTGAAGTAGTCCTGTCGAGCGGCTTCAAGGCATGCGTCCATCCGATTTCCTTTGGGGAGAAAATCATGATTTCAAAGGCGGCGCGCTCTCGCGGAGTTTTCGGGCCTTCGCGGGTCTTGAATATTTTGTTGCTTCCGGCACTGGTCATCTTGACCGGCTTTTCGCCGGATCCACCTGACCCGCTGGCGTTCGAGGTGGGCCACATCCTCCTGAGCGTCCGTCCCGAGGGCCAAAAGTACGGAGTCGAACTCTCTCACGCGGGCCGGCGCCTCCTCGCTCCACCTTCCGATGGATTGTGGTCGGTCGCCACTGCCTGGGCCGATGACTGGCCCTCCACGTGGCGCCACGCCCACCCGGACGAAGCGACCCGATCGGGCGAGTGGATCATCCTCACCGGCCGAATCCAAACCGCGAACGGCACGTGGCAACTCCGCGACGCCTATCGCCCAAAGGGCGACCTCGTCGAATGCGTCCGCCGCTTCGAATGGACCGGCGAGAGCCCCGCAGCCCCGTCCACCCTCTCCGTCCGCTGGCAGGCTCCAAAGAAGGGCGCGGCCGCCCTCCTCCCCGGAATCTGCTACCACGGGAATCCATCGGGCGCGAGGACCGCCTTTGGCCACGTGGCCACGTTCACCGGCGCCCCACCGGCCGAACTCCTCTGCGAAGAACATCGCTACCCGGTCCCCTTCGCGAGCCTCGAGTGGCAGGCGGAGGACACCCTCTCCGGCGCCGCGCTCCACAGCAGGCCCTCTCCGGCCCCCCATGCCAACATTCCCGACCAGTGGTGGTCGCTCGGGGTCAAAGCTCACGAGGACGCCACCGAACTCCTCCTCCTTTCGGGCCCCTGCTCGATCAACGGCCAACGGGGCTTCATCAAGGCCAACCAGCGCCGCCTCCTCGAATACACCGACACCTGGCTCGAGGTCCCCCCGGGCGCGGTCATCGAAAAAACCTTCTACCTTCAGGCTTACCCTGTTCCGCGAAAAGGCGCCGGCTTCCAGATCCCTCTCCGCTCCGCCATCGGCCTCTTCAAACCCTTCGACTGCGACGCTCTCCCGACGATCGACGCCATTCTCGAGGCCAAGTACCGCTTTACCCGTTCGCGCTTTCATGAGGATGGCGAATCAGCTGGCTTCCGCATGTACCCTCACAACAACGAGTACGTCATGGGGTGGGCGGGCCAGTCGGGCGCGCCCGGCTACGCGCTCCTCGTGCTCGCGGACCGGCTCGGCGCACCCGAGGCGATCGCCCTGGCACAGAGGGCGATGGACCACCTTGCCACGTCCCCCTTCGACGAGAAGGGCTTCATGGTGCGCTACGATCCGAACAAGGACCGCTGGTACGGCCAGGACCCGGTCTCCCAGGGCCAGGGAATGGAAAACTTCGCCCGCGCCATCCGTGCAGGGCGTGCGCGGGATGAGATCGACACGGCCGGGTGGGAGACTTTCCTGCGCAAGGCGTGCGACATTCACGCGGCGCGCATCCTGCGCGACGACTGGCGGCCGAAGTCCACCAATGAAGGCTTTCTCGTCTCGCCGCTCTGCAAGGGCCACGCGCTTTTCGGCGGCGAGGACTATCGCCGCGCGGCGATCAAGGCGGCCGAGCACTATGCCCTGCGACACCTCGACATGACCGAGCCCTACTGGGGCGGAACGCTCGATGCGCGCTGCGAGGACAAGGAGGGCGCCTGGGCCGGATTTCAGGCATTCCTCGCCGTTTACGAGATGACGGGCGAGGACAGGTACCTGAGCTGGGCCGAACACGCCATGGACGTGGCCCTCACCTACACAGTTCTCTGGAACATCGACCTCCCCGCGGGAAGGCTCCGCGACCACGGTCTCGAGACCCGCGGATGGACGGCCGTGTCGGTGCAGAATCAGCACCTCGACGTGTACGGCGTGGTCTACACGCCCGAGATCTACCGCATGGGCCGGTACCTGGAGCGGGAGGATCTGAAGAAGCTCGCCCTCGTCATGTACCGGTCCTGCGGGCAGCTCATCGATCCTGAAGGCAGCCAGGGCGAGCAGCTCAACCAGACCAATTTCGCCCAATCGGGGAATCTGGACGATCTGTTTCGCATGCGGGGGACCTACTCGGAGGGGTGGACCGTTTACTGGATCACGGCGCATTTTCTGAATGCGGCGGCGCAGTTCGTGGAGATGGGTTTGTAGAGGATTATCTCAGGACCTCGGGTGGCAGCTCTTGGTGATAGTTCTCGAACGAGTTGCTGGTGTGCTCCCTGTACACAACCAGACCGTACCTGGCGTGACTTTTGGGAATCAGGAATCCTCGGATTGAGACTCGGCCGAAGCCTCGGCCTTCTCGAGTTCTTCAAGCTCTTTCTTTAACTGCTCTGCGATCTTTTCCGCGTACGCCTCCGGATCACCAAGAATTTTTCTCGCCGCTTCTTCTCCAAGCAAGGGCGGTCCACCTGGAAACGCACCCTTGAACTCAGGATCACACCCGTATGTCCTCGAAAATCGTTTGTCTTTACGTGTCTTGGCCATCTTTATCTCCGAGAGTGCGTCATGCCTGCGCGCTGAGAGCTGAGCCGGTTCAATCTGGGGTAGTCGATTCGGGGCTGATACCAGCGACAAGGGCGTTTCTTAAAATGCGAAGTCGATTTACTGTTTTTTCGTCTAAGACCATTGGGACGCGATCGCCCCGTCCTGGTAACAGGAGCTTGGCCGCAAATGGATGAAAGGCGCAGAGCAAAGTCAGAGCGAGCTTTCTCGAGCGAGGCTTTCCCTGATCGTCCCCGGCAATTAGAGCGAGTCGGTCCGGCAGCATCCAGCAGTTCAGGACCTCTTCGGCCTCGGTTGGCAGCGGATCGTGTGTGAGCTGAAAGGCCTCCACCGCTCGACCGAGAAAACTATGTCTAAGAACAGGCAAAAAATTGAAACTCCTACTCATGAACGCATCCAGAAGGATCGGGACTGCATTATCAATATCTGCTTCCGCGATCTCGACTGGGAAATCCTGCCGAGCTTGCACCGTCCAGGCCGTGATCTGAGATTGCGCCTGTTCGGTAATCTCCAGGTAATAATTATCAGTATAAGCACCTACAAAATCAAGCGCTTCAAAAAGTCTTAAGGAGATCGCCATAGAAATTGAGTGTTCGTCAGCCCCTGACCAGTCTGGAACTCGATCGGTCCAAGCACACCCATCCCATGGCCGAACACTGAATTCTACCAGAATTTTGCCCCACCG
Organism: uncultured Phycisphaerales bacterium; assembly: GCA_964620445.1. Taxonomy (GTDB): domain Bacteria; phylum Planctomycetota; class B15-G4; order B15-G4; family CAYZWU01; genus CAZUHB01. Next base: position 5,300 of record CAZUHB010000056.1, read on the forward strand.
TTTGAGGCCGTCGATCCACTCGTTTGTCCTCGCGGGAGGATCTTCCAGGGTCCGCTGACATGACGCAAGAGAATGTAAAACGTTTTCTATCAAAGAATTACATTGCGTCCCATTGCGCAGTTTTTTGAGAAGTTCTTTCTCACGTGGATCGGTCAATCGAATCCACATCCACAGAAGAGCCCTCTTCAACTGTCTCGGGGTCGGCCGGCCCTTCCCGCCCAGTTGAAACGCTTCGATAAAGTATTCCCGGCGGAAAGGTAGGAAAGGAAATTTCAGATCAAACCACCAGCGCTCGATCAACCGCGCCAGCGTATTCGCTCCAATCGAGGGCATCGGAGATCGAAACGCGAACAGCCGCGTGTCGAACCGTTCACCGGCGACAGGTGCTTCGTCCGTCTCCCCTTCGGTTGCGGTCTGCCCGGCTGAGTGCAGTGCTTCCGATGACAACTGGTCGAGTGTGATGAGCACCAAAACACCACTCATCTGGGAAAAACGCCCCAACGCTGCCTGAAGCTCTGGAATCCGCTTTCGGTCCATCCGAGCGGTATCATCAACGATCACCACCAATCGCCAAGGCTGACATGGCATCAGGAAGGCCGCAAGCAGTTCGTCGAGGCTTTTGGTAAACTGAGGACTGTCCGCGGGAAAACTCACCGCGGTCGGGGAGCCCAAAAGCAGTTCGACCGACTTAACAACAGTCTTAAGTGTCTGTAAATCATCGCCCTTTACGTATCTACCAACCAACTTGAATATCTGTTTGATTCCGTCGCGGACATCCAGCGCGCGTCCCTGGAGCTTACTGCGACCTTCGCAAAAGGTCAGCAAGCAGGGATGCCAGTACTTTGAAATCGCATCAGAAAGGCGTCCGGCAAACTCGGTCCAGGGGAGCCGGGGATCAAGAAGTCGATTTTTTTTCAGACGATTCCTATCAAGGCGAACGGTTTGTGCCTGTTGGGGACAGCAGTACTCAATTGGCTGGTTATTCGCGACCGCTTCCATCAGGCGTGAATAGAGCGCCGCTCCGATCGCGTTCACCCAGGAAGACCATAGCGTCGGCGCCGGTGTGGTCTGCCATGCATTCAACTCGACAACGAGTGGTAGTCGCCCGGTCCCTGACGGCGGATCTGGTCGATTCAATTTCTCGAGGCGGGGCCAGATCTCCGCGAGCACGAGATTGGCGAGCGAGCTTTTTCCCGATCCCCACGGTCCCACGATGCCTGTGATGAGCGAATCCGCGACACACTCCATGCTGGGGGGGGGTACGTATTGACCAGTACCGACAGGGGTCTGAATGCCCGGCATCGCAATCGAAAGTATACTTCGAGCCAGCATTCGGGCAGGGCCCGTAAAGTCGAGAATGTCTCTATTTTCTAGTTCTTCTCCAGGCCGGGCGCGTGGCAGCGGAAAGTCGCGAAGCCAGGGTGGGATATAATTCAAATCATCCATGGAACACCACAAACCAAACGCACTATGGCGCAAGCCAATTAATCTCTAACTCCATGTGATCTGGATTCTTGAATTCGAGGCCGACCAGTATCCGTTTATCTTTCAGTTCCGTGACGTGGCGGACCTCGAGTTCACGAGTTTTGCCGTCTGAACAGGTGACTTTGACGGTTTCGGTCTTCCTCTTCTTCTCTTTGAAGTAGGACTCGTACTCTGGCCCCACAATCAACCCGAGCCCGTTTGGGCAAATATCGTAACCCTCGAAAAGAACTGGGTTTTCGAACATTTTCTCATCGGTCAACCTTGCGAATTTTACAGGTTGTTCCGACAGGTCCGACCGATGAAACGCTCTCTCTCGCTCGAAATGGCGGGCCAACTTGCCAGCCCGGACGCGCTCTGCCAGATCGGTCAGCAGTTCGAGAGACACCGTCCGCAAACGCGTATACCAGGATCGATAGCTCCGGCCAGCGGCAAAGGTAATCCTGTTGTAATCCGCGAAAACCCCGTGCTGATCCTTACCAGCAAGCTTCATATATTTGTGATTCTCACCGCGGCAGACTGAAAAATACTGATCGGCCTCTCCCGGATCGGGCCTGGCGTGGGGACTGTTCACGATTTCGTCCACGATCCCTTTCAGGATCTCTCGAAGCCAGATAAACGCCCTTTCCGTGGGGAAACCTCTTTGGCAGAAAAGGTCCCAGGGAGGCAGAATGGCCGGATTGTTGAGCTTCAGGGCCGATCTGATCGTTTGAAAGTCGACTCTCTTCTCCAGGTCTTTTTTTGCATCCGCCAGGATGCCATCCAGATTCGCGAGCACATCCAGTAACTCATCCATCTGGAGGATGTATTCACCTCGACTTTCAGTTTTTTTGTGCAAAAGACCCTTCAGCATCCTGCGGCAAAGTTGAAAGCTGGCTTCGGCAAGCCGCCCAATGACTTGAAACTTGTCGACATCAGGGGGATTGTCCACTTCCCTGGCCGCATTGCTGGCACAGATCGCACTTCCCACCTCGCCCTGGGCGAAGGGTTGTGCATTATTCGCGATTTCCAGAAGCGCCTGGAAAAGGGGGAGACGTATGAATTGGCCAAGTTTGGTAGCAAGGTAAGAGAGCGGATGGTCGCCGCTCAGGATCTCTTCGAGGAATTTTTCATCGATCGCCGGCGGCTGTACACCGGACGGCGGATCTCGATAATCCGCGCGCGGGGAGCAGATCCACCGGAGGTCCTCCATGAGTCGTCTCATCGCGCTCCCTTCCAAGGGATTCCTCTCCGCGATTTCGAGACGGCTCTGAAGAAACAGGTGAACCAACGCCTCCGACCAAGCAGAGATCGTGTCTTCCATGTAGAGCCCGGGCGAAGCCGATCTCAGGCCCATGGCCCGACAGATCAAGAATTGATTCTGGAACAGCGTCCAATCGTCTTCGCATCCAAGACGACGCCATGTGATGTGCGCAAAGATGTCTTCGAGAAATGACTTCACACGTGGCTGAGTCAGTTCCACATCGACTCCGTCTTCTCCAGACGAAGTCGCGTCATCATCGAGAGCATCCAGAATTTCATAAGAGATCGTATCGTTCGTCTGATACCAAGCATCGACGTCCTCCCACGTTTTGAACGAACGTATCACCCAATGGCCCAGTTCGTGGAACGTCAGGCACAAGCCCACTGGATTCAAAGCCAGGAGTATGCTCATCTCCACGACACCGATGTGTCTCGCACCCTTCACCTGGATGCAGGCCTCTTCGCCGAACGAGACCAGCACGTCCCCCGAACTGCGAAGTTTTTTAGATGGATTGGCATGGGTCTCGACATGAGTCGCCAGCGACATCACCACGGAAATCACTCCGTGCACCATACTCACAAGCTGGCTGACGCCATATGGAAGCTCGACACGGTTCGGCGCTCCAACCGCGATAGGGGTGGATTGCAGCAGCTGATGCAGGACACGTTGCCCGTACTTGCTCCAAATCCGCATCGCCTCGGCGACATTCCTGTTGGTACTGTCGATGAACAGCAGTTCCGTTCGGATGGACCTTGCCACACTGGCGAGATGGATGAGAGCTCCGTACATCTCGGGCCTGGTCAGAAAAGAATCGGTCGCCGCAATCCACGAGTCCAACATGTGTGTTTCAGCGCGCCCGACGCTCCTGATACACATCCTCTTTTCCACGAATTCGTCGGTTTTCGCGGAACGAAGACTGCTGAGCAAATGGTAGCCACCATTTTCACTCGGATCAAAAGGCCGGGCTATTTCCGAGGGACTATCCTTGTCGAGAAGGACTGTCTTGACGTCCTGAAGATGCCAAGAAAGGTCCCGGTTGACACGAAACCAATGGCTCAACGCGAGAAGTCGGAGCCAATCTTCGGGAGTGTCCCGCAGGTCAATTTCCAGTGCAATTCCCTCTCCGACACTGGTCTTGCGGATGACTGCATTCAGGCCGGCATTTTTTAACTCACCGTTGACGTGGTCCCATATCGGCTTCAAATGTCCGGGACGGGGCATACACCGTACGCGAGCACCAAACCGCGGGGCTTCGCCGATCGACCGGAGTGATTTTGACAATCCCGCCACGAGATCACTGTAAGGCGTGTTCTGGAGTTCCTCGTGTTTCTCCGGCGGTCTCACCCGCACAAGATTGAACGACCTTTTGACGATCTCTGTAACTTCCGAACCTAAGTCTTTTTCGGCATCCTTGTTTTGGTTCCAAAAAAGGTCCAATCCCTTCTCATGGATCCCGAAATGATTATGGGCAGTGACAAATACGTGGCAACCTTCAAGCGTATCCCTGGCCTCTTCCATCTTGACGTCTTTGTGCCGGCCAGTGGTCCAAGCGCCGAGCGCCATCCTCGGAACCCAGTGATCTTTGTCGGTTATCTCCGTCAGCCGCCCCAAGATCTCCCCGACCTGAAGGGATTCGATAGCCGACATGGCATCCATCAAAAGGCTTGGGCGGTTGGCCAGTACAACTACGGCCACCTCCGGCCATGACCAACAATGAAGCACAACACATTCAGCACGTCCGCCAGGGGTCTCTGCCGCCCTTTTTCTGACTCTGTTCTGTATCTCCTCATAAAGCACCCACCGCAGTTCCCGGCTCCACGTCGCCAATAGATAATCGGCGATTTTAAGCCGGCAGATCGCCATGAGCGGCAGGGCCGGATTTTCTTCCGGTTTCAGCAAGGCTCTAACCGACTGCCACGATTCATCGGGCAGCCCCGTCGGCAAATCGTATAAAGGCCCGAAAATGAACTCGTATGCTGCGGCACCGTGACTCTCGGTCACACGATGGACAACCTCCAGATCGTCTGCCAGAAAGAAAGTCGCCGTGCCATAGTTTCCCCACAGCAATCCCACTGCCGGTTGATAGAAGGGCAGGTCGCACGGAGGAATGCCGCGCTTTGTTTCTCCGTGAGTGACATTAACGTCATACGAACGAAACCGCGAAGCGGTAGCATCTCCCTGAGTACGGCAATCCGCTGACCGATAGACTCTCCTATCTCGCATTTCTATAATAGGTTACCCTAATTCCAAGGGTAATCGGCTTCCCATACTACAGTTCTTTCACAGAGAGGAGAATCACTATGTCACGGCTCCGCCAGAGAATGATCGAGGACATGCGCATCCGTAATTTTTCACCCCATACCCAGAAGGCCTACGTCCGCGACGTGGCCCGGTTTGCCAAGCACTTCGGCCAATCGCCCACCCGAATCGGACTCAAGGGCATCCGAAAGTATCAGGTATTTCTCATCGAGGAAGCCAAGGTGACACCCAGCAAGCTGTCTCAGGTCGTCTCGGCTCTCCGCTTCCTCTACAAGGTCACGCTGAAAAAGGCGTGGGATATGAGAGAGATACCTACTCCCAAGCGTCCGAAAAAGCTGCCCAAGGTACTCAGTCGTGAGCAAGTCGAGTCTCTTCTCGAGAGCATCAAAAACATCAAACACCGAGCCATCCTGACCACCTGCTACGCCGGCGGGCTGCGTGTTTCCGAGGCGGTCAATCTCTGTCTGGACGACATCGACAGCACGCGCATGGTCATCAGGGTGCGGCAGGGCAAAAACCGGAAAGACCGCTACGTGCCCCTATCCAAGAATCTTCTGTCACTGCTTCGCGAATACTGGCGATTGAAAAGACCACGATCCTGGCTGTTTCCAAATCAGAAAGACCTCAATCGGCCTCTCACCACCCGCTCGGTCGCCAGGATCGCTGTCCAAGCACGCGAGGCGAGCGGACTCTCCAAGGAAGTAACCGCTCACACGCTGAGACACTGCTTCGCCACTCATTTGATGGAGGCCGGTGTCGAGATCAGGACCATCCAGGTCCTCCTCGGTCATTCCAGCCTCCAGTCCACCGCGCACTATACACGCGTGGCCACTGGAAGTGTCCTCGATACGACAAGTCCGCTTGATCTCCCTCCTGCAAAATCCTGATCCTCATGCGACGGCCCAAGCTGGAGGTCGCAGACATCATGCGTGAGCATGGGCAGGCTTTTTTTGCCGCCCACCGGCCCTGCTCCACTCAGAGGCGAATCTTCAACGATCTATTATCCTGCCGGACTGCGGCCAAAGGCGGTCATGTCGAACGGTGCGACGAATGCGGCCACAAAAACATAGCCTACAACTCCTGCCGCAACAGACACTGCCCAAAGTGTCAGGGAGCGGCGCAGCAGAAGTGGCTGGCCGATCGTGAAGAGGAGCTTCTCCCCGTCGAGTATTTTCATGTCATTTTCAGCGTGCCCGACGAGATCGCTCGCATCGCTCTGCAAAACAAAAAGACCGTCTATGCGATTCTCTTCCGGGCAGTCTGGGAAACGCTACGTCAGATCGCAAACGACCCAAAGCATCTCGGTGCCGAGATCGGCGCACTGGCCATACTCCACACGTGGGGACAGAATCTCCAGCATCATCCCCACATCCACTGTGTGATCCCAGGCGGCGGCATCGCCAAAGGCAAGTCACGATGGGTCCAATGTCGCCCCGGTTTTTTTCTGCCAGTCAAAGTCCTCTCTCGCCTTTTTCGCGGCAAATTCCTTCATCACATGAAGGAGGCTTTTGAGAAGGGAAAGCTCGTCTTCTCCGGCGAGATCGAGCAGCTCAACGACCCTACAGCGTTTCGATCGTTTCTCTCCCCCCTCTTCGACAAGGACTGGTTTGTCTACTGCCGACCTCCCTTCGCCGGGTCGGCCCACGTGCTGAGATACCTGGCTCGGTATACCCATCGGGTCGCGATTTCAAACCACAGGCTCGTGGACATGAAGGACGGCAATGTTTCGTTTGTCTGGAAGGACTATGCCAACAGCTGCCGTCGTCGCACCCTCACTCTCACCGCGACTGAATTCCTGCGTCGATTTCTCCTACACACCCTGCCCAGCGGCTTCGTCAGAATCCGCCACTTCGGCTTTTTGGCCAATCCCTTTCGTGTCAAAAAGCTGGCCCTGTGTCGCCGCCTGCTAGCCGACCTGGGTAAAACGACCGAGAATCCCCAAGAAGACAGAACCGATAACAATAGTCAGGACTCCCGATGCTCAAAATGCAAACAGGGCACCATGATCACAGTTTTTTCCTTTGGCCCCGGCCATCCCGTCTTTGCTGGCCCATCACGTGTGCCCATCAACGATACCTCGTAAAGCGAGGGTATCCATCACGGCCACGGTGCGAAAAAAAATCCCCTACTGGTGTGATCGCAGGGACGATCTCGCCTTACCAGGTACAGGCTCCATCGTCGAGCACTTCGCTCCCCTTCGATCATCCGTCAGTCGTACGAAACAGGAAGTGCTCGTCGCTCTCTCACTCACGATCGTCTCGCCTATCTCGAACACCAACTCCACTCGATTCGATTCAATCCCCATAGACCGCCCTGAGTGTGCGCTCCGCGGCATCGTCGAATAAGCTCTTTGCGCAATGCCGGCACCGGGGCGCATTTTTGCTGTACTGTGACTGATCGCCTGCTGCCACCCTCGGGCACTGCGCAAACAGCTCTCTTAAACTCCGACGCAGGGGTGACCTTTTCGAGCAAATCCCTGTAGCGGGCCACGGCATTGCACAGACGGCCATGAACCGCACTATCCTGATCAGGTCTTTGGCGATGCAGCGCGATCACTAACACTCGGTCGGTAGGGACAGGATGAGTTCCGCAGCGAGGTTCAGGTGTATCAGTCACGATCAGAATATTCCCCGTAGTGATGTTCAAACCGCTTTTGAGTAAAAGATTTCCCGAAATCAGTCAGATTGATTCTACCCGAGAGAAACGAGGTAACTGATTCCCCTCATTGTTGACTTCGTTGCAACGAATCAATAAAAACAAACACTAAACTGTCGCAGCGATTACGACGCCTTCAGGAAGAATCCCCTATGCTCACTCACGCGTGGTATTGTAACAGTCAGGCTCGCCTTGTCACGAGAAAAAGACATGCGGACCAACAGGCTGTTCCATCCATATCAGACGCCAGCACAAAGAGACCGGCACCGACTGTTTGGCGACCTCTCAGTACAAGGCGTGAGACACCGTACAGGACTGCCCCTGGACCCTGGAAAAGGTACCGGCGACCGGGGCTGATGAGCTCATGACGCAGCCGGATCAGGGGCGCTCGAAATTATGTCCCCCCCCCACCCACACGCAAAGGATTTGCTTGAAAGCCCTCCCCGAACCGTTATGCTATCGGACTCGACCGAAGTCTCCTGATACGACTTCCGGGACAGGCCGCGTTCAGCCGCGGACGCTCTCCCGAAAACCCGCTGGAGGTAAAGAATGAAGCTGATCAAGGAAATCCGTGGAACCGTGGCTGTCCTCACGCTGAAGGGCGATTTCGACTCCTTCGTATGCCAGCCATTCATAGAACAGGTCAACGCAATCCATGAGGACGGAATCCATAACCTCGTAATCGATCTCCGCCTGATCCTCTTCATCAATTCCACTGGCGTGGGCACGTTGATCAAGGCCCACAAGGAAGCAAAGAAACAGGGCGGTTTACTCGTGCTCAGCCGGCCGAGCAATTTCGTCAGCGGCGTGCTCGAAACCCTCGGCCTGACCGACCTCTTCAAGATTTACGACGATCCCGAAAAGGCGATCACCGAGCTGAGCGCCTCCGACGACGGCGCCGACCTGGCGGGCGAAAACAGCGTGATCATCCACATCCCGGGACAGGCGAAGGAGACGTGCGTGGCCAAGATGGTTTCTCTCGAAGAAGAAACCATGACGCTCAACATCCCCGATGCCATGGACGAGCTCACCGCCGAAACCGAGATCAAGGTCAAGTTCCGCCTGCCGCTCTTCATGAAATCGAGGTATTTCGACGCCACGGCCAAGATCACCGAGACCGTCCATTCCACCTCGGGAGTGCGCATCAAGTGCGCCTTCACCGATATCGCTTCCGACGACCGTAAATCGATCGCCCAGTTCGTCGAGGAAATGAAGTATCTGCGCGGCGAGGCGCGCAAGGGAGAATAACCGAGGGCTCCCGGCCGGAGTCATTGTTCACACCGCTAGACAGGGCGAGCGATTGGACCATCGCGAGCCCCGACGACCCGTTCGATATGAGGAAAAGACCATGTTGTCCCACCCTGCCCGTACCTGCACGATCCTGTTCGCTCGCGGCGCGTTCGGCGCCACCCTGGCGTTTGTTGCCACCCTGGCGTTTTTCGCCACCCTGCCGGCCTGTTCGTCGAGCAGCGACGACTCGGAGGAGGCGCCGCGCGTTTACCGTTTCGCGCGCTATTCTGACGTGAATCGCAACGGCATCGTCGACGCCGGAGACTCGGTGACGCTCCTTTTCACCGAAAACGTTGCCGTCAACAACGCCGACGGGAACGACTTCAGGCTTCCCGTCGTGGGCGACGCCCTCGGCGCCAACGCCACCGTGGCCAAGGGCCCGGCCGATTGGGAGGTCACGATCACCCTCGCCGCGGGCGCGAGCCTCAAGGCGCGTCAGGTCTTCGTGAAAAACAACATCGACGCCAATTCGCCGTCGGGAATCGACGTGGCCACGGCCATGTCGCCCAATGCGATCGAGAGCGCCGGGAAGGGGATCGACGCGTTACCCTCCGGTCCGGTCGACATCATTCCCGGTTTCGTCGATTCGAGCCAGACACCGGGCACCGGCGAGAACGTGTCGGTTGCTCTCGGCGACATCGACGGCGACGGCGACCTCGACATCGTCTCGGGTAACACCAACGGCGAGGGCAACCAGGTCTGGACCAACAACGGACTCGGCTCCTTCACCAACACGGGACAGTCGCTCGGCACGAACAGCACGGTCAGCGTGGCGCTCGGCGACATCGACGGCGATGGCGATCTCGACCTCGTATGCGGCAACTACAGCGCGACCGCCGACCAGGTCTTCGTCAACGACGGCCTGGGCACCTTCACCTTTTCCCAGGGGCTGGGCAACCTGAGCACGGGATCGGTGGCCCTCGGCGACGTGGACGACGACGGCGACCTCGACATCATCGCCGGCAGTTATAACGGCGCCGACAAGCTCTACATCAACACGAACGGCAACTTTGCCAACAGCGGCCAGATCCTGGGCAATTCCGACACCCTCTCCGTGGTCGTGGGCGACCTGGACGGCGACGGCGACCTCGATTTCGTGGCAGGGAATTTCGGCCAACCGAACAAGGCCTGGATCAACACGAACGGGAACTTCGCGGCCAAGGCCCAGAACATGGGCAACGCGCGCACCCAGAACCTGGCGCTCGGCGATGTGGACCGAGACGGCGATCTCGATATCATCGAGGGCAATTACACGGCCATCTCGACCCAGCCGAACCGCCTCTGGGTCAACGACGGCAACGCCAACTTCACCCTCTCGATCCAGAACCTGGGATACCGGCTCACCTCCTTCGTGGAGCTCGCCGACTTCGACGGCGACGGCGACCTCGACCTGATCGAGGCGAACAAGGGCTCGGCGAACCGCATCTGGATCAACAACAGCGTCGGCACCTTCACCAACTGCGTCCATTCCTTCACGGGGAGCGAGACCATGTCGGTGGCGCTCGGCGACGTGGACGGCGACGGCGACCTCGATCTGGTGGAGTGGAATCAGGGGACGCCCAATATCATCTACGCCGGTTCGCTCTCCGCGGCATGGGGCGACGCCACCTTTGTCGATTCGGCGCAGGCCCTGGGCGTGACCGACACCCATGCGGTCGCCCTCGGCGACCTCAACGGCGACGGCGACCTCGACATGGTGGCCGGGAACTCCGGCGCCGGCGCGGGTGAGCCGAACACGGTCTTCACCAACGCGGGCGGAACGTTCACCGATTCGGGCCAGGCCCTCGGGACGACCGACACGCGCGCCGTGGCGCTCGGCGACCTCAACGGCGACGGCGACCTCGACCTCGTCGAGGCGAACTCGGGGAACGGCCTCGGCGAGCCGAATGTCCGCTGGATGAACAACGGCGCCGGCACCTTCGCCAACGCCGTCACCTTCGGTCTGGCCGACACTCAGGCGATCGCCCTCGGCGACGTGGACGGCGACGGCGACCTCGACGCGGTCTGCGGCAACTCCGGCGGCGGCGGAGGCGAGGCGAACACCGTCTTCACCAACACGGCCGGGGTTCTGTCCGATTCGGGGCAGGCTCTCGGGACGAGCGACACGCGCGCCGTGGCGCTCGGCGATGTCGACGGGGACGGCGATCTCGACCTCTTCTGCGGCAACACGGCAGGCCAGGCGAACACGATATACACGAACATCGCCGGTACATTCATCAACTCGGGGCAGACCCTGGGCAGCGGCATCACGCAGGCGATCGCCCTCGGAGACGTGGACGCTGACGGCGACCTCGACATGGTGGCCGGAAACTCGGGCGCCAACATCGTGTACCTCAACTCGGGAACGGGGATTCTCGTCACCTCCGGCCAGACGCTCGGCGCGGGCGACACGCAGTCGGTCGATCTCGTCGATGTGGACGGCGACGGCGACCTCGACATCGTCGCCGGAAACGGGACCGCCCAGGCGAACAGTGTCTGGCTCAATGACGGCGCCGGCTTGTTCCTCGATTCGCTGCAGGCTCTCGGGGCGAACAGCACCAACGCCATCGCGGCGGCGGACGTGAACAGGGACGGAGACGTCGATATCGTGGCTGGAAACGACGGGCCCACGCCCGACACCGTCTATTCGAACGAGTAGAAGATGTCCTTGCCAACTCCACCAGAGCCTGACCCGAATCCAGGCGAGACAGAAGACTATCAGCCGTCGGGACCGCAGGTGCGGCCTTGGGTGCGCTTTCTGGCCAGGTTCGTCGACGGGATGATCTTCAGCGCCGTGGCCGGACCGATTCTGTTCGTCATCGAACCGTCTTTTTTCTACATCCCCGACCTCGAACTGGTTAGTGGTTCGGCCGCCCAGAATGCGCAACCGAACGTGCGCCACTATCTTCTCACGCCGCTCCTCCTTTTCGCCTATGTTTTCGTGGAGCCCCTCATGCTGAAAAAGTGGGGAACCACGCCGGGCAGAGCGTTCCTCAAGGTGCGGCTGCGCAACCGGGATGGGAGCAGGCTCGATTACCGGACAGCGCTGAACAGGTCGTGGGAAGTCTGGATCCGCGGCGAGGGTTTCGGTATTCCCTACGTCACGTGGATCACCCAGCTTCTGGCCTACTTCAGGCTCACCACGCGAGGCATCACATCCTGGGACGAGGCCGGGGAGTTCACGGTCAGCCATCAGGTTATCGGACCGATCCGATCGCTGGCGCTCGCGTCGATCCTCACAGCGATTCTCTACCTGGTCTATCTCACGATGGCCGCCGGCGCCTGATCCCCTCCGTTCGAGGCAGCGAGAAAGGAGCGATGAAAAAGTGAACCGCCGCTTGTTTCTGAAAAAGACCGGCGCAGGCTTCTTCGCGGCCGCCGCGGGATGCGCCGCACCGCTGCAGAGTGACCCGGAGCGAAAGCCGAACATCATCCTCTGCATGGCCGACGACCAGGGCTGGGGCGACATGGCCTACAACGGCCATCCCCATCTGAAAACACCCCACTTCGACGCCATGGCGGCGGACTGCGTGCGCTTCGACAGGTTCTACGCGGCCGCGCCGGTTTGCTCGCCCACGCGGGGGAGCGTGCTCACCGGCCGCCACCCGAACCGGTTCGGCTGCTTCAAGTGGGGCCACACGCTCCGCCCGCAGGAGATCACCATTGCCGAGGCTCTCAAGGCAGCCGGTTACGTGACCGGCCATTTCGGAAAGTGGCACCTCGGTTCGGTCCGCAAGGGAAGCCCCGTCAATCCGGGGACGAGCGGATTCGACGAGTGGTTCTCGGCTCCCAACTTTTTCGACAACGATCCGGTCATGAGCCGCGAAGGACGCGCCGTCGCCGCTCCGGGAGAGAGCTCGGCGATCACCGTGGACGCGGCTCTCGACTTCATCAGCCGCCACGCCGCCGGACCCGATCCTTTTCTCGCCGTGGTCTGGTTCGGATCGCCCCATTCGCCGCACAAGGCGATCGACGAGGACCGCGCTCCCTACGGCGAACACCCGGAGAAGCTGCAGAACTTCTACGGCGAGATCACCGGCATGGACCGCGCATTCGGCCGGCTCCGCGGCGCTCTGCGAACCCTCGCCATCGAGAAGGACACGATCCTCTGGTACTGCAGCGACAACGGCGGCCTGGCCAACGTGGGCGCCACCGGCGGCCGCGCGGCCAAGGGCGAGATCTACGAGGGAGGGCTCCGCGTTCCGGCTCTTCTCGAATGGCCGGAGCGCTTTGCGGTGCCGCGGACGATCGGCGCGCCCTGCTCCACGTCGGACATCTATCCGACCCTGCTCGAGATCGTTGGTATGCAGATCGACGATCAGCCGCCCGTCGACGGAATCGACCTCCTCCCCCTGCTCGATGGACGCATGGAGCAACGCCCACAACCGATCGGTTTCTGGAATCGCCCGGCCAAGGGGATCAGCACGCCGAGCCGCAAGTGGATGGCCGAACTGCGCGACGCCCAGAAAGAGGGGCGCGAACCGGACGATCCCGGCCGCCTGCGGCTCGATGCAGGCGCGATCGAGGGGACTGTTCAAAGCGACACCTTCCCCGGCCATGCGGCGTGGCTCGATTGGCCATGGAAACTCCACCGGATCGAGGAGGACGAAGAACCTGTCCGGCTCGAACTCTACCACCTCGCCCGCGATCCGAATGAAAGCAAGGACCTCGCCGACGAGGAGAGGGGACGGGCGCACGCGATGCGGTCCCGGCTCGAGGAGTGGCTCGCATCGGTCGTGAGCAGCCTCAACGGCGCCGATTATCGGTAGAACCGCACCGCCGGCGTTCGGACGGTCACGAGCCCGGTTTCGTCCTCCCCCATAACTCCGCCTGCGCGAAAGGCGGCATTGAAAAGGTTATCGCTCTTCGTCTACCATGACACGATGTCCACTCGAAAGGGCCGGGCCGCGCCTTTGCCGTATCCGGTCTCGAGTCATCATCCGCCGGAATCGAACAACTGGAGAAGACAATGGAAAGACGGGAATTCGTGAAGTGGCTCGGATTCGGTTTCGCGAGCATGACTCTGCCGGCAGTGGCCGGCGCGGGCGCGAAGGGAGGGGACAAACCGAACATCCTCTTCATCTTTGCCGACGACCAGTGCCACGATGCGCTGAGCGCACTCGGCAGTGAGGCGCAGACTCCCCACCTCGACCGGCTCGCGGCCAGGGGCGTCACATTCACCAACTGCTACAACCAGGGCGCGTGGCACGGCGCGGTCTGCGTGGCGAGCCGCACCATGCTCAACTCGGGCCGCTTCCTCTGGAACGCCAAGGCGCTCGAGCCGAACCTGAACGCCGAGCGCGAGGCCGGTCGCCTCTGGTCGCAGCAGATGGCCGCTGCCGGGTACGACACCTACTTCGCGGGCAAATGGCACGTGAAGACCAAGGCGGCCGGCGCTTTCCAGACCACGAAGAACGTCCGGCCCGGCATGCCGAACCAGACCAAGGAGGGCTACAACCGCCCCATCGAGGGCGAGCCCGACAAGTGGTCTCCCTATGACGAAAAGTTTCAAGGCTACTGGAAGGGCGGAAAGCACTGGAGCGAGGTGCTCGGCGACGATGCCGTCGAATTCCTGGGGCAGGCCGCCGGCGAAAAGAATCCCTTCTTCATGTACCTCGCCTTCAACGCGCCCCACGATCCGCGGCAGTCGCCCAAGGAATACGTGGACAGATACCCCCTCGACGAGATCGAGATGCCCGGGAACTTCCTGCCCGAGTACCCCTACAAGGACGCGATCGGGTGCAGCGCCAAGCTGCGCGACGAGAAGCTCGCTCCCTTCCCCCGCACCGAGTACGCCGTCAAGAAGAACAGGCAGGAATACTTCGCCATCATCTCGCACATGGATGCCCAGATCGGCCGCATGCTCGACGCCCTCGAAAAAACAGGGAAGGCCGAGAACACCTACATCTTCTTCACCGCCGATCACGGGCTCGCCGTGGGCCAGCACGGTCTGCTCGGCAAGCAGAACATGTTCGAGCACAGCATGAAGCCGCCCATGATCGTGTGCGGGCCCGACATTCCGCGGGGCAAACCGATCGCCGCGCCCGTCTACCTGCAAGACATCATGCCCACCGCGCTCGAGCTCGCCGGCGCCGAGGTTCCCGGCCACGTGCAGTTCAGGAGCCTGCTGCCTCTGATCGCCGGTGAGCGAATGATCCAGTACGACGCGATCTACGGCGCCTACTGCGACCTCCAGAGGATGGTGCGGCAGGGCAGGCACAAGCTCATCCACTATCCGAAGGCGAAAAAGACCCTCCTCTTCGACCTGACCACCGACCCGCTGGAGAACAAAGACCTCACCGGCGATCCGCGGCATGCCGGAGTACTCGAGGCGCTGAAGGCGAAGCTGATCGCGCTCCAAGAGGAGATGGGAGACACGTTGAAAATCGACTGGAGCGAATGACATGCGGCGCACCGGACCGATCCTGACCCTGGCAGTCGTCCTGATCGCGACCGTGTCCGGGGTCGCAAGCGCCCAGGCGCTGTTGGACCAGCCCGTTGACCCGCCCCCCCAGGGCGACGGCCGCGATCGGCCCATTCAGGTGAAGGGGATCTTCCCCCACATGACCGTGATGGCGCCCGGCGCGGGAAGCGCGTCGGAGACCGGGATCGGCGCCCTGATCCCCTGGGCCGACCGGCTCTGGGCGATCGGCTACGTGGCCCACATCCGCGGCGCGGGGATCGGCCTCTACGAGATCGGGCCCGATCTCTCCTTCGAGCTTCACCCGAAATCGGTGACAGGCACCTTTGCCAACAGAATGGTGCACTGGGAATCGGAGCAGGTTTTCATCGGACCCTACGCGATCGACGCGCAGGGAGCGGTGCGTCTCATCGAGCCGCTCTCCAGGCACAGGCTCACCGCCACCGCGCGCCATCTCTTCGAGCCGAAGGAGAAGGTCTACTTTCTCACAATGGAAGGGCTCCTCTTCGAGGTGCACGTAAAAACCCTGGAGACCTTGCGCCTCGCAGATGTGACAGCGGAGCTGAAAATCCCGAAGGGCGCCCAGCCCCATTTCAAGGGCGCCCACACGGCCCAGGGTCTCCTCGTGGTGGCGAACAACACCTACGAGGAGCCGGAATTTCTCGGCACGCGCGCCGCAGGGCGGCTCGGTGCGTGGGACGGCGAGGAGTGGACCGTCATCGAACGGAATCCCTTCATCGAGGTGTCGGGCAAGCAGAATCCGCGGGCGGGCGCGCGTTACGGCAACCCGCTCTACGCGGTCGGGTGGGACCGCTGCTCGGTGATTCTGCGCGTGCTGCATGGCGGGGCGTGGCAGCGCTACCGCCTTCCCAAGGGGAGCCAGTCGTGGGACCACACGTGGAACACCGAGTGGATGCGCATCCGCGAGGTGCAGACCGAGCGCTACCTGATGGACGCCTTCGGCATCTTCTACGACCTGCCGTCCATGATCTACGGCGGCCGCGTCTTCGGCATCCGGCCGATCGCCGGCCACCTGCGGATCTGTCCCGACATGGTCTCGTGGCGCGGCATGCTGGTTCTTGCCGGCGACCAGACCGACAATGCCGTGGGCCAGCCCCAGTCGGGGCTCTGGTTCGGCCACATCGACGAGCTTTTCAGTTGGGGCAAGCCGACCGGCTGGGGGGCGGTCTGGTGGGACGAGCCTGTTCAGGCGGGCGAGGCTTCCGATCCCTTCCTCATGACCGGTTTCGACAAGAAGGTGATCCACCTGGCGCACACCTCCGAAAAGAAGGTGGCCTTCGACGTGGAGATCGATTTCATGGGCTCCGGCGACTGGAAGCTGTACCGCGTGATCGTGGTCGACGGGAGCGGTTACGCCCACCACGAGTTTCCCGACGGTTTCAGCGCCCACTGGGTGCGCGTGCGGGCCGGGGCGGAGTGCACGGCGACAGCGGCGTTCATGTACAATTGACGGCCGGAAGGCATTGCGGAGATCAGACAATGAAAAAGAGAGAACGGCTCCTTCGAAAAGCCAGGTCGGGCGACGGCGACGCGCAGTTCTGTCTCGCCGACAGCTATGCCCATGACAAGCCGCGGAATCGAAAGAAGGCGGCCGAATGGTACCGCAAGGCGGCCGAGCAGGGAGTCGCCGGCGCCCAGACCTGTCTCGGCGTGCGCCTGGTCTATGGGGAGGGCGTGGAAAAGAACCTGGACGAGGCGTACGAGTGGTACAAGAAGGCCGCGCGCCGGAAGGAGGAGCACGCCCAGTTCAACATCGGAATGATGTACAAGGACGGCGACCATCTGAAGCAGAGCTGGCCACGCGCGATCCAGTGGTTCACCAGAGCGGCCGAGAACGGCCACCTGGGCGCCATGGTCTGGCTCGGCCGGATTCATGACGGCGGGTACGGGCCCAAAGCGGATGCCCCGAAGGCGGTCAAGTGGCTCAAGCAAGCCTCTGCCGCGGGCGATGCCGAGTCGCAGTGCGCGCTCGGCTACCGGTTCGTTCATGGCGACGGCGTCCGCCGCGACAGGCCGCTCGGTTTCGGGCTCTATCGCGCCGCGGCCGACAGCGGCGACGAGTGGGCGTGCTATCTCGTCGGCCTCTGCTACCTCGACGGAACGGGCGTGAAAAAGAGCAAGCGCTGGGCGCGTCACTGGCTCTCCAAGGCGAAGGGATTCAAGATCAAACAGGCCACGAAAGCCCTGACGCGGCTCGACGACTAGCCCGCGAGTTCGCTACCAGAGGAACCTCTTCTGCACGACCGTGCCGGCCGAACCGCTGCTCTTCGCCTCGAGAAGGCCGTCCATGAAATAACCTTCCGGCGCCGCGGGCAGGTTCGCGCCGAGCATGAACTCCACCGTTGTCCAGTCGTGGGGATTGAGCGAGAGCCGGCCCGCCTTGGGTTTCACCGGATCGAGCGCCACCGCTCCCGAGCGCCACCTGAGCTGCTCGGTGAGCACGAAGCGCCACTTCTTGTAATCGGCCTTTTTCGTGAAAGCCGGAAGGAGCACGAGGCGGTATTCCTTGGGCGCGGCCTGATCCTTGGGCACGCTCACCGCCGCGCGGCCGTGCCGATTTCCGAGCCCGCCGTTGTAAAGGGTGGCGCCCGACTCCGGGTCCTCGATGCGCAGCACGCAGTCGGTGAAGAGCGCATAGGTCTCGCGGTCGAACTCGAGCGACCAGGTGGCGGTCGCGGTGCCGCCATCGAGGGTCACGAGCCGTTCGAACCGGTCGGTGCCTTCCACCTCGATCACCTCCTTGCGTCCGAATCCCTCGAGCCGCGCCGTGAGGTTTCCCTTGAAGGGAACGGCCTGGGTGCACCGCACCGGAACCAGAACGCGCTTGCGCGTCGTGGGCCCGCCGAAGGCGAGGTCGGGATCACCCACCTCGAGACCGGAGAGGGTGACCACCAGATCATAGGTCGCGCGCTCGGGCGAACGCATCGACGAACTCACGATGAACTCCCACGAGCCGGGGAACACCCGGCGGCCGGTGAGCGCCCACGAGCCCTCGCGATTGCCCTCGCCGCGCGCGCTCAGCCTGCCGACGCCCAGGCCCTCGGGATTGTACACGCTCGTGCTCACGCTCGAACCCTGGCCCCCGCCGCCGAGGACGCGCACCTCGGCCGAGATCGCCGTGATGCCCGCGGGCACCTCGACGAAGACGCGGTCCACGAAACCGGGATCGACCTCGCCGCGCACCAGAAAAGTGCCGTGGTTCTCGGGAGTGGTCCTGTGGGGAACGATCACGGTGACGGGGATGGCGAACTCGAGAATCTCCTTGCCGCCGGACAGTGTTTCACCCTTGCGGTAGGCCTTGACGCACCCCGTGTAAAGGCCCGGTCCTTTGCCTTCGACATCGGCCAGGATGCCGAGGCTGGCCGACGTGCCGCCCTTGAGGTAAGCCACATCCTTGTTGACAGAGAGCCACTCCACGTCCGGTTTGAGATCGAAGGCCCTGTAGAAACGGGCCTCGTCCTCCTTCTTCATCTCCTTGTCGAAGCCCGCCATGATCTGGAAGTTCATCATCTGGTGCTTGGTGGGGAGATAGGGGCTCGTGCGCCAGTAGGCGGTTCCCTGACCGGGCGCGGGGCCGCGGTTGACGATCCGGTACTCGCGCAGGCCCTCGTTCTCCTTCTGGCTGCAGAGGAGCTGGGCGTACTCGTATGCGGCAGGCATGTCGATCACGCCGCCGCCCACATCGAGAACGGTCCAGCCATCGAGAGCGCGGCCGGTGTTCTTCACGGCGCGCAGGATGATGGCGTTGTCGATCTTGTACTCCGACTCGTGGCGCACCAGGCCGTCCACGATGCAGGCGATCGCGCCCGCGGCGGCCGGAGACGACATCGACGTGCCCTGCATCAGGTCCCGGTCGCCCCAGAGCGGTACGGTGGAGCAGGCGCTTCCGGGAGCGATGATGTCCGGTTTGAAGGTGTCGCCGCCGCGCGACGAGAAGCTGAAGAAGACCTCCTTCTCGAGACCGGCCACACCGTACTGGGCCGAGGCGGCGGCCGGGCTCAGGAGCGCGCCCACCGCGATCGCCCTCTTGCTGCACGACGGCGTGCCCGACGACGAGAGGCCCGGACCCTCGTTACCGTTCGAGACCACGGCCACCACGCCCGGATTTTTCCAGAGCAGGTCGTCGAGGAAGCGGTCGACGGCGCTCTTTCCTTCGAGCTCCGATCCGATGCCGAAACTCATGTTGAACACGACCGGCACCTTGTTCTCCTTGGCGTACTTGGCGCCGTACTCGTAGGCCTTCTTGATGCTCTCCGTTGTGGTGCTGCCGCCGGAGTAGCCGTTGTTGCCGATCTTGAGGCTGATCACGCGCGCGCCCGGGGCGCCGCCGTTGTAACCCTCCTGGCCGTGGATCTTGTACCCGGCCGCGATCCCCGCCACATGTGTGCCGTGGGCGCCGTTGTCGAAGTGCACGTTGAGACGTTTTTCCTCGGGATAGAAGTTGAGCGCCATGGCGAGCTGGCGGCGGTCGCCTTCCTTGCCCTCGAGCACGAAGTACTCTTTCTTGCGCCAGTAATCGGAGAGGCGCTGGCCGTCGTCGAGCTTGCCGTCGCCGTTGAGGTCGACAACCGCCTCGTAGCGGACCGCCTCTTCTTCTTTCACCATGAAGATCAGGATTCCGAAGGAGTCCTTCTCGTCGCCGTCACCGTTGAGGTCGCGAACAGAGGTGTCCTTGAAGTTCTTCTCCTCGAGGAAAACCATGTAAAAACGATTGTCTATCGCGCCCTCGGCTTTCTCCCGGAATCCCTCGAGGCTGCGGCCCTCGGGGTCGACGATCTTTTCACCCTTGTCCCCGTCGGGAATGACGTGCCCCTCTTCCCAGATGAAATCGCCTTCACCTGAGAAGTCGCGCACGTCGACCACCTTGGGAGTCCCGTCGGGCAGCTCCTTGAGCCCCTCGACGCCCATGTCGACACCGGTGTCGAGCACGGCGATCACAACGCCCTTGCCGTCGAAGTCGGGATAGGCCTCGCGGAAGGCGTCGAGTTTCATCTCCTTCTGCGTCATCAGGTCCCACGTCTCGTCCTGGGCTGAGCAGAAAAAAACGGCGATCGAGAGCACGAACAGGATCAAAAGAGAAAGGCGCATCATGGTAGTCCTCCGAAAGCGTCCGCAGTGAGCGGTTGATTTGAAAGTCGGGTGCAAGCGGCCATTCTGCACGAGCGGTCTTCGACGGTAAAGAAATTTCAGGAGAAGGACCGGCAAGTATTTGAGGACGCTAGGAAGGCGTGCTCCGCTCCGCCTGGCGGAGGATGCACCGGTTGAGATTCCGGCAGTCCCGGCAGAAATCATTGCGCACGTCGAAGCTCATCGGCGAGCAGAGGGGCTCGCCGTCGCCCCGGTCCTCCTTCAGTTTCTCGAACCAGCGCCGGTCAGCGGCGGTCAGGTCTTCGCCGCGGGAGATCGCGTCGGCGATCTGCCACGCCCGTTTCATGGTGCGGCTGATCTCGACCTCGACGCGGCCCTTCTTCTTCGGCTTGACCGGGGCGCCCTCGGGCCTGTTGCGTATCGTGAAGACAACGAGCGCGGCAACGAAAAGGGCGAGGGAGAGGATCGGAACGAACGGACTCGAAAGAAGGAAATCCATGGCGGCAAACACGGCCGATCTCAGGTGTCTCAGAAGGCCGAGGTAGAAGAGGAGGAAGAGAACCATCATGCCCAGACCGCCCTGGCGGTGATAGCTCTCGTTCGGATCGCGCCGGATGAAGTCCACGATCGAACTGCCATCGAGCGGCGGAATGGGGAGAAGATTGAAAAGCGCCAGGATCAGGTTTATCAGGATCATCACCGTGACGAAGAGGCTGATGTTCGGGGTCAGCAGATCCAGACCGTCGAGAAGAACGAAGGCGAGCGCGCTGAGTGCGGCGAGTAGGAGGTTCGAGAAAGGCCCGGCCAGGGAGACGAGAAGGCTATCGCGCACGGGCTGGCGCAGGGCGGGAGTGTAGACCGGAACGGGTTTCATCCAGCCGAAGCAGAAGGGCCAGCCGGAATAGATCAGGATCGCCGGAAAAATGACGGTCCCGATGATGTCGACATGAACGAGAGGGTTGAGCGAGATCCGGCCCCGGTCGCGCGCCGTGCTATCCCCGAGACGCCAGGCCGACCAGGCATGGGCCGCCTCGTGAACGGAGCCGCTCACCACGAAGACTCCGAAAAAAATGATGTACCTGGTTAGGTCGTTCACTCTTTCTTGTTCCCTCTTCCCGGATCGATCGGCGGCCGCGCGGACCGGCCCGCTCAGGGCAGCATTCCGGGCTCGATCATCCAGCGGAAGGCCCAGTACTCCTCGGGACAGTTCTCCACGCAGATCACGCACGCCGGGGGGAACGCGATCGACACGGGCACGGTGGCGTTCTTCAAGAGCGAGGCGCAAAGGGTGGACATGTACGGCAGGTGGCCGACCAGCATGCGGTCTTCGGTCCACTGGCTGATATGATCGAGGAGCGGATCGATCGGATCGTTCGGCCCGAGCCCTTGAACCTCGACCACGTCTCCCTCGGGCACGATGACCTGTCCGAGCACATGGGCGGTCTGCGCGGCGCGCAGTTTCTGGCTGTGATAGATGTTGTGGACTCTCACTCCCGCTTCGCGCAGAAAGAGCGCCACCCTCTCGACGCCGCGCTGACCTTCGGGCGAGAGAGGGCATTCCGGGTCCTTGCTCGAAGGGAGAGCCTCGCCGTGACGCACCAGATAGAGTTTCATCGCTTGAGCCTTGTCTCTGAGATCCTTGGCACATTGACCGTTCGACCGGCCGATCCGAAGAGGCCCTTGTACTGTTCTGGACCGCGTCCGTCAATAGCGGGATTTCACTTCCTGCGGGTGAAGATCTGGAAAACGGGCGCGGCGCCGAGGCTCGGAGGGGCATCGCCGGGGGTGCACCAGACACTCTGCCCGTCGGGTGCGGTGAAAACCATAGCCTCGTGCGCGTAGCCGCTGTCGAGAACCTGCTGCACCCGGTTGAAGATTTCAGGCAGCTTGGGGCTGTCCTGGATGAACGACGTGGGTACCTTGACAAGGACTATCTTGGCCGGACGGTTTCGTTCGATCTCGGCGAAGAGCTCCTCCACCATGGCGGCGGAGTCCTCGAAGCCGCCGGTGAGGGGATAGAATATGGTGAAGCGCGTGGCGCTCCGCCTCCTGGCATGGAAAAGGATCTCCGGTTCCGACCCGACGATCAACAAGAGGTCCTCCGGTTCGGTGGACGCGGCCAGGCGCTCCCCCACCATGGCAGCGGCCGTAAATGGAGAGGGACCGTAGACGCTGTAGAGCTCGTGGGACCGTTTCTCGATCGGATCGGCGAGGGTGGACAGTCGACCCACGACCATCGGTATGATCACTGCCGCGCCCACGAGCACGGTGAGGAGCCGGCCACGGCTAATGAGCGTCGGCGTGGGTCGCGCCGTTCCCGACGCGAGAAGAAAGCAGAAGGCGCCGCCCGCGAGGGCGAGGGGCGGCAGAACCTGCAGGAAATAGTGGCCGAAGGTGTACGGTCCGAGAGCCACGCCGAGGATCGATCCGACAAACCAGAGCAGGGCGAAGAAGAGCGCGCGGTGGCGGCCGGCCTGACCGAGGATCACCATGAGCAGGCACCCGACGATGCACGCCCAGAGCAAGCCGTCGGAGAGCAGAAAGCGGTCGTTGATCACGCCGGCCACCTGTTTCCACTTCCAGAGGCCGTAGGGCGAGCCCACGTAGCCGATGTTGTGGCCGAAAGCCACGTCCCACGCCGTGTCGAGCACGCCTCGCGACATGAGCCAGGCCGCGAGGGGCGCGATCCCGCAGCCGATTCCGGCGAGACCGAAAATGATCGGCTTGACGTGCGACGGAAACGGTCTCTTCTGGCGCCACATGACCCACGACGCGTAGAGCGCGGGGCCCGCGAAGGAGAAGAGCGCGACCTGCTTGGTCAGAAAGGCGAGGCTGAAAAGGAAGCCGGCCAGGAACCAGAAGAGGGATCTCTCCGTCTCCAGCGCCCTGTGCGCAAAGAAGACGCCGAACACCATCGGCGCGAGCATGAATATCTCGGTGTTCGCCGCCGATCCGAAGTAACCGCTGCCGGGAGAGCTGAAGGCGAAGATGAGAGCTGCCAGCCAGGCGCCGATCCGGCCCTCCGGTCCGAGGAGGCGGCGGGCGAGAAGGTAGACACCGAAAGCGCTGAGCGCGGCCGCCAGGGTCATGATGAGGTGGATGGCAAAGAGGTTCTGGCCGAAGAGCCCGAAGCCGGCGATGTACCAGAAGAACACGACGGGCGGCTTCTGGCAGAAGGTGTCTTCGTAGGGCATGTTGCCCCTGAGGATCTCCTGTGCCGCGTAGGCATACTCCCCCTCGTCGCGTTCGAGCGGCATGCCGAGATCGGTCAGGCGCAGAATCGCGCTGAGTGCCAGAAGCGCTACGAAGACAATGAGTTTCCGCCTCAACCAGGGGCGGTGCGATAGGGATTCCTGCTGGTTCATCGGGCAGCGACTATAGCACAGAAGGAATCGTTCCCGGAACATTTCATGGAAGAAATGTTCCGGGAACGATTCCTTCATCGAGATTGACAAACATATAAATTAATTTATACTCATTGGTCTGTAGAAAGTTTACGCCCGCTTCGGGGGCGCCATCACAAAGCCTGGACAAGAAGACGCTTTTCGACCCAATCTTCATGAGGGGAGTCTTTTCATGAATCCGATCGCGACCGTTCGCATGGCGGCGTTTCTGGCCTGTTTCTTTCTCGGATCGGCGGTCATGGCCGCGGCTGATGAAATCGACATCGCGATCGACGAGATCAAAGTCGCCGGCGAGCTGATCGATCGGGACGCGCCGATCTTGCTCGACGTTGTCCTGTCCAACAAAGGGCTGGCCGACGCGCACGACCTGATTCTGTCGGTCTTCGTCTCGGGGAACAAGGTCAGCGAGACACCCATTGCGCTTCTCGAGGGAGCGACGAGTACGATAAAAACCGTCGCCCTTCGCCAGCCCGACCGGCCCGGCAAGGTCAAGGTGGTGGTCGTGGTCCGGCCGAGGACGGGCGATCTCCGGCAGGAGGCATCCCTCACGAACAACGGACGCCGGATCGCCCTCGACCTCTCGACCGACAAGACAGGGCGGACCAGGGTGCGCTCGGTCATGTGGCTCACCGAGCCGCTCTACGTTGTCGATGCGCCGTTCCGCGTGGAACCGTGGGTGACCTCTGTTCCGCTCCTGATCATGATCGTGAACGAGCTGCCCAACGAGGAGGGCTGGGATCCCGATCTGGACACCTTCAACAATATCAACCTCTGGGTGAACGGCGTATCAGCCGGCCCCCTGGAAAACTACTTCTCCGTGCCCGACACCCGTTTCTGGGTGCGCATCTACGAGATCCCGATCAGCCTCTTCACGAACGTGAACGGTTTCAACCTGATCCGCGTCAATCTCGACAGGACCTGGGCCGACGACCGGGGGCCCGACATCCAGCCGGGCAACTCGGCGTGGGGGCAGATCATCGATCCGATGAACGGCAGGCCGCTCGACGATGCCACCTGGCTCGCTGACGGCGACTACTGGTACTGCCGCGTCTTTCGCTCCTCCAACAGGCTCCCCAATATCGATCGCCAGCACTGGTTTCTGGGCGACACCCATTACCACACCGTTTACACCGACAATGGCGCCGAGATGGGCAGCCCCATTCTGCCCAGCGCTTACGCGGGGCTCGTGTCGGGGCTGAACTGGTTCGCGGTGACCGACCATTCGAACGACTTCGATTCGGACGAGGACGGGGAAAACTTCAAGGACGGGCTCGCCCACGCTCCCTTCACCCGGCCCCAGCCGCGCAGCGTGATTGCCAAGTGGGCGGATTTCGTGGATCAGGCCGCGGCTGTCAACGCGACCGGCCTCTTCTCGATCATCGTCGGTTCGGAGGTGAACTACGCGATACTCAAGGAGGATTTCCCCAGCGTGCCCGAGGACATCTTCTGCCACGCCCTGGTGTACGGCCTGGAAAGCCTGACGACGCCCCTGAAGGGTGAGGGTCAGGACGGCATGTCGCTTCTTTCGCCGATCGGCAAGGATGCCGAGGAGGGCGCGTCGGGCAACATTCCGTCGGCGAACACCTCCGTGTACGCGGCATCGCGCGGCTGGGGCGACACCTACACGATGGCCGAGCTCCTCTCCTTCCTGCAGAGCAACGTGCCGGGGAGCGCCGTGTTTCTCGCCCATCCGATAGATGAGTTCGATCCGAACTCGGTGTCGTGGACCATGCTCAAGCAGCGCGATCCGTGGTACGATGAAGGCGGCGTCTTCGTTTACGAGCCGGGTGTGGCCTCGTCCTACCATCACCCCCTCTTCAAGGGATTCCAGTTCTGGAACGGTCAGCCCTGTTCGGGTAATGGGATCGGCAAGAACCAGTCGCAAATCGCGGCGGGGATCTCCAAGTACGACTCGATCCTTCAGCTCGACCTGCCCGCCTTCGATCCCTCGAAGAAGCTCTTCTTCATCGGCGGCTCGGACGGCCATGGCGATTTCAATTCCCACACGTCGCGGGGCGAGAAATACAACTGGGACATCCTGCAGAAGCGGCGCGATCTGGTCCACGTGCTCGGAAAGGTGAGGACCGCCGTCTATATAGAAGACGGCAACTGCACACCGCAGTCCGCGCTGAACGCCCTCTGCGACGGCCGCGCCGCTGCCACCAACGGACCGATGGCGATCATGACCCTCGTTCACGGCGGCACCGAATACTATCCGGGCGATCACGTCTCGATACCCCGCTCCCAGATCCCGGGGCTCGGGCTCCGGTTCCGTTGGGCGACGAGTTCCGAGTTCGGCTCCTTCTCCGCGATCAGACTCAAGGTGGTTGGTCCGACGGCGGTGACCGCGCCGATCACACTGACGAACGTGTCCGACGTGGGTGAGCGGACGATCACGGTTCAGTCCACACTGCCTGGATTCTCGGGCTGGTACGCCCTGCGCGTCGAGGCTGTCACCGACGAGACGCAGGCCCTCTTCCAGGAGCCGGGAACGACCTATCCCTACCGCTGCCTCACGAACCCGATCTGGTTGGAGATCGTGGAATAATGGTTCCCGGAGTAATTGTTTCATGGGATCAAATTTGTTTGATCCCATGAAACAATTACTCCGGGAACCATTATTCCCATTATTCCACGGGGATCGAATCGCCCGGTTTCGGGACGACGACCTGGCGGCCTTGCTTCTTGAGCAGCTTGGCCAGGGCGAGGGTTTGATCCTCTTCACCGTGGACGAGGGCGATCTTCTTGATCTCGAGATTCGATTTTTCCACGAAGGCGAGAAGCTCTTCCTGGTCGGCGTGGGCGCTGAAACCGCCCAGCTCGACGACGCGCGCCGCGAGAGGATATTCCTTGCGCAGAAAGCGCAGCTTCGGAGGCGGCCCCTTGCGCCCCCTTTCTTCGTACTCGAGTCCCTTCTCGAGCAGACGCCGCCCGAGCGTGTTGGCCGCCATGTATCCCACCACCAGGATCGTATTCCTCGGATTGTGGATCTTGTACCGGAAGTGGTGCACGATCCGGCCCGCTTCGCACATTCCGGAACCGGCGATCACGACGTGCGGTTTTTTCTCCTGCAAGAGCGCCATCGACTCGTCAAGGCTCGACACGAACTTGATCTTGGGGAAGGAGAAGGGATTCTGCCCGTTCGCGAGGAAGGTGTGGTGCGTGTCCTCGTCGTAGACCTCGGGGTGTTCGCCGAAAACGCGCGTGAGGTTTATCGCAAGGGGACTGTCCACGTAGACCGGTACGCGCGGCACCGCGCCCTCGTTGTAGAGTTCGTGAAGAACGTAGAGAAGCTCCTGCGTGCGGCCAAAGGCGAAAGAAGGGATGATCACCGCTCCGCCTCTGTCCACGGTCTCGACCAGGACCTGCGCGAGCCGTGCCTTGAGCCCCTTCACCGGCCCGTGAAGGCGATTGCCGTACGTGCTCTCCATGACGAGCAGGTCGATGGCGCGATCCCCGTCAGCGAAGTCGAGCGTGGGATCGTTGATGATCGGCTTGTCGAACCGTCCCATGTCGCCCGTGTAGAGAATGGTGCGCCGCTCTCCCTTCTCGTGCGCCTTGACCACACAGAAAGCCGAACCGAGAATGTGGCCCGCGTCGTAAAAAGTACACGTCACGCCTTCGCCGACGGGCGTCTCGTGTTTGTAGGGATAACCGTCGAAATAGTCGAGCGAGTCCTCGGCGTCTGCCTGCGTGTACAGGGGACGCACCGCCTTCAACTGGTACCGCTTGATCACGGCGTCGATCGCGGCCTGGTCGATCTCGTGCCCCCTCTTTTTCAAGAGCTTCTTGATCTCGCGCACCGTGCGGTTCGTGATCTTCCTCTTCTCCTTGCCGCTCTTCACATTGTAGAGAAAGGACCGCACCATCTTGTAGTTGAGATAGCGCGCGTCCGATTCCTGAATGTGGCCGCAGTCGAGAAGGAGGTAGCGGCAGGCATCGGCCGACGCCCGCGTGCAGATGATGCGGCCGTTGAAATCGCCCCTGGCGAGAAGCGGAATCCGTCCCGAATGGTCGATGTGCGCGTGAGAGAGAACAACGTTGGTGACATCGCCCGAGTCGACGGGAAGCACCCTGTTCTTGCGCTCGGCCTCCTTGCGGCGCCCCTGAAAGAGGCCGCAATCGAAGAGGATCTTGTCCCGCGACGTTGTCAGAAGATGCATCGATCCGGTGACTTCGCGGACCGCTCCGAAAAAGGTGACCTGCATACAGGGATTCCTCATCGACGAAAAGGACAAAAGCCGCACCTCATGGCGCGGCCCGACGTCATGATAGCACACCCCGATCCGATCACGGCCCGCCAAATGGCGGAGGAAGGAGTAAAATAATCAGCCCTGACGAGAGCGCGCCGGAACTCCCAGTCAGAGGTCCTTCTCGAGAAGGACGGCGTCCTCGTCGAACCCGCAATTCCCGTAAAATCGGCGCGCTCCGTGATGGCTCTTTTCCGTGGACACCTCGATCTCGCAACAGCCCGCGAGACGCGCCTCGGACAGCGCGGCATCGATCAGGAGACGGCCGATCCCCTGCCCGCGCCGATTCCGGTCGACCACGAGCTCATCGATGAGCGCCGACGGACCGGGATGGAGCGCGGTACGGCGCATGGAGAAGTTGATCATGCCGACGACCAGGCCATCCATTTCGGCGACCAGAATCCGGGCGGAGCGATCGTCGAGAAGAGCGCGCACGTTCGACCCGATCAGGTCTTCGGCCGAAGACGCCGGCCGCACGACGGCCGAAGACGCCGGCCGCACGACGGCCGAAGATGCCGGCCGCTCCATCGTCTCCTCCAGCTGGCCGAGAAGGGTCGACAGAGCAACGAGGTCTGAGCCTGCGGCCAGGCGAACCGCAATCCTGAACATGGTATATCTCCTCCTTTTCGAACCGGGACCGGGACGGTGCCTAATCGCCGAAATCGATCGAGTCGATCACGTTCTGAAAGAACCGCACGTCGCGCGCCGCGTCCTTGATCACCGCCTCGAAGACATAACAGGTATCCTTCTCGACGACTGCCAGTATGCGGCGCCTCTGCCCCTTGCTGTCCGTGACGAACACCTTCCCCCGGAGGCCGGCTATCTCCACGTCGATGACGGAACGGACCAGGCCGCCCTGGCTCTTGATCCGCTGCTTGAAATCGTCCATCGAAAAGGTGTAGGCCGCGGGCATCGCTTTCAAGACGATCTCCGTGGCGCCTTTCACTGATACGAGGGTGAAGGTCATGCTGGAAAAATCCCGCTCGTAGTTCACGAACCTCGATCCCGCCGGTTTGGTGAAGCCGATCCCGTAAAGGACATTGGTATACCGGTCGCCCTGGATCGTGTAATCCTTGAACGTCCCGCCCGTGACGACCGTTGCGCTGCCGCGCGTGAATTCGAGGATCTTGATATCCAGATCCGCCAGACCGCGGAGGACGGACGCGAACGATTCGCCCGGGCAGCTCTCGTCGAGTGAAGACGAGGCGAAGCGGACATGAGTGGGATCGGCGCGGCCCACTCCCATGATCCCGTCGAGAGCATACCAGTGGCCGTTGATCCAGACCTCGGTCCACATGTGGCCCCCGAAAATCCCGCCGAGATAGACGCAGCCCATGGCCACCCGCGCCGGGACGCCCACGCTCCGGCAGAGAGAGGCGAGGAGAACGGCATGGCCGATGCAGTCCGCCGACTTGCGCTCGAAAACCTCCGCCGCGCTCGCGAAACCGCTGCCGAGATTCTTCTCCTCGATGTGCTCGAAAACGTATCTTTCGAGGAGCTGAGCGGCCTTCCACGAATCGGTCTCCCGGCCGACGATCCGGGCCGCCTCGGCGCGCAGCGAGGGGTGGTCGCTCTGGACGGCGGCGTTCGGCTCGAGACAGGGAGCGATCGCATCTGGAGGATTCAGGAGGGGCCGTTTCTGGTATCCCGTGGGATTCGGCGCACGGACGAGAATCGTGGCGCTTCGCCCGCTGCGCTCGATCGTTTGCTGGCGGATGTCGTCGACCAGCGCGGGAAGGGAGAGATCGGCGCCCACCGCCTCGAAAGCGAAGAGTATCGAATCGAGGTCGCGGGGGTTGGGCAGATTTGTATCCGAAGGGGACGCCACCTCGAGGAGACAACGGGCGTCGAAATCCGATTCCGCCCTTTCGGTGGCGCGCTCCACCGTTGTTCGAAAGGACTCGCGCGTCCGGCCCATCATCTCCGTCGATCTCTTGATCAGCTCGCCCTCCTCGTCCCACCACTCGTTCACGACCACGCCGGGAAGGAGATCGATCGTGTGGGCCGCGTGGATCAGGGTCGCTCTGCGATTGTCGAGCAGTTCGGTCTCGGCGCTTCCCTTTATGTTGACCGAGACGGTAATCACCCTGGCGTAGTCGGTGGAGAACATGTCGTACGAATAGCTGGTCCCGGCGGCGTAGCCCTTCTCCTTCCGGAGTTTGCGGATGCCCACGGGGCCGAGCAGATCGGGATTCCAGGGGATCGTGCTCGAATCGGGCTCGCCCACCGAAACCAGCGTGAGCACCGCCTCGTCACCCCGGGGGATCACTTCGCAGACCGTCTCGTTGCTCGAGTCGCTCTCCCTGTGATGGATGCGCAGAATTCTCCCCCGGCAATCCTCGAGGATCCACCCCTCGGATTCGATCGTCTTCTCCTGGCCGACCCGATCGAGGACGACGGTCGACGAAGTGACCGTTCGATAGGCGGCGCTCTCCTCCCCCTCGATGGAGAAAACCCGGTGACAGATCGAGCCGGATTCGGTGCCGGCGATTTTCGACAGGTACCAGGCCTCGCGCAGGACCCCGTCTTCTCCGACAGCGACCGCCGGGAAGGAAGAGGCCAGCAGGAAGAGGATCAAAATCAGAGGGCCGCTCGCGCGCCTCATCTCTCGTTTCCTGGCCAAGGCTCGTTACCTTTCATCATCGCGCGCCGTCAGGACCTCCCGCCCCGCGAACGGCCACGGCCATGATTTCGACGGAGGCCCCTCCCGGCAAGCGTCCGACCTGAACAGCCGCCCGCGCGGGAAAATCCTCCGTGAAGTATTCGGAATAGATCGTGTTTACCAGCTTGTAGTGATCGAGATCTGTGACGAAGACTTGAACCTGAACCACGTCTGCGAAAGTCATGCCCGCCTCCCCAATCACGGCAGCCATGTTGTTCAGAACCTGGCGTGTTTCCCTCTCGATTCCACCCTCGACCATACGGCCGGTTGCAGGATCGATGGCAATCTGGCCGCTCATGTATAGCATATCGCCAATCAACACGGCCTGACTGTAGGGTCCGATCGCGGCCGGTGCCGCTTTCGTGGAAATAATTTTCTTGGGCCCCCTTCCGGTCCGCGCGTCATCGAGTGCGCAGGAAACGAAAGAGGCCGAAAGGCAGATCAAGAGACCGCAAATCACAAAAAATCGTCTTTCCATTCCTTTGTGCTCCTTATTGGAATCAGACCTTTCCGGGGACAGGCCAAAGCGTGCGAACGCCCGCGGCGCCACGCTTCGGCCCGTTCCGTCGATCGAACCGGTTTGTGGCAACAGGCACTATGTGTCGAATGTCGACACGAATCAAGACCGCTCTCGGTCCCCTCTCCAAAAGCCCGTGGGACATCGACGGACAGCGTGTCGGAGTTTGGAGGTCCTCCCCGTCCCTGATCAGCCGATCAGTCCCCGCCGTAACGGGCGGTGACGGTCCGGTTCGCCGGACCGCCGGGCAGGATCGTTCTCTTTCCCGCGGGCCAGATCACCTCGACGCTGTCGTAGTGATCGAGCGGGCCGAGTCCGAAATGAACGTTTCTCATCTGGCGCACGTAGCCCGCGTGCTGGGCCCCGTGATACCTGATCCAGGTTCGCTCCCCCGATTTGACCACCACCTTGGCGCCATGGGCGAATCTGTCCCCCGGAGGTCCGTCGACAAAAACGGTCAACCAGTTGCCGTCCGCCCTGTCGTTTCGATAGAGCCTGTCGAATCCCGGAATCCGCCGCACCAGGAGATCGAGGTCGCCGTCGACGTCGACGTCGATCCAGGTGCCCCAGCTCACCGAGTTCTCCATCTCCGTCTCCTCGACGATGGACAGGTCATTGGCCCGGTCCTCGAGAAGCGGTATCCCGTCCCGCAGTCCGTTATTGATCAGGAGCTGGTCGCGCGCCGACGAGTACCCCACGTAAATGTCGGTGTCACCGTCGAGTTCGAAATCGAGAAAAGCGAGGGACGCGACGAGTTTCGACTTGACCGGCGTTTGGGCCCCTTTCCAGACGTTCTCGTGGCTTCCGTCGGGACGGCTGACAAAGAGCATCGCCGGGATGGTGCCGACGAGGATGTCGGCGATCCCGTCATCGTTCACGTCGCCCGCGGCCGCCTTGGAACAATACTCGCCCCGCGTCCTCAGCCGGATATCGCTCGACCGGGTGATATCGACGAAGCAGGGCGCGCCTCCCCCGGGCTCGGTGTCGTTACGCAGGATGAGAGGCGGCACGTTGGCGACGCCCTGATCGGCGCCGCGATGCGGCGGAGCGGGCGGCAGCAGGCTCAGATTGCTCGCGAAACCCTGGAGCGGTGTCGAACCCATGAGGAAGGTTCCGCCGTTGAGCAGATCGAGATCGCCGTCCGAGTCCAAGTCTATCCAGACCGCTCCCATCGACCGGAAACAGAGATTGCACTCGTTCCTGTAGGAGAGCCCCGACTCCTCGCTCGCATCGACGAGCGAAATCCGGCCTGATCGATCCTTCTCGTTGAGGAAGAGGTAGTGGCTTCTTTCGCTCCCGGGCAATGAGTCGGAGGCGATGAAAATATCAGCGTCGCCGTCGCGATCGTAGTCGCCGGTCGAGATACAGAGCGGCGGCCTCGACTCGTCGAGAGGCAGGTCGATCTCGCGGACGAAACCGCTTTTCCGTGCGAGAGCCACCTCCAACCGGAAGAGGGGCGTCTTTTCCACGAGCATGATCAGATCCATCCGCCCGTCAGCGTCGAGGTCGACGCAGTGGCTCTGCTTGACCTCGATGCCCGGTTCCTTTTCCGCGTCGTAGGCGATCTGCGTGGCGACGTATTCGCCATCCCTGAAGGCGGCCACGCGGATCGACTCCTGTGTTAGCGGGAGCGTGAGCACACATCGCGCCGGATACTCGTACCCGCGGTAGACGATCTGCGGGCGGCTGCCGGGCGCCTCCTGGCAGATCACCGCCGAGCTGAGAAAAAAGGGTTCCATCTGAAGAAGAGGCCCGATGTCGGGCATGGCGAGCGCGGTCTGGCGGGCCAGCAGGTCGACCGCCTGCCGGCGGACGCCCCGGGCGGGCGACGACTCATCGAGAAACATGTCCGCGTCCCGTTCGACGCCGCCGCCCATGATGGCCAGCTTGCGGGCGAGCACGTTGAAGCCTTCGGCATCGGTGTCGGCAAGTATCCAGGCCTCGTCCATCGACTTCACATACTCGGGCCGGGTCAGCAGCATCGTGTTGTCTGTCCGCGTCAGGAACTCGCGGAGGCGGAAATCGGCCAGGGCCGAACAACCGAGGCGGAGCCCGAGAACGATCAGAACGGCAAGGGTCAGCACGATCGGCAGCCAGGTGTTGCGAGACACCCACTGGGAGATGATCGACGCCGTGCCCGGGGGGCGGGTGGCGGTGCGCTGGCCGCGGGCGAATTTTTCCAGGTCGTCGGCCAGGGCGTCGGCCTCGGCGAAACGGCGGCTTGCTTTCCGGTCGATCGCCTTGTGGACCACCGCGGCGAGTTCGGGCGGGATGTCGGGGCTCGAACGGCGCAGGGGCGGCGCGAAGCCCTTCCTGATCTTGATGAAGATCTCCTCCGCGTTGTGTCCTTCGAACGGAACGCGCAGGGAGAGCGTTTCGTAGAGGCTGACGCCGAGGGAATAGATGTCGCTCAACGGCCCCACGCCCTTCCGGTTGCCTCGTATCTGCTCGGGCGCGCAGTAGTAGGGGGTGCCCAGAAATCCGCCCGTCGCCGTGAGCGAGGTGGCGGTCTCGTCGCGCGCCAGCCCGAAATCGCCGAGACGGGCAAAACCCTCATCGGCGACGAGGATGTTCGACGGCTTGATATCGCGATGGACCACGTCGTGGGAGTGGACATGGGCGAGGCCCCGCGCGAGACCCGCGAAGAGCTCCGCGATGGCGGCCGGATCGCGCGCGATCAGATCGTCCTGCCCCATGCGCCAGCTCTCGATGACGCGATCGAGGCTTTTTCCCGCCACGTAGTCCATGATGAAGTATGGCGAACCGGCCAGTTCTCCCACCTCGTGTACGCCGACCACGTTCGGATGGCTGAGCCGCTTGAGCGTGTCGGCCTCCCGCAGAAAGCGATGGCGCGTGCGTTCATTGGCCGTGTAGAGGCCGGGGAGAAATTTCATGGCCCGCGGCTCGAAATCATCGGGCCGCTCGGCCAGATAGACAACACCCATCGATCCGCGGCCGATCTCGCGCAGGATCGAGTAACCGCCGATCCTCTGGCCGGTCTCGGGAGGCAGGAAACGGGGCTTCAACACGCCGAACGCGTCGGAAAGAGCCGTGATCCGCGCGAGGAGCTCCTTCTCGATCTCGGGGTAGAGGCGGGCGAATTCCTGGGGGACCGGAGCTCGTCCTTTTTCCCTGAGGTCGAGATATGCAAGGACGGCGTCGTCGATCTGCGGAGTCAAATGCCCCCCCTTCGATCACCGGGCGCTAGTGGGAAAGAAACTTGCCGAGCGCGGCGACCGCCTCCAGGTAATGCCGCCTGGCCGTGGCCATCGGAGTGTTGATCGCTTCGCCGAGTTCCTTCCACGAGAGCCTGCCGTACTCGCGGTAGAGGATCAGCCGGCGCTGCTCCTCGGTGAGCCGGTCGAGCCCGGCCATGACCCGTTCGTATTCGTCGTGCTCTATCGCCTGCTCCCCGGGATCTCTGTTCGGCGCCGAGGGTTGAGGCGCGTTCGTCGCGTCGAGTCTCACCTCTTGCGCGGGATCGCGCCGCTGGCGGGTCGCGTGCCGGACCAGATCGATGAGCGCTCTCTCCGTGGCCGTGCAGATCCAGGAAAAAAAGGAACCTTCGTTGCGGTACTCGAAGTCGTCCATTTTTTTGAGAACCCGCACCATCGCCTCCTGCACCACGTCGCCCGTGTCGTACCTCGGCCGCATCGCGGCCGGCAGACAGCGGTGCACAACAGCACAGACACGGGCGTAATACCGGTCGAGGAGATGGTTGAGGACATCGCGATCGCCTCCCCTGAATTCGTCGAGGAGGTCTTTTGTCGATCTCGGATCCACGGTTCTCGTTCCTCCGAGCAAGAAGCTCGGTCCCTGGGACACTGCCGGCGGCAGGCCTCATCAATACACTATCAGAAGGAGCCTGCAAGTCAAGAAACGCTGGAGCTCGTCGCCGGCCGCCGCCTCTCAGAGGCCGGGAAAAAACCAGATGTTTCCGCCCAGCGTGCGTCCTCCCTTGGCTTTCTCGTCCTTCTCGCTGACGAAATTGCCGAGCACCAGGTCGAGTTTTCCATCGCCGTTCCAGTCGGCCACGTCGATGCGCGCCCGGGTGCCCTTCATGATCATCTTGCCGCCGGCCTGGAGAACGCGGCCGGATCGGTATCGCGGTTTCGATGCGTCGCCGATGTTGACAAAAATGTGGACCTTGCCATCAGCGCTCCCCAGCAGGAGGTCCTTCTTGCCGTCGCCGTCCCAGTCGACCAGATAGGGCGAGGGCCGCCTCGGGAAGGTCCCTGTCTCCGGTTCGACCACGATCGCGTCGTCGAATTCCGGCGCGGTCCGCGTGCCCTTGTTCAGCATGATCACGATCCGAGGTTTCGTGTAACCGACGAGAATGTCGTCGAGCCCGTCCTCGTTCCAGTCTGCCACGTGGATCTTGGCGTATTTTTGCGCCTGCGCCGGATTGCCGGTGATCGTGTCGGTGACCCTGTACACACCGTCGATCATTTCGTAGACCTGACGGCCTCCCACGATATCCTTGCCCTTCGCCTTCAGCTTGACGCCCGCGCCGAGCCGCGGCTCGG
>CAZUHB010000057.1:0-37807 GCA_964620445.1 uncultured Phycisphaerales bacterium
GATTCAATCCACATCAAGGTGAAAATCAGAACGGCGGTCCGCAATATCCCGCCTTGGCCAACAAAGGAGAATAAAAAAGGAGAAGTCATGAACGATAGCGATCAGGTGGTCCATGCCCCGAAATCAACGCCACACATGAAAATCGAGCCGCTGGCCTATGTCGAGTCCTTTGACGCCGTCGTGGACAGGGACTACGCCTACGCGGTGTACAAGGAGACCAAAACAGCCACGGGCAAGTGGGTCATACGGATCAAGGGCTCGGCCACGGCGGGCGCGGTTTTCGATCCTGCCGCGAGCGCCCTCAAGAGCGCATTCAAAAAGGCGGCAGGCCATGACGAACCGCATGTTGTATGGGGCTTCAATCTACAGCCGCGCGAAAACGACCCGCGCCTCGTCGAGAACCGCGTCCTGGTCGACGGCGACGGCAGACCATCAGCGCTCGAAATCCACTTGATCACCCGCAAGGCCGATCAATCGGCCAGGGACGAGAAGGTGGCAACGGTCCCCTGGCCGGAGTGAGCATGATGCGACGGCGCACGACGAGCGCATCGGTTCTCCATCTATTCCACGGTCAGCACTTCCAGATTGGTGAGCGTGGTCGTCGGCCCTCCCCAAGGGCCGACGAGGGCCTGGAGATAGAACTCGTCACCCGGGGTCGAGCCGGCAGGAACGGTCACGGGTAGAATCAGGATGCCGCTGCCGGGAACAACGCCCATATTCCCGGACCAGAGCGGCGGCCAGGGAAGGTAGAGGTCGCCGTACGGCGTCGGCGTGGGCGGATCAACGCTGTGATCGGCCAGGGCCAGCGTCACGAGCGCCACCGGCCAGCCAACGACTTTCAGGTCGATGGTGGAGCCGGGGATGACCGCACCCGAATGATAGAGGTGAAACCAGTATTCGTCGGCGCCCATGTCGACTGCCACGCCCGCCGCGATGCGCGGATCGCCCTCGAAATCCAGTGAATCGGTGACAACCGAATCGTCGCCGCTGTCGAGACACGGAGAGCCCCATGTGATGTGGTAGTCGCCTCCGTCCAGGTCGGCAAAGAGCGGATCAGCGTCGATATTACCCGTCCCCGGCCAACCGCCCTTGACGTCGCAATAGGAAACGACGGCGGTCGATCCATAGATTTCCGGTCCGTTCGGCGCGCTATTGTCCCACAAGATCGTATTCGTGATGGTCGGGGAGCTCCCGTCACAGTGAATGCCGCCGCCGTATACTGCACTGTTCCCAATGATGGTGTTGTTCGTGATGGTCGCCGGAGCATTGAAATAGTAGCTGATTCCGCCACCCGAGTACTGGGCCGTGTTTTTTGTAATGATGTTGTTGGAGATGTTCGAGCCGGCGGCATCCTGCAAATGGATCCCGCCGCCCAGACTCGTGCTCGTGTTGTCCGAGATGATATTGTGAGTGATGTCCAGGATGCAGCCGGAACCATAAATCCCGCCACCGCGCTGATCGCACGAGTTCCCCGAGATGATGTTATTCGAAATGACCGACAGGGAGTCGTACAGGCAGATCCCGCCGCCCAGTGCGCTGGAGGTAACGGAGTTTCCCGTGATGATGTTGTTCGTGATGGTTGGAGAGCCGTCATCGACGAAGATCCCGCCGCCGCGCTGCTTGGCCCTGTTGTTCGAAATGGTGTTGCCCGCGATTTTCGGGGAAGAGAAGTAGCATTTGATCCCGCCGCCGGCGCCATACATCAGGGACGTGTTGTTCGCGATGATGTTGTTGATGATCGTGGGCGAACAGTAATCGCACCGGATCCCGCCGCCGCCGTGTTCGGCGATGTTTCCCGAGATGATGTTGTTCATGATGGTCGGTGAAGAGTTATGACACCGGATCCCGCCGCTCGAAGCATTGGCATTGGTGATCGTAAAGCCATCCAGAACAGAATCCGACATTTCCCAGTTTTCGAAAATCACCACATTCTCGGCAGCAAAATTTCCGTCGATCGTCGTCACCTCCGGGCCTGACTCGCTCCTCAACGTAATCGCCTTGGATTTGAAGTTGATGCCGCTCTCCACGTA
Source organism: uncultured Phycisphaerales bacterium (assembly GCA_964620445.1). Lineage (GTDB taxonomy): Bacteria > Planctomycetota > B15-G4 > B15-G4 > CAYZWU01 > CAZUHB01. The sequence continues at coordinate 2,031 of CAZUHB010000057.1, forward strand.
GGTCCCCGGGCGTACGACGACCGTGTCGCCGCTCACGGACGCGTCGATCGCTTCCTGAATCGTGGCGTGGTCGTCCGGGACATGGATCGTGTCGAAATATGTCGAAGGGTCGTGGTAGCCCATGTCCGAAGGCCAGGCATCCCTGATCCCGTCCGATCTGGTCGATCCTCCATTCGACGTGGAAGGATCTCCGGTGTCCACGCAAGGATTCTCCACTCCCGGTTGACACGGATCCTGCTGCAGATGATAGTCGCCGTTGGCGGGATCGACGAAAAGAGGATCGGCATCGATCAATCCCGCACCCAGGTCGAGAGTGCAGCCCGGATCGACGTGCACCGACGACAGCCCCCCATCCACGTCGGAGTAGCTGATCGTGAGGGTGGACGGGGACGAAGGACTTCCCAACCAGATCTCTTTCCCCGTGGTTGCGCCGTTGTCCCACAGGATCGTGTCCCTGACGAGCAGCGAGGAAATGTAATTGCAGTAGATCCCTCCGCCCGCGCCGGCAGCGTTCCCCGTGATCGTGTTGAAGGTGATCCTCGCCGAGGAGCCGCTGAAAAAGCAGATCGCGCCGCCATACGATCCGCCCGTGTTGTTCGTGAAGGTGTTGTTCGTGATGGTCGGCGAACTCTGGTGGCAGAAGAGTCCTCCACCGTAGCTGGCCATGTTTTCCGAGATGGCGTTGTTCGAAACGATCGGAGATGAGAACAGCCTGCAGTCGATACCGCCGCCCGTACCGGCCGCGTTCCCTGAAATGGTGTTGTTCGTGATCTTCGGGGAAGAGTCGTTGCAGTAGATCCCGCCGCCGTAGTCGGCATCGCCATTGGTCACGGTAAATCCATCGAGCACGGAATCGAGCGTTTCGCCGCTGTCGAAAGTCACCACGCTTCCGGCCTGATTTCCGTCGATCGTGGTCACTGCCGCCCCCTGTTCGCTTTGTACCGTGATCGCCTTGCCCACGAAGTCGATGTTTTCCACGTATGTCCCCGGGCGCACGACAACGATACCGTCGTCGGCGGACGCGTCGATCGCCCCCTGAATCGTGGGGAAGTCGTCGGGAACGTAGATAGTGGCGGAGTGCGCAGTCGTGGCGATGAAGAGAACCGCGGCCAATGTAACCGTAAGAGTGATCCTCATGGTAATCCTCCTTCGAGTATATCAACGGCGTGGTTCCCTCGAGGATGCGATTATACCCGGCCTATCCTGCTATCTGAGGAAAATTTTCCTCGCCGAAGCCGTGGAGCGCGTCTTGCGAGATTACCTCCGCTAGTTCGATCGGATAAATCCGTTGTTAAACAATGGAGACCAATATATCATAATTTTTGAATTTGAAGGCGACCTTCTGATTCTCCGTTTGCATTGAGGAAGCGAACACAGGGATCAGGCCATTCTCATCGAGAAGGAGGCAGCAAATGAGCCATCTTTGCCGCGCAAAGTCATGGCGTTCTTGTTCACTTGCATTCCGGGTCATGAAGACAGCGATCTTTTTACTGTTGCTCCTTCTCGCGTCTCCCTGCCGGGGACAGCAGTACGAGAATGACAAGCTGCTCGCCTCCGAGAGCGGCGAGGATGACGGCTTCGGCTATTCGGTCGCCATTTCGGGGTTGAGAGCTCTCGTCGGCGCTCCCTATGACAACTTCTATTACGCCGATGGCGGCTCGGCCCACGTCTTCGGCTACGACAGCGTGACGGGAACGTGGAAACAGGAAGCCAGGCTGATCGCTGCCGATTGTGAAAGCTGGCACTATTTCGGCAATGCGGTCTCCCTCTCTGGCCACAAGGCGCTCATCGGCTCCAAGGGTGACGGCGTTTTTACCGGTTCGGCGTACCTCTTCGGCTACGACAGCGTGTCGGGAACATGGCAGCAGGAGGCCAAACTGCTCGCCTCGGACGGAGATTACGACGACCAGTTCGGCTATTCGGTCGCCCTCTTCGGCGACAGGGCTCTCGTCGGCGCCAAATTCGAGGAGGACAACGGTTTCCGGGCCGGGGCGGCCTATGTCTACCATTACGAAAGCGCGTCCGGTAAGTGGCAGGAGGAAGCCAAACTGGTCGCCTCCGATGGGACGAGCAGCGCGGAGTTCGGGTTTTCGGTCTCCCTCTCGGATGACAGAGCTCTCATCGGCGCCCGCAATGCCTCGAGCCCGAACGGCAGGACCGGCGCGGCCTATCTCTTCCGCTACGATACCGTCTCGGGCACGTGGCAGGAGGAGGCCAAGCTGCTTGCGTCCGATTGTGATAGCTACGACCATTTCGGTGAATCGGTATCGCTCTCCGGGACACGTGCTCTCATCGGCGCCATTTATGGCGATGACGACAACGGACAGACGACCGGCTCGGCTTATGTGTTCCAATACGACAGCGCATCGGGATCGTGGCAGGAGGAAGCCAAGCTGCTGGCGTCCGATGGGACGAAAAGCGCGGAATTCGGATATTCGGTCGCCCTCTCCGGAACAAGAGCTCTCATCGGCGCCGTCGACGAAGACCACTGGGGCCACGAGTCGGGCGCGGCCTATCTGTTCCATTACGACATTGGTTTGGATCTGTGGCGGGAGGAAGCCAAGCTGCTGGCGTCCGACGGCTACATGGAGGACTCGTTCGCTTCTTCCGTCGCCCTCGATGGCCACAGGGCTCTCGTTGGCGCCCCGGAAAATGACAATTATTTCTACGATTCCGGCTCGGCCTACGCCTACGACTTCACCAGCGTTCTGGCTCTCGACGTCAAGTGCAACGGCCAGGACCAGAACGTGATCGTGAATAGCAGCGACAACGTCACCCTGACCATCGATATCAAGAACGGCTATAACCCCAACCTCGAAGGCGATCTCTGGGTCCTGGCTGTTCTGCCGACCTCTGCATGGAATATTTGGACTTACGGTTCGTGGGTGGATCCGATCTGGCAAACGGGTTGGAGTAACGCGTACTACACGGGACCGCCTTTCGGACACTCGGCAACGGTGCTCGATCAGCTCGTGCCCCCAGGAAACTACAAGCTATATTTCGCCCTGGATGCCATTCCCGACGGTGTCCTCAACCTTACCGCCCTCTGGGACTTCGACGTGGTCGATTTCACGGTGCAATAGACGTCTTCTGCACCCACGGTGCAGAAGATATCCGCGCGGATCAGACTTTACTCCGCGGGGGGATTCAAACGAGCCGCGTTTCCGCAATCGACAGAGAAGGACCATCCTTCTCGATCATTACCGCCGTCAGCTCGGAACGCGCCGGCTCTTGGTCTTGACGCGCCGTGAGCTGTTCGTCGCGCTCTTCCTGGTGCTGCAAGTGGCGGGCTTCGTCGCGCTCGGTTTTGATGGTGTGACGCACGGAATGGTCAGGAGCGGGAGAGCGCCAGCGAGCTGCCGGCTCGCCGCGGGGATCTCCGCCAGCCGCATCATCTCGTTGAAAATCCTGGACATCACCGTTCGCAGCTTGGGTGTAAACTCACGCTGCAGATTCTGCTCCTCCTGCGGTGTTGCCGGTTTCAGACTCTTGGCGGATCGTTCCAGATCTTCGATCGCCACTTTCAACGCCTCGAGCTTGGGTTTGGCCAGCTTGGCGCTTTTCTCGTCGGTGATATTCGACAGGATGTCCGCCACATCTTCATAAGCGCTGAGCGACTCCTCCATCACCGCCTCGTAAGATGAAGGTCCGCGGACGGCAAAGTAGAGGCAAACACCCAGGGCCGCCATGACCAGAATTCCTTTGAACATTTTGTCCCTCCCAGAGCCTTCACGAGCCATCAAGCGGAACGCGGTTTCCCATGATGCGCTTGAAGGATTCCCTGTCTCCTCTATTTGCCGCCGATCGTTCCGGCGGACGTTATATGGCATCAATTAAATATTTCGCCAAATAAACAATGCAACTTGATGCGTATCCGGCAAGAAATGCATAATCACTTGTTATCACGGGAGTAAGAGACAGAGGAAAAATTTGGGGATCGCCTGTCCCGATCTGATTCTCAAGCCGCCGTCAAATCAGTAAATAAAATCCAAAGCAGCGAAATGCAGTCCCCGCGCGATCCTTCTCAGTCTTTTATCTGTGCGTAGATTTCGATGAAGGCGAGCGCAAATGGAGACTCGAGAACATCTCCGGCACCCAGGCCGAAGGGAGCGCTTGCCCCGTCGCTGTTCGCCAGGAGGATCAGCGTCAGCTGTTTCCCGGGAATCTTCAGTATCAGTGACGAATAGGTCGGTTGGTGTCCATAGTGCCAGACCAGTTCATGGCCCCTGTAGTCCTGCACGAACCAGCCCAGGCCGTAGGGCAATGCTCCCCCGCTGCTCGACCGGGTCGGCGTGAACATGGCCTTTTTCGACGCCTCGGAAGCGATCACATTTTTATCCATGGCGACGTCGAACCTGGCCAGGTCGATTACGGTCGAGATCATGCCTGCCGCCGCGTTGATGTTTTCGTGGAATTCCGACAGCGCCGGATTCCCGTGCTTGTCGATGCGATAGGGCTTGGCGCGTGCCTCGACGATTTCACCATCGCGCACGTCACTGACGCTCGGCACGGTATCCCCCATACCCAGTGGCTCGATGATCCTGTCGAAGAGCAGCTCCCTGAAAGGCCGGCCCGTGACTTTCTCCACCACCTGTGTCAACAGACCGAAGAGGAATCCGTTGTACCTGTACGCCTCTCCCGGCGTTCCCTGGGAGGTGTGGGTCAGGTGGTGTCTCACCGTCGGGATTCTGCCCCGTTGGCCATAGTCTTGAAACAGCGATCGATACCGTGCATACGGCCCTGAATCGTCTTCACCCATCTCCTTGATCTTCTTGCAGAGGCTGGAGTACCCTTTGAGCGTTTCGCCGGGGAACGGGAAATGGACATCCCTCAAGATCTCTTCCATCCCGTCATCCAGGTCGAGTTGACCCGATTCCACCAGCTGCATGATGAGGGCCGCAGCAAACGGTTTCGTGAGAGATGCGATCTGATAAGGGGTGCTCTCGGAAGCCGGTATCCCCTTTTCGAGGTCGGCGTGGCCGAAGCCACGCGCGAGAACGATCTTCTGTCCCTGCACCACCGCGACCGACATTCCGGGAATCTTCAGCTTCTCCCTTAAACGATCGATCCTCCTCTGAAAATCGTTGATGATCTCATTTTCGGCCGCGTCCCCATTCAGATCACCCGGGCCGCCCGGAAGGCGCGCCTCGATGATCATGGTGATCAGTGTTATCAGTCCCTCTCCCGGATCGACCCATTCTCCATCCGTGTTCAAGCGATGTATCAACACGAGCTCGAGGTTCGGAACGACGGCAAGGACGTGCACGCCGATTCCTGTATGGAAGAAAAAGGGATATCCGATCGACTGCGCGATTCCAGATCCTTCGGGCGCGATCTTCCACATGTAGCCGTACCCTTGACCGGATGGCTCGTGGGCGATCGAATAGGACGTTGTGCTCTCCTCGATCCACTCCTCCGGGACGATCCGTTTCCCGTTCCACATTCCCTTTCGCTGATAGAGGAGGCCGAATCGCGCCATATCCCTGGCCGACATCCTGAAGGAGTACGCCGGGTGCATGGATTTTTTCTTCTCGTATCCATACCTGCAATTCTCGAGGCTGAAATCCTGCATTCCCAGGGGGTCGGCGATCTCTTTCTTCAATTGCTCGAAGATCTTCGTTCCCGTCTCCTGCTCGAAGATCGATCCCAGCGCGTTGAAATCCCAGTTGTTGTAATAGTAATGGGAGCCCGGCCGATGACTTCCACGTTCCGGGCGCGAATTCACCATCACCGGCGCCTCGGCTGCCGCCTCGTGATAGACGCCGGAGCGGGACTTCAGAAGATCTCTCACCGTTGCCTGCTTCTCGTCAGGAGTCAACCGGGGAGGTATGTCATCGATCTTCAACTCCTCCATCGTTGCATCCAGATCGATTTCACCCCGCGCCACGTGAATCCCGTAAAGCGCGCTGAGAAATGGCTTGCGGATCGAATGCACCTTGAAATTTCTTTCGACCTCTCCCCAGGAGACAAAAACCTTGCCGTCACGGAGCACCATCACCGCCGCGGAACCGATCTGCTCGGCGAACTTCCTGGCTTTTTCCAGTTTCTCCGATGACCAGCCCACAGCCTCGGGGGCGACGTGGACGAGATCATCGGTGTCCGCGCCTGATCGCGCGACCTGCAGACCTCGAAGAGGTGATTGTTCGTGGTCGATCGTTACCGACGCGTCTCGCCGGCCGCATGCGACCGACAGTATCGATAATAACGTCACGGTGAAAAGAGGCACCATCGTCTTCATCGTTATCCTCGCTCGATTCCGGGCGTGCTCACCAGGTCGGTGGCGGGGGTTGATTGTCTTTGGTGCCCAGCCAGTCGATGCCGATGTCGGCGCGGCGGCGGAGCAGCAGCGTCAGTTGACCGGCGTGGTGCTGGGCGTGACGGAGGTTGTTCAGCAGGAACTCGCCGACGTTCAGCTCGTACCACCAGAACCCGCACCGCTGGCGGGCCCGGCCATCGGTCACGCTCTCGAAGGTCTCTTCACATTTTTCCAGGCAGTGGTCGGCGTAGTCTTTCAGCTGCTCCCTTGTGAAGAACTTTTCGGGCGTGGTGACGATCCCGCCGAACTCCTGGTAGTCGCCCGGCAAAAAGTGATCCGTGCCTTCGTGGTAGTCCCTGGCCTCGAAGGACTTCTCATCGTCCGACAGGTACAGATCGGTGAAGAACAGCGCATGGTAGGCCAGGTGCCAGAAAGGCGAGCCGTCGTTGCGATCGTCCCACAGGTCTTCCGGGCAGGCATCGATCGCGAGCCGCACTGTCTGGATCGCCGCGGCGAACTGCCGGCCGATCACCGCTTGCCAGAATTTTTCCATGGTACGCCTCCATCCATTGCGGGCATTGGTTGATTCATCTTGCTCCGAGATCCACGCAGACCAGCTCATTGTCGTTCCGCGCAAAGACGCACCTTCCGGCATAGGCCGGGTGGGCCCAGCAGACCTTGCGGCGAGCGATCTTGTGAGTGGGCTGGATGAGCTTGGCCCTGCTGATTTCTTCGTATCCTTCGGGGGAGAGCTCGGCAATGATGAGTTCCCCCGCCTCGTTCAGTATCCATGTTCGCTCCTTGTTCTGAACCAGGTGAACGGTACTCCACCGGCCCGGTGGGGTGACCTTGGAGTTCTTCCACACGATATCGCCGGTCTCGGCGTCCAGGCAGCAGAATTCACCGCCCAGGTTGGGTCCATAAACGTGCCCATCCTTGAAGAGAGCCGTGCAGATGGGAGGATTGATGCCTCCAGTCGTGTCGCCCGGACCGCCACGGCTCCAGATGTGCTCGGCCTTCAGCGCCTTCTCGAAAACCTTGTACATGCTCGCGCCCTCGTACTGCGAGCAGGCAAAAAGGTATTCGCCCTCCAGCACCGGGGTGGCCACGTTCATGCGGGCGCCCCGCTTCTTCAGGGCGTAGGGTTCCTTCCAGTACGTCTCGCCCGTATCAGGATCCAGGGCATGGAAGAATTTTTCCGTCCAGCAGAGGAGCACCTTTTTTCCGGCCTGTTCGATGATGATCGGAGAAGAGTAGGATGCGCGATCGTCTATGGCCTGCCACAGTTCCTCGCCGGTCTTCATATCGAAGGCAACCACGCAGGCGCCGTCCGCCCCGCCGAAATGAACGATCACACTCTCTTTCCAGACGAGGGGCGAGGGGCTCACCCCCCACACGAGCCGCTGGATGTCGTGGCTTTCATCGAGGTCCTTTTTCCATCGAACCTCTCCGGTGACGGCGTCCAGGCAAACGAAATGCCCCATTGCGCCCAGGGCGAAGGCGAGATTTCGGTTCACGGTGACAGACGCCCTGGGTCCCAGGGGATAGGAGAGTCTTCTGTAATCACAGTCATAGGAGAAGACCCAGATCTCTTTTCCGCTGTTTTTGTTCAAACAAATAACGCGCTCACCGTGGGGCTCCAATCTGCGGTCCATGACATAAACCCGCCCGTCGGCAACCGTGGGTCCGCTATAACCCGGGCCCACGGGCGCTCTCCACAAAGGGGTGAGTGAGTCGGAGGAAAAGGATTCCACGATCCCCTCCTCCTTCCAGATCCCGTCCCGGTTCGGACCGCGCCATTGGGGCCAGTCATCACCGCGGCTGTTGTGGATGAAACAGAACGAGGCAACAAGAAGACCCGCGAAAACAAGGACCGCGCGGCGCGCAACGGGGCATCGAGAAGCAGCGTCGAGGTGATTCCGGGATATCCTATCCATCCTCTGGTTTACCTTTCTCACCGTCACTGACGAAAAGTCACCATCTTGCCCTTGAAGTAATCGATCACCTCCGGGCGGTGGCTCAGGTCGCGGGGCGGAACGTTGGGCCGGTCGATCTGTCTCGCGTCGAGGTCCTGGTATGCTTTGGGCTTGGGTTTCTTGCATCGCCATGACTCGAGCTCGGAAGACATCTGCTCGATGATCTCGCTGCAAGCAGGATCTTCGAAGAGATTGTTCAGCTCCTGCGGATCCTCCTTCAGGTCGAAGAAAAGATTCTTCAGACCGGGCTTGTTGAGAATGAGCTTGTGCGTTCGCGAGCGGGCCATGACCTGACGGCCCCCGGCAGACTCGGCGAAGACCAGATCGCGGCCGCCCCCCCCTTCCCGGAGATCGAGCCCGTGCATTCCGCCGCCGGTCCGGCAGCCGGCCGCCCCGATCAGGGTCGGCGCGATGTCGATGTTGTTCACCAGGTCGAGCGAGACCGTGCCGGCTCTCTCACGACCCGGCCACTTGATGACGAGCGGAACCTTCACCACGGGATCGTACATGTGGTTCCCCTTGAGCAGCATGTGATGGAAGCCCATGTAGTCGCCGTGGTCGGCGGTGAACAGGATCAGTGTGTCGTCGTAGAGCCCCTTCCGCTCGAGGAGGCTGACCATCCGTCCGACGTGGTGATCGATCTGCGAGATCGTGGCGTAGTAGAGCGCCATGACCCGGCGCAGCGCGGCCTCGTCGAGGGATTCGTGGGGAAAGTATCCGCGGCTGTATTCGAGATCGTGCTCCAGGCACTCGGGCGTCCAGCCCGGCAGGAGTGCGAGTTTCTCGGGATCGTACATCTCGTGCCAGGGTGACGGCGGATCGAAAGGGTGATGCGGCTTGACGAAGGCCGCCATCAGGAGCTGCGGCGTTTTCCCGTCCCACTTCGCGAGCGCGTCCATGGTACGGTCGGCGATCCACGTCGTGGAGTGGTGTTTCTCTTCGAGATCGGAGACCTCTGCGCCGAAGCTCCGCCAGTATCCGTCGGGCGCGTGCTTTCTAAATTCGCCGCGCTGGTCCTCGAGGTCGATCCCGTCGAACAGATCGCGCTCCATCAGGTAGCGGTGGAAGTCGTCGTCCCACCGCCCCGGCCCGTCCTGTTCGGCCAGTTCCATGGCGTCGAAGCCCACGTCGAGGTAGGTGGGCGTGAAGTGCATCTTGCCGACCGCCCGTGTGCCGTAGCCCGCCCGGCGCAGCGTCCGCGGAAAAGTTTCCAGGGACTCTTTCAGGGTGCTGCGGTTGCCCCACCCTTCATGTTCATGAACGTAGAGGCCGCTGAGCAGCGAGTACCTCGAGGGCGTACACACGGGATAGGGGCAGAAACTGTTCGTATACACGACACCGTCCCGCGCGAGACGGTCGATGTGAGGCGTCCCGATGTCGCTGTTGCCATAGGCGCCGACGCAATCGGTGCGATGCTCGTCCGTGTGGATGATCAGAATGTTCGGCCGTCCAGGCGTGCCGCTGTCAACGCGGCGCTGCGCCGGCTGCACGCACCCGGACAGCACGGTCGCCGTGGCACCGAGACCGGTCGACTTGAGAAATGTCCGTCTCGAGATATCCTTGGTGCTCATCGATCTGCTTCCTCTCCTTCCGGGATGCCCCCCATCGATCGGGAGACTTCAGTTACCCTCCCCACGGTCATCTCTCTCAGGTTCGGGCAAGACCGCGAAGATGCGGGCGGGGGCTCCAGGGCCTTTTTCGATGAGCATGGGTACGGCATAGAGGGTCGCGCCAACGCTTGGCAACTTGTCCAGATTGGCGATGTTTTCTATGGCCAGCCTGCCCGCTTCAAACAGGATTCGGTGGACGGGAAAGTCGGTGGATTTTCCGTAATCGATGCTCGGTGTATCAATGGCGATGCCCGTTATATCCCGGTGCTCGAGCAGGTAGTCGACCGATTCCTTGGAAAATCCCGGGAAGCTGAGCAAGGGCACCGCTTCGGGCCCTCTTTTGTCGGTTCCGAGAACCTTTGCGCGGTCCGGGTAGTACCGGGTTCCGATGCCGGTGTACATCACCACCCAGGCTCTCTCTGGAATGGGGCCGTGTTTTTTCTCGAACTCCTGAATGTCGGCCACGGTGAGCGTGTAGTCACGATCGGCCTCACAGGCCCTGGTTACGTCTATCTTCACCGCCGGCCCGAACCAGTCGGCAAGGGGTATCTCATCGATGGTTTTACCTTCTTCGTAAAAGTGAATGGGCGCATCCACGTGGGTGCCCCCATGTTCGTTCGCGCTGTAGTCGTTTGACGAGTACCACCAGCCCCCCTCGGTCTTGCCCCGAAACATCGGCTTGGCTTCGAAGCTCTTGCCCGTTGGCCAGTAGATCGAACTGTCGCCAAAAGCATAGGTCATATCCAGGACCGACTCTGCCGTCAAACCAACGGGCGCGTTGCGCGCACATGGAGGTGTGGGCCCGCAGGAAACAGCGACTGCCAAACAAACAAGAGTGATGGCGCCAATATTTTTCTTATGGCTCATCTTTCGCTCCTCGAGATTCCCAACAAATTGACCGACGGCGCTTCTGCGATATTATGGGATATACTCTTCGACCCGCAAGGCAAAGCTGACAAACGGCCCTGTCTCGCGTCGCCGTCAACTGCCTGGGCTGTTCGCCTGTTCAATGCGAAAGCGCCCGCAATGTGACTCATCGCCGACGCCGATGATTTGACGGCTCCCCATGCGTGACCGGCGCGCCCAGGTCGCTCTCCTTTTGCGGCACGAATGGCACACAAGTTATTCGCGACGGGTGATCCAGAGTTCGCCGAGCACAGCGTTGGCTCCGCCATCACACTGGATATATATTCTCACGGTATCCTTCTTACGGATGAATGCGGGAGGAAGGTCAAGTGTCACTCTCTCCGGCATTTCGTTCCGGACGAGGTACGCGGGCAGTCCGGTGCTCTTTCTGAGTTGTCTTCGATCGCTCCCGTCACCGTGGGATATCCACACGCTTTGTCTTCTCTCATCGGAGTTGAAATCCCACCAGGTCAGATTGAGATCATGCTTCCCGCCGGGCTTCAGCCCGGTGATGTCGAAAATGATCCGTCTCGAATCAAAGGTGATGTCCCTGTGACAGCTCGGGAGATCCTCGATCACCTCGGTTCCGCGGTATGTCCACCCATTGCCCCGGACCTGCCTGATAACCGCCGAACCGCCGTCCGAATGGACCTGCAGGCCGCAATCGACGTAGGCCACCAGCTTGGATTTCTCCTCCCCGTCCAGTTGATCGATTCTTGCCGCAATCCTGGCCTTGTCCTGCGCTGACTGCGTTCTGAGCGGGAATGGTTTGTTTACGGGTACCGCTGCTGTTTCTACTGACGGATCGGGCAGGATTATTTCATCCCAGCTTCCATAGAAGGGGGCGTTGCAGTCGATCCAGGCCGCAAAGGCACGCCAATCGGAGAGATCCAGTACGACCTCGTTGTGGCCTTTCTGCAACATCGTCATCAGCGTGCTCTGTCGCGAGCCGGTGGTGTTGGGCGCAAGGGGAAGTTTTTCGCCCTGATAGCCTCCGACCCGGACGTAGCTGACGAACTGGAGCAGGTTCATGAACGAATCGGAGACCAGATGCTGCGCGTGGGGAGCGTGATCGCGGTCGTATCCAACAGGAGCGCTGACGAGCTTCTGACCGCGCAGGTCGAAGGCCTTGTCTTTCTCATCGGACCCGTCATGGCACCGGACACATTTCTTGTCGAGTATGGGCTGGACGATCTTGTTGAAACTGTACCCTCCCGTACCCCACGGTGGCGGTTCGATCGGAGACGGCGGACGTTGCATCGCCATCAATCTGCCTCTTGCCGTCATCGGAGCCGTTCCAAAGGGTTCGTGGCATCCGACGCAACTGTTGACCTCTCCCGGCATGACGTTCATGAAGTTCCGCATTCTGCGTATCTCCAGGAAATCCTCGTCGAGGGCTTCGAAGAACAGCTGCTTGCGCGGTGGCACCACGAAATGAGCCGAACCGTCTTCTTCGACCGGCACCGTGCCAAGCACTCCCCGCACATCCCACCCGCTGTTCACCCCGATATCGCAGCGCTGCGGTTTTGTATGAACCTCCTTGGAATGCGTTTCGAGAATCCGCAGGTACTTGACCGCGCCGCGCGGGACGCCTTCCAATCCCTGGTACACATCCGACACGATGAGCGTTCCGGGTGTTGTCGGGTCGACTCCGTTCACCATGTCGGGAATGATCCTGGGCTTCTTTCTGGGGCGAAGAGGCATGGGTGAATAACAGGAGGCATCCTCGAACCTGTAGATCAGTTCCCTGTTGTGGTGAATATCCATGAGGTAGAGCCCGTATCCGCGGGCCGCGGCGTTGTTCTTTTCGAATGATGCGGCAACGAGGAAATGCTTTGCCGAGATGGGGTAGGGAGAACTGTACCAGCCGGTGTCGTTCTCCGTGTTGGACATGCCCCTTCCGGGCAGCTCCTCGTACACCACCTCTCTGAACACGTTGGGATTGATTTCAGGATAGCCAACTTCGGGAGTGACATTGACCATCGAGCTTCTCGTACCCCGGTTCTGCTTGAGATCGACGATCATGATCGGCCCCGCGCCGGTGTTATGGTGCGCGGCGCCGGTGCAGAGGATTCTGCTCGTGCCGGGGATCTGGCGGGCCTCGAAGAAAGCGATCGGTCCCACCGAAAAAGCGTAGTGGTCACCGAAGAGAAGAGCAGCGCCGCGGCCGTCCGGATTCACGGCCCAGAGCTGCTGGATCACGTTGTATCCCTTCATTACATAATCCCACCTCGTGTACATGATCCGGCCGTCCTCGAGCATGTTCGGATAGAACTCGCCTTCTTTCGGTTCGGTGACGCGGCGCAGGTCTGTTCCGTCGGAATCCATGGTGTACATTCCGCATGCGAGCGCCCAGTCGCCGCACTGGACGTAGCGGCCGTCCCGCGAGGTCATGAAAGCGATACGGCCGTTCGGAAGATAGATCGGCTCGGTATCTTCCGCCTCCGGATCGTTGGTGAGTTGCCTGAGTCCGGTTCCATCCGTGCGGACTTCATAGATGTCGTACATGATGCACGCACCGCCCCGCACGTCGGGCTTCCCATACCCGTACGGTGTGGGCGCGGCCCTGGGCGCGGCATAGGGGAACACGATCCGTTGCGCATCGAAAGTCAGATCGAACCTGCCGATTCCGCCTCTCGAGTGTTTCTCGTCAAGAATCTCGCGAATCCGGCCATCGGGCGAAAGGCCCGTCAGAACGCAGAGGTTCGCGCCCGGTATCTGAGCTTCTCCCACGCGGTGTGAGCATTGGTGATTGACCCAGGGCCACTGGCGCTTGACGAAAAGGATTTCATCAAAGTCCAGCCTGGGATTGCTGAAGGCCAGATCCCGCAGCGCCCAGCGCGCTTTCATGTAAAGGCCTCTGATGGACGCGCCGGGATCCGCTCTTTCCATTTCGGCCAGCCGGGCGTAGTCTTCTCCGATCTCTTTGAGTCTCTTCTCGGCCTCGTCCGCGGCGGCATTCGCGCCAAGGGAACGCAGATCGAGGATCATGAGCCGTCCGCGGGCGAGGACTCCTTCGAGTGCTTTCGGGTCGTCGCATTCGAGTTTGCGCGAAACGTGCTCCTGCCTCGCCCAATCGGATTCTATCACGGCCCTTGTTTCGGGGCTTGTCGCACTGGCGGCAGAGGCTGCCGTGCATAGAACAGACAGGATTAGAAATGCTCTCTTCATGTTGGCTGTCTCTCGGAACAAAGAACTTCTGCCTCAAGGCTCAGCCATTCTAGGCGGTCCGGCGTGCGGTTGTCCAGCCCACTCGTTTTCCCTCGGACACTCGTCCGTCGCCAGAATCACAGATCGTTGATGATCTTTCTGATCCAGCCGTCCTCGAGCAGAGCTTCTTTGGTAACGGTTTCGGGCATTTCGGCATGAGGAAGCCTGATGTCCGGCGGAGTACCGATCAACTCGTTGTAGGTTCCATCGGGATTGACGAGGAGATCAGCCTCGAGTCGGAACTCCATGCCGCTCTCGGGAAGCCTGACAACGACCGGGCCAACGTATGCCGCGGCTGAACCGAATGTATTCTGCCCCACCAGAGTGGCGATCCCGGTCCTCTTCATCGCATTTGCGAAGTCATCCGCTCCCGAACCGGTTTTACCGTTGATGAGAATGAAAATGTCACCCTCGAAGGGGTAACTGTTCTGTGGCTTCAATTCCCGTGAGATCTCGTAGAACACCCATTCCCGGCTATCGAACTCCGGAGGCGGCGGCACCTCCACGATGCTTGTTTCATTGGCAAACGTGGAGATGGTGAAACGTTTGCCATCGATGTACGCCTGGCTATGTTCGTCGAGGAACCTTCTCTTCATGCCTGTTATCTGTTTGTACGAGACCGGCCGATCGAGGAACGGTTTCATCAGGTTCTGATAGACGTACTCGGTGCCCCCTCCCGGGTTTCCTCTCACATCGATAATCAGCTTGGAGAAGCGTTCTGTTGATCGCGCCAGAAAAAGATGGATCGTCTCCCTGTCTGGTCCGACATGTTCCGGTGCGACCGTCTTGATCCGGATGTAACCCACGCCTTCACCGAGCGCGAGGCAAACACAATTACCGAGCGATGTGTCGAGGAAACCGCTCTTGATGGAATCTGGCGGACCTTTCTTCGCCGGTACGAAGCAACTCGTGACGGATTGGTCCGGACGAAGAAAGTCGACTCTCCACCCCTTGAAGTCCTTGCCCTCATCGACCAGCAGGAGCTTGCGATCGAGGTTTTCAGTTCGACCCATGACAAGACGGATCCACGTGCTGCGCTTCAGATACTCGAGAAAGGCCCGGCAGGACATCCCGTTGACCGCAAGAATCTTGGAGCCTATCGGGATACGAGTCTCCCCCTGCTCGTACTCTGTCCGGGTCACGAATTCCTCTCCCATCCTCTCCAGTCCAAAAGGGGGATGCGCAATGCAGTGTTGATGGAAGGTCCTGTGCCAGTACGCCGATCTCGACTCGAAGAGCCAGTTGCCGTCATTCTCGCTGAAAATGTAGAAGTGCCCCGAGGCCCCGATCAGGGATGCATAACCGTAGGCGATCCGGACGAACTCCGCGTTGTCCTCCGCCCGTTCAGCCAGTTCAACAAACTCGGATTTCAATTCTTCGTGGCTCGGCAGCCCCTTGAGCCTCTCATTCAGTTCGACGAACGGACTGAAGGCGCTGGCCCACCGAGCCAGATACTCGATGTCCCTTCTCCTGTCCTCTGGACTCAATCTTGGCGGTGAAAAGGCGCGGTCGAGGCAAACAAAAACGAGTCCGGCGCCAACGACAGCCAGAAGCGCGATGAGTCTGCCTGTCGTGAAGAGCTTGGCTGTGTTCTTCATGATCCTTCGTGTATTGCGGCCGAACCACGATTATCGGTCGATCGAGCTTCTCCCAGGTTACATGAATCGAGCCGCACCACAAGTCCTGGCTCATCGGCAGATCACCCGGTACCTGCCGGTCCGTCATCGATCGTCCGGGCCGGCTCGGAGAATAGCGGAACCAGGACGAATCAGTCATCACATGGTGTCTGGTTGGTCGGCTTCAGGCTGAAAAAGGACAGGAGCGGTCAGGGCAAATCAAAGTGTTTGACGTCACCCGACCGGGCATCTTCATCATGCTCGAGACCTGTTTGGAGCGGGCAGGCCGATCGTCAGCCGACGTTGGACACTAACCTCGTAAGCGATCCTCGTAGGGATACGATGAAGCCTCCAGAGTCGTGATCGTATATCTGCAACCGAGGCCTTCCAGAGCGCCATCGATTCTGGCGATCAATTGCCGGAGCTGATCTTCGGTGGGTTTCCTGTCCCAATAAAAAACGAAATCATAATCTCCCACCACGACTTTGCCCGATGGAATCATCCCCTGTGTGATCAATCCCTCGGAAATGGTGGGCATCTCTTTTGCAATTTTCTCGAGCTCTATCATTGTTCTTGCGATGGGCGGGCCGTAAATCTTGATCTTGCTCTGTCCGGGGGGGTCATTCATCATTTTCAATCCTCCTAAAAAACCATACTCCCTTTTATCTTCCCTTTCCCAATTTCATTCATTCGTCATGGTCTGGAAAACTTATTTTCACGAGAGTGTTCTCATCACGGAGGATTCATGTAACTCCTACATAATCAAAAGGATATAATCCATTCTTATCATCTCATGTCGCTGGAGTTTGCGCAACTGACAAACCGGATTCCGGGGGTCCTTTTAGTCTTTCATCAGCTCGACCATCGCCCAACCGAGTGCATTGCCCACTTCCAAGTAGGTCTCGGCGTTGTGGTTGTAGTGATAGCCCGCGCCGCTGGGAGAAACCGACTTGTCTCGCCAGTAGGGACGCGCATCGACCGCCCTGACATTGCCGGCGAACTCCGGGTACTTGCCTGTCTCGCCGCTCACCGCAAGCTGAGCCTCGGCGATCGTCAATCCGTGCCCATCGAGGCCGTCGCCGCCGAAGGCGATCGTTGCCAGAACGAACCGCGCCTTCGGCGCGTTGAAATCCTTGCGCAGCGCCTTGATGAAGCGGACCAGATTCCGCTCGTAGCGGGCGGCATGGGCGGCGTTCTGATCCTTGTGGCCCTGCCAGAAGACAAAGCCGGCGATTTCGTAACCCTGCGCCTTGTAGCCCGGGTAGTACTTCGCCAGGTTCTTCAGCACCTCTTTTGCATGAGCCGTGTCGGCGTCATACTGCCTGCCGGCGTACCAGTTGACCTCTTTCTTCGGCTCGCCCTCGATCCACGAGGACGGGGTATCCTTGTAGCCCGCGTAGATCTTGCCCTCGAATTCGAAACGCTCGCTGCCGGGGGGAAGCAGGTCCCAGCCCAGGCTGCGATTGCCGATGCAGGACTTGAGAATCAGGACCGGCTCTTCGAGAACGTGGCCCATGATGTAGCCGAACTGCAGCTCGGGTCCGATGTGCCCTTTGGTGACGGTGAGCCACTCGTTCTTCACATCGCCGAAGTGCTTCATGTCCCGGAAGTCACCGCCCCTCTTGTCCATGACATGGACGTTGCGCACGTCCTTCCGCACGGTCCAGTTGCCGTCGTCGTCGATCAGGTGCGGGTACTTCTTCTTCTTCACGAGCCAGGAGAGCGTCCCGTTCTTGTCCTCCGGATCGATCCTGCCGAAGCCCAACATGTTGGATTGCCCCATCAGGATGAAAACCTTGACCGGCTTGTCGGCCGCGGCCGGCTTTCCGTCCGGATCGGGCAGTTGATCGGTACCATCCCCCGCGATACCGGGAAGGACGAGCAGGATCACGGTCACGGCGACGATGAGCAATTTGACCAGGTACCGTCTTTCAATCATGTGGTTTGCCTCTGAGCACATTTCGAGAAATTGTGATACAAACCATTATGACCTAACCAGCCGACCGGCTCCCGGAATTCCGCGGCAAGGGCAGAAAAATACAGGCCCTTTTTGTGCTTGAGGTCATTTCGTTCCGCTCGTCTAAAGAGAAATGTGAAACACCTTCCAGGAATGCCGGAGGTTTCATGTTCAATCGTGAGAGAAGGGATTTTCTGAAACGTATGGCGTGGGGCTCGACCGGTCTCGGCGAGGGTCTGTACGGTCACCTTTCCCTCCTCGCGCAACGCGGCGATCATCGGCATCGCCTGTAGGGTACAAGAACTCAGCCGAAGCGCAATCCCTGGAAATCCTGTCGGTGACGAGTAGCCTTCCCCGTGAGCCAGCCAACAGGCTGCCGGACTGCATGGAAAACCCGTGTGAAACGAGGATGCTCAGAATCCGGGATCCGGCCTTCAGGAGGTTGCCGACCTCGAACAGCCTTGCCTCATCATCCAAAAAGAAAGCCGGCAGAACAAAATTCGGCCATTTGTTCTGCCGGGCTTATTGATTGGCTCTCCGAGTCAAATCCTCTTCATAGCCACTCGTCTCTGTCTTGAGTTCGATACATAGATCGCTGAACGACCTCTATAATCTCCAAACTCGCTGGACCGGTTTACTCGGGAGTATTGAGCCGGTCGTACCCGCTGTTAGATCCAGGGACCGAAGTTCACGAGATAGACCATGACCGGGTGCTCGCAAAAGTAGTTCGAGCCGCTGGCCAGTCGATCCAGACAGAACTCGCTCCTCCTTGCGGCGAAGCTCGAGACCAGGTCGAGCAGGTACATGTAGGTGATTTCATCCGAAGTTTTCGTGGAAACGAAATCGAGTATGCGTCGCGATATCATGCTCGCAACCAGATTGTTCCCCATGTGGACGAGACTTCGTGAAGCCATCGCCTTGGTCGTCTCGCTCGTCTCGCAGATCAAGCGGTCCAGGAGCTTGGTGCTCGAATAGCGGTCTTCGAGGAGAGCGAGACCCAGCGCGGCGTGGGTGTTGAGCGGGTGCAGGTTTTGCTCGGTCAGTGCTCCTCGCAAGCTCATCACGGCAGACGGATCCCCGATCAATCCCATCGCCAATGCGCAGTAACCGCGCAGGTATGGGTCGTCGTCGTTCTTCAATGAATCAGTGAGCCTTGAAAGCGCGTCCGTGCAACGGGCGAGGCCGAGCGCAATCGCCAGAGCGCCCCGCGTGGACCGGTTGCGGCAGGAGTCGAACTTTTTGAGCAGTACGGTGGGTACCTTCTCTTCAGGCGCGGATGCAAGAGCGAGTCCAAGTCCAAGGGCCGCCCAGGGAAGTTCGCTCGAACGCCCCCTCGCGGCAACGGACTTGAGGTATTCGACTGCCGTGGCACCTCCGATTTCGCCCATGGAAGCGAGCGCGAAGCCGCGCAGCGATGCGTCGGTCGCCCTGTTGTAGCAGATGTACAGTTTCTTGACGATGGTGCTGTTCTTCTTCGGTGTACACAGGCCCAGCGCCAGCGCAGCCGACTGGCTCACGGCGCTCTCTCTTGAATCGAGATGGTTGAGAAGAACGGGAACGGCCATGGAAGAGCCGGTTTTTCCGAGTGCCGTGAGTGTGGCGCTCTTCATCCTGTAGTCGCTCTTCGTATTCTCGCTGAACTCGATCAGGAATCTGATCGCATCGTCTCCTCCGAGGAGGCCCAGCCCCTCGATCGCCATGGCCCGCACTGCGCCTTCGCAAGAGTCGTCGGATGCGACCTTCATGAAATGAGTCCCGACCTCCTCGAAACCCGCGAGAGCCAGCGACAACACGGCCAGACAGCGGAACTCGGCATAAACGGTGGGATCACCGATCAGTTTGGCTCCCTCTTCGCCGTTGTGGACCAGATTGAGGAGGGCGTCGCGCGCTTCGGTCGTTCCCGAGAGTCCAAGGGCCAGGATCGCTGCGCGACGTACCGACAGGTCGCGATCCTTCAGCGCGCTGATCATCTTTGGAACGCTTGCTTCGTCGCGCAGTTTTCCAAGGCCAATCAGCGCCCCCCGCCTCACGGCGGGCTGGTCCGCATTCACGAAGCGTTTCACCGTTTCGATGGCCCTGTTGCGAAGCCAGACCGCCCCTTGAGTCTGGCCCGGCTCGATCGTCTCGTCGCTCTTCGTCAGGCCCGCATCGCGGAGATCGGGCAGTCGTGATTTGAGAAATCGGTAGCGATTGCGCGCCCACCAGTATTCCCAACCTGCCGTCGCGGTTGTGGCGGGCCGGTTGCGCTTGGTGAACGCGGACACACCCGTGGGCCGGGTTGGGCCGCCCGTTCCGGTCCCGAGGCCTGAAGGAGTCGCCGGGCCTCCTGGGGCCGTGGCACCTGGTGCGGTCGGAGTGGGTTGGCTGACTCCCGGCGTGCCGAGAGTAGGGTAGGACGAGGGATCCAGAAATTCTTTGGCTATATTGACGGATCTGCCCCAGTCACGCGAGGGCAAGTAATTGCCTCATCCCTCAGCGTCCAGGGCCGGTGCCATGAGGAAAATCACGGCACCAAGGAGAGTCAAGGTGGTCATGATGGACGGGATAAAAACCGAGCGGTCGCGTAATCCGGTTCTCATGGTATACCTCCTGATTCACGTTTTTCGATACCCGGAGCTCGTACTTCTCCGCGGTGTGCTAAGTATCATAATTTCTACGCAGTTGCCGCAACGAAGTAACAGCATTTCGGCAGAGGGCCGGTGAAAAATTCTGAAAACGGATACGGGGGCCCGACACCGTGTTCAACTTGACCCGGATTGCCCCCGGGGAGCCGGTCAAATATTCCGCGGCAACTCGAAATGGTTTTGGTAAAAAAGGGGACAAGTTCAATTTTTTGAGGAGGGATCAATCGATATGCGAGCGAGCATCGCTGCAGCGTGCCTCATTTCTGTCTGTCCGTTCGTCCTGCTTGCCTCACTGATCTTGCCCGAGGCGAAAGCCCGCTCGACCGACGACCTCGGCTTTGACGAGATCATCTTCGTCAAACGGATGCCCTACTCCTCCGATCACTATTACACGGACATCGATAACGGCACCAGCCCCGACCGGTTCAGGCCCGACAACAGCATCTGCGTCTTCAATCTTCGCACGGGCAGGGAGAGGACGGTTCTGAGTGCCGTCGACCTGCCAGGCGGCAAAGGTTTCATCGGCAAGATCAGCCTGTCCTTTGACGCCCGGAAAATCATCTTCGATTTTCGAGAGAATCCCGCGGCCGGATTCCGCATCTGGGAGGTCAATGTCGACGGCAGCGGATTGCGGCAAATCTCCTTCCCGCCCGACGACGAGGCGGAAAAGGTCGCACGCTGGGGCAAACCGTGGCATACCGATGATATTCATCCGTGCTATCTACCCGATGGAAAGATCATCTTCTCGTCGACCCGCTGCGAACACACGATTCTGTGCGGCGGATCGGCAGGCCTCGTCGCGGCGGTCCTTCATCGCATGGATGCTGACGGCACGCACATCGAACAGCTCACCAGGAGTCCGGTCAGCGAGTTCTGTCCCGTGGTTCTGGATGACGGACGCGTCATGTACCACCGCTGGGAATACGTCGACAAGGGTGCTCGCGTCTGCAAGACGATCTGGTCGATGAATCCCGACGGCACCAGGCCCCAGGAGCTCTACGGGCTTTCCGATGACACGACGACCGTGTACATGTATCCGCAGGCGATGCCCGGCAACAGCGAGCGCCTCGTGTGCGTGGGAACATGCCACTTTCCCCAGGGGGGATGCCTCGGGGCGATCATGCTGATCGACCTGCAAAAAGGCCTTCGCCGCCGCGGTCCGGATCCGGACGAGGAGGGCTATGTCCAGGGGGACAGGGCCTTCGCCGTGACGAACATCACTCCCCATGTGTTCATAAAACGACGCGTCGAACCGGGATGGCACTTCCTGACAAGGGATGGAAAATACGTCCACGATCGGGAAGCGAAAAGCGGCAATCTCTACACACACCCCTATCCCGTCAGCGAGAACGAGTTTCTGGTCTCTTACAAGGTCGATCCGGGCGCTCACTACAAGAACGTGGCCAATGCCTATGCCCTGTACCTCATCGATACGTCGGGGAACCATCGTCTCGTTCACAAGGATGAGAAGTTATCGCTGTGGCATCCGATCCCACTGGTTGCGCGGAAGACGCCGCCAAGGATCCATTCCTCGCGAAACCCGGAATACGAGGCCCGCAACGAAGCCCTGTGCATCGTGACAAATATCTACGAAGGCATGGAGGGTGTCGAGAAGGGAGAGGTCAAATGGCTGCGAATCAACGAAGCGGTCCCCCGCTACTGGGATACGGGCCGCAGGTGGGCCTCGTCGGCCAGCAGTTCCAGCTGGAAGGCAGCGCTCTGGCCGCGTGTCCAGTGGGGTGTCGTACCGGTGGAAAAGGACGGCTCGGCCTATTTCAAGGTGCCCGCTGATCGCAACATCTTCTTCCAGGCCCTGGACGAGGACTTTCGTGAGCTCCAGCGGGAAAGGACGTACGTCAATTATCGCCCCGGCGAGGTGCGCTCCTGTATCGGTTGCCACGGACGATCCAACCACACCGCGAGTTCGACCGCCGCTCGGACGTTGATCGCCCTGCGCCGTGCGCCGAGCACGCCAGAGCCCCAACCGTGCGATCTGGTCGAGAACGGCGGTGACGGCAACGCCGGACAGGTGATTCACTATCCCACGGACATTCAACCGATCTTCAACGCAAAATGCATCTCGTGCCACGGAAACGAGGATCCGGACGGCGATCTCGATCTATCCGGTGATCCGACCCTTTTCTATAACACCTCCTATGAGGAGCTCTGCAAGAAACGTCTGGCCGGGCCCATCATTCCCGAGTTCACCTCGTTCCTGCAAGGCGATCGGGGCAACTTCAACGGTGCCACGCTCCCTCCCGGGAGTCTGGGGAGTCACACGAGCACGATGATCGCCATTCTGGCCGACGCGGATCATCCCAAGAACGCTCGCGAAGATCACTCTCGAATGCTGACCGAGTCCGAATTGATGATCCTCCACCGGTGGGCTGATTCCAATTATCAGTTCTACGGCTCCTACTACGGCCGCCACCATGTGCACTGGTTCGACCGTTCCCTTGACGACGTCCCCTATGATCCGGCCGATTTCAGACGCAAAGCGACCTTCGAGGAAGCGATCGGTAAGTTTGCCCCGGACTGGCACCGGTAAGCGTCGGGTACATAAACTCAGCCGATCCCTGCTCGAGGAGAATCGGATTCTCAGGGAACTCCACAAAGGGAAAAAATGGCGCGAACTTGCTCTCAGTTCGCAGCAGTGCTACGCGCGGTAACCGCGTGGGGCCCGAACTCCCTCATGACGCGCCGGGCCGGTGCACGGAAACTCGAGGTCGATTGAATATTCGCACCCTAGGCGGTAGTGCGCACCTTTGGTGAACAGCGGGATCTGCTCCAATTTCTTGCGGATCGATTTTCTTGGAAGAACCGGGATCCCATCGTGCAAATCATTTCCTGCGCGTGTAGGTCAGCTCCATGGACTTGAACTCACCAACGCCCGGCCTCGTTTCGTACATCTCGAACACGACCTGGTCGTCGTTGATCTCCCTTGCCACTGATTTCATGGGCTTGTCCTTCTCGCCGGTGAAGGGATCATCCATTTTCCCGATGTAGGTGAAGACCTTTCCCGTTTCGTCCGCCGTGCCCTCGGCATAGAAAATCCCCGTGCCCATGCTGTCCATCCATATGGACACGTATTTCTTCTTGATCTTGTCATACCCCTCGAATCCCAGACCCTGGTACGGCATGCCCATCATCGGGCACTCGTATTTCTGTTCGATGTACCGGCCTCCCAGGATCAAGCTTATTTCCGAGCTTCCCTTGGATTCCACGGGTTCCATGCCGGGAGCGAACCACATCTTCGAATTCACATCCCAGGTGCCTGCCATTTTCTTGAATCGCTCGTGCTCCTTTCCCAGGCTGTTCATTTCCTGCCACTGGGACATCATATCCATGAAGTCCCCCTCTTCCTGCGGCTGGCCGTCGGCCTTCTCCTGCGATATCAACTGCGTGGAGATCACCCCTCCCGCGAGCAGCAAACATGCAACCAGTAAAAATGCTTTCCATGCGCTATTCATCATTGAACTCCTCTCATCTCGTAGAATCGGATATCTCCAAACCCGCCGCTCTATTCCCCGGGCGGGCCAGATGTATTATTGTTATTAGCAGAATTGCCTGCTCATACAAGGATCAGATGAAAGAGGAGGCGCCCACTCACGTTGAATGAGCATCTGAAAGATACAGGTTCCCCTGGCTCCACCAGCCGCCCGAGCTCGTGGAGCTCTTAAAACTTAGGCAAAAGTTCGAAGACGGAATAACGCCACCTCTGTACGCTACTCCTGGCGCCCGTGTTCTATGTTGGCTCCTCATGTGATACCGAAAATTCCTGAAACCCTCGGATAAGCGCCGTCGTATTAGATGCCGGCGCGAGGTGATCCGCTCACAACGCCAACCGCGACGGCTTCGCCATCCTTCGCGGCTGCTTGCTGGTTCGGCGCGATTTCTGATAGACTCGAGTAAGGATTTCAATCCGGTCAGGAGGAGTATCATGGTTGTGAGAATCGTTCTCGCGCTCGGTCTGCTGATTTTTCCATTGTCAGGCACTTCGACCGGTCAGACCCCGCCACCCGTGGACCGTTGGATTCCGGACAGGGTTCTTCTCACCCTGGAAATCGGCCGACCCGAGGTCCTCTTCGAACTCCTGCGCGACGAGACGATCGTCGAGCAGGCCACGACCTCCTCCGCGTGGGAGGCCTTCTCGAAAACGCCCGACTACCAGAAGCTTCGATTCGCGGTCTCCTATCTCGAGGGTGCGCTGGGAGTCGACTGGCGAACGGCGCTGGAGCAGCTGGCCGGAGGCGGGGTGACGCTCGCCATCGGTCCGAACAAGGAGGCGATGGCGATCGTCGAGGCGAGGGACGCCGACCTCCTTGGCCGGCTGCACGAGATCGTCCTGACCTTCGTCGGCAATGGCGCGGCCAAGGCGAAGGACGGCGACCGCGTTCGTTCCGAGAAGCGCGGCCTTCACGAGGTGTGGACATTCGACGGTAAGGAGGAACACGCGATCGTCGGCAGCCGGTTTCTCCTCGCCAACCGTCCCGGATTGCTCGACTCCATGCTGAAACTCGCCGACGGAACGGACGACGCCTCCCTGGCAGCGTCCGACCGCTACCGGGAGGCACGTGCGACCGCCGGCCCCGGGAGCGCGGCCTTCCTCTGGGCGGACTTCGCGCGCCTGAAGCACCTGCCCGACCTCGCGCGGGCCCTCGAAGAGGGAAGCTCGAATCCGCTCGCCGCCCTCATGACGGGAGGAGTGCCCAAAGCGCTGCGCGAGGCGAGCTGGCTGACGACGACCCTCTACGTGAGGAGCGGCGGATTCTCCTTGCGCGCGCGAACGGACGGATCGGCCGCCGGCGCAGCGGGCGCGACCGGGTTCGCCTGGCCCGGGAGCGCCGGGGACGGCCTCCTGCCCAACCTCGACGTTCCCGGACGCATCGCGGCGGGGACCTTCTATCGCGATCTGCACCGATTCTATGCCGGCAAGGACGAGCTCTTCCCGGAACGAACCTCGGCGTTGATTTTCTTCGAGAACATGATGGGAATCTTTTTCAGCGGACGCGACCTGACCGACGAGGTTTTCAAGGCGACACGCCCGGACGTCCGTTTCGTGGTCGCCGAGCAGCGCTACGACGAGAAGATCGGCACGCCCGAGGTGAAGATCCCCGCCTTCGCGGCCATCATCGGCGTGCGCGACGCCGAATCGTTCGGCGTGGTTCTCGAGGAGGCCTGGCAGAAGGCGCTTGGCCTGATCAACTTCACCCGCGGCCAGCAGGCGCAGCCGGGCCTGATCATCGACCGCGAGATTCACGGCGGGACCAAGTACACCTTCGCCTACTTCTCTTCCCGCGAGGTCGACAACCGCGCACAGCTGCACGAGCGCTTCAACTACCGCCCCACCCTGGCCGTGGCCGGCGGCCGGGTGGTGCTGAGCTCGACCGACACGCTGGCGCGAGACCTGATCGACGCGCTCATGACCGACGGGACAGTCGCCAACACGCCGCCTCCTGAACTGAACACTCTCTTCGAGGTCGACGGTCCCCCGCTCAGCGCGATCCTCTCGGCCAATCGCGAGGCGCTGGTGCACAACAACATGATCGACGAGGGAAACACCCGCGAGGCGGCCGAGGCGGCGATCGATGTGCTGCTCGAGATCGCGAGGTACATCGGATCGATCTCCCTATCTCTCGGCTCCGACGGAAAGCACACTTTCGCGGACCTCGACGTGCGTCTGAATCGGGTCGCTTCCTCGCAGGACGGTTAAGGGACGGAGGAAACCACGGGCTATGAACGCCGAACGAAATGATCGCAAACCGATCGATCCGACCTGGGCCTGGGAGCCCTTCGAGCCGCAAGCCCGGCATCCGTGGACCCTGGCGCTGGCCGGTCATCTCTTCCGCCGGGCGGCGTTCGGAGCGACGTGGAAGGAACTGGAGCGCGCTCTCGACGAGGGCCCCCTCCGGTCGGTCGATCGACTGCTCCGCCCCGAGCCGGACACCGAGGCCTTCGCGGAGCGCTTCGACGACTACGAGCTCGCGGCTTCCAGAGGCGATTCCGTCGACGGCTTGCGCTCCTGGTGGCTCCGCCGGATGATCGAGACCCCCGATCCGCTCCGGGAGAAGATGACCCTCTTCTGGCACGGGCATTTCTCCGCCGACGCGAGCCGGTGCAAGGAAGCGCGCACGATGCAGCGGCACGTGGCGCTCCTGCGGGAGCACGCGCTCGGCTCCTATCGCACCCTGCTCGAGGAGGCGTCGCGGGATCCCGCTCTTCTCCTCACTCTCGGGCACGAGCGGAGCCGCCGCGCCCGACCGCAGGACGGCTTCGCACGGGCGCTTCTCGATGCTTTTACCGTGGGGCCAGATCATTTCGCCGAATCGGACGTTGCCGAGGCGGCGCGCGCGTTCACCGGTTACTTCGTGCTGCGCGAGAGGTTCCGCTTCGTCGAGCGGGAACACGACGGCGGCGAGAAGAGGATTCTCGGAAAGCGGGGATCGTTCTCCGGGAAAGAAGCGGTGGAGGTGGCACTGACCCATCGCGCCACGCCGCGGAACATTGCCCGGAAGATCTACCGGTATCTCGTCTCGGAAACGGCGGATCCATCGGACGCGCTGATCGCACCTCTCGCCGATCTGTTCGCGAAGGATCACGACGTGGGAGCGCTCGTGGAGAGAATCCTGAAATCGAATCTGTTCTTTTCCGAGCACGCCCTCCGGCAGCGGATCAAGGATCCCGTCGAGCTCGCCGTCGGCACGGTGCGGGCATTCGAGGGGACGGTCGCGACCAAGGCGCTCGCCCGGGACCTCGACCGGCTCGGGATGAGCCTCCTCCATCCGCCCACGGAAAAGGGCTGGATCGGCGGCCGCCACTGGATCGACCGCGTCCGCCTCGGTCGCCGGCACGCGCTCACCGTGGCGCTGCTCTCGACGGACGGGCGGTACGGGGGGAAGCTCGATCCGGAGGGACTCTGCGCGCGGAACGGCCGTGGCGACGTCGCACAGGTCTTCCTGCGCTCTCTCCTCCTGCACGACGATTCCGGGGAGGCGGCCGCAGCTGCCGGGTCCGCGCGGAGCGCCGCTCACAGCCTTGTGATCCTTTCGGAGTATCAGCTCGCATGAGAACTGGAGTCGAGCCATGATCGAGAATCGCCGCGAATTCCTGAAAGCCGCCCTGGGAGCCTCCGCGCTCCTCGCTCTGAATGTCTCGCCGCCCCTGGCTCTCGGCAAGGCGTCGCGCTGCGCGCGCAAAGCGTCGCGCTGCGCGCACAAAGCGCCGCGCCGTGCGCGCAAAGTGTCGCGCGTTCTGGTCGTCGTGCAGCTGTCCGGGGGCAACGACGGCCTGAACACGATCGTTCCCCACGGCGACGACGCGTACGGCCGGAACCGCTCCACGATCCGTCTTCCCGAGCGCAAGCTGCACAGGATCGACGACCATCTCGGATTCCACCCGCGGATGGAGGCGCTCTCCCGGCTCTATCGGGAGGGCACGGTCGCCATCATCCAGGGGGTCGGCTATCCCGATTCGAGCCGCGACCACGGCGTCTCGCTACGAACCTGGCACACTGCCGCGCCCGCCGACAGGACCGGCCGGACCGGTTGGCTCGGCAGGGTGGCGGACCGGATCGGAGGACCGTCGGGGATCGACGTCCCCGCGCTGTTCGTGAGCCCCTCGTCGCGACCGCTGGCGGTCCGCTCGGAGCGTACCCACGTGGCGAAGATCCGCTCGCTCGACGATGTCGCCGGGAGCCTGGAGAGCCGCGCCGTACCGGCGGCCGCACCGGGGACAGAGATCGATCCCCTGCTGGAGTTCGTCCGGGAAAAGAGCGCGGAGACGGAGACGCTGCGTCGCACCCTCCGCACGATTTCGGATGAGCAGGGATCGGCGTCGGACTATCCCGGATTCCGTCTCGCCGCCGACCTGCGGACGGTGGCGCAGCTGATCCGCGCGGATCTCGGGATCCCGATCTTCTTCACCGAGCTCGGCGGCGACGGATTCGGCGGATTCGACAATCACGCCAACCAGATCGGCAATCACTGCGCGCTCCTCCACCAGCTCTCCGAGTCGGTGGCTGCCTTCGTCCGCGACCTCGCGAAGGCGAAGCTCCTCGATCGTGTCCTTCTCATGACTTTTTCCGAGTTCGGCCGGACGCTGGCCGAGAACGGGCGTCGCGGCACGGGCCACGGCGAGGCAGCGCCCGTCCTGCTCGCCGGAGGTCGCCTGCGCGGCGGCCTGACGGGAAAGCACCCGAGTCTCACCGACCTCGAACAGGGAGCGCCCCGGTTCCACACCGATTTCCGCCGGCTCTACGCGACAGCCCTGGAGGAGTGGCTCGGCTTCGAGAGCGAGGCCGTGCTCGGCGGGCGCTTCGAGCCGTTGAAGATCCTGGCGACGTGATCCCGACGGCAAGTGGTCTTTTCCCCACAGGCTCAAAAACTCAATCAAAGCCCAATCCTTGATATCTTCACCGGTTACGAGTAGCCTCTTCTGAGCATGAAAACCGCGTTTCAACCGCTCCCGATAATCTTCTCGGGACATCTCGTGGCTCGGCTTGCTCTCGACAACTACTCTTGTGGATACGCCCGAATCCAAGGTGCCCCGAAGAATCTCGGCCGCGAGGTCTCCCCATATTGTTCGCCACCGTCAACCATCAGGGGTCCTCATTGAATACGAGTGAAACACACCATCATCCGAGGCGCATACTGAGCAGCGGTTTCACAATGGCTGTCACCGTCGGCGGCATCATCGGCTTGGGTATCTTGCGCACCCCCGGGGAAGTTGCATCCTTTGTTTCCAATCCGCTGATGTTCGTGTCTCTCTGGGTGTTTGGCGGCCTGTTTATCCTGTTGAGCACGGTCGTTGTGATTGAGCTGGTGGGAATGACGCCGCGATCCGGGGGAACCTACGCCCTGGTGCGGCGTGCCTACGGACCGTTCCCCGGTTTCGTCATCGGCTGGGTGGACTGGCTGACCTTTGTTGCTGACATCGCCTTCAAGGCGGTCGTGGTCACTGAATTCGCTACATTGTTGATTCCAGCTGCTGGTCAATGGCAAACACCACTGGCAATCATGGTATCCTCGGTGTTCGCCGCCCTGCAGCTGCGAAGCATTACCTTGAGTGCGAAAATCCAGCAGGTCGCTGCAGCCTCCCTGGCACTGATCGTTGTCGGCTTCACACTGACACTGATATTCGCCGAGTCGGCGGTGGGCGGTCATGCGACTTCGGCTCACCGTGCGGCCAACGGACTCGGTACCTGGAGCCTCATGATCGCATCCATAATCTATACGTATGACGGATGGTACTACGCCGCCTACTTCAGTGGTGAAATAAAAGGCGGCAGCGGGGCCGTAGCGCGCGCCAGTATCAAGGGTGTGGTCATCGTAATTCTGCTCTATGCATTCCTTGTTGCGGCGTTGGCCTGGAAGGTGCCACTGACCAGCCTGGCCGGCAACGAATTGGCATTGGCCCGAGCCCTGGAGATTGTCGTCTCACCGCTCGCGTCAACTGTCGTACTCGTTGCGGCGATAATCATGTTACTGGCTTATCAGAACCTGCTTTTCATGACCGCGCCCCGAATCATTCACGCAATGGCGACCGATGGACTGGCCATCAGACGCGCGGGGAAAATTTCAAAAGGTGGCAATCCGGTCTTTGCGGTGCTGCTCTCTTGGGGGCTTTCGGTCGGCCTGATCATGGTTGGTGGATTCGATTTTCTGCTGCACCTCTCCGTGTTCTTTTTCCTGTTCTTGTATGTGGTACTGATCATGGGAGTCATCATCCTGCGTTGGCGTCAGCCGGATGCTGACCGCCCGTACCGGGCCCTGGGTCACCCCTGGAGCACATATTTATGCCTTCTCTTTTGGCTGGTTCTCGGCCTGGTCCAGGCAGCTGCCGAAATCCATACCGCCGCTTACGCCGCGATCATGGTGGCGGTATCCTGGCCGGTGTACCGAATCCTCACGCGCTCAGCTTCACGTAGGACGGGCTGAGTCTATCCGGTCCCGGAACATCCTCTTCCGGGCTGTCAGAAGGAAAGGGAGCCAATATGAGTAGAGTAGTAATCCTGGGCTGCGGGGCAGTGGGAAGGTACATGGCCATCGATCTGTGCAAGGATCCCGGCTGCGAGGTCATCTCGGTGGACCTCGACCGGGAGGGCTTGGAGCACCTGGCCCGTGATTATCCCGTCCAGATCCGGGTCGAGGATCTCTCCACGAAGGAAGGCGTCACGCGGGCCGTTGACGATGCGGACATTGTCATCGGTTCAGTCCCCGGTTTCATGGGATACTCGATGCTCGAAACGGTCATTCGCGCGGGCAAAAACGTCGTGGACATCTCCTATTTCCCGGAAGATCCCTTCGGCCTGGACGACCTGGCGAAGGAAAAGGGAGTCACCGCCGTGGTGGACTGCGGCGTGGTGCCGGGCATGGCCAACATCATTCTCGGTGATCATTCGCGAAAGATGGAGGTTTCCCGCTACGAGTGCTACGTCGGCGGCGTTCCAAAGTCGAGGAGCGCCAAGCTGGAGTACAAATCGCCCTTCCCCGTCCTCGAGGTTCTGGAGGAATACGCCGGATCTGCCAGAATGGTTGAAGGCGGCAAGGTGGTCGTCAGGCCGGTGCTCGCCGAGACGATGACGATCGATCTCGATAAGGTCGGCACCCTGGCGTGCCTCAACTCTGACGGGCTCAGAACCCTGATCCGTACCACCGACATCCCCGACATGTTCGAGAAGACCCTGCGCTATCCGGGACACGTGGACCTGATGCGCGTCTTCAAGGATACCGGATTCCTCGACACGATCCCCATCCAGGTGAAGGGTGCTTCGGTGCGGCCGATAGACGTGACCGCGTCGCTGATCTCACCGCTCTGGCAATACGAACCGGGCGAGGCCGATCTCACTGTCATGAGGCTGGTAATCTCCGGCTTGGAGGATGGGAAACCGGCGACCTACACCTACGACCTGTACGACGAATACGATCCCGCGACAGGCGCCCTCTCCATGGCGAGGACAACCGGGTACACCTGCAACGCGGTCGCCCGCCTGGTGCTCGAAGGCGAATACCCACAAAAAGGGATCAACCCTCCCGAGTTCGTGGGTCGTGCGGGCGGGTGCCGGGAAAGCGTCGAGAGATATCTGAATGAGCGAGGGATCCATTGCACGATGCAGCGGTCCTGATCCGCCTTCATGGCTGCTTCTTCGAATCGGGCCTCAGGCGTAAGTGGTTGCAGGCGTACCAACCGTCCGGTTCGGGGTTCTTGCCCCCATAGCGGACCTTGTGGAGGCCCTTCTCCCTGTCGACCTCGACGACTCTGGCCGGGCTCCATATCCCTTGCCATCTGACGTCGACCTCATCACCTCGAGAGTAGCACCGGCGCACGATCGGACGGATGTTCTCGGAGCCGATCTTGATCATCGCATATGTCAGCCACTCGTCGGGGTAGTATCCCAGCTTGAGCGAGCCATTCTCGTGGTCGATGGCTTTCGCCCTGTGCCACCTCCCCTTTCCGCCCGGTCTTATCTCGAAATACTTGCCCACATCTTCATGGCCTCTTCTGCCCGCCTTGACGAGAACCAATGCCGCGGGGAAGTTCACGTTCCTGGAGAAGACCGTCTCGTGAGTGTAGAACCAGACCATGTCCCACCAGCAGGTCTCCCTCAATTCGCTCAGCGAAATCCGGCCATCGCTGTTCGAGTCCACGAAGGACCGACCGGCGAAACCGTCTATCAAGGACTCCGTGAATGTCCACAGATCAGGTGACGTGACATCGTGTGCCGAAGAGGCCAGGCACGCATAGCCCCTTGTGGTCTCCAGGTTCTTCAGCTCATGACTCATCGCTCCCGCGTGACAGCAGTCCGCCATCACGAGGACATTGTCGCCATTGAACTGTTCCTCGATCTGATTGAAGGCGTCGGACATCTTCCAGAGGCCCTCGTCGCCACGCCCTGGCGCGTCGTAGGGAACGAAGTAGCCCTCCCCGTCTTCGTTGACGGTCCCATGACCGTCGAAGAAGAGCATGAGGAAATCGCCCTTCTTGGTCTTCGCGAGCAGGGCCGCGAGTTGCGACTCGATGTTCGCGAGTGTCGCGTCGCTGTCCTTGACGAAGACCGCCTGTTCGGCCGGAACGCCGCGTTCGATGAACGTGTCGAAAAGAAGCCTGTCCTTCCTGTCCTTCTTGTCGAAACTGCCGTGGACATCGGTGTTCATCTGGTCCAGCACGCCCACCATCATCAGCCACGTTCTTTGTGCGGGCCACTGTCCGGGGGTTTCGGATTTCGTGGTGCTCGATGTTGCGCATCCCACGATCCCCGTCAGCAGACCTACCGTGAGCAACAGGCTCCGCGCGACCTGTCGACGACTCATTTCGTCTCCTTCTCGGATCACCGCAAGCCGTTGTACACCGAGGTGATCAGTTCCCCGTCGGTCGTATCGCCGTCCAGCTCCCAGACCATGGCGCCGCCCAGGCCCTTCTCCCTGATGTAATCCATCTTGGCGGCGATGGAATCGGGATCGTCGTAGCTCCAGAACTCGCTTCCGTTGTATGTCCAGAAGGCGAGCGTGTAGGGATCGCGGTAGCCGGGATATCCCAGCCCCTCGAGCACCTCGTAGTTCATGACTCCCGGCTCGAAGGTCCCCGGCGCCGGCCCGGTGGCGGTCTGGTATAGGCCGTCGTTCACGTTGGGGACGCCGGTCCAGCCGCGCCCGTAGAACGGAATCCCGAGGGAGAGCTTCCGCGCCGGAACACCGGCGGCGAGATAGGCCAAAACGGCGTGGTCGCCGTTGTAGACGTCGGAGGGAGGCGGCGAGGGATCGTTCGGTGATCGGTAGAGCTGGGCGTGGAAGTTGGTCGGCCCCTGGGGCTCGAAGCCGCCGTGGAAATCGTATGTCATCAGGTTGATCCAATCGAGATAGGGGTGGATCTTGTCGATCTCGATCTTCGCGAACTTGTCTTCCCCCGCGGGTCCCGCAATGGTGAGGAGCAGGTTCGGATCGACCTCGTCGAGCTGGCGGCGGAACTCCTCGAGGAAAAGAGTGAAGTTCTCCGTGTCCTCGGGGCGGTAGACGTGGTTCGGATGGCCCGGCATGGCGGGATACTCCCAATCGATGTCCACACCGTCAAAGATCCCCGCTGCCACGCCCGGTCCGCCGGCATTGTTCTCGATTGGGAGATCACCCTTGATGTAGATGTCGATGCACGACTTGGCCGCCGTGTAGCGCGACTGCGGCGTCAACGCCGCGTCGGAGAAACCTTCGGACCAGGTCCACCCACCGAGAGAGATGAGCACCTTGATGTGGGGGTACATCTGCTTGAGCTTTTTCAGCTGATTGAAGTTCCCCCGCAACGGCTGGTTCCACGTGTCGGCCACTCCGTCCACGCTCTCCGCGGCGCCGTAGATCTTCTGATAGTCGGCCCAGGCGTCCATGACACCGGGCTGGGTGATCATGACGCACACGCCGTCCACGATGTGACCGAAGGCGTAGTTGATCACGGTGAGCTTCTCGGCGCTGCCGCTCGTCTTGATGTTCTTCACGTGATAGTTGCGCGCGTAGATTCCCCACTGGACGAAGTAGCCCGTGATCCGGTCGCCATGGGTGCGCGGAACGGGAGCAACGTCGGTGAGAGCCGCGGGAACGCCGCCCGGCATCGCGTTCGGTGCGGGTATCGTGACGCGCCCTCGCCCCCCACCGTCACCCTCCTGAGCGGAGGCGGGCGCCTGCAGCGCGAGCAGGACGAGAACAACCAACGGAAGCATCATCGGTAGACATTTCAACGGGAACAGTCTTCTCGAGCGCATCAATTCACTTCCTTTCAAACATGAATGTTCGCATTTGGAAAAACAATGCCGCCAGGGGTACGAGTGAGATTTCATTCTGCCCTAAAACTCGACGGTAAACTACCCCGTTCCGGTGCGAGTCTCCTTTTGAAAAACCATCGTCTTCAAAAACCGGGCATCGGGGCCCGTCATCCAGAGGTGGACATCTACTCGATTCTGAATTTTCCTCTTGATATATACGACATTATGTCGTATATGAACGACAAGTTGTCGCAAACACCCGACCCAAGGAGCCTCGGAAATGAAAAAACCACCCCTGGCCAATGCTGAACTGGCGGTCATGGAACTGCTCTGGCAGGAGGGTCGCCTGGCGGCCCGCAACATCCGCGAACAGCTCTATCCCGATCCGACCAAGGCGCAGCATGGGACCGTCCAGCGGCTCCTGCAGCGGTTGGAGGACAAGGGATATGTCGAGCGCGATCGTAGCCTGGGGGTTCATATCTTCTCGGCAATGATCAGCCGGGAGGCCTATGGGTGCGGTCAACTGGAATCGCTCGCCGCCAGGCTGACGGGCGGTTCACTCGCGCCGCTCATCACACACTTCATCGAGCAGAAGAAGATATCGCGCAAGGACATCGAACAACTCCGGGCCATCCTCGACGGCCATGAGAAAAAGGGAGGGAAGTCATGACGGACCTCCTTTTTCGAATCGTGGTGAGCAATGTCTGTATCTCGCTCGCCCTGGCCATTGCGGCGTTGCTCGTCGAGACGACCGCCAAGCGTCCCGTCATCGCGCACCTGCTCTGGGTGCTGGTCCTTGTAAAACTGGTCACACCCCCCATAGTGACGATCCCCGTTATCACCATCCCGGCCTCGCCGGACAACGCCGCGATGGTTGCACCTTCCGACATCGATGGGCCGCTGGCCGGCACCACGATGAAGATCGACGCGAGCGCGTTCGATGCTTCTTCGGCTGAAGAGACGCCTCCCACGATATGGGAGCAGGCCAAGCCCGCCGTTCTTCTTGCCTGGCTGCTCGGCAGCGGGTTCATTCTCATCTGGTCGCTGGTGCGCGTCTACAGGTTCGACCGGCTGTTGCGGAGGGGATCGGAGGTTGCGCCGCCCGGCTTGCGGGAGATCGGCGCGACGATCGCGCGCCGGCTGGGGCTGAAGAAGATCCCGGCCATCCGCACGACATCGGCCCAGCTCTCGCCGTTGGTGTGGTGGATTGGCGGGAAGGTTCGCGTCGTCCTGCCGCAATCTCTGCTGGGCCGGATCGACACACAGCAATCCCAGTGGATTCTGGCCCACGAGTTGGCCCACGTGCGCCGCCGCGACTACCTCGTTCGTTGGCTCGAATGGCTGGCGTGCGTGGTGTTCTGGTGGAATCCGCTCGCCTGGTGGGGTCGACAGCACCTGCGGGCCAATGAGGAGATCTGTTGCGACGATCTGGTCCTTTCGAGCCTGAAGCCCAAGCCTCGCACTTATGCAAATTCACTTCTGAACGCAATCGAACATTTTGCCTCGCCGGTGATCTGCCCGCCGGCCTTGGCGAGCAAAATCAACACCGGCGGGTTCCTTCGAAGGAGATTCAAGATGATCGTATCCGAGACAACACATCGAACTCATTCTCGTTGGCTGCACGTATGCGTTCTAGT
This sequence comes from uncultured Phycisphaerales bacterium, assembly GCA_964620445.1. Taxonomy (GTDB): domain Bacteria; phylum Planctomycetota; class B15-G4; order B15-G4; family CAYZWU01; genus CAZUHB01. The sequence goes on from CAZUHB010000057.1 coordinate 37,564, forward strand.
GGGCGCGATGTTGGTGCTGCCACTGTGCGTGGTCTATGGACAGGACTTCGAGGCCGTGGAGAAGCGGCTCGACGCCGCCGTAGCCGAGGGCGAGATCAATCGCGAACAGGCCGACGCGATGATGGACGCGCTCAGATTGACCGTTGCGCGCGAAGGCATGATGCAGCGCATTCGAGAGATCGAAGCAGCGGTCAAGGATGGACACATGTCGCGGGAAGAGGGTGCACGGGCCATCGCCGAGACC
>CAZUHB010000057.1:37907-39277 GCA_964620445.1 uncultured Phycisphaerales bacterium
GAAGAGGGTGCACGGGCCATCGCCGAGACCAAAAGCGCGATGGAAAAAGCCGCTCGCGACGCTGAACGCGGCCGCAAGGCAACCATCGAAGACCATTTCAAAAAACTTGGCATCACCCCCGAGAAGCTCGCAGAAATCAAACGGCTCCTCAAGGAGAAGGGTGCACTCACAGAAAAACAGCTCGAACCGGCTCTGGGGGGATTGCTCCGCGTGGTCCATGAGATACGGACGGAAGGCGAGGATTTCGAGCTGAACGCAAGGTTGCAGGAATACTTCAAGACCAGGCTTGGCCTCACTGACGAGCAGATCGAATTGATCGTGAGGTTCGGGCACCGGATCGCCCGAAGCAAAGTGGGAGCACGTTGAAAGGAATGAGCAGGACCGGTCTTCCCACCGGGAGAGACGTATTACGACTCTGTGACCGTTCAGAAGACGGAGAAGGACGGGCGGCAAGCTGTTGGCTTGCCGCCCGTCCAATTACGAAGAGCGTCCGCGCTCGAATCGTCTTCTCAAACCGGTCGGGCTCCTAGCGTTTCTGCGACATGAGCCGTTCCGATACGACGATGCTGTATCTGACGGTGCTCTGAAGGAGCGGCGGGGCCCCCACTTCGACAACCTGGAACACCACGTCGAAAGCGCCCGCTTCCTGCGGCCTCCCGTCGACGATTCCCTGCGAGCCGTGAAGCGACAATCCCTGGGGCAGCGCTCCGTCGACGATGGTCCAGAGCAGGCTGTTCTCATCGCCTTCGATGGGCAGCTCGTGGCTGTCATAGATTCCCTTGCGCCATTTTAGGCTTTCAGACGGCGGGATCGCCCGGAATTCGGGATCGGAAAAACGGAAGAAGTCCGAATTCATGTGAGACCAGTAGACCAGATGGCCCTCGAACTGGGTGCTGCCTCTGGCGCCGTTCACCGTCCCCTCCGTGTACTGAACCTGCAGGACCGTGTTGATCCCCTCATCGATCGAAAGGAGTCCGACATCGCTGGTGTAGTCGCTCATGTAGAGAGAGTAGTCCATCAGAAGATGGCTGCCGAAGATATTGAAGGCTGCCTGGGCCATGATGTCGCCCGACAAACCGAAGTAGTTCCACGCGTCCGCATCGAGGTGTTCGGCCGCGGTTTGAGGAACCGGCCGGTAGAGGACGCCCGGATTGGTCGACACGAAGTAATGCCCGCCGATCTCGATCATGTCCCACGCGTGGTTGAGCGCGCCCGCGATCGGATTGCCGATGTAGCCGACATCCCAGCTGCCGTCGCCGTCCGTGTACATGTAGTACTCGGCGGAGAATCCCTGGATCTTCGAATCGGGCTGGGCGTTGATGAGCAGATCGCCCATCTTTCTCAGCCAGCCGCCTCCCTCGCCGTGGAAC
>CAZUHB010000058.1:0-37803 GCA_964620445.1 uncultured Phycisphaerales bacterium
CTCCCGCATCGCTTGAGTCCGATACTCCCGCATCGCTTGAGCATGGAAGGAGACGAGCGATCCGAGGGACGGCTCGTCGCTCGCCTTCTGGGTGAGGCAGAGGACGGCGGTCGCATGCTTGCGGGCCAGCCCCACAAGACGCGTCTGCACAGCCATGGGAACATGCACGCGCGCGCCCAGATCGAGCACCACGAGACCGAAGGCTCCCGAACGGATGAGCTGGTCCGCGGCTCGCGGTGCGAGCTGCGCCTTGGACAGGCGCACGATTGCGAGGGTTTCGAGGTCGACACCGGTCGCGGCCACGTCGGGCGGAAAGAAAGCGCTCCCCCGCTCGTGAATCCACGCCACCGGCTCGGCACACTTCTGGGCCTGGAGCACGAGGCTGAAGGCGAGGGTGAGCGAAGCGCTCGCCGGCCCACCCGACAATTCGGCAAGGCGGCCGTAGAAGGTATCGAGCTGCCACGCGCTTTTACCGGAAGCCGTTCTTCCATACGCGTCTCTTCCATACGCAACTGCCCCGTCGGCGCCGGCCGAACCGCGGGTCACACCCTTTGCCTCAAGCGCTTCCAGAGAGACTGCATTTCCCATGGAGCTCATGAGAAGAGGCCCTCCAGAAATCGCCGGACCTCGATCACCTTGCCCAGGATCGACAGATCGCGGGGGTCGGGCACGATCGGCTCGAAGGCGGGATTCTCGGGGTGAAGCTCGACGCGGCCGCGCCGGATCTTGAACCGCTTGACCGTGGCCTCGTCACCCACGAGAGCCACCACGATGTCGCCCCCCTCGGCGCTCTGCTGGCGGCGCGCCACCACCACGTCATCGGGCAGGATGCCCGCGCCCTGCATGCTGTCCCCGCGCACGCGCAGGCCGAAAAGTTCGTCAGGCGCGTGGTGTGACTGAATGGGAATGTAGCCCTCGAGATCCTCCACGGCCAGGTCGAGGGCACCGGCTTGCACGCGGCCCAGAACAGGAACGAGAACGGGCGGCCCCAAGGCTGAAAAACCGGAAACAGGCTTTCCTGGAACGCCGACCCGGCCGGGCAGGCGGAAGCCGCGCGCCTTCGCCTTTTTGTGGAGGAGCCTTCCTTCGGCCACGAGGGCCTTGAGGTGCTCGGCCACGGTCTGGACCGCCTTGAAACCGAACGCCTCCTGCACCTCGCGCACGGTGGGCGGCTGGCCGGAGAGGAGGCGCTTCTCCATGAACCGGAAGATCTTCTCGCGTGTCTGGCCGGGTGGGGTGCGTCCCATTCCGAGCTCCTTTCTGCTGGGGGTCGCGCATTATACCAGACATTTGTCTGGTATAATAAGAAAAAAAGAATAAATATGTCAGCCGTCCTTTCGGGGCGTGGGTTCGAGCTTTTTGTCCACCCCGTGGGTGCCTTCGGGAGTTTGAAGGAGAAACTCTTCCTTGAGCGGGTAAAAGCCACCCTTGATGACCGACAGCGTGTAGGTGCCTTCGGGAATGCGCTCCAGCACCGCCCGGCCCTCCGCGTCCGTGGCAGCGTTGAAACGGCGGCCCTCGCCGTAAAGGCGGACCGAGGCCTTGTTCAACGGCGCTCCGGAAACCGAGCAGATCTGGAACTCGATCCGGTTGTGGACCGGCTGGATCAGGTCGATCGTCAGTCCGCTGCCCGCGGCCACGAAGAGACCGCGGCGGCAGTCGGCCGGCTCATCGGTCGACTCGAGGAAAATATCGTAGGCACCGGGAGTGAGGCCGGCCACGAGATAAAAACCATCGCGGTTGGTGGTCTTCTTGAAGATCAGATCGGAACCGGGATCGGCCCGATCCCCGGTGAGGGACTTGACGATCACCCGCGCGTTCCGGACAGGATCGCCATGACTGTCGATCACCGTGCCGCGGATGTGCGTGCCGCGCGACAGGCCGATCGTGAGGAGCTCCTCCTTCTGGGGAACAACGAGGCCGGGCACGAGAAGGTCCTCGTAACCCGGGCAGCGGATGAGCAGAGCCCAGGTCCCCTTGTCGACGCCGTCGCGTTCGAGGATGCCGAACTGATTGCGAACGAGCTCGCCCGGCCGGGACGTCCACCCCCCGTCGGCGAGCTCCCCGCTCTCCCTGTCGATCCAGACCTTGAACGCCGCGACCGGCCGGCCGGTGTGCGTGTCCACGATGCGCGCGCGGATGCGCCCGGAGGCACGGTCATCACGATCTTTTGCCTCGACGGTGCGGGGCTCCAGGGGGCGGGATTCGACAGGCGCCGCGCCCAGGGGATCGTCGATGACGAACGCGTCGCTCCCCGCCATGCGGCCCTCGGCGACGACTTGCCGGTCCTTGGCGACGACCTGCCGGCCCGGGGGGAGGATCCCGTCGTCCCCGTCCCTCTCCGGCGCGCAGAGGAAGATGACCGCAAAAAGGGTGATCCCGATCGCACCGAGAAAAGCGACGAGAAGATGGATATTGAAGTTTCCTTTCCGAGGCATCCCCTTTTCCTTTTCACAAACCTGCAACAATGTAATATCGATACCATCGAGCATCGGTCTTGAGTTTTAAAACGGGAGACAAAGGAATGACGCGACCGACGATACTACGCGGAACGATGGGGATCTTGATCATCGCGGCACTCTGTGCGGCTGGCTGGTCCTGTACGCATCCCGAAACCGCCGCCACCGTTTCCGCGGCATCCGTTGACGAAGATCGTTCTCCTCCCCCGAGCGAACAGGACAGGCGCATGGAGTGGTGGCGCGAGGCGCGTTTCGGCCTCTTCATCCACTGGGGCCTCTACGCGATCCCGGCGGGCGAGTGGAGGGAGAGCACCAACCACGCCGAGTGGATCATGCACACGGCCCGGATCCCGGTCGACGAGTACGAGACGTTCCTGGCCCGGTTCAACCCGGTCCGCTTCGACGCGGACTCCTGGGCGCGCATGGCCAAGGACGCGGGCATGAAATACATCGTGATCACGAGCAAGCATCACGACGGCTTCTGCCTCTTCGATTCTGCCCACACCGACTACGATGTCATGTCCACCCCTTTCAAGCGCGACATCATGAAGGAGCTCGCCGCGGCCTGCGCGCGGCACGGCCTCAGGATGTGCTGGTACCATTCGATCATGGACTGGCACCATCACGACTACCTGCCGCGCCGGCCCTGGGAGAAACGATCGGCCGAGGGCGCCGACTTCGACCGCTACGTGGCGCACATGAAGAAGCAGCTCTCCGAACTGGCGGGCAACTACGGCGAGATCGGCGTGCTCTGGTTCGACGGCGAGTGGGAGGGAACGTGGAACCACGATCACGGCAAGGACCTTTACGAGTACGTGCGCGGCCTCCAGCCGAACATCATCATCAACAACCGCGTCGACAAGGGGCGCGGCGGTATGGCGGGCCTGACCCAGGAAGGCAAGTACTGCGGCGACTTCGGTACGCCCGAGCAGCAGATCCCCGCCACCGGACTGCCCGGTGTCGACTGGGAAACGTGCATGACCATGAACAACCACTGGGGCTACAACAAGAACGACCACAACTGGAAGTCGACGGCCGACCTCATCCGGAAGCTGGTCGACATCGCGTCGAAGGGCGGGAACTTCCTTCTCAACGTCGGGCCCACGGCCGAGGGGCTCTTCCCGGGGCCGAGCATGGAGAGGCTCGCCGCAATCGGCGCGTGGATGAAGGCGAACGGCGCTTCGATCCACGGCACCACGGCAAGCCCTTTCGAGTCGCTCCCCTGGGGGCGCTGCACGGTCAAGGCCGCCGAGGAGGGAAAGACGATCCTCTACCTGCACGTCTTCGACTGGCCCGCCGACGGCCGCCTCGTGGTGCCCGCCCTCGACAACGAAACGGAACGCGCCCATCTGCTTGCCCAGCCTGCTTCGGCGCCGCTCCCGGTGACCCGCGAGGGCAATGACGTCGTCATCGATCTGCCGGCCGCGGCGCCCGATCAACACGATTCGGTCGTGGCGCTCACCATCCGCGGACGGCCGGTCGTGATCAAGCCGCCCTCGATCGCAACGCGATCGGCGCGATTCATCGACGAGCGCATCGTCGAGCTCGCCACCGATGTCGCCGGCTCGGAGATCCGCTACACTCTCGACGGGCGGGAGCCCACGGCGCGTGCGGCGCTCTGCGAGGGGCCGATCGTGTTGACCGAAACGTGCACGCTCAAGGCCGCGGTCTTCCGCGACCGGAAGCGACTGAGCCGTGTCGAGGAGAGGGGATTCACAAAAGTCGTGCCCCAGCCCGCAATCGACGCTGTCGCTGTCGCCGCCGGCCTCGACTACGCCTATTACGAGGGCGAATGGCGCGCGCTTCCCGATTTTGCCGGGCTCGAGGCGGTGCGCACCGGAAGATGCGAGACCTTCACCATCGATCTGGAGAGGCGTGACGAAAAATGGGCTTTCACGTTCGAAGGATTCGTCAAGGTGGCGCGCGACGGCCTTTACACGTTCTACACCGACTCGGACGACGGCAGCCGGCTTCTCATCAACGGCGCTGTGGTGGTCGACAACGACGGTCTTCACAGTCCGCTCGAGAAGGCGGGCGAGGTGGCGCTCGAGGCGGGTTTTCATGCAATCGAGGTGAGCGTGTTCGAGCTTTCGGGCGGGGAGCTGCTCGATGTGTCCGTCGCGGGGCCCGGCGTGGAAAAACAATCGATCCCGGCGGGGATGCTCTTCAGAAGCACGAGAACCGAATAGCGCCGCGCCTACCGTTCGGGCATCCTGAACGGGGGTAAACGGATCGTTTCGATCCCCGACGTGTCGAGCCCCTTGACCGATCCCGTTTCGAGGAGGTCTCCCATGATCCGGTCGATCACCGGACCGCCCACGCCGTGAGCGCCCGGAACGACGAGGTGAAGGCTGTTATCGAGGTGCCTTGCGGCCTCCGCGCCGAAGCGGGGCGGCGTGACCGGATCGTGCGTGCCCGAGAGGACGAGCACCGGCACTTTCGAACGCACCGGCTCGCCGTATTCTGCAGGCACCCGGCCGCGGGGCCAGAAAACCGCGATCGCGCTCTGCCGGCGCACGCGGTCGTCGCCCAGGAATGTCCGCTTCGTGAGGCTCGCGATCGAATCAGGATCGATGCGCGGGATGTCCTCGCTCCCGGTGACGCACATGAGCATCCCGAAGTGGATGATTCCGCGGATCCTTCGGTTGCTTTCCATCCCCACCTGGGCGAATGATTCGAAATCCCCCTCGGCCGCGCGCAGCAGGAGATAAGGCACCTGGCGGTTGGTGTCGACATAGTAGAGCATGATGCGCAACGCCTCCGCGAAGGCGGCGCGTGTGAGGCGCACCATCACCCTCTCCCCGGTGACGGGATGGGCGATCTCCACGGCGACCGGCTCCTTCTCGAGCCGCGCGAGAGTCTTCTTGAATTTCTGCTCGAGGTCGGGAAACGCTCTCCGGTAAGCGGAATTCCCGGCGACCTCCTCGAAAATCCTGTCGAGCCCCTCCTGTGCGGCTGCCGCGTGAAAGAGCGGGTTCTTGAACGCGATCGGCGCCACGCCGTTCAAGATGGCGCAGCGCACCGTTTCCGGGTGGCGGCGCACGTAGACGAGCGCGGCGCGTGTGCCATAGGATCCGCCGATCAGATTGATCCTTTCGTAACCGAGAGCGGCGCGCACCTCGTCGAGATCGTCCATGGCGATGGGAGTCGTGTACTGCGTGAGGTCCGCGATCTTCGAGAGTTTCTCCAGCGCGGCGCGGAAGGGTTCGGGTTGAAAGATCGGATCGAGATAACCCTGGAGGTTGTCATCGCCACCGGGCAGCTCGACCTGGAGCGGATTGGAACGGCCCGTGCCGCGCTGATCGACGAGAACGATATCCCTTTTCTCGCGCATCCAGGAGCGGGCGAAACGGCTCGTGTTGTTCGTCGCGGCCACGCCCGGCCCGCCGTGAAGATAAAAGATCGGATCAGGCGCCGGATCGGGATCGGTCGCCTTGAGCACCACGACGCGCAGGTCGATCGTGCGGCCCTCTCCCCTGGCCCGGTTCTCGAAAACCTCGAAGGTGCCGTGGAGGATCTTGGCGCCCGTTGATTGCTCGATGTACTCCTCGAGTGCGAGCCGTGGGTCGTCGGCGGCCGATTCCCGGGCCGCGCAGGGACTGAGACCCACCGCGCCGACGAGCAGGGCCAGGGAAAGTACGGCCGCGAGGCAAGATCTTTCTTTTCCATGGAACATGCCGGGGCTCCTTCCGGCGGCGCATCAACGGCGCCGCACGATCCGATCATAGCAGAACGGGGCGCCCGGGAACGGGCGAGCGGTTGAAAAAAACATCTGCAGCCATTACAAGGGTACACGGACAGCGATTCATTCTCGAAGAACAGGACCTGGAAAAACATGACTCACATCACTCTGAGCCTCTTCATCGCGTTCCTCGTCATCGCCGGTTCCGGCCTCTGCGCGGAGGACGATCCGGCCGTCCGGACACCGCTCAAAACCCTCGCCATGCGGCTCCTCGAGGAGAACGATCTCGTGGGCGAGTACGAGGCGATGGTGGCCGAGTTCCGCCGGGAGAACCGGGGATACCGCCCGGCGGGCCGTCTGGACAGGATTTCGCGGATCCTGGAAGATCCGTTTCTTCTGGAACCGGTCACGATCGAGCTGCGCGACCGCCTCGAGAAATGCGTTGTCAAGGGCGGCCTGAAAGAGCTCCCCTCCTTTCTGGCCGCGGCCGCCGATCTGATCGACGCGGAGGCCGGGCAACTGGATATCCCCGTCTTCGAACCGAGCGGATTGCCCGAGGATCATCTCGTTCACATCGAAACGGTCCTCGATCGCGCCGCGGAATTGAGGGCGCAGGCGCTCCAGGATCTATCCGAAGACGAACTGCAGCAAGCCTACGACGTGATCCCCGTCGTGATCGACAAGTTCATCCACCACATCTACCTCGAGGTGGACACGGACAAGCAGCAGATGAACTCCCTCAAGAAGGGGCTCAAGGCGCTCCTGGCGGTCGACCGCGAAAAGATGGTCCGGGCCGCCATGATCCTTTCCAGCCTGGCCCATCCCGACTATGCGAAACAGGTGCGCAAGGACCTCTCGCGCTACAAGGAGACGATTCCGGCCGCGGCCGAGGAGGCCGGGTTCTCGGGCGACATCATCGCCTATCGCGAAACGCGCCACGGGCCGATCGTCATCGGCGGCAAGAGGGTGACCCGTTACAAGGGACGCGCCGCCTTCATCCTCGATCTCGGCGGGAACGACACCTACGAGACCGCGGCCGCCACCCTCGATCGGTCGCGCGGGCTCTCCATGGTCGTCGACCTGGTGGGCAAGGACAGGTACGTCTGCGCCGAGCGCGAGAGCCTGGCGACGGCGCGTCTCGGCGTGTCGCTCCTCGTCGACATGGCCGGCGACGACCTGTACGACGGAACGCGCATGGTGCAGGGATTCGGCGGCGGCGGAGTGGGCCTTCTCTGGGACGACCGAGGCAAGGATCGTTACACGAGCAAGGAGAACGCCCAGGGGAGCGCCCTCTTCGGGCTCGGCCTGCTCGTGGATCGCGACGGCGACGACGAGTATGTCTCGTGGCTGCACGCCCAGGGCTTCGGAATGCCCTGCTCGCTCGGGGCGCTCGTCGACGGCGCGGGCGACGACACGTACACGGCCACCGGCCACTACCCCTGCACCTACGGCCAGAAAGGCGTGTTCCACGCATCGTCCCAGGGGCACGGGACCGGGTTCAGACGCTACAAGAACAGTGCGGCGCCGGTTTACGGCGGGGGCATCGGCCTGCTCGTGGACGCGGACGGCGACGACCGCTACGACGCGGGCAACTTCAGCCAGGGGTGCGGGTACTTCTTCGGATACGGGATCCTGGCCGATCGTGCCGGCGACGACTGGATCAGGGGAAGCCGCTACACCCAGGGCTCGGGCGCGCACCAGGCCATGGGCATCGTGGTCAACGACGCGGGCGATGACGAGTACATCTCATCGGTGGCCGCCAACCAGGCGGGCACGTGGGACGTGACGGCAGGCATGTTTCTCGATTTCGAGGGGAACGACTCGTACAAGGCTGACGGGCTCGCTCAGGGGGGCGTGGCCCAGACAGCCTTCGCCCTCCTCTTCGACGGCGGGGGCAAGGACACCTACCAGGCCGGCGGAGGCGCCACGCAGGGGTCGTCGGGATCGTTCGAGTATCACGACATCCAGAGTTTCGGCTTCCTGATCGATGTGGGCGGGGGCAAGGACAGCTACAACCGGCCCGACCGCAAGGACAACACGATCTTCCTCGAGAAGTGGTACGGTCTCTTCGCGGACTTCAAGCAGAAGAGGATCGACAAGATCCTCAAGGCGCGCGCCGGCGCGCTCGAGGGCAAGTGGGGCAAGCGGGGCAAAGAGGCCAAGTAGCGCCCGGCGGCCCGATCAGGGGAGCTTCTCGAAGGTGAAGCTGTCGCTGCTCCACGTCTTGTCCGGATGAACGCCGACATGGGCGTTGAACGAGTAGATCCCTGCCGGCGCCCAGGGGGGAACGTACTGGGTCAGATCCCAGTCCCTGTTCTCACCGGCATTCATGGTCACCGCGTACGGGCCGAGGAGCGGGTAAAGAGCTCCGCTCGGAAGGGTCGTGTCGATCCAGGTGTCGAAGGTCGCCGCCGTGGGCTCGTTGTTGGCGATGGCCACGTTGTACCAGAAGGTGCCTCCCGACGGCCCGATGACGATCGGCGGGTTCTGGGGGGTGAGGGTCACGGCCACGTCGAGGAGCGGATCGGCGTCGACGCACAGAACCACGAACTCCGAATCGAACCCCGAAGAGTTCGTCATCCCCACCGCGTAAGCCGCGTCGTTTCCCGCGTCGAAGACCAGCTCGTCGGAGATTCCCGAGATCGTGTCCGGATCGCCGTAGACCAGATGCCACCTCTCGGCCCCCTCGGAATTGACGCTCGCCATGCCGATGGTGAAGTCGTACCTGGTTTGAGCGCAGGTCTTCTCCCCCATCCAGCCGCAGGCGTAGACGTTCGACTCGCTGTCCGCCGCGATCGAGTAGACGCCGTTGTACCCGCTCCACGTGGGCAGCCACTTCCAGCGCTCGGCGCCCGAGGTGGTCAGGCTGATGATCGTGAACGCATCGCCGCCGCTCTCCACCGACTTGCCCCCCACGTAGAGGTTGCCGTCCGGTGCGTGGACGATGCACATTCCCACGTCGTGAAGGCCCATGGAGCCGTTGTAGAGGTAGATCCATCGCTCCTGGCCATCCGGGGTCAGGCTGATCACGGCGAGCTCGCGGCTCCGTCCCGTCTCCGATGTTTTTCCCACGGCGTAGATGTTGCCGTCGTTCCCCTGGATGACCTGGTTGACCCCGTCCTCGTTGTTGGCTGTTCCGTTGTAGACATAAGCCCACCGCATCTGTCCGTCGGGCGCGAAGCTGGCCACGATGAAGTCGTCCCAGAAAATCATGCTCGCCTTGCCGCCCACGTAGATGTTGCCGTCCGAACCGGCCGCGACGCTCCACACCGCGTCGCCATGGTTCGCGGGGCCGTTGTAGTGGCGGATCCAGCGTTCCGTTCCATCGGGCGCGAGGCTCACGAGGCACATGTCATAGTAGAAATCGTCGTCCACCGTGCAGATCCCGCCGGCGTAGATGTTGCCGTCCGCACCCACGGCGATGTCGAAGGCGGAGTCCATGCCGCGCGCGCCGCCGTCGTAACGATAAACCCATCGCTCGTTGCCGGCCGAATCGACGCTCACTACGGTGAAATCGGCATCGCCGTTGGGAAAGGCGCTGTCCCCGGCGGCATATACATTGCCCTCCTCGTCCGCCGCGATCGAATAGCCGATGTCGAATCCGTTGCCCGCGTCGTAGAGGTGGGCCCAGCGTTCGGTCCCGTCCGGGGCGAGGCTGAGGATCACGAGGTCGCTCCCCGAACTGTCATCGACCGAGGCCTGGCCGGTGCAGTAGAAGTTGCCGTCCGATCCGATGCAGATCCCCTTGCCGATGTCGCAGTTTCCCATGGAGCCGGGGCCGTTGTACCGGTGGTCCCAGAGAAGGTTGGGGCTGCTGCGCCCCGGTTCGGCGCCCTGTGGGCTGGCCTGGATTTCGCCTTGGAGCAGCAGAACGAAGAGCAGAACCAAACCGACGAGCAGGGTCGACCTGTAGCGGATCATGATCGCCTCCTTTTCAGGATCGCCTTCAGGGAACAGAGGGCTGTATCGAATGGGCCTGTCCACGCATTATACACGAAGGGCCGCAACAAGCGGCCCTCGCGACAGAGAAACGTTGGTTTTTTTCGATGAGTATTTTCCGCGGACGGCTCAGTGGGAAACCACCTCGATCGTATCGAGGAAGGAGCCCTCGTACTGGTTGTTCAACTCGTCCACGGCAAAGACGAAGGTCCACGAACCCGCGGGGATCGTTCCCTGGTGAAAAACGAAATCAACCACTTCCACGAGCGGTCCGCCATATGCGCGCACCAGAATCCAGTCGGGGCGGTAGATCCAGCTCCCCGGAAAGGTCCAGCAGAAGAGGCTGCTCGAATCCCGCACCCCGCCGACCCACCAGTCGGAAACCATACCCGCCATGTTGCCCGGATCGAGCGACAGGGTTATTTCGACGCTCTGCGTGGAAGGCACCGTGAGAGGACCGTCCTCGCCGTCGATCTCGATGTCCGGAACCGGATCGGTGACCAGGGGCTCGAGCAGAAATGCGCGCGTCTCACCATTGTGGGACCCGTATCCGATGATCTGTCCTGCCTCGTTGATGTCCGAAGCGGTCTTGAGCTCCCAGCCAGAGGCCGGGTCGATCAGATCGTTGAGATCGGTGAGGATTCCGTCGCGCCAGATGAAGGCGTGCGAATCATTGCCGTAGTCCGACGAGTAGCCCACCACCACGCCGTCATTGTTGAGACTGGACGCCGCGCTGTTCTTGGGAAACCCGGGCAGCTTGCCGATCTCGATGATATCGCCGCTGTCCCACAGGCAGGCCACGAGATAGGTGGTGAAGGGATAGGTCGACTGCGTGTGGGCCGACAGGCCGCAGACCTGGCCGACCGCGTTGATGTCCGCCGCGGAGGAGTCGGTCTCGCCGGGCAGAACGCCGAGATCGGTCATCACCCCGTTCTCCCAGAGGAAGGCGTGGGAGATTCCGGGCTCGGGCGTGTGCGCCCAGCCCACGACCTGCACCTGCTCGTTGATGCCCGCCGCCAGGCTGTCCTCGCCGCCGAGCGTGCCCAGTTGGGTAAAGTCGCCGTCCTCCCAGATCCAGGCCTGCATCTGGCTGCCCGGACCGAGCGTGTAGGAATAACCGGTGATCTGGCCCGCGTTGTTGACATCGGTGGTGGCACTGTAATCGATGTTCGGAAGGGTGCCCAGGTAGGTCCAGTCCCCGTTTTCCCAGGCGTAGGCGTATTCGCTCTGGTACTGGCCGCGCGTCGATCCCACGATCAGGCCGAGGTCGTTCACACTCGACGCGCTGCTGACCAGGTAGCCCGAGGGTGTGCCGAGGTCGGTCATCACGCCGTCGGTCCAGAGGAACGCGTGCTGTGCGCCGTTGGCGATCTGCGACGAGCCGACCGCGTGGCCCGCGTTGTTCAGGTCACCACCGTAGCTCGTGTTGCCGCCGAGGGTGCCCAGATCGATGACCGTGTACTCCTCGGCTCCCGAAGTGATGTTCCCTGCGGAAATAAAAAACAGGCTCACGAGAGCCGCGGTCAAAAGTGTTCTTGTCGAGTAATTCATTTCTGTCCTTCTCAATAACAAAACTAATAGAAATCCGAATGACACTGGTAGGCCCCAGGGTAGTTGATCGCAAGGCGGTGAAAATCATTATCCTCGATTCATCATCCTCGATCGAGGCAGGGCATTTCCTATATAAATAGCCTGATTAACACAGGGGGGACGGAAAGTTCAAAAATTCGTCTCTGGATGCAACGCATAAAAAAAATCTGCCACTTCGCTGGCTGATTTCGGCTCGGACTGCGCCTTCCCACCAGGAGTTGTCTCTGAAGAGTATGGAAAAACACAAGGAGGATTTCCCATGAATAAGCAAAGAACACTCTACCTTCTCATTTTCCTTCTGGCCGTGGGCCAGACGCTTCTATTGGCACAGGGCGATGATGCAACGGTTTCGAGCGAGCCGCAAAAGGAGCGGATCAAGATCCTGCCCAAGGTCGCCATCCCCGAGACCACTTTGCCCGCGTCGCCGTCGGGCAGTGCCTTTCCCGGCGGCATGGAACAGCTCTCGCCCGTGCGCCATCTCTGGGCCGACGCGGACTGCGACGGCCTCCTCGACCTGATGGTGATCGATCCGCTCGGAAGCCGCCTCTTCCACAACCGCGGCAGGGGCGGGTTCGACAACGTGACCTCGCTCGCCTTCAGCGAGAGCCTCGCACCAGCTATTGCCGGAAGCTGGGGCGATTACAACAGGGACAAAAAACCCGACCTCTTCCTTTTTCACCTCGAGGGTTTCAGCCTCTTTCGGAACGACGGGCGGCTCCGGTTCAGCAATGTCACCGAAGATCTCGGGCTTGATCCCGCGCTCCGCGTCAGCGCGGTCCAACTGAAGGACATCGACGATGACGGGAACGAAGACCTTCTGGTGCAGACGCCCGAGGGGGAAAAGATCTACCACAACCAGGGAAACAGCTCCTTCGAGAAGATCACGGTCGTCGAGCGACAGCCGCGAAACAACGTGCCCTCCCAGCCGGGAAGCGGTCCAGCCGGAAACGGTGCACCCTCGATCGAGCCCCCGCCGCTGGGCAAGGGATCCACTCGTGGTCGGGCCAACCCGCCGTTCACGCAGAGCCTGGGCACTCCCCAGGAGTACTTTGCCAAGGCCGGCGTCTACGACAGCGTATACGTGAACGACAACTCTCCCGGCTCCGTGGGCGTGGGTGTTCCCGAGGTGGAGGGCGGCGACGACGGCAGTGTGCAGAACGACATCGTGGACGGGACCATCACCGGCGCGGACATCGACGACAACTCGGTACCGGCCTCGAGGATCATCGGCACGGCCGCCACCCTCACGGGAAGTCAAAACTTCGACTCGGGCACTTTCTACGTCGATGCCTCGGACAATGCCGTGGGGATCGGGACCACCAGCCCCACGGATGCATCCCTGCACGTGGAAAGCTCGGCCGATTACGGGTGCCGGGTGGAGAACGACTATTCACGAGGATACGCTTTTTACGGCACCGCGCCGGAAACAGCGATCTACGCGGAGGCTGAGGACACCGACGGGTACACCTACGCAATTCATGGAGTTTCCGCCTCTGATCAGGGCCGCGGTGTCTACGGCGTAGCCACGTCCACCACCGGTGAGGTGAACGGAGTCCGCGGATACTGCTCGAATCCTTCTGGTCGAGGTGTGTACGGCCGGAACAGCGCCGCCACCGGCGAAGCCCAGGGCGTTTTCGGAATCACCACCTCCGAGTCGGGCCACGGCGTTCACGGCTGGGCCACTGACAGCTCCGGCTTCACCCGCGGTGTTTACGGTGAGAGCAGCTCATCTTCAGGATGCGGCGTCTACGGTATCTCTCCCGGCAATGGCGTCCGCGGTGAATCCACGGCAACGACCGGTTGTATCGGGGGCGTCACCGGCGAGGGTAACTCGGACGAGGGTATGGGGGTTTTCGGGCTCTCGCCTTTTATTGGCGTCTATGGCTGGGCCACGACCTCTTCCGGCGAGAACTACGGTGTCCGGGGCGACACCGATTCCACGGAGGGCTACGGCGTACGGGGAGGATCCTATGCCACCTCGGGCGTCACTTGCGGGGTTCAGGGAGAAAGCGCCTCCACCTCGGGCCGGGGCGTCCTTGGAATAGTTACGGCTGCCAGCGGAACGAACTACGGGGTCAGGGGTGAAAGCGATTCCACCTCGGGTCGGGGCATCTTCGGCTGGGCCAGCTCTCTTACTGGCTATACCCACGGCGTCAAGGGAGAAGCCCACTCCGAAAACGGCACGGGAGTCACCGGCGTGGCCACCAACTCCTCGGGCGGCACCTACGGTGTATACGGCGGCAGCTATTCGTCCGACGGCCGGGGCGTTTACGGGGGCTCGCCCTACATCGGTGTCGAGGGCAACGCCACGAGTACCAGCGGTACCTGTTATGGTGTTTATGGACGGTGCGATTCTTCTTACGGCCGATCCATTTTCGGTTGGGGCCAGTCGAGTACGGGCTCCAGTTATGGTGTCTATGGACGGAGCGATTCTTCCTCGGGCCGGGCCACTTACGGCTACGCCGCGTCGAGTACGGGCACCAATTATGGCGTGAGAGGGTACACCGCTTCTTCCTCGGGGTACGGTGTCTACTCGGCGGGCGATTTCGGGTGCTCCGGCGACAAGTACTTTGTCCAGCCCCACCCGG
This sequence comes from uncultured Phycisphaerales bacterium, assembly GCA_964620445.1. GTDB lineage: Bacteria > Planctomycetota > B15-G4 > B15-G4 > CAYZWU01 > CAZUHB01. Next base: position 14,259 of record CAZUHB010000058.1, read on the forward strand.
AAGATGCGTCCAAGGAGATCCGATTCGTGTGCCTCGAGGGCAACGAATCAGGCACCTATTTCCGTGGCTCGTCCAGACTCGATAGCGGAAAAGCCGTCATCGAGGTGCCTGAGGAGTTCCGCTTCGTCACCGAGGAAGAAGGCCTCACCGTGCAGGTGACCCCGCTCGGCCCCGGGCGGATCTGGGTCGAGACAAGAGACCTGAACCAGGTTGTTGTCCGAGGCGACATGGATGTGGATTTCGACTACTTCGTCAATGGCGTGCGCAGGGGGTACAGTGAGTTCGAGTCGATCCGCGAGAACCATGAGTGGGTGCCCGAGTACCGCGACATACCCTTTGGTACGCAGTACCCGCCCGCTGTTCGTCAAATTCTCGTGGAGAACGGGACTCTGAATCCCGACTTCACGCCCAACAAAAAGACGGCCGCCAGGATGAGATGGGAGCTGCGTGATTTCGCGGAAGAAAATCCTCCACTTGCCCAGGCAAAGAAGGAAGAGTCTCGCAAAGGGCTCGATGCTTCCGAAAAGATTCATGACATGGATCCCGGGGAGCGAGCGAATCGCAAGAGTAAGAAATTCGATTTCAGCAAGCTGCGTGAAGCTCTTGAAGATTCGCAATCCAAAGAACCGACGAAATCGGATTCTTCAGAGGGTGAACCCGTTGAGCGCTCGCGAAAGGAGCTCAAAGACAACAACAGAATCGAACAGGTTGAATCCCCGTCAGAAATGCCGACTTGGTAGGCCCAATCGGGTCGATCCGAATGTAAAATGGTGGTACATTGAAACAGGCGTCCGCGTGGTGCCGGCAGGTGTCGGCACCACGCTGCGCGGCTGTAAGCAGGGAGTCTTCCAATGGACACGGACCGCTGGCTGCGCATCAAGGAGATCTTCCGCACTGTTCTAGAACGAGAGCCCGGGGAGCGTCAGGCGTTTCTCGACGAGGCGTGCCGGGACGATCCCGACCTTCGCGCCGAGGTCCAAACCTTGCTCGACTCCCACGAGGAGTCGGACGATTTCATGGAGCTGCCCACTGGTGCGGGGCTACTGGCCTCCGCACCGGGCGAACGGCTCGCCTCCACCCGCATCGGCCAGTACCACTTACAAAAGATCATCTCCTCCGGCGGGATGGGCGCGGTTTACGAGGCGATCCAGGAAAGCCCGCGAAGGACCGTTGCGATCAAGGTGCTGCGCGAGGGGATCGTGTCGCAATCTACACTGCGCCGTTTCGAGTACGAAGCGCAGATCATGGCGGCGCTGACCCATCCGAACATCGCCCAAGTGATCGAGGCCGGAACCTACGTGGAGGACGAGGCGCAGGGCGGCAAGGGACGACCCTACTTTGTGATGGAGTACATTGCCGGCGCGCGGTCGATCACCGATTACGCCTGGGAGGAGGGTATTTCTTTGCCGCGGCGGCTCGAGCTCTTCCTCAAGGTCTGCGACGCCGTGCAACACGGCCACCGGAAGGGGATCATCCATCGCGACCTGAAACCCTCCAACATCCTCGTCGACAAGTCGGGCCAGGTGAAGATCATCGATTTCGGCGTGGCGCGCGCCACCGATTCCGACCTGCGCCTCACCACGGCGCAGACCGAGGTGGGCCAGCTCATCGGTACGCTCCAGTACATGTCGCCCGAGCAATGCAAGGCCGACGTTCACGACCTGGACACGCGGAGCGATGTCTATTCCCTCGGTGTGGTGCTTTACGAGCTCCTGTGCGAGGAGCTGCCCTACACGGTGGGAAGAGCGGCTGTTCTCGAGGCGGCGCGCCTTGTCCGGGAGACCGATCCGAAAAGACCATCCACCACCAAGGCCGCGCTGCGCGGCGATGTGGAGACGATCCTGCTCAAGGCGCTCGAGAAGGACCGGTCGCGGCGTTACCAATCCGCCCTCGAGTTTGCCGAGGACCTCAGACGATACCGCAACGGGGAGGTAATCCTGGCGAAACCGGCAGGTCCGGCCACCAAGGCGTGGAAGCGCGTCAAGCGCAATCCGGTGGTGAGTGCGGCCGTTGGTGTGGCGCTGCTGGCGATCGCGGCCTTTGTCTGTTATGTACTCTTCGTATCCTACCCGCAGCTCAGGGAGGAGCGGGACGCCACCCGGGAGGAGACAAACAGGGCGGTCGCATCGGAGAAGAAGGCCAAGGCCGCCCTCGAGGAAGCCGAGCGCCACCGCGAGGAAGCGGTCGCGGCCCAGGCCGAGGCCGAACGGGAAGCGAAAATCAACAGGACGATCAACAACTTTCTGCAGAGGATGCTCGGATCTGCCAACCCGGCCGGGAGCGGCCGCAACGTGAAGGTGGTGGATGTACTCGACCGGGCAGCGCTCGAGATCGAAACCACATTCGTCGACTTTCCCGAGATCGAGGGTTCCTTGAGACACACCATAGGCTGGTCCTATTACTGCCTGGAGCAGTCTCAGAAAGCGGAGCCGCACCTGCGGGCAGCGATGGAGATCTTCAGACGTACCTACGGCGAGAAGCGTCCGATAACGATCAGACTAGAAGCGAACCTCGGTCTCGTGCTCACCAGTCTCAACCGTCTCGACGAGGCTGAAACGATTCTCCGCGACGCCGCGAAATGCCGTTCCGAGAAACTCGAAAAAGAGTTCCCCAATCGACTCAGGGCGAGACTCTATGCCGGATCCAAACTCGCAAATTTGCTTCGGATACAGCGACGGTATTCCGAGGCCGAGGCGGTGATCCGTGAGGTCATCGAGGCCCAGGACCCTCTCTACGAGGACGAGGAAGCGGACACCCTCTACGCGAAGGGGACTCTCGGGAAGATCCTCGACAAACAGGTCAGGTATGCGGAGGCTGAGGCGATCCTGACGAAGGTGATGGTGGACAGCCGCCGCGTTCTGGGAGAAGACCATCCCGAGACTCTCAAGTCGATGAGAAATCTGGCCAACACCCTCGTGAAGCAGAGCAAGGATTTCGAGGCTGAGCCGATCCTCCGCGAGGTGATCGAGCTCACTATCCGCATCAAGGGCGAAGAGTCCTCGGATACCCTGAACGCCATGCACACCCTCGGGATCATTCTCAAGAACAAGGGAGCCGAGGCCGAGGCCGAAAAGCTCTACCGGAAGATCGTGGCGATCTCCGAGCGCACCCGGGGCAAGAAGCACTCGTACACGCTCCAATCGAAGAACAACCTCGCTGTCGTGTTGTACGTACAGGACAAACTGGCCGAGGCGAGGACGCTCTTCGAGGAGATTCTGGAGGATCGCCGCCTTGTTTCAGGCGACGACCACCCGCACACCGTGGGCGTCATGTCGAATCTGGCCATCATCATCCAGGCCGAGGGAAAGTCCGCCGAGGCTGAATCGATGATCCGCGACCTGCTGGCCATCCGCCGACGCATATCGGGGCCCACCCATCCCGATACGTTCCGCGTGATGCAGAGCCTGGCCGATTCATTGACCGCCCAGGGCAAGGACACCGAAGCCGAGGAGCTCTACGTTAAGCTGCTTCAAATCGGTCCCACTGTCCTGCCCAAAGAACACCGCATCCTCAATCAAGCCCGTATAGAACTTGCCAGGGTATACAAGTCACAGGGACGGTTGACCGACGCCCTGTCGATTCTCGACGAAGGCCTGGAAATCAACCGGAACAAGCTTCCCGAGGGACATATCATGCGGGGTTATTTCCTCGAGAACCGCGCGCGTTGCCTGCTGAAATTGAAACGCTTCGACGAGGCAGAGGTCTCATTGCTCGAAAGTTACGAGATCTTGAAAAACGCTCTCGGCGAGGACCACAAGGATACGCGCGTCTGCCGGAACGATCTGATCGCTCTTTACGAGGGTTGGGGAAAGCCGCAGCAAGCGGACGAGTGGCGGCCGAAAAGGATCAAAAACGGGCAGGACTCGGAGGGACAGTGATCGCAGGTTGCACCTTTGCCGCCACGCGCAGCTTCAAGATCCGCCCCATCAAGGACCGAGCTGTTGCTTCAGCCAAGCCTTGGCCAGGGTCCACTCGTGCTTGACCGTGCTCTGGGACACCCCCAGGACCCCTGCTGTCTCCTCGATGGTCAGCCCCCCGAAGAAGCGGAGCTCCACGATCTCCCCCATCCGCGCGTCGATCTCGGACAGCCTGGTGAGAACGCTGTCCAGGGCGACGAGGTCGAAGGTGGACTCTTCCAGAAGCTCGACAGCCCTGTCCAGCGGCTCTCTCCTCCGCGTGCCGCCCTTCTTGTCCGCGCGCTTGCGGCGGGCGTGGTCGATCAGAACGCGCCGCATGGTGCGCGCCGCAACGCGCATGAAGTGAATCCTGTTCTCCCAGGCCACGTCCTTGTCCCCGCCGAGCCTGAGGTAGGCCTCGTGAACGAGCGCCGTGGTCTGCAGGGTATGGCCCGGCCTCTCCGCCCGCATGCAGGTCCGCGCCAGGGCGCGGAGCTCCTCGTAGAGCACGGGCATCAGGGCTTCTTCGGCGCCTTCCTTGCCCGCGTTCAGGTCGGCGAGCAGTCGTGTGATATCCTCGGGGGGTGGCAACGGGGCGTTCATTTCTTTCAGGATAAACGCACTGTCACGATCCGTCCACAACGAGATCCCGCAAACGCTCGCCCTCGGCAAGATCGATAACCGTCAGGGGCCGATTGAAGTGATCCCCACCGCTGACCTCATAAATCCAGAGGTGATACCGTCCAGGGGGCAGGCCGTTGAAAAAGAACTCTCCCCGCGATCCCATTGTTGCGTCGATCGTGAAGACCGGCCCCCTCTCGGGAGATCGCTCTTCCATCAAAGAGAGGAAAATCACTTTTTGCGCAACGCCCTCGACGCTGACGCGGCCGCTGACCGATGCCGGGGGCACGAGGCGGAAGATGAGCTTGCCCGCGCCAGGACGGACACCCCGGTAAATGGCCGGGCTCGGGACCTCATCCCTCTTGACTTTCCCGAAATAACTCCCTGGGTTTCCGAAGCCAAGAAAAACACGGCAGGCGGATTCCGGAACGAGCCCAGTGAACAACGCCTCGCCCGCGTCATCGGTGCGCAACGCCTTGTTGATGCTCCCCCCTTTTTCCTCCTCGACCCTGACGAGGACTCCCGGCAGCGGCTTGCCATCCATACCGGCCACAGCGGCCAGGATCCCCAGGTCGGAGGTTTCGAGGATCAGCTCAATCGTGTCCGTTCCCAGGTCAGCCGTATAAAAAGTCTGCTTGAAGGGTGCAAAACCGGAGGCGGTCACGGCCAGGTCCCATGTCTCGGCCGGAGGAGTCAATCGAAAACAACCGTTCCCGTCGACTTTCAAGAGGCGACTGTTGGCCGCTCCCCGATCGGCATCCTCGAAGCTGAGCCAGGCCTCGGCATCGGAAACAGGATTTCGATCGCTGTCGAGAACGCGAAAAGCAACGCTCGAAACGTTCGCCGGCTGCGCGAGGTGGACCGAGTAGCGGCCCTCGGCGGCAGGCTCGAACTTTCCGAGCTCATTTTCCACTGATTCGTATCGGGGATGTTTCGCCACAAGCCAGAGCGGCACCAGGGGAGGGACCTTTTCGATCATGTAACCGCCGAGGGGGGGCTCTTGGTTTTCGACCCCGCCTTCTTTGCCGCGATCGCGGCCGCAATCGAGCGCGACCGGGACACGGGAGAGGCCGGGAAGTCGCTCCCGGCCCGGCTCGGCCGGGGGCCCCGCAAGGGAGAGCTTCGCTCCAGGAAGAGGTTGTCCCTCGTGATCGAAAACCTCGACAAATAGCTTTGCCCACCGGTAGAGGGTGAAACGCGCGCTTCGGTGCTGCTCCTCGATCGTGACCTGCACATCGTGCCCCAGAAAACAGTACGATGGATGGGCGATCCTGAATGCCGCTGCAAAAGGCGGTTCAGGCGGATCGAGCGCTGTCAGGCAGAATGTTCCGTCAAAGGATGTTATTGCCTGAGCGGTTGCGCCGGCCCAACGCATGGTGACCTCGGCCCCTTCCACGGGCGCGCAGATGTCGTTGATCACCTTTCCTTCAAAAACGGTTTCCCCTTGGTGCAGAACGATGGGATGAGGATCGGGCCACGGCCGCTCGCCGAGAGAGATCCGGGTCGGCACGAATCCTATCGCCCTGGCCAAGATCTCGTCGCCGGGGTGCGGGGAATCGAGCACCAGTTCGCCCGAATCATTGCTGATCGCTTTCTGCAGGGGATCGCCCATGGGCCGGCGGAACAAGGCTGCTTCCGCGCCCGGCACGGGAAGACCGTCCTCGGTCCGAACCAGGAATCGGCACAGGTTGGTTCGGGACTGGTCGGACAGCACGGCGTCTTCTGCACCGCCATGCCCCGTTCGCGGTTCGATCGGCTCGAACAGAGGATCCTCGAGCCTTTCGATTCCAAGAATTTCATCCGATTCAAGAGAACGCCCGTTGTCGCCCACAGCGGCCGGCAGCAGGGGATCATCCTCGGAGGACTCCGTGAAAAAACCGAACAGGTACAAAACCGCCGAGACGACGAGCAACAGAACAACAATAACGATGGAAGCCTTCATCGTTTTCTCTCCCTGATCGAGCACCGGTCTTCGGCAGGAAAAGGCGGGCCGCGAAAGCCGCGGCCCGCCTTGGCTGCGATTCAACATGAATGAGGTCGATTTCTCAGGTCACCCACCAGATGATGGTGCCCACTCCGGTGTATGCCCACCAGGGTGCGCCTTCGTCGGTGGTTTCGGGTCCTTTCCTGATCGTCTTGCTTCCCACGAGTTTGTCGTTCTCGTCATATACCCCGATCGTCACCGTATCTCCAGAATTAATCTGAGAATTTCCCGGGCATCCGGAACCGTCGAACTCGCCATCCTCGTTGGATTGCTCCGCGTAACTGTTGGACTGTTGAGTGTCGTCGTGGGTGATCGTCACGGTGTAGTCCGAGTTCGGAATTGCGCCGAACACACTGTAGTTCACCGTGTTGCCGTCGATACTCCCACTGATGACGAAATTTGCGAGAGCGACTGCCGTGATCACGAGCATCACCGCCGCAAAACCGATTGCGGCGGGAACAAGACGCCGCGCCTTGCGTCGACCGCGCGCAGTGTTTCCGTGGAGTCTGTCTGCAGTACCGTTCATGATAATTACCTCCCATTCTGGCTCACGCACGCTCGAGAAGCATGCATGGCCCATTCCTCGTAAAAATCAGAAGAACCAGGCGATCAAAAAGCTTTTCAACCGGTACTGGGACGGCTCCCGCCACGGGGAGTTACGAACCTGAACGTGAGTTCGTTTTTCGATCTCTCCAGAAAGATTCTCAAAAACCGCGCGCGTCGAACGGCCCTTTGCCCATTTCGATTTCACAGGACTTTGAAAAAAGGAGCTTCAGATAGTAAAAGAGGATGCTATTCACTGAGCGCAGTCGACCAACGAGAGAGGGATCCAGATAAATGAGCGCACCACAAGTCCACCTCATCGAAGCCAACCCTGATGAACCGGTCAAGGCGGTCGCCGCGAAGGTGGCCAAGCTCTTTCGCGATTCCGGCCTGGCCGCGCGGATCGGCAAGAACGATCTCACCGCGATCAAGATGCATTTCGGCGAGAGAAAGAACACCACCCACATTCCCCCCGCACTGGTCAAGCCGGTCGTGGGGGTGATCAAGAAAAGGGGCGGCGCGCCCTTCCTCACCGATACGTGCGTGCTCTACAAGAGCCCGCGCAACAACGCGGTGACACACCTCGTCCTCGCGCAGGAACAGGGATTCACCCTCGGCAAGGTGGGCGCGCCCGTGGTGATCGCCGACGGCCTCATCGGCAATGCCGAAACCGAGGTGGAGATCCCGGGCAAGATCTTCCCCAGCGTGGCGATCGCCAACCTCGCTCTCGACTCGAACGCGATCGTTGTCCTCACCCATGTGACCGGTCACATTGGAGCCGGCCTGGGCGGCGCGATCAAGAACCTCGGCATGGGATTCGCCAGCCGCAAGGGCAAGCTCCGCCAGCACTCGGTGACCAAGCCCTCGATCATCAGCAAGGCGTGCACCGCATGCCTCGAGTGCGTGGACCACTGCCCCACCGGTGCGATCCGCACGGAGGGAGACAAGGGATTCATCGACGAGGAGATGTGCATCGGGTGCGGCGAGTGCGTGACCGCCTGCCGTTTCGACGCGGTCAAGTTCGACTGGAACAGGAAGGACTACGAGCTGCAGGAGCTCATGGCCGAGCACGCCCTCGGCGCGGTGATCAAGAAGAAGGGGAAGGTGGTCTACATGAATTACCTCATGGCGATCACCAAGGACTGCGACTGCTTCAACAAGGAGCAGACACCGTGCATGGCCGATATCGGTATCATCGCCAGCGACGATCCGGTAGCGATCGACGCGGCGAGCCTCGACCTGATCGAGTCGGCCGCGGGCCGGAGTCTGACCGACATGGCCTACCCGGAGATCGATCCGAGAGCCCAGATCCGCCACGGCGAGACGATCGGTCTGGGGCAGAGCGACTACGAGCTGGTTCGGCTGTAAGCCGGAGATCGATCAGCGCGCCTTTTTCATCCCCTCGAGCAGTCTATTCATCAGGGCCTCGTCCTCGGGCAGAAGGCCTGACGGCACGAGCCGCGGCAAGAGGTCCGCCCAGCGTTTGTCCTGCGCAAATGCGCGGGTCAGGAAAGCGATCGCTTCTTCTTCGCGGCCGGCAGAGGCGAGAGAGACACCCACCCAGAAGGGCGCCTCGCCATTGGTGGCCGCGTCCGGAACGAGGTCGGTGGCCTTGCTGTACGATTCGAGAGCCCTGTCCATGTCGCCGGCCGAGAACCACTCGTCTCCCTCGTTGAGCAAGCGGTAGGCGCGCTGCAGCTTGACAAGGCGGCGCAGCTCGGCAACCGGTTCGGGGTGGTCCTCGACGCGCAAGTCGAAGAGACGGTCCACCCAGGGCCGTCCCGTGTTCTCGGCCGACACCACCACGATGGCGGCTGATTGTTTGCCGCGAATGTCGCCCCCCTCTTTCTCGGCAGCGGCCAGCGCGGCGAGCAGCCGTTCGGCAAGATCGCCCTTGGTGTGCGCATAGGCGTGTGCCATGGCCACCCACACGGTCGACTTCTCCATGAGGTTGGCCTGCGTGCTGAACATGTCGCCCACGTGATGGCCGGCCGCGTGGATCGCGCGGCTGCCCGTGTGCACGGCCACGTTTCCGTCGGCGTCGACCATGGCCACCTGGCGCACTGCTTCGCCCTCGTCGGTCGAAACGAGCGCCTTCAGCGCATCAGGCGCACTGCGGCCGTTGCGCATCAGCTCCAGACCGAGCGGACCGTAGGATGGATCCACAAAAGACTGCGTGGCCACGGCGCCCACACCTGCCTCGGCCCAGGGCACGATCGGCCCCACCGAAAACCAGTGCGACTGGACCGCCACGCCCATGGCGCCGGTGACCGGATCGCGCGCCACGATCGAGTAGGTAGCCACTGGGCGGCGAGGCTGCACGGCCTGAGCGCACAGGGTCTCTGCCTTGCAGAGGGTCTCTGCTTTGCAGAGGGTCTCTGCTTTGCAGAGGGTCTCTGCTTTGCAGAGGGTCTCTGCGGCACAGAGGGTCTCTGTTGCACAGAGGGTCGCTGTTGTGAAAAGAAAGACGAGAGCCGCGAATAGAGGTTTCCGCATTGTGTTAATTTCCTTTTGTATTGACCGTGAGTGGGACTGACTTGCGAACGCCATGGACAACGAGTTCAGCCCCTCGCCGGAGATTGGTATCATAGTGCGATTCTCTCAGAATAGCCGCGGCGCGGCTGAATGCAATCAGCACGAGAAAGAGTCATCGGAATGGATCCACTTTTGAGAAGACGGTTCTCTATTGTCGCGATCGCGGTCGTGCTCGTGTGCTGCGCCGCGTGCCGGTCGGACGTTCCTTGTGGACTGGTCTATCCGGCCACCCCTGAATCGTCGGAGCTCGTGCGGGCGCCGCTCGCCGGACTGTGGCCTGGCGCGTGCGTTCTCGAGGGTGAGAGCTTTGTTGTCTACAGCGCACTGGCGATGCCGGGCGGAGAGGGCGGAGACAGCCCGGAGTGGGATCGGGGCAGGCACCTGGCGCAAAGCAACGGGGACGGCCATTTTCTTATCCGCCCCACGCGGGGCGCAGGCGACGGCGCGGCCGAGGTGAGTGCCTTCTATCATTTGAATCGTTATCTCGATTATTTTCGCGCCCTCGGCTTTGGCGGATTCAGGGAGCGGTTGAACATTGCCGTCAACTACCGTCCAGGCGGCAGGGGCGACTTCCTGGCGGGATCGACGCTGGTGCGCCGCAAACCCGGCATGGTGGTCGGCGTCTGGGGGAAGCGCAACCTCGCCTTCGATCCGGATGTGCTCGGCCATGAGCTCTTCCACGTGGTGCACAGCCAGATCGTCCCTGGAAGCGACGCCGAGGTGGAGAACGCCATCGACAGCCTGGGATTCAACACGATCCCCATGGCGGTGGCCGAGGCAGCGGCTGATTACTTTTCCTGCTCGCTCCGCTGCGATCCCCACGTGGGCGAGTACACTGCCGGCGCCCTGGGGCTCCCCTTTCTCAGCAGCCTGGCCAATGACGCGCGTTTTCCCCGCGACAGAACGGGCCAGTCGCACCGCGACGGGCAAGCCCTGTCCGGCGCGCTCTGGGAGGCGCGCGCCATTGCCGGGGCGCTGGCTGTCGATCAGGCCTTGTACGACGCGCTCGTCGATTTGCCCGGTATCGTGAAGCGCGGGCGCGATGCAGGGGAGCGGTGTCCGACTTTCCGTCTCGTCGTCGATTGTATTCTGGATCACCTGCGGTGCGCGGCCGACGAGAACACTGTTGCCGAGGCGCGCCGCCTCTTCGCCGCGCGGGGATTGACGGTTGATAGCAATGTGGTGGCGCTCGATGTCGGCCAGCCGCGTCTGATCTGGATTCCGGGAACCGCCGACACGTACGGTAACGTGGACTCCCAGGAGACCGGTCTTCCAGCGCCGCTGCAGCTCCGCGTCGATCTGCCGGCTGATTACGCGGCGATGACCATGACCTTTTCCCCGGCCGGAGACGAGGAGGGCGGGGTGCGCCGCGCGCACTCATTGCGGATCGATTTCCGCGCTGACGAGCCGGTCCGGTACGCGGTCGGCGACAGGAAGATCACAGCCGAATCGGATTGGTTCGAGACCACCTCTTCGGGATCGATCGAGATCAGCGCCGCACGGACGAGCGCCCTGCGCGGGCGGCGGCTCTTCGTCTCGGTCCGGAGCGCGGCAAAAGAGGATTTCGATCTGCTGGTGACAGCCTCGGTGCGGTGAGTTTATTGCGGTTTTTTCGGCGGATTGAAAGCAAAGGACAGAACATGAAACATTCTCTCTGGCTCGTGCTGGGCGTGATTCTCAGCGGGTGGATTTTGGCCGGCGCCCTAGCCTCGGCAACCGATGAGGAACGAGGCGGTGGTCTCTTCCTCCGGAATCTGCGTGTTTTCGATGCACACACCGGCGCGATGACCGAGCCGCAGGACATCTTCATCGAAGATGGCCGGATCAAGGCGATGGGGCCGCTCGATCGTGCGCCGGGCGGGGCCGGGTCGATCGACTGCGGCGGCCGTTACGCGCTGCCCGGGCTTTTCGACTGCCACACCCATGTGGCGCACCTGGCCACGATGAGCGACGAGGAGAGGGCAGCCGGGCTGCGCGCCCTTGTCGAAGCGGGCATCACGGCGGTGCGCGACGTGGGCGGGCCGGTCGACGTGCTCGCTCAGATGAACGCGGCGATCGCAAGCGGTGCGCGATGCGGACCGGAAATCTTTTTCACCGGGCCGATGCTCGAGGCGAGCCCTCTCACCTGGGAGAGCCAGAACGAGAATCTTCCCGGTTTCACCGTGGCTGTCGATACGGTCGACGATGTGGATCGGATCGTGCCCGAACTGGCGCGCAAGGGGGCGCGCATGGTGAAGACCTTTGGCAAGCACAAGCGAGAGGTCTACGCGCACCTTGTGGCGACCGCTAAAAAGCACGGCCTTCGCGTGGTGCACGATCCAGGGGAGCCGCTCTTCCACAGCATTCCGATGGATGAGGCGATCGGGCTCGGCGTGGCGAGCATCGAGCACGGCAAGGCTCCCTGGCCGGTTGTGCTCGTCGACGCGCTGCGCGAGGAGCACGATGCGTTGATGGCCGAAAAAGCCGGGCCGATGAGGCGGATGGCGTTCATGTCCAAGGTCTGCCAGCAGGGAGCCGAATCGGTCGACCGCGACCGGCTGAAGGATCTGGCCGTTGCCATGGTGCGGCACGACGCTTATTTCTGCCCCACGCTCCAGGTTCTCGCCCAGATGAAGGAGGAGGAGCCCTGGCGCGACCAGCCGGCGGTGGCGCAGAACATGATGAAGAGAATGATTGCCGCGATGGAGGAAGTGAGCGTTCTGTGCACGATCGAACTGGCCCGGCACGGGGTGAAACTCCTCGTGGGACAGGATGGGTACGAACGGGCGGGAACCTTTCGCGAGATGCGGTTCCTGAAAGAGTGCGGCGTTGCCGAGGCCGAGATCCTCAGGGGAGCCACGCTCTATCCGGCCCGATGGCTCGGCATCGAGGAGCGTCTCGGCTCGATCGCGCCGGGCAAGGAGGCGACCCTTCTCATCGTGGATCAGAATCCGCTCGACAGCATCGAGAACATCGCGTCGACTCATCTCGTGATTCGGAAGGGCGCCGTCGCCTTTCGCGCGGAACAGGGCGCCGGGAAGCCCACACCGGAGCAGATCGCCTGGCACGCGATGGAGATGGAGATGTTCGTCTGTCTCGATCCGTGCACCTGGCAGAACCGGGAGTACGATGATCACTCGACCCCGCTCTCGGAAATCAATCCGGAGAAGCTCGACACCGACCAGTGGTGCCGCGTGGCGCGCTCCTTCGGTGCGAAACAGATACTGTTCGTGGCCAAGCACACGGGCGGTTTCTGCTGGTGGCGGACCGACACCACCGACTACGGCATCAAGGACACGCCCTGGCGCGACGGCAAGGGTGACGTGCTCGCAGACCTTTCCGCTTCGTGCAGAAAGCACGATCTGAAGCTCGCCATCTACGTCTATCCGGGCGACGACACGTGGGGCGCGCCCATGGGGAGCGGCGGACGGACGCGCGATCCGGCCAAGCAGGAGGGGTACAACAAGGTTTTTCGGCAACAGATGACCGAGGTTCTTTCGAGGTATGGCCCGATCAGCGAGGTCTGGTTCGACGGAAGTTGCGTGATCGAGGTGGGCGATATTTTGAAGAGGTACGCGCCCAAGGCGATGGTCTTCCAGGGCCCGCACGCCACGATCCGATGGCCGGGCAACGAGAAGGGGATCGCGCCCTACCCCACCTGGCAGACCGTCAAGAAGAAGGACGCGCTGACCGGGGTGTCGACCCAAGCGCACAGCGATCCCGAGGGGGATGTATGGCTGCCCTTCGAGATGGACACGACACTGCTCGATCACAAGTGGTTCTGGGGTGAGAACACCGATCACATGATGAAGAGCGTGGATCATCTGATGAGGATCTACTACGAGTCGGTGGGACGCGGGTGCGTGCTGCTGCTCAATTCGACGCCGGACACGACTGGGCTTATTCCGCGGCCCCACGTGGGGCGGTATCTGGAGTTTGCCGCGGAGATCGAGCGGCGGTTTGGAAAGAGCTTGGCTGAGACGAGTGGCCGTGGCGAGACGGTGGAGATTGTTTTTGAAGAGCCGACCGCGATCAATCATGTGGTCATCATGGAGGATATCCGTAATGGTCACACCGTGCGGGAGTACGTGATCGAGGGGATCTCCGATGAGACGTGGGTCGAGCTCTATCGCGGGTGCTCAGTGGGTTACAAGAAGATCGATTACTTTCCCGGTGCAACGGTGTCCAGGCTGCGGCTGCGGGTAGTCGAATGTCGCGGTGTGCCCGTGATCAATCGCTTTGCTGCGTTTCGAGTGGATTTGGAGCTGGGCCAGTTTCCCGATCTCGGTGCTTTCGCGACGGCCAAGAAAAAAGCGGAGTGGCAACGCGTTGCTTTCTGGAAGAGCGGTGAGCTTCAGGGGGAGTGGACTGCAGTGGTTGATCTTTCGTCGTTCATCACCGAGGTGGGACAGTATGAGCTAGAAATCCGCCAGACCGGTGGGGATGGGCGTCTCGAATCCGTTTCGTGCATGTTGCTTCTCGAAGGCCTCGAAGCGCCGGATGCGATCCGCGCACTCGATCGACCCGGCGCTTACGCCATTAGCCGCAGCCAGGTGGTAGCGCATGATACCAAGAAGCACACGCAGGTACGAATCGTCTCTAGATTAGATGGCAACGTAGAAATGGAACTAGGGATACTAAAAAACAAATAACCGTTTTACAGTATCCGTTAATTGGGCCTGCCCTATTGGAAGATCAGAGTATTGACCTGGGTTGGTATAAAATACCCTATATTTATTACTCACAGAATTCATCGGGTTATCTACAGATCAACGTAATATCCGGTAATGGTCAGATGCATATTTTGGCTACTGTCATTGTATGTTTTTAACTCATCTCCGGGATTGAATTCAATTCCCGCCGTGTTGGATCATGAAGCCTGAGGGCTTTGGGGCCGTCGAGTTGTGATGCGCCGTGATCAAAGGCCACGATCGGATCGCCGCTCGTCGCATCCCACAGGCTTACGGTGCCATCATCGGATCCCGTTGCAACCGCTTGGTGGTCCGGGCTAAACTGGGCGCGAGTGACGTCGCTCATGTGCCCATCGAGCTTCAAGACTTGATCGTCTTCGCTTCGGTCCCTATTCCAGATTCGCGCTGTCTCACCTTTCGACGCCGTCACGCCGCCAATCCCAGCGCCCCGCTCAGCGCCGGATTCAGCCGCACCCGGTCCCGAAAACCAGGCCTCTCCCCTCAATATTCTTTTCCCCGGAAAATATCAAAAATATCGATCCTTGAGTCCCGCTCCAGGCTTTCCGATACTGAAGGAAACGCAATCAGGCGAAAACCGTTTTCAGGAAGGAAGGCTCGATACATGGCGAACCCGCTCAAGAAGATTCAGGAGGTCTTTGTCGTTCTCGACAACAAACCCGGTGTGATCGGCACGATGACCCGCGTGCTGAAAAAGAAGCGCATTGCGATCTACGCCATCGGCGTGTTCGGCGACATCGCACGCCTCTACGTGACCCGGCCCGATCATGCCGTGGCGACTCTCAACGAGAACGGGTACGAAGCCGAGAAGCGCGAGGTGATCCGTGTTGACCTGCCGAACAAGGTGGGCGCATTGATGGACCTGACCTGCAAGCTGGGCAACGCGGGTATCAACATCGAGTACCTCTACGGCGCGGTCGAGCAGCGGCAAAAGAGGGGTGTGATCATCCTCGATGTGGACAAGCCCCAGCTGGCGCTCGATATCTTCAACAGCCACCGCTTCTGAAACAGGCCGCCCTGATTCGGGGGGTGAACCCGGGGAACGGTGTCCGGCGGCCTCACCGCCGCAAGCGGCGCCTTGTGCCGTCGCCGTTCGCGAACGTATGCGCCACCGTGGCCGATTTCCCCGCGGCCACCGCAATCCCTCCGATATGACATGGATAGTACTTGGTAAAGGAAACCTGCGTGCTGCGACCGCCGCGCGACAGCGTGTATCCGTCGCCGCTCGCGATGTCCAGGTCGTAAATCCCAGCGGGTAGGTCGACGAGGTATCGACCCTCCTCGTTCCGCCTGATCCAGTCGCGCCACTCCTCGCCGGTGGTTCGGTTGGCAAAGTAGATCTCGAGCTGCCGGAACACCTCTTCTCCCCCCGGTCCGTTCATCGCGAAGGCGATGCGGCCGGGATTGGCCAGTTCCTCGAGAAAAATGTCGAGCTTTACACCGTGCAATCCCTCGTCGACCACGAAGGTTCCCCGCCGCGCGCGCCATCCCGGACTGACCACGTTGTATGTGAAGGTGCCGGGCGCGACCTCGAGCCTGATCGAACCGCCCAGTACGGTGAACCACTCCCTGTCGATCTCGGCGATATTCAGACGCGCGTGGGGAACAGGCTTTCCCGAACCGTCGAATAGATTTATCCGCAGCCTGTACTCGTAGACCTCGAAACAGAGGTCGCTGTCTCCAGGCTCATAGTAAATATCCTCGTCCGAGTCGGGATCGTGGAGCAGATCAACGGCGCACATGGCTTCGACAGACCAGTAACCCCGCTTCAGGCCGCAGAGCCGGAATCGCCCGTCAGGCCCGGTCCGCGTGTATGATTCGCCGAGCCCTGTTCCCGGAATCCCGTCGTCGCGGTCGTACTCGTGACTGGCCCAGATCCAGACGTCAGCGGCAGGCAGGCCGTTTTCATAGATCACCGAGCCCTCGATCACACCCTCTCTGGAGAGCGCGATGTCGGGGATGGTTGCATCCCCGTCGGTAGAGAGATCACCCACGCACATCGTGTTCGCTCCGATCGATTCCTTGTATGCTTCGACCGAAATGCCCGTGGGCGTATAAAGGGGCACCGAAAAGATCCCGTCAGGCGCGCTCTCGCCGGAAAGGTTGTCATCGTCCGAATCGCACACGTTTACCTGTGCGCGGAAGACCGGCTCACCTGCAGCGTCCACCACTCTTCCCCACAGGTTGACGCCCCGATCCAGGCAATCGAAATCCATCTGCAGAACGGCCCCGCCCGCTGAAGGATCGGGCAACGTGGAATCATCGTCACCGCTCAACACGGTCGTCTGTGACAGAAATCCCGCGGCGCGGACGCGGCCGAAGAAGTCTCCCGGAACCTTTCCGGACGGCGCGAAGAAACCAAGGAGCGCCGGCGCGGACAGGTTCGCGGAGTATCGTCCCAGCGCGTCGGTCCGCGCGCTGGCGATCGGCTTACTGTCGATGACCTCACCGAGCCAGGGCTGGAGCTGGAGGATCTCGTCTTCGACGAAAAACCAGATCTCGACCTCCGCGTTCTCGACAGGAACAATGTCCGTATCGTATACCGAACCCCACAGGCGCCAGCCTGGACCGGAGAAAGGTTCGAATTCGGGAGGTTCATCATCGTCAAGGTCTGGCGCGGAAGGGGGTGGCGATTCGACCTTTACCTTCCAGTGATCGTCCCGCTCGGGGCGGCCGAAGGCAGCGGAACATATCTCACTACTTGGCAGACACTTGCGATGGCCCGCCAAGACAACGCCATCCGCGCTGGAAGAAAAGAGAAGGTGCCAGCAGACCGCGATGAGCAGGATTCCGCCGGACAGGATGAGAAGGGCGCGCTTCATCGGTCGCTCCAACAGCGAATTCCAGGTCCGATGCGATGCCGAAAACCGCAAACCTATAATCCGCCTCGAGTTGCCGACTTCCTCTCCCACGGCTGCCATATTGACCCGCTGATACTCGCCGCTCCAGACTATAGGGAGCATTCCGTAAGAGGTCACGGTTCGGCTCCATTTAAATCACTACAATTTCTCCCCTTATGCGTCGGTCAAAAAAGATTTATTTTTTCGAACGAAAGGCGCCAGAAAATTCGCTTTTACATAGTAGAACAGCACCGCGAGTTTCTAGAGCACGTGTCGCGGGCCGAAAGGTTTCTGTTCGAATTGACAAACAGAAGGATATCCTTCGGATAAAGAGCGGGTGTCGCTCCGAACGAGGAGGTAACGGAATAAGGGAGAGCGTTTTGAGACGCTTTCCCTTTTCCCATTACGGGGAGGCCGGGTTACCATATTCGTGCGTTTTGTGATCCGAACACGCCCAGGGGGCCTGCCGGACGCGGAGGACGGGACTTGCCAGAAAAGAAAGACATCACCCACCTGCTCGAGGACCTGAACGCCGGCAAGGCGGAGGCGCAGGAAGTCCTGCTCCCTCTCCTCTACAATGAGCTTCGCGCCCTGGCCCGCTACCACATGCGCGACGAGCGATCGGATCACACCCTCCAGACAACGGCCCTCGTCCACGAGGCATACCTTCGTCTCTGCGGCCGGAAAGCAGAGACCTGGGAAAACAAGGCCCACTACATGCGTGTGGCGACCCGCGCCATGCGACGTGTGCTCGTCGATCACGCCCGCCGGAAATACTCGGACAAGAGGGGCGGGAGCCGCAGGAAAGAACCTCTCGAAATGGCCGATGGATTCCAGATCGAGAGCACCATCGATCTGATCGCGCTCGACACGGCCCTGGAAAAGCTGACCGCCATGGATCCGCGTCTCGGCCAGATCGTGGAGCTCCGCTTCTTCGGAGGCCTGACCGCCGAGGAGACAGCCCATGTGCTCGGCGTGTCGCCGCGGACCATCAAGTACGAGTGGAAGATGGCCAAGGTCTGGCTCAAACACGAGATGGAGTGATCGGCTGCCCGGTTCGGAACAGAGCGAATAAAAAAAAGGGGACAGGAATCGGCTCCTGTCCCCTTTCTGTGTATCTGCGTTCAGTCGAGCATGCCGGGATTGCACCTGCCATGAATCGAGTGGGTCTCACGATCCTGATTTGCGGACGACAAAGCCGATAACCGGACGCGATACACTCCCTGAAACACTGGGTCCTCCAATTACAGAGAACAAGCGGGCCGAAAGCCCAAGTAGTCGTAACAGCAGTCCTGTATGCTTCTGCTGCGATTGGCTGATCTGAGGTACGGGTTCTTCTTGCTCATGTATGACCCGCCCCGCTTCGCGCGGTAGAGACCGCTCTCCGCCAGGGATTCCGCGGCATCGCTTTCCGCGCGCACCAGACGCCCCGTGCGCGGGGTGCCGTTCCGCCCCGACTCGATCACGTCCTGGCAGAACTCCCACACGTTTCCGTGCATGTCGAAGAGGCCGAAAGCGTTCGCCTTGAGCCGCCCCACGGGGTGGACCGTGCCGCCGGAATTCAGCTGGCACCAGGCGTATTCGGGGAGATCGTCGTCGGAATCGCCGAAGCAGTAGCGCGACGAGGTGCCCGCACGGCAGGCGTATTCCCACTCTTTCTCAGTGGGGAGCCTGAGGCCCGCCATGCGGCACCAATTCGAAGATTCTTCCCAGCTCACTCCCTTGACCGGCAGGTCGCGATCGAGAGCGTGCCCGAAGTTGCCAGTCTTGATCTTGAGCCACGCCTCGCGCGTGCATTCTGTACGGCAGAGCAGAAAAGGCTCCACACTCATGGAACAGCGGCGGATTTCGTCTTTACCGCGGCCCCGCTCGGAACATGCCGAACCCATGGTGAAGTCGCCGCCCGGCACGAGAACGAACTCGAGACCGGTCAGCGAGTGAACATAGACAGGTAAGGTGTTGCTCGCTCCGCCGCACAGGAAGGTTTCCTCGCCGACGAAAGTGAATCCCGCCACCTGGGGAGGCGCAACGGGCGGTGCAGCCGAACTGGCACTGCCTGTCAAATCGATCCAGTGATTCGAGCCCAGACCACCCAGGGTCATGAGCCCCAGCAGAATAATTGGCCAGTTGTGAATCTTCATGGCTCGTCCTCCAGAAACGTCTGCTCACATTCTGTGCGGGACAGTCCGCATTCGATATTGTCGAGACGTTGTCAAGAAGGGCGCAAAAAGGCCGTGAAGAGTGCAAGATTAGTTGGATATTTTTCTGATGGGACCGCCGATCCGGACTATTTCTTGAGAGTGACCCCCACTCCGGCAGCGTTCTGGTGCACGAAAAGCGTTTCCAGCAAAGGGTTTGACGTGACCGCTTCTTTGTACTTCCCCATCCCCGGATCGCGCCCGTGCGAGTTCGTGTTGTGTGCCAGAATCAGGCCGCCCTGCCGCACCTTGGGAAGGAGCTTTTCGAGGTAGTCGATGTAACCCGCCTTGTCCGCGTCGAGAAAGAGGATGTCGATCGGTTCCTCGATCCTCTTGATCGTCTCATGGGCGTCGCCCATCACGATCGTGACCAGATCGCTCACACCGGCGCGCTCGAAGTTCTCCCGGGCGAGCGCCGCGCGGCCCTCGTCGATCTCGAAGGTGACCAGCTTGCCGCCCGTCTTCTTGAGAGCGAGGCAGAGCCAGATCGCCGAGTAGCCATTGGACGTGCCGATCTCCACCACATGCTTGGCATTCGTCGTTTCGGCGAGGATCCGAAGCAGCCGGCCATCGTCGCGCGGTACGTTCATGTTGCCCCGCCGCTGATTTTCGAACATGTCGTCGAGAACGGCGAGGATCTTCTTTTCCTCTTCCGAACCGGCCAGGGGCGGCTTGTTCGACGATTCGTTCCGCGCCCCCGCTCCCGGGGAGCGCGCGCGTCCCTTGCCTTGCGAGAAGAGATCGGCAACGAGAATCACGGCAATGAGACAAATTGCTGCTGCTATCGGTATCGCTCTCTTGTACATGATATTTTCCTTTTCTCTGAACGGACCGGCGGGCCGACACCGTTCTTCAAAAATGCGTCAATTCGTGAACTCGATCGACTTGGCCATTTTCTCGAAGACGATCATGTCCCTCTCCTCGTCCTCGATGCGCATGTCGAGGATGAAGCAGGTGTCCTCGGTGACCACGGCCAGGACACGCCGGGCCTTCTTACTCCCTTTGACCATGTACACGGTGGCGTCGCGGCCGCACACCGTGCGCGGCAGTTTCGACAGGACCTTGTCCTTGCCGCCAACGATCTTCTTCTCGAGATCATCGAGCGACTGGGAGAAGAGCATGGGAAAGGCGGTCAGTTCGGCATCGCTCGCGCCCTCGATCTCGACGAGAGTGAAGTCGGGGCCGGAAAAGTCGCGCTCGTAATCCTCGAACGCGGCCCCGTCCGGTTTGGTGATGCTGATCCCGTGGAGCGTGTTCGTGTACCTGTTCCCGTCGATGACATAGTCCTTGAAGCCCTCGCCCACGACCACGGTCTTGTCGCCGTGGGTGAACTCGAGGATCGTGATGTCGAGGTTGCCCAGCGCCTGCGACGTGGCGACGAAATCCTCGGCCAGGCCGCCGCCCTTGATCGACGATGTGGAGAAGGTGATGTGAGTGGGATCGACGCGGCCGATTCCCATCACGCCGTCGATGGCGTACCACTCGCCGCCGATCCACACCTCGGCCCACATGTGGCCGCCGAAGATGCCTCCCAGATACATGTAGCCCACGGCCACGCGCGCCGGAATGCCCACGGCGCGGCAGAGCGCCGCCAGCAGAACACCGTGCTCGGAGCAGTCGCCGCAGGGATTCTCGAAGACCTCGGCCGCCGTGGCGAATCCGGTGCCGAAGTTCTTGTCCGCGATGTACTCCTGAACGAACCTCTCCAGGAGAACGGCCGCTTTCCACGCATCGCTCTCGGCGCCCACCACCTCGAGCGCCTTCTGCCGCAGGCCGGGATGGTCGCTCTGGATGAAGGCGTTCGGTTCGAGATACTCGGCGAGTTCGGACGGGGGATTTTCGATCGGCCTCTTCTGCGTCACATTCGGCACCTTGGCCTCGATGAGGACGAGGGCGGTCCGGCCGTCATTTTCGCGCACGGTCTGGCGGAACGAGCCGAGCCCCTTGGGGATTCCGAAATCGGGATTCTTCGCCTCGAAACGGTAGAGGATCGAATCGAGCCGGTAGGGTCTGGGAAGGTTCACGTTGGCGCGCGCCATCGTTTCGAGAATCATGTCGGCGTTGAGCTCACCCCCACCCGAATCCATGGCCCGTTCCTTGGTGGTGCGCACGAACTCGAGGGTGATGCCCATCATCGCCATCGACGACTTGATCACGTCATAATCGTCTCCCCACCACTCGTGGGTCTTGACGTCGGGCATGATGTCGATCGTGGAGAAGGAGCGGTTGACGAGAATTTTCTCTCCCTCGAGAAGCTCCGTCTCTTCCGGTTCGACGATCTCGACCGTCTGTGTCACGACTTTCGAATAATCAAAGGAGAATGTTTTCACCGAGAACTTCGTTCCAGGCTGCTTGCCCTTTTCTTTTCGAAGGAGCCAGGTCCCCATCGGGCCAATCACGTCGTCGCTCCACTCGATCGGGATCTCGCGCGGTTTTCCCATGGTCGTGAGCGTGATGATCGCCTTGCCGTCCGACAGATCGAGATCGTGGACCGTTTCCACGCCGGACATCAACGATTCCTGGTGGCCGGTGAGGATCCGCCCGTCCTGGTCTTCGTCTGTCCATCCCGACACGGAAATCGCCACGACCTGGCCGAATCGTTTGAACTCCATCCTCGTTTCGATATCGGTCCTGTATATTGTGAGGCCGCCCTCGGTCCGCTCGCGGATGACCGTATGCAACCAACCCACATCGTCGCCGGCCATTTTCACGAGCGCCCACGAGTCGTGGATGATCCCTTCACCTGCCGCGGCATGGGGTGCGTGCAGGAAGACGAGCATGAAAACACAAAATGCAGGGAGCATCCAAAATGAGGATCTTGTCCCGAGTCTCATCGCAATCTCTCCTATAAAGACAAAGCTGGATAGGTTCCGGCGGGGTGCCTTCATAAGAAGGTAGCTTTGAGTGCGGGTCACCGAAAGAAAATTTCTGATCGGAGTCCTTATTTTGCTCGCCGCGAAACAAGGCCTCGCTCTTTCGATGACCCGCCCGCGCGCTTACTGATCGCCGGGGATGACCTCGAGCCCCTTGCCCGAATACTCCATGTAACAGCCTCCGGTCGGCTGGATCATGTCGGTGGGCAGGATTCCGAATCCCGGATAGTTGTGGATATCCATCATACCGCAGAGCCAGCACGGTTCGAGCGGCGTGTTTCCGTCCACCATCCACCAGAATCCGTAGAAGTGGAACGATCCGGCGTAGGGGCCGTAGGGGTTCGGCGGATGGGTCGAAGTGGAGGCCTCCATGTAGTACTTGGACGCCACGTCGCCGGCCGCGGGCATCCAGATGCTGTTGTAGGGCGCTCCGCGGAAGAAGATCTCGCTGTTCGCGGCGGTCAGCTTGTCGGACCAGACGAAGAGGTAGCGCGGCACGGTCACGCAGAGGTCCGGATTGGCAGGGTTTCCCCAGTACCAGCCGCCCGTGTTGTCGAAGTGAAAGGTGAGCAACCGGTCCGCCTGGCCGTTATCGAACATCTCGTCGCCGAAGTCGCGGCTGCTCTCCCACGCCAGGTCGCGCAGGGTGCCGGCGCCGGGCACGGTCATCCACCAGGGATCGACATCCCAGACCGTGTCCCACACCACGTGGACCTCGTCATCTTGACGTAACGCCACGGCCGGCGTCTCGTCCTGTCCCGGCCAGCTGATATTGGGCCATCCCATGGGCGGAAGGTCGGGATCGAAACTCGCGCCATTGTCCTTGCTCCGCCTCATGTGGATCTCGGGCACATCGCCGTTGGACAGGCCCGCGTCATCCTGCCACACGATGTAGACCGCGCTGCCCATGCCGTCGATATCGGCCATGAACGAGTCGTTGCCGTCATCGTCCGAAATGCGCCTGTCGTACTTGTTGTTGGCGTCGTCGAAATTGCCCTGGGCGTCGCCCCACGTGGCGCCGTTGTTCTCGCCCCGCTTGTAGTAGACCTCCCCGATCGGCGGATCGGGATTGTCCCGCGTGTCGTGCCAGGTCAGGTGGATGTACGAATCAACCACGGCCAGGCGCGGCCGCTCCGAGGCGGACTGGGCCTTGGTGAGTCGCACCTGGGCCTGCCAGTTGGCGCCGTTGTCGAGGCTGCGGCGATAATAGACCTCGCCGTCCGAACCGGCTCCGTAGTCTCTCTGATCGTGCCAGACCACATGCACGTAGTCGCCCGACACGCCGACGTCGGCATAGACCTGCTGAAAGTTGTCGCCGCCGGTCAGCCGCGTTCGGGCGGAGAATGTCTCCCCGCCATCGGTGCTGC
>CAZUHB010000059.1:0-36868 GCA_964620445.1 uncultured Phycisphaerales bacterium
GAGCCTGGCACCGTATGTAGCGCTCAGCCCGACGAATTGAGCCTGGCTCCGTATATAGCGGTTACAGATCGGGGTTTACCCGGCTATAATACACGAATCGATTGGATCCGGGATCCCCGGCACCTGGCCTCGTTATCAGGGAACCGATCCGAGACAGGCGACCAACGGAATATTCTTCTCACGATCCCAGTCAGAGAATCGGGAGGCCGCCCTCCCTTTTCTCTGCGACCCGTAAACCTTCGTCAGGCACAGATGAACGCAACAATCACGATCATCACAGATTTCAAGGCCTTCGCGAATGGCCTGGTGCCGGCCCTCCTCGTCATTCTATTCCTCGCCCCTCTTCTCTTTCTCCACGGGTGCAGCGCCAGTTACTATTCGTCCGACGCCGACCGGGACGTGGACGCGATTCTGGGCCGCAGCATGAGCCAGTTCAACGCCGACCGCCGAAAATCGGTGATCTACCCGGAGCAGACCGGCGGGAGCGGGGCCGACCGGACCGAGAGCGTCACGACCGGAATACTCGACGAACAGAGTGATCGGACAGACGACGAGCCGCCGGAAGACGTGCCGCCTCGAGAAGAGGCCCAGATCGATCAGGCGGCCCGGTCCGGCGCCGGCGAAACGCGCCTCCTCGATCTGCAGAACACCCTCGAAATCGCGCTCCAGACCAACCGCAGCCAGATCTCGCGCAAGGAATCGCTCTATCTCGCCGTTCTGAGCCTGGTCGAGACACGCCACAGCTTCACGCCGCAGCTCTCGGCGGTGATCAACTATCTCTTTTCCGACGGAACAGGCCGGGCATGGTCCCAGTCCGCGGGGATGGGATTGAGCGTGAGCCAGATCCTTCCCCTCGGCGGGTCGCTCTCGGTCAACGCGAACACGGGGTACGACAGCAGCGGCACAACCGGCCTCGACAATCCGCGCACATTCAGCTCGAGCCTGGGCGTTTCGCTGAGCCAGCCCTTGCTGCGCGGCGCCGGACACAGGTACGCCTTCGAGAGCCTCATCCAGGCGGAGCGGGACCTGATCTACGCGATCAGGGATTACGAGATCTTCAGGCAGGACTTCTCCATATCCGTGGCGAGAGAATACTACGATCTGGTGAGACAGAAGAAAACGATCGACAACATCCAGCGCAACAGGGACACGGTCGACTACTCGTACCGGAAGGCGAAGGCTTTTCTGAACGTGGGCAAGGCGACGGAAATCGAGGTGCTCAACGCCCGGCAGGACGCGCTCGACGCGGAGAACAATCTCATCATGGCCGAGCAGGATTACGAGCTCGCCCTCGACCAGTTCAAGATCTTCCTCGGGCTGCCCACCACGGCCAGGATCGATGTGCTTCCCACCGAGCCGGAGTTCATTCCCGTCGATTACGATCCCGAATCAGCGGTGGAGGTCGCCCTGGCCAACCGCCTCGACTTCATCACACAAAAGGACCTGATCGAGGATTCGGAGCGGGGCGTGCTCATCGCCAAGAACAACCTGCTGCCCGATCTGGGCCTCAGTCTCGGTTACAACCTCTCGTCCGATCCGAACGCCAGTTTCGGCAATCAGAAATTCGACAACCGGTCGTACAGCGCGGGCCTTTCCCTCGAGATTCCGATCGACCAGATGAACGAGAGGAACTCCTGGCGGAGAGCCGAGATCGGCCACGAGGCGCGGCTGCGCGCCTTCGATGAGTTCAAGGACGGCCTCGTGGTATCGGTCGTCAGTTCCCTGAGGGGACTGAAAAGGCAGCGGCGCACGCTCGATATCCAGCGGCAGCAGATCGAGGACTCGGCCCGCACGGTGCGCATCGCCGAGCTCAGGTTCGAGCGGGGCGAGATCGGCAACCGCGACCTGCTCGAGAACCAGCAGAACCTGCTCGAGGCGCGGAACAGACTGATCGACGAGAAGGTCAGTTACGAGATCACCCGTCTCGAATTGCTCCAAGACCTTGGAATCCTTTTCATAGACGAAAGGGGGATGTGGGTCGAATGAAGTACGCATTGACAATCATCGGCCTCGCGGCGGTCGCCCTGATCCTGACCCAGTTCGACTGGACCGGGGAGAGCGATGGATCGGATCTTCCCCGCGACGAGGCGCTCTTCACGGTGAAGCAGGACGTTCTGAAGATCACCATTGCCGAGGACGGCTACCTCAAGGCCAAGCACTCGCTCAATCTCAAACCGAAGTTCCGGCGCGCCGGGACGATCACGTGGCTCATCGACGAGGGGACCGAGGTCGAGGAGGGGGAGAAGCTGGTCGAGTTCGACAAGACCGAGGTGCAGACCCAGATCGACGACCTGGAGAACAGCCTGATCCAGTACGAGACGGAGCTCGAGGCGGTCAAGGCGGAGCTGGCCATTCAGGAAAGGGAGAACGCCGCCTCCCTCGAGAAGGCCGAACTGGGCCTTCAGATGGCCGAGATGACACTGGAACGTTACGAGAACGGCGAGGCGCCCAACCAGCGGCACAAGCTCAGGCTCGCCGTGAAGAAGGCGCAGTCCCGCTTCGACCGCGCCGAGGAGCAGTTCGAGCAGGTTCCGGCCCTTGCCAAGGAGGGTTTTTTCACCAAGATTCAGGTGGAGGAGGAACGCCTCAAGGTGGAAGAGGCCCAGATCGACCTGGAGAACGCGCAGAAGGACCTCGAGCTCTTCGAAAAGTATACCTTCAAGATGGACACGATCCAGAAGAAGGCCGACGTGCGCGACGCTGAACGTACCCTGGCCAACTCCAGGGAGAAGACGGAGATCAACCTCAAGGAGAAGCAGGCGCGCGTCACGAGCCGCGAGCGCCAGGTTTCCTCGACCCAGGCGCGCCTCGACAAGCTCAAGAAGGAGTTCGAGGAGATGACCATGAAGGCGCCTCGCACCGGCATCGTTCACTACGGCGATCCGGCCCGGCCCTGGCGGCGCGACGAGATCAAGGTGGGCAACAGCGTCTACTCGGGGATCACGGTCATCACCTTGCCCGACCTGAACGAGATGCAGGTCATGATTTCCGTTCACGAGGCGGACATCGATCTCGTCAAGGAGGATATGGATGTGATCATCACCGTCGACGCGGCCAAGGGGCACAACTTCCCCGGCAAGGTGACCAAGATCGCGTCGGTGGCGTCGTCCGACGGGTGGGACGAGAACAGCAAGACCTTCCGCATCGAGGTCACGATGGAGCCGGGCGAGATCAAGCTGCGCGCCGGGATCTCGGCGCGGGCCGAGGTCCAGGTGGAGGAGATCCCCGATGTGATCCAGGTCCCGATTCACGCCGTCATTGCCGAGGGGGGCGAGCACTTCTGCTACGTTTTCGACTCGGAGGACGTGAAGAAGAGGATCGTCAAGGTCGGCAAGAACAACAATCATTTCGTACAGGTTCTCGAGGGGCTGGCCGTGGGCGAGCGCGTGCTTCTTTACGATCCGCGCGAGGGCGGTCTGTTCGGCGGCGACGAGAGTTCTCCCGAGGAGGAACTCGAGGAGCCGACCACCCCGGCCGAGAACCTGGCCACGTCGATGTGAGTCTCATGAAACGATTCCTCATAGAACTCGAAAAGGTCGGCAAGGAGTACGGTTTCGGTACGGCCGCGCTCACCGTGCTGAAAGAGGTCGAGCTGTCGATCGGCGAGGGGGAGTTCGTGGGATTCGTGGGCGCGTCCGGATCGGGCAAGACAACGCTCATGAATATTCTCGGCTGTCTCGACCGGCCCTCGCATGGAAAGTACTTTCTCCAGGGCGACGACATCTCCTCCTTGAGCGACGACCGGCTCTCGCGGATCCGCAACCAGCGGATAGGTTTCGTGTTCCAGTCCTTCAACCTGATCCCCGAGCTGACCGTTCTCGAGAACGTGGAGGTGCCCCTCTTCTACAAGAAGACGGCGCGCGGCAAGCGCAAGGCGAAGTGCATGAGCCTTCTCGACGCGGTCGGGCTTTCCGAGCGGACGACCCACCACCCGGCGCAGCTCTCGGGCGGTGAGTGCCAGCGGGTGGCGATCGCGCGCGCCCTGGTGAACGAGCCGACGGTGCTCCTCGCCGACGAGCCCACGGGCAACCTCGACTCGCGGAGCGGCGCGGAGATCCTCAAGCTCTTTCACGATCTGCACCGGTCGGGAAAGACGATTCTCATGGTGACTCACAATCTCGAGATCGCCTCGGGGCTGCCCCGTGTGGTGGAGCTGAAGGACGGCCGCGTCCTCTCCGACCGCACGCGATCGGAGACAGCCGAAGTCGTGGAGGTGTGATCCGTGTGGGGCGAGCGTCTGGCCGAAATCTTCTTTCTCGGCATGAAGAACCTGATGCGCAACAAGCTCAGGTCCTTCCTCACCATGCTGGGGATGATCTTCGGTGTGGGCTCGGTGATCGCCATGCTCTCCGTGGGCGCGGGTGCGCGCCACGAGATCCTTTCGCGCATCCAGGAGCTGGGGATCTGCAACATCATTCTCAACTCGGTGCAGCCGCCGGAGGAGACGAAGGCCGAGGATATCGCGTGGATGAGCCACCACGGTTTGACTTTCAAGGATGCCGAGTACATCGAGGGTACGATCCCCACGGTGAAGAAGCTCTTGCGCGTGAACCTGGTCAAGCAGCGGATCTCCTATGGGTCGAAGCGGATCGAGGCGAGCGTGCTCGGTGTGGAGCCCGAGCATCTGGCCATGTTCGGTCTCGACGTGAGCCGCGGCAGGCGGTTCAACATGATCGATTCCGCCACGTGCGCGCGGGTGTGCATCATCCGCAAGGATCTGGTGAAGCAGCTCAAGACGGTGGACGATCCGCTCGACATGGTTCTCAAGATCGGCATGCGGTCCTTTCATGTGATCGGCGTTCTGGCCGACGAGCAGTTCCGGTCGCACACGCGCAAGGCGCTCGCCATCGACGGCCGGTCGCAGGAGGTATACATTCCCTACTCGTCGTCGATGCGCACCTTCGGCACGATGAACTATTTCCGCAGGGCGGGGAGCCGGGAGATCTCCGAGGTGGAGCTCGACCAGATCATCGTGCAGGCGGAGAGTTCGGACAAGGTGCTGCCCACGTCGATGATGACCGCCGCCATGCTCAAGAACTTCCACGACAAGAAGGACTACGAGATCGTTGTGCCCCTCGAGCTTCTGCAGCAGAGCGAGGAGACGCAGCGGATCTTCAATGTGGTCATGGTGCTCATCGCCAGCATCTCGCTCATCGTGGGCGGGATCGGCATTGCCAACATCATGCTCGCCACGATCACCGAGCGTACGCGCGAGATCGGCATCCGCCGCGCGCTGGGCGCGCAGCGCAGGGACATCATGATCCAGTTCCTCACCGAGACCGTGGCGATCGCCGCGGTGGGCGGGCTGCTGGGCGCGCTTTTCGGTGTGGTGGCGATTCTGGGGATCGTGGAGTTCACCCAGTGGAAGGCGTTGATCGAACCGCACTACATCATCATCTCGCTGGGCATCTCGTGCTCGGTGGGAATCCTCTTCGGCATCTTCCCCGCCCGCCGCGCCGCGTTCATGGATCCGATCGCCGCGCTGCGGCACGAGTAGTTCCCGGAGTAATTCCTCCATTTGTTATTCCGGGAACAAATCTTTCATGGGATCAACCTTGCTTAATCTCATGGAAGAATCGTTCCGGGAACAATTGTTGGGAGTAATTGTTCCGGGAGCAAATGTTTTGGGGGTATAATGGCGGGTGGAAATTTGACAATTGCCGCGGAGTTATTCTGTTATGCCCATTTACGCCTTTGTCTGCACCAAATGCGACAAGTGTTTTGAGTCGTTCGTGCACTCCCTGGAAAAGGCCAAAGAGGTGACCTGCCCCGAATGCGGGGCCAAGAAACCGAGACGCCTGCTCTCCACCTTCACTTGCCCGAACAGTGATGGACCGCCCGGTACCGGCCCCGCTCCGCAGGCTCCTGGCTGAGCGTGCGGCACTCCGCACTGAGGCGTGTCCTCATTCCATGAAAAAGATGAGTGAAAGATAAACGAGAACCCCACCCTTTGCTGGGGTTCCCTGAAGCCTTGGCATCCATCCGGGAGGCTGCGTGCCGAAATCGAAACGAAGCGAAGAACTTACCAAATCGATGGGTAGGGATCTATCCAAAAATAAGTAATTACCAGTATCTTGTTTTGCGACTCTTGTAGTCAGGCTCATAACTTGCTGTGGGTTAATAAAATAAGACGGCGTCCGAATGGCAGGTTTCATTCTCTTTGATGACCTGTTTCACAATTTTTCCTGAAACCTCCCCGTCGAAACGCCCCAGCTCGCCCAGGGCGGGCGCACCGACCGCGGTTGAATTTACTGTCGAAATCGCCGGTCATCCGTTATGCTGCTCCCAGGCGGAGATGTGGTCTCATCGGTTTTCCAAAAGCGTTCAGAGCAGCCCGCCCTGCAGAACCGATCGCTACCCATACGACAAATTCTCTCTCCCGACGAAAAGGAAACCGGCGCAGCAAGACCCTGCCCGATCAAAAAGATGAGCCGATCGAACAGCAACAGCTTCGACTCCCGCGCCTCGTTGAAAGTCGGAAACAGAACCTACGAGATCCACCGCCTCGACGCGCTCGCCGATCGATTCGAAATCAACCGCCTCCCTTACACGCACAAGATCCTCCTCGAGAACCTGCTGCGCTGCGAGGACGGCGCGATCGTGACCGCCGACCAGATCGAGGCGCTCGCGTCGTGGGATCCCAAGGCCGAACCGCGCCGCGAGATCTTCTTCCGGCCGAGCCGCATCCTGCTCCAGGACTACACGGGCGTGCCCGCCCTCGTCGATCTGGCCGCCATGCGCGAGGCCGCCCAGCGAATGGGGGGCAACCCCGAGCGGATCAACCCGGTTCAGCCGGTTGAACTCGTGATCGATCACTCCCTTCAGGTCGATGCAGCGAGCCGTTTCGGCGTGGCCGAGTACAACGCCGACATGGACGCCGCGCGCAACCACGAACGCTACGCCTTCCTGCGGTGGTGCCAGCAGGCATTCGCCAACATCAAGGTCGTGCCGCCGTCGAAAGGCATCGTCCACCAGGTCAACCTCGAGCACCTGGCGCGCGTCGTGTTTGCAGAGAACGACGGCCGGACAGCGCGCGCCTATCCCGACACGGTGGTGGGCGCAGACTCGCACACCACCATGATCAACGGCCTCGGCGTGCTCGGCTGGGGCGTGGGCGGCATCGAGGCCGAAAGCGCCATGCTCGGCCAGCCCCTTTCCATGCTGATCCCCCAGGTCATCGGATTCAGGCTGAACGGCCGTCTCGGCCCGGGCGCCGCAGCCACCGATCTCGTGCTCACCGTGACCGAGATGCTCCGCGCCAAGGGCGTGGTCGGCCAGTTCGTCGAATTCTTCGGCGACGGCCTCGATCACCTTCCCCTTGCCGACCGGGCCACGATCTCGAACATGTCGCCCGAGTTCGGCGCCACGTGCAGCGTCTTTCCCATCGATGCGGAGACGCTCCGCTACCTCGAGTTTACGGGACGCGACCGGAGCCAGGTCGTGCTTGTCGAGGCCTATGCGCGCGAACAGGGCCTCTTCAGAAAGTTGGGCTCCCCGAACGACGTGGAGTACTCGGAGACGATCGAGCTCGACCTCGGCGACGTGGAGCCGTGCCTTGCGGGCCCCAAACACCCGCATGTCCGCATCCCGCTGCACCGGGCGCGCGCCCTCTTCGAGATCGATCTCGAACAGGCTCTGACCGAAAGCCCGGTAAGTTCCGCCCGCTCAGCGAGAATAAACCTCGATGGCGCCGAACTCGAGCTGAACAACGGCGCCGTGGTGATCGCGGCGATCACGAGCTGCACAAACACCTCCAATCCCGCCGTCATGGTCGGCGCCGGGCTTCTCGCGCGCAAGGCGTGCGAGAAGGGCCTCGCTGTCCGACCGTGGGTCAAGACGAGCCTCGCGCCCGGCTCGCGCGTGGTGACCGACTACCTCGCCGACGCCGGCGTGCTTCCCGACCTCGAGGCGCTCGGCTTCCACGTGGTCGGCTACGGCTGCACAACGTGCATCGGCAACTCGGGCCCTCTGCCCGAGCCGATCGTGAAGGCGATCGTTGACAAGGGGCTTAACGTCTGCTCCGTTCTCTCGGGGAACCGCAACTCGGAAGGGCGCATTCACCCCGACGTGCGCATGAACTATCTCGCCTCCCCGCCCCTGGTCGTGGCCTACGCCCTGGCGGGCCGCATGAACATCGATTTCGCCACCGAGCCTGTCGGCGAGGACGCTGACGGCCGGCCGGTGCTTCTCGACGAGATCTGGCCCTCGGAGGAAGAGATCTCCCTGGTCATGACCGACACGATCCACACCGGTCTCTTCGAGAAAGGTTACCGCGACGTCTTCTCAGGCGACGAGTCGTGGAACAGCCTCGAAGTTCCCGACGGCCGGCTCTTCGCCTGGGACCAGGACTCGACCTATATCCGCTACCCGCCCTATTTCCGCACCATGGGGCGTGAGCCCGACGCGGTCGGTGATATCCGCAACGCGCGGGTGCTCGCCCTGCTCGGCGACGGCGTGACCACCGACCACATCGCGCCGGCCGGAATGATCATGGCGCCGAGCCCCGCGGGGCGCTACCTCGTGAAACGCGGCATCGAACCACGCGATTTCAATTCCTACGGCGCGCGGCGCGGCAACCACGAGGTGATGATGCGCGGCACCTTCGCCAGCGGGCGCCTGCGCAACCTGCTCGTGCCGGGCACGGAGGGGTGCTGGACGCCGTTGCAGCCCACGGGCGAGGTGATCTTCATCTACGACGCCGCCATGCAGTACGCCTACGACCGCACACCGCTCATCGTGATCGCGGGCAAGGACTACGGTTTCGGCTCCTCGCTCGACTGGGCGGCCAAGGGCCCGCGCCTGCTCGGCGTGAAAGCCGTGATCGCCGAGAGCTTCGAACGGATCCACCGCTCCAACCTGGTGGGCATGGGCATTCTGCCCTTGAAATTCCCTGCCGGCGCGAGCGCCGCGTCACTCGGCTTGACCGGCCGTGAGATCTACCAGATCACCGGCGTGGCGGACTTCTCGGGAACGGTCGATGTGACGGCGGCACCCGAGGACGGCGGAGAGCCGATCCGTTTCGGCGCATCGGTCTGCATCGAAACGGAGCGTGAGAAGGACTACTATCGCCACGGCGGCAACCTGCACTACGTGCTCCGGCAACTGCTCGGCCGGCCGTGAAATAAAATCGAAAATTGTCGCCCTCGACTCCACTTCACACGTTTGCCTTTCGAGATCCCGGGACAGTCGACAAGGGGATTTCTCGATGGAGCTGGCAATGAACCGAAACTTGAAGAGCTTTTTCGTCTCTGTCTGCGCGCTTTGTCTGTTCGCCGCGGTGATCGGATCGGAAGACGCGCGGGGAGAGACACCGGAGCAGAAGCTTCAACGCGGCCGCGAACTCATTTCCGGGGAAAAGCATGAGGAAGGGCGAAGAATCCTACACGAGGCAGCGGCTGCGTTCGAGGAAAAATGCCAAGCCCAACCTGATGATTCCGAATCACACAAGGCTCTCGGCAAAGCCTATTTTTATCTCGACGAAGACGCGAAAGCCCTGAAAGCGTTCGCGAAGGCGAGCACCCTCTCTCCAAAGGATCCGGAACCCCGATTTTTCAGGGGCTTGATTTTCGGAATTCAGGGTGACTTCGAAAAGGCGGTCGAGGAGATCACTCTCGCCTGCGAACTCGGGCCGGACGATCCTGATTATTGGTTCGAGCGCGGCAGGTTTCTTCATCTGCAGGACAAATTTTCCGAGGCCCTCGCCGCCTACGGGAAGGCAATCGATCTGGATGATTCTCACGAGGCGGCGCTTTACAGGACCGCGGTGGTCCTGACCGAACTCGGTAGGGACACGGAAGCGCTTCGCTATTTCGAAAAGGCTCTGGAAGCCGATCCAAAAAATCCCAATGCGGCCTTCAACGCGGGAATCATCCACCAAAAGCTGGGCAGGCACAATGAAGCGCTCGCCAATTTCAAAACAGTCATCGAGCTCGATCCCACGGACTGGCACGCCATTGCCAAGACGGTTCAAGAATACCAGGCATTGAAGGATCGAAAGAACAGGGACCGTGCAAGGACCCGCCTGCTGAAACTCAAAAAAAAGGGCGCTATCGAATCTCTCGCGAGTACCGAGCTCTATTGCCGCGACCAGTTCGTCGCGGGTAGAGACGCGATCATGGCTTTTGAATTCTTCGAGCTGAAGGGAGACCGGGCTCGCCGGTACGTGTTTTACGTGCGTGACAAAAAATCCGGCAAAACCAAGTACAGGCTCTCGGTCGGCTCCTACGAGACGACCAACCTCGTCGCGCGAGAGTCCGGCGAAATCGCCGAAGAGGATCGGCTCTTTCATCTCGACGGGTATTTTCCCGGCGGAGAGCACAGGACCTACGTTTTTTTCAAAAGCGAGCCATCCTATGACGAGGTCCGCGCGCTGGTCGTGGAGATCCTGCAAGGCACACGGAAGCACACCTCCCGTTTCAAGCCGACACCCGCTGGAGATCAGGACGAAAAGTGACCGGATAGAGGGAATTTCATTCCTTCCCGGCCCCGGTGCTTGAACCGGGCCAAAGAATTCGTGATGATGCTTCGTTTTGGGCGTGGTGTCACACGTCTTGTGATGTCACACGTTTTGTGATGTCACACGTCTTGTGATGTCACACGTCTTGTGATGTCACACGTTTTGTGGTGTCACACGTTTTGTGGTGTCACACGTCCAGGGTGAACCGGAGTCCACGACAAGATCGGGCGAGAATATCATGAACGACAAGCACATCGCGCTCATCGCGGGAGAACTCGATCTGAAAACCGCACAGGTCCAGGCCACGGCCTCCCTTCTCGGCGAGGATGCCACCGTGCCGTTCATCTCCCGCTATCGAAAGGAGGCGACCGGTTCGCTCGACGAGGTCGCCATCACGGCGATCCGCGACCGGCTCGGTCAGCTCGCCGAGCTCGACAAGCGGCGCGAGGCGATCCTCAAATCGCTCGCCGAGCGCGACCTGCTCACCGGCGAACTCAAGAAGCAGATCGTCGGGGCGGAGAACCTCGCCAAGCTGGAGGACGTCTATCTGCCTCACCGGCCGAAGCGCCGCACGCGGGCCACAATGGCGCGCGAGAAGGGGCTCGAGCCTCTCGCCGCTCTTCTCGTGGCGCAGAGGAACGATCCGCCGATCGATCCGATCGAGGAGGCGGCACGTTTCGTGAACGACGAGAAGGGCGTGGCCACCGCCGACGACGCCCTGGCCGGGGCGCGCGACATCATCGCCGAGATGGTGAGCGAGGATGAAGGAGCCCGCGACCGCATGAGGGAGCTCTTCAGGCGCAGCGCCACAATCCGCTCGAAACTGGTCAAGGGAAAGGAAGAGGAGGGCGCCAAGTTCAAGGACTGGTTCGACTGGGAAGAGCCCGCGGCGCGCGCGCCCTCCCACCGCGTGCTCGCCATGCGGCGCGGCGAGAAGGAGCGCTTTCTGACCCTGCGCGTGCTGCCTCCCGAGGAGGACGCGCTCAGCCTGCTGCAGGGCCTCTTCGTGCGCGGCGGTTCGTCCGCCGCCCAGCAGGTGGCGCTCGCCGTGCAGGATTCGTACAAGCGCCTTCTCGGCCCGTCGATGGAAGCGGAGCTCAGGCTGGAGATGAAAAAAGCCGCCGACGAGGAAGCGATCCGCGTCTTTGGCGCCAATCTGCGCGAGCTGCTTCTGGCACCGCCCCTCGGACGCAAGCGCGTTCTGGCCCTCGATCCGGGCTTTCGCACGGGGTGCAAGCTCGTCTGTCTCGACCCACAGGGCAAGCTCCTTGCCCACGACACGGTCTTTCCCCATAGCGGGCAGCGCCAGGCCGCGGCGGCGGCGGCGCGCGTCGCGGCGCTGGCGAGGGAACAGGAGATAGAAGCGATCGCCATCGGAAACGGCACGGCGAGCCGCGAGACCGAGTCCTTTGTCCGCGGGCTCGGACTCGACGCGGGCATCTCGGTGATCGTGGTGAACGAATCGGGCGCTTCGGTCTACTCCGCGTCGGACGCGGCGCGCGACGAGTTTCCCGACCACGACGTGACCGTGCGCGGCACCGTGTCGATCGGCCGGCGGCTCATGGATCCGCTCGCCGAGCTGGTCAAGATCGATCCCAAGTCGATCGGAGTGGGCCAGTACCAGCACGATGTGGACCAGACGGCGCTCAAGAAGAGGCTCGACGACGAGGTCATGAGCTGCGTCAACGCCGTGGGCGTGGAGGTGAACACCGCCTCGAAGCAGCTTCTCTCCTACGTCTCCGGCCTCGGCCCGCAGCTCGCCGCCAACATCGTGTCCTTCCGCGACGAGAACGGCCCCTTCGGCTCGCGCGCCCAGCTCAAGAAGGTGCCGCGCCTCGGTCCCAAGGCGTTCGAGCAGGCGGCCGGCTTCTTGCGCATCCGCGGGGGGCGAAACCCGCTCGACGCGAGCGCGGTCCATCCCGAGAGCTATAATGTAGCCAAGGCGATGGCGGGCGACCTCGACTGCACCGTGGCCGCCCTCATGAGCCGCACCGACCTGCGGGACCGCATCGCGCTCGACCGCTACCTGTCCGACACGGTGGGGCTGCCCACGCTCCGGGACATCGTGGACGAGCTGGCCCGGCCCGGCCGCGACCCGCGCGAGACTTTCGAGGCCTTCGCCTTTGCCGAGGGTGTGGACAAGCCGGAAGATCTTTCCCCGGGAATGAAGCTTCCCGGCGTGGTCACCAATGTGACCGCTTTCGGCGCCTTCGTCGATGTGGGCGTGCACCAGGACGGGCTCGTTCACATCAGCCAGCTGGCCGATCGATTCGTGCGCGATCCGGCCGAGGTGGTCAAGGTGCAGCAGAGAGTCACCGTCACCGTTCTTTCCGTCGATCTGAAACGCAAAAGGATCTCCCTGTCGATGAAGAAGCAGCCTCCTCTCGACAAAGCCGCCGAGATCCGCTGACGGGAATAGGCACCGGGGCCTTGCGCGAACCGGGTTCGATCGGTAACCTGTGACGCGGTTCTATTCAAATGACCGAAGGAAGATTCAACAATGGCCGAGGTTCTGCATTTCGACGACCTGAAGCCCTTTCTGCTCCTCAAGAACGGCAACTATCTCTACAAGGTTCCCTTTCGCGACGGGTGGGCGGTGCTCAAGGTCTATTACGGCGATCGCTCGCTGCCCGAGTACGTGCGCAAGTCGCTGGGCAACATCCTGGTCTGCAACCAGACCTCGTTCATGCCCAGGGGCCGGCTGCGCACCGAGGCCGAGTGCCTGCGACTCTGGCGCGAAGCGGGATTCCGCGTCTTCGACACCTATGACGACGTGGTCGTCGAGGGTGTGCCCCACCAGGCTCCCGAGGGCGGCTACAAGCTTTTCGAGTACGTGGACAAGCCGCGCTTCGTGGAGTACTTCGCCGACGGAACGGTGTCCCTCGAGGAACGGCTCGACATGTGGCGGCGCTTCCTGCCCGTCTGGTGCCGGCGCCACACCCTCGCCATCGAGCGCGCCGAACCGCGCCTCGTGCACGAGAACGGCGACCTGAAACATGTGATGATCATGGACGACGGGCAGTTCCTCTTCTTCGATTTCGAGATGGTCTTCCGCTCGCGGAGCCGCGTGAAGGAGTTCGTGGGCCGCGAGATCCTGGCCTATCTCAAGTCGCTGGGAAAAACAGTGGGCACCGAGGAGTGGGACCGTTTCCTGAAGGAGACCGTCGAACACTATCCGGACCGGGGCCTGCTCGAGTATACGTACACCTTCGCCTTCGAGAACCCGAATCCGATCCTGCGTGCGGCGCGGTGGATCGATCGCACCATGCGGCCGCGGGCCGCCAAGCCCTTTTCAAAATACAACGCGGCTCAGAGGCTGCACAAACTGATGTCGACGAGCTGAGGATTCGATGAGGATCTCAAAGAACAGGTGCAGCGTGAATTCGGACGATCACGACCGGGCGCAGGGTCCGGTGGTGGGCGCCGTCGAGGAACTGGCCGTGAGTCACCGCGGCGACGGCGCCCATCGGGTCCTCAAGGCGGTGGTCGATGGGTGGCCGGTGGTGATCAAGGTCTACGGGCTCAAGCGGAGCCGGTTCGATATGCTCTTGCGGCAATTCGGCAGCCTCGTGCTCGTGGGCAAGTCGTCGATCAGCGCGGCGGGCCGTTGCCGCACCGAGCGCGCCACGCTCGCGCTCTGGCGGCAGGAGGGTTTCCACGTGCCTGCCGAGGCCTCGGTCGCCCGGGAGGTCCTGGCCGCGGCCGGCGTGTCGGGCCGCAATCCGTGGCTGACTCTCGAGTGGGTGGACGGCCCCGCCCTCGGCATGATCGTCAAGCGCGAGGATATCGCGCTCCGGCGCAAGGAGGAGATCGTCGCCGATTTCGCTCACGCCATCGCCGAGCGCCACGCGCGCGCTCTCGAAATCGACGAGCCGCGTCTCCTCTGCGAGCACCCCACCTTCGAACATGTGATCTTCTCCGATGGACGTTTCGTCTTTTTCGACTTCGAGATCGTTTTTACGGGGCGCAGCAAGGTGGAGACCCTGATCGCACGGGAGCTGGCCGGATTCGTGCGTTCCCTCTTCCGCATGGCGGGCAAGGATTTCGCACCCCTGCTCCGCGCCCTGGTCTCGGCCTACCCGGAGAAACACCGCCTGAAGCGGGTGAGAGACGATTTCGAGCGCTTCGGTGCCGTGCCTGTCTTCGACTGGCTCCGTCTGGTGCCGGCAGGCAACGGTCTGGCCAGGCTCCCGCGGGGAGCCAAGCACACGCTGCGCCAGAAGATGGTGAGCGAGCTCGACAGGGCGCTGAAAGACGCAGACCCTGCCGGATCGGAGGCGGACCGGTGAGAATTGCGGCACTCGGTCTCTGTTGCCTGGCGTTCATGGTGGCAGAGCCGGTGCTGTCCCAGACCGACCTCGACGGCCTGCGGCTCGAGAAGGGCGATCTCGTGCTCAGCCTCGGCGGCCACCTCACGCTCGACGCGATCAAGTACAGTCACGCGAACGACAGACGGAGCGGTCTCGAACTCGACGACGCGCGCCTCTCCCTCGAGGGCCGGTACCGGTCGGTCAGCGTACGGATCGAACCCGACTTGATCGGCGCGGACACACCGCGCCACCTGTACGAGGTGTGGGCCGAATTCGACATCGACCCCGCCCTGAGGCTGAAAGTGGGCCAGATGCGCATCGCCCTGGGGAGCGAGTTCGCCACGCGCGAGGAGGACCTTCCCCTCGCCGGATACGGATTCACATCCTATCTGGACGGCCGGTATGACGTGGCGCTGCGCGCCGACGGCGACGTGGCCGACCGGCTCTTCTGGTACGAGGCGACGGCGGCCGCAGGGCGCGGATTCGGACTCGAGGGCCGCCGCCGCACGGCGGCGCAATATTCGGTGCGCTTCGTCGGTTTTCCCCTTGCTCAGTTCGACTCGGGTGCGCTCGATGGCCTCTTCGCCGGAGTGGGCGCCGCCTTCAGCCCCGAGGGAAACGATCCCATCTTTCTGGCCACCCCGCTCGAGTCGATCGTTTTTCGCACGCCCGATCTCGGCGGCGACAAGACCTACTGGCGCCATATCGAGGTGGGCTATCGCGGCGGACCTTTCCGGTGCGGGCTGGAGCGGATCGTGGGAGCGGTGGACGACGTGCCCGTGGGTGGGGGGCGCACGAACGACATGGACCAGCTCACGGCGTGGTGCGTCTACGCCTCGGTCAACCTGAGCGGCGGGGAGCAGGTCTGGCGGCGCGGGGGATGGAGGAGCCCCCGTTTCGGCGAGGAGGGCGGCGGCATCGCGGGTTCCCTTCCCGGCAAGTGGGAGCTCGCCGCCCGATACGCGAACGCCGACGTGGAGCGGGACCTTTTCCTTTACGGCGTGACCGATTACAATCCTTCCACCGAGGAGGTGCGCACATTCACCCTCGACCTGAGTTGCGCTGTTGGCGACCATGTACGGCTGTCGGCCGGCTGGGTCAGAACGATCGCCGACCACGAGCTGGACACGTTCGGAGGCACCAACCGGGACTCGGCCGTGTTTCTGAGAGGGGAGCTGAGGTTCTGATGCCTGTCTACGAGTTCTACTGTTCCGATTGCCACAGGCTGTTCAATTTTCTCGCCCGCCGCGTGAACACGCGCAAGAGGCCCGATTGCCCAAAGTGCGGCAGGAAGAAGCTGGAGCGGAAGCTCTCCGTCTTCTCCGTCTCGCGCGGCCTCGACGAGAAGGACGACGATGGCTTTCCCGATGTGGATATCGACGAGTCGCGCATGGAGCGGATCATGGAGGATCTCGCTCGCGAGGCGGAGAGTGTCGACGAGGACGATCCGCGCCAGGCCGGGCGCCTCATGCGCAAGCTTTTCGATGCGACCGGTCTCGATCCGGGTTCGGCCATGAACGAGGCGATCCGCCGCATGGAGGCGGGCGAGGATCCCGACCAGGTCGAGGCCGACATGGGCGACATTCTGGAGCGGGAGGATCCCTTCGCCGGTTCAAAGAAGAAGGGCTCCAAGATGGACCTGAAGAAGCTGCGCCGGAAGTTCCTGCCGCCCTCGGTGGACGAAACCCTCTACGACCTGTGAACGCGGTGCTTCGAGTCGGGAACGCGGTGCACCGAGAGGAGACGATTTTCATGAAAAACATCCTTTGTCTTGCACTTCTCTCCCTGCTGATCGCCTGTTCGGGATGCGCGCTCGTCGGCGCCGAGAAGGGACCGATCCGGGTCGGGGTGGTCACGGGTGGCCACGGTTTCGATGAGGCCGCCTTCTTTCGGCTCTTCGACGGTCTCGCCGACGCGGAGATCGTGCACGTGCCCCTCGAGGACGAGAGCGAGATCTTCGAGAAGAAGGATGCCTTCGATTTCGATGTGCTCCTTCTCTACAACATGACCCAGAAGATCTCGGACACGCGGCGCGCCAACTTCCTCGCCCTTCTCGACGAGGGGCTGGGTCTCGTTGTCCTGCACCACGCCATCGCGGCTTTTCAGGAGTGGCCCGAGTTCGAGCGGATCATCGGCGCCAAGTACCTTCTCGAGGAGGAGGACGGCCACGGCGCGTCGGCCTACGAGCACGACGTGGAATTCCGGGTGCAGATCGCCGATCCCTTCCACCCGATCACGCGGGATCTGGCCTCCTTCGCCGTCCACGACGAGACTTACCGGAACTGCCGCTTCGCGGGAGACAATCACCTGCTCTGCACCACCGCCCACGGCTCGAGCGACCAGGCACTCGTCTGGGTGCGCACCTATCGCAAGGCGCGGGTTTGCTACATCCAGATGGGGCACGGCCCGACCGTTTTCGATCAGGCGCCCTACCGGCGCCTCGTGGGCGGCGCGATCGGGTGGGCCGCGGGCCGGCTCGAGTGAGCGATGGGAGTTGACGCGATGACGGGGCACCCGATGACGACACGTGAGCGGTTCAACAGGGTGATGCGCCGGCAGAAGCCGGACCGCGTGCCCGACATGGATTTCGGTTACTGGGACGAAACCATCGCGGCCTGGCACGAGCAGGGACTGCCCCGCCACGTGCGCACCAACGAGGAGGTGGAGCGCTATCTGGGTCTCGAGGGCGTTTCGACCATCGGCCGGCTGCCGATCGCCGACCCGCTCCATCCGCCTTTCGATGTGAAGGTGCTCGAAACAAGAGGCGATCACAAGGTCATCCGCGACGCCGAGGGCAATCTGTGCAAGGTGTCCGACCGGATCACCTCGATCCCCCAGTACCTGAAACACGGACTCGCCACGCGCGACGACTGGGAGCTCTACAAGGCCGAGCGGCTCGACTTCGCCCGTCCCGACCGGATCGGCGATGTGAAGGCCGCCGTGGACGAGGCCCACTCGGCCGGCAAGCCGGTGCGCATCGACGTGGGCTCGCTCTACGGCCACCTGCGGAACTGGATGGGGGTCGAGAATCTCTCCGTCGCGCTGCTCACCGACCGGGAGTGGGTGGAGGAGATGGTGGAGCACCTCACCGAGGGCGCGATCGGGATCATTCGCAAGGCGCTCGACGGAGTCGATGTGGACGTGGCCTGGTGGTGGGAGGACATGTGCTACAACATGGGGCCCCTTCTGTCGCCCCGGCTCTTCGAGGAACTGCTCGTGCCCAGGTACAATCGGATCACGAGCGTGCTGGCCGCTCACGGCGTCGACGTGAACGTGCTCGACTGCGACGGGTGCATCTACGAACTCGTCCCCGGCTGGCTCGAGGCGGGCATCACGTGCATGTTTCCCATAGAGAAGATCCACACCGACCCGTTCCGGCTTCGGGCGGAGTACGGCGAGGCGGTGCTGCTCATCGGCGGAGTGGACAAGTTCGCCCTGGCGCGGGGGCGCGATGCGATCGATCGCGAAATGGAATCGCTCGGCCCGCTGATCGAAGAGGGCGGTTTCGTGCCGACCGTCGATCACCGCGTCCCGGCCGATGTGCCCCTCGACCACTACCTCTACTACCTGGAGCGGAAGCGCCAGATGCTGTGACTCTCGAGCCGGCTTCCTTCCCGAAAATCATTTTTGGATTTCCTGACCACTTGCGGCGGCTTTTGGCGCTTGTCTAAGTGACGAACAAACAGGCCGCGAGGAGAATCGGACCAGAGCTTCTCAGGCCACAATACTCGGAGGAACTGAATGCTGGCCCGTTGTGTCGAACTCTACAGGAAGGAGGTGAGCCATGAAGCTCGCACTGAACCAACGACAGAACAACGGAATCGAAGAATCCTACCCGCGCTGCTGGCCTTACCTGATGCCCACGGTTGCGGTAGGAGAAACGATCAGCTTCAGGATCACTGGAACACCGGGTATGCCGGTCCGACTCAGAATGGGCGCGGGTGTGCAGTCCTCGCCGCGGCCCGTTCGCTGGGACGATCTCCTCTACGAACCTCCCCGCATGACGTGCCACGATCTCGGCGCGATACCGGGCGAAGGGGTGATGGAAATCTCGGTCACCGTCCCGAGCCACTGGAATGAGGGTGACGAGCGCCTCCTGCAGGCCCTGGTCGGTTCGAAGCTGACCAACGTGATGATGCTCAAGGTGGGGCCCTCTGCCGCGCGGAGCGAATCCTCGTCGAAGATGGCGAGCGGCCAATTCTATTGAAATATATTCATGGATTGATGTAGAACGGCGCGATCGGAAATGGAGGACCGTCATGGTCTGGACTCTCTTCGTGATAGTTGCCATCGGTTTCGCGGCGACAGACCAGGTTCCGCGCGAACCCGACTCCTGACCTGGGCCGTTCTTTTTCGGCACGGGATGGTCCGAGTTGCGCGTGATCAACACCGACGGATCGAAGGACCGCAAGATCCGGGGGACCGAGGGGTGTTATTTCTTCGATTGGCGCTGATCGGCTCACGATCGCTGCGCCGAACCCGCGCCATTCGCGACGAAGAATGACAAATTCACGGGGTTTTCCGATTTTACGTACGACCACCTACGCACAACGTCGATCGCGTGAATAACGTGCGAATTGCAGGCGATATCGCCCCATTGACGCGAAATCGAATGGTAACCGAAGGCCGCGCGAAGGGGTGAGCGGCCGGCGCGTCGTTTTTTTGATTGTGAATGGAATAAATTTGCTATATATTTATATGAACAATACTTATTGCCGAGAGTCATGATCCTCAGCAGTGAGTGCTGTAAAAAATAAGCCGCTTTTCTTCGAGACGACAAGTATCCGCAGGAGGAAGCCAGAATCCTTCTGTTTTGGTAATTCCATTGTTGCCCACACCGGGCTGTAGCCCACCCTGGGCGTTACGTTTCATTCGGAGGTAGTCCATGAAATCTCTCCCGATCCTTCTCCTGCTGTTCCTTGGCCTGGCGGGATTTGCCGTTGCCGCGGGCGACAGCGACCGCACCTTTGTCGAAAAACCGGGTGTTCTCGAATTCTCGGGACGCATGATCGTTCGCCCCT
This sequence comes from uncultured Phycisphaerales bacterium, assembly GCA_964620445.1. Lineage (GTDB taxonomy): Bacteria > Planctomycetota > B15-G4 > B15-G4 > CAYZWU01 > CAZUHB01. Next base: position 19,788 of record CAZUHB010000059.1, read on the forward strand.
TGCAGTCCGACGCGCTCGAGGCGCAGGGGCTCGGCCCGTTCCAGATCAGCCAGCAGCGTCTCGTTGCGGCCGCTCGTCTCGACCCGATCAGGATCCGTCACGAGGCGGATGTGGACGAGCACATCGTCCTTGTCCCTTCCGGTCACGATGAGAACTCCTTTGCGGCGCAGCTCATGAGCACGGGCGACTACGAGTACGCGGTGCCCGACTGGGTCTGCTATCCGATCGCCACCCATCCCAATGACCCGAAATACAACCAGCAGTGGCATCATGACAACATGGAATCAGCAAAGGCATGGGACATTTTCACTGGGACCTCTTCCCACGTCGCGGCCTTTGTCGATACGGGCGTCAAGAAGAATCACGCCGACCTCGCCGGACATCTCGTGTCGGGTTACAACTCGGCTGACAGGATCCCCGAGAGCCAGGGCGGCAACGTGAACGACGTCAACGGCCACGGCACGGCGGTGGCCGGCTGCATCGGCGCCATCGGCAACAACGGCACCGGCGTGGCGGGCGTTTGCTGGACCGTGAGCCTCATGCCGATCCGCGCCACGAACAGCTCCGGCGGCGGCGCCTACATGTCCGACCTCACCCACGGTGCCAAGTGGGCCGCACAGAACGGCGCCAAGACGGTGAGCGTCTCCTACTCGGGCGTGTCGAGCAATTCGGTCCAGACGGCCGGCGCCAACGTCAAGGCGAACGGCGGTCTGCTGATCTGGGCTGCCGGAAACGACGGGTCGACGCTCAACTCCTTCGACCACGCCGATGTGGTCGTGGCCGGTGCCACCGACCAGAACGACAACAAGGCCTGGTTCTCCAACTACGGAACGGCGATCGACGTGATGGCCCCCGGCGTCGACATCATGACCACCAACATCAGCGGCGGCTACAGTTCGGTGGACGGCACGAGCTTCTCGGCTCCGCTCACGAACGGGCTCTGCGCGCTGATCTGGGGTTACGGACCGGCTTCGTCTCCCGACGACGTGGAAAATTTCCTCTTCGACGGCTGCGACAGCATGGGTTCGCCGTCGAACTACGGCCACGGCCGGATCAATGTCTACGAGTCGATCCTGCTCGTTGGCGGCGGCGGCGCTCCGCCCATGCCCGATGCCAAGGTCAACGGTTTCGACGGACCGCTCACCCTCTACCAGGGGCAGCCGATCAACTTCACCGTTTCGCTCGATCCGGGCGACCATGGCGGCGAGGCTTTCGACTGGTGGATTTTCGCCGAGCACAATCCGCCGGCGTTCTCGATCTGGTACTGGACCTATCCCGGCTCCTGGCAATCGAGCACCTGGCCGGTTCGCGCGTACAACGGCGGCCTGATCAGCGTTACCGACTACCTCGTCGGTTCGTCGTCCACGCTTCCGTCGGGCGACTGGGAGTTCGTCTTCGCAGTGGACGCTCTCAACAATACCTACGAGGGGACCTACACCGACATGGTCGAGGTCACCATCAACTAAATACACTCTCTTCGACAACGCGTCGGCCGGCTCTTCGAAAATGAGCCGGCCGGCGCGTTTTTTGGGCGGGGGGGGATCAATGTCTTTTCAGAATCAGATATGGACCGAACCTCTTCACCGGATGGAAGTGTTCCTTGAGGTATCTGTCGAGCAGTCTCACCTCGCTGCTGACGGAGCTCAGATTCTGGCTTTCCTTCCCCTCGAATCCAGCGACCACGACGGCGTAGGCGACGCTGTTTTTCCGCAGACTCGAAACGATCTCTTCCTGTACCTCCAGAGTGGTGGCATGTCCCGGGTGCAGTTCGTGATACCTGGTCGCGCAATTCCTCTCGCAGAGAAAATAGAACAGCGCGTCGTTGGAGCCGATCGTGTCGTGCCTGCTGTTTCCCACGAAGATGGATTCGCCCTCTGCAACCTGGCTCTGGATGTATTCCACGGCCATCGCCTGAGGGCGCCACAAATTGAAGAAGGCGGCCTTTTCGATCTTGTGAGCGGCTCTTTCGGGCCAGGTGAAGACGGACCCCGACGTCGTTCCCAGGGTTGCCTTCAACGCGGGAAACAAGAAAAGAACGACCGCAATCGCCGCTCCGACGGCCACGTAGATCTTCTGTTTCAAAAAACGCTTCACCAGGAAAAGGATCAGGCAGAACAACACCATCAGCGACAGCAGGACGCTGGGCATGATGTGAATGAGGTCCGGCCTGACTCTCGCCAGGTTGAGGAGCAGTATTCCGAACAGGGTGAGGGGGATCTGTATCCAGAAGAGCGTGTCTCTTTGCTTTTTGACGTACAGCATGACGGCAAGAACGAGAGAGAGGACGAACACTATCAAGGGGATGAAGTAAGTCTGGTCCGAGATGGGAAATGGCAAGGAACGCATCTCGGGATAAATGGTCGCCGGAAAAACAAAGAGGTCGAAGAGCAGATCGGCCGTTCCCACGGTACAAAGCAGATATATCGTTACCGGAAGCAGCACTCCAACCGCACCCAGGACGATCGCGAGTATCGATCGTGCCGCCGGGAGCAGAATCGCTTGCGCCGGGACAGCCTCCGATTGCCGTCTGGAAAAGAGATAGAGAAGACATGTGCTCGATTCCGCGAGGACCAGATAGAACCCGACATCATGCCTGAAGAGAGCCGTCAGTCCGGCCACGCCACCGCTCGCGGCGAGCCATTTCAGGGAGCCCTCGGATCCGGATCCGTACCCGGAGAGCCATTTCAGGAAGAAGAGCAGGCTTGCCATGGAAAAGAGCAGGCTGCCGAAGACGGGATAACCGTAGAAGCCGTAAGCCCCGAGCCACAGAAGCAGAGAGAGCCAGCAGGTGACCGAAAAAAAGCGGGAGGCGCACCTCTTGAACAGAAGGAAAACCAGAACCAGAAAGCACGATCGGACGAGCACGCTGAAGAGACGGGCGGTGAGTATGGAAGATCCGAACAGTTTGAAAAATGCTGCCAGGGCGTAAAACTGTCCCGGTCCGTACATGGTCCAGAAGTCCTTGTACGGGACCTCTCCCTCTGCAACCCTCTGGGCCCCGTAGTCGATCAGACCCTCGTCGTAAAAGCTCACCGGTTTGTCGAGACCATAGAGAAGGTAGACCGCGCCGAGAGCAAAAAGGGAAACGGGCAGGATCGAATCCAGCTTCGCACGTTTTGCAGGGATGATGTTTCGCCTCCAACCCGTATTTTACGGAGGACAGGTCCTGCCGGGAAAATCAGTATCCATATCCGAGAGCCCTGAGCCTGTTCACGTCTTCCGGCGAGAGGTCGACCATTTCGACGGCACCGGCCTCGGCGAGCATTCCCTTGAGAATGAGGAGCAGATCGCTCTTGAGCCGGTTTGCGAGGTCCGGTTTCCGCAGGGCGAGATCGTTCTTCTCGGCGGGATCCGACGTCAGGTCGTAGACCTCGAGGCTCTTGTCCTGCTCGTGTACGATGATCTTGTATCCATTCGCCCTTCTCGAGTATCGCGGGGGGCCCCAGAAGTGACCCTGGCAGAAGACAGGCAGATCCTCGGCTTTCGCACCGGAATTCCAGAACGGGGAGAGATCCCGGCCCTCGAACCAATCACCAGGTTCGATATTGGCCAGGCGGCACAAGGTGGGCGCCAGATCGATGTGGCGCACGACGGGGCCGACCTCTTTTCCGGCGGGAAGAAGCCCCGGCTTGCGGATGATCAGAGGGACGTGCAGGAGCTCGTCGTAGTGCGTGTGGCCATGCTCGAAGCTGCCATGGTCGTTGAACTCTTCCCCGTGGTCGGACGTGACGACGACAACGGTGGAGCGGCTCAGTCCCTCCTGTTCGAGCCCGGCGAGGAGACGGCCGATCTCCTGGTCGGTGTAGGCGACCTCCCCGTTGTAGAGGGCCTCGAGCCTGTTGATTCTCTCGTCGCTGAGCTCGAATTTCCCCTGGCGATAAGCCACGATTTCGAGGACGTTGCTGAATGGAACCTTTTCGCTTTCGCGATCCTGTTCGAGAGCGAACGCCCGGCGGAATTCGGCGGGCGGCTCGTAGGCGAGATGGGGATCGAAATAATGCACCATCAAAAAGAAGGGGCCGCTCTTCAGATCCTTCAGCCATTTCAGCGCCGCGTCGGTCGTCTCCTCCGCCCGCCGCGTGAGCCGGTTGCCGGTGCTCTTGACGAAGTCGATCGAGTCGAAGCCCTTCGTCATGCCGTACGTTTCGGTGAGAAAGTCGACGTTCGCCACGCAAACCGTCCTGGCTCCCGAGTTCTGAAAGCACTGTCCCACGGTCCTGGCTTCTTCCCTCAGCCGTGAGAGCTGGCGCGGAATACGTCCCCCCGCGCCGTGCTGGGCGGGATAGGTCGACGTGAAGAGGGACGCGATCGACGGCAGCGTCCAGGGCGCGTGAGAAAAGGCGTTCTCGAAGAGAACTCCCTCGGCGGCGACGGCGTCCATGTTCGGTGTCATCCCCAGCGTGTTGCCCATGCAGCCGAGACGGTCGGCTCTCAGCGTGTCCACGACGATGAGAAGGACGTTGGCCGCGGGCGTCCCGCCGGACGAATCGCAGGCCGTCAGATAAAGTCCGGTCGCCGCGAGAACGACGATGACCAGTCCGAAACCGAGGGGCAGAATGTTTCTTCTCATCGCTTCTTTCATGTCGCATCCACCACGACGCGGGCGAATGTCTTTCCTTCTCTTCACGAGAACCATGCTGGTTCCGGGTCCCTCTCTTCTGTCCGGAAGCTCCGTCCATTGAGAATTTCGACCTTTTGTAACATAACCGCCGGTCAGTTCATTTTCACTCGAATTCGGGTTTGTCGATCGGAGAGTGGAATTCAGGACAACCACGTTCAGAAGTGAAAAGTATCGGCTCGTCCGGCAGGCTCCGCCCCCGGATCGTCGGCGTTTGGGCCGGCCGCAGCCGAATCGACTCGTTCAACGGCCTGTAAAGGCATTGACGTCGGAGCAAGGATCGCAGAAAGTACGGTTATATGAACAAAAGACCCTTCCCGGGGAAGGGGCACGGCGAAAGGACTCATGGTGTGGGTGACCGGATGGGGCAGAGAAGAGATCGAAAAACGAACCGCTGTCACGCCTCGGTGATATTGATCCTGGCGATCGCTCTCGGAGCGGGCTTGACCGGGGAGCGGGCGGCCGCCAAGAAGATCCCGGAAGAAGAGGGCCGCAGGCAGCTCGAACAGTTCGCGGCATCGTACTCGACCGTCGAGGAATGGACCGAACGCGCCGCCCGCGTCCGTTTCGGGATTCTCGAAGGGGCGCGCCTCGTGCCCTTCCCGGAGAAGACGCCCCTCAACGCTGTCGTGCATTCGCGCACCCCGTGCGACGGGTACAGCGTGGAGAACGTCTTCTTCGAGAGTTTTCCCGGATTCTTTGTCACGGGGAATCTCTACAGGCCGGCGCCGCAACCGGACGATCGCGGCGAAAAGCGCGCCGCCATCCTCTGTCCCCACGGACATCTCAAGGAAGGGCGGTTCAGCAAGAGGGTCCAGAGCCGGTGCGCCGCCCTGGCGCGAATGGGCGCCGTGGTTTTCGCCTACGACATGGTCGGCTGGAACGAATCGACCCAGGTCGACCACCGCCGCGACCGGAATATCACCACCTACCAGATCTGGAACAGCATCCGCGCCGTCGACTTCGTGCTCTCCCTGCCGGAGGTGGACGAAAACAGAATCGGCTGCACGGGCGCGTCGGGCGGGGGGACGCAGACCTTTCTGCTCACCGCCGTGGACGAACGCATCACCGTGGCCGCGCCGGTGGTGATGGTGTCGGCCCATTTCTTCGGCGGGTGCAACTGCGAGAGCGGGATGCCGATTCACGAGGGCCTGCGCCACAAGACGAACAACGCCGACATCGCCGCGCTCGCCGCGCCGAGGCCGCTGCTGCTCGTCTCGTGCGGCGGCGACTGGACGAGCAACACGCCCGACGTGGAGTTTCCCTACATCCGCAACGTGTACAAGCTCTTCGATGCGGAGGCGCTCGTCGAGAACGTGCATCTTGCGACCGAAGGCCACGACTACGGCCCCTCGAAGCGGCAGCCGGTGTACAGGTTCATGGCGCGCCACCTCGGCCTCGACCTTGCCGCGGTCGCCGATGACAAGGGCGCCATCGACGAGTCCTTCATCAGCTTCCGCACCAGGGAAGAGCTCTCCGTCTTCGACGACGAGCATCCGCGGCCCGACCGCGCACTCGGCGGCGCGGCCGTGCGCGCGGCGCTGCGCCGGCACCAGACCCCCGAATGCCCCGGTTTCGGAGCGCTCCCGGAGCAGAAGGAGCTTCCCGATCCGTTCACCATGCTCGATCGCACCCCGGTGACCACGCGGCAGCAGTGGTACGAGGAGCGCCGCCCCGAACTGCTGCGCCTCTTCCAGCACTACATGTACGGCTACATGCCCGACCCGCCCGGGATCACGGCGACGGTGACCGGCAGCGCGGGCGATCTCTTCGATAACAAGGCGACACTCAAGGAGGTGGAGATCCGCTTCAACGGCATCGCGGCCGGCGCGGGACCGGTCATCCATCTCGCCCTTTTCGTGCCGAACGAGCGGAACGGGCCGGCGCCTGTTTTTCTGGCCCTGAACAAATGCGGCAACCAGTGCGTGACGGCCGATCCCGCGGTGACCGTCTTCACCGATGCCTGGCGCCACAAGAGCGCCGGCGAAATGGGAACCGAGCGCGGCGCGCGCGCCGATTTCTGGTGCGTCGAATCTCTCATCGACCGGGGCTGGGCTTTCGGCACCTTCCACGAAAGCGACATCGATCCGGACAAGCACGATTTCCGCGACGGCGTTCACCCTCACTACGACGGTCTGCCCGGCCCGGCCGCAACGCGCTGGGGGACGCTCGCGGCCTGGGCGTGGGGATTGCACCGCGCCGTCGACTACCTCGTCACCGACAAGGATATCGACGGTTACGCAATCTGTGTGATCGGCCACTCGCGGCGGGGCAAGACCGCGCTTCTCGCGGCGGCCTTCGACGAGCGGATCGGTCTTGCCGTTCCCCATCAATCGGGCACGGGCGGCGCGGCCCTGAGCCGCGACAACGACCAGGAGACGGTGGAGCGGATCAACCGCGTCTTTCCCCACTGGTTCAACGATCTCTTTTGCCGGTTCGGCCGAAGGGAGGAGAAACTCCCCGTCGACCAGCACCTCCTCATGGCGCTCGTTGCGCCGCGTCCCCTGCTCGATACGGCCGGGCTGCAGGACAAGTGGGCCAACTACGAGAGCGCGCGGCGCGCCATGGGCGCGGCTGACGGGGTGTACGAGTTTCTCGGGGTCTCGGGGATAAAGGGAACGGGTGTGATCGAGGGTGATCAGCCGATCGAGGCCGCGACGTGCGGTGCATTGATGCAGTACCGGCGCGACACGGGCCACACGCTGAACCGGGATTACTGGAAGGCGATCCTCGATTTTGCCGACCTTCACCTGAGGAAAGATTCGGGCGGGGCGCGGCAGTACAGGTACTGATCGGGAGGCTACCCGGGATGGCGGAAGAAGCTCGGAAAGTGAGTTGGTCCGAACCGGTCCTCGGCCTGGGGATCGTCGCGATCGGCTGCGTGGTCCTGCTCGAGGGAATGATGGCATCTCTCTGGGCGATCCCTGTCCTCTACGCGCTCCTGCTGATCGGCCAGGCGCTGCAGAAGCCGGCGGTGATCCACCTCGCTCTCTTCACTCTTTTCTGGGTGCTGTTGCCCGGACTGCTCCCCTTCGGACGGGAGTGGCCTTTCTGGTTCCTCTGCCCCCTGGTCGCCTACTGTCTCATGGTGTTCGCGATCCGCTCCCTGCGCCGCACTGCAGGCTGGTTCCGCCTCGGCCGGCTCGAGCGCAGGGATCTCCCCGCCGTGGCCGGCGTCGCGCTCGTGTCGGTGATCGCCCTCGTCGTCTGGGTTCTGGCCGTCGATCCAGACCTGAGCGACCTGGAGGAGATGATCCCCGATCTGTCGATCTGGGTGCTGCCCTGGGTGGCGATCGGATTCGCAATCGTGAATGCCGCCCTCGAAGAGGCGATCTTCCGGGGAATCATGATGGACGCCCTCGACAGGACTCTCGGCCGGCCCAGCCTGTCGATCCTCGTCCAGGCTGCGGCGTTCGGGGTGGCTCACTACCACTCGGGCTTTCCCAGGGGCGCCTGGGGCTTTGCGATGGTTTTTGTCTACGGAATCATGCTCGGTGCGATCAAGCGGCGCTGCAAGGGGCTCCTCGCCCCGTGGGTGGCCCACGTCGTGGCCGACCTCGTTATTTTTGCGATCATGGTCGCGGTCGCTTCCTAACGGAACCGGGTCGCTTCCTAACGGAACCGGGTCGCTTCCCGATCGCGAGCGGTTCAGGTTCCTCATACCGGAAGGAGAACACCGACGATGACCGACAGGATGGAACGGCGCGATTTTCTCAAGACTGTCGGCGCAAGCTCGGCCGCTCTCGCCATGAGCGGCTGCCTGGCGGCGGGGGAACAAAAAGCGCGCAAGCCGAACATCATCTACATCCTGGCCGACGATCTCGGCTACGGCGATCTCGGCTGCTACGGCCAGAAGAGGATCGAGACGCCCCGGCTCGACTCGATGGCGGCCGACGGAATGCGGTTCACCGACCATTACGCGGGCAGCACGGTGTGCGCCCCGTCGCGGTGCACGCTCATGACCGGGCTGCACACCGGCCACTGCCGCATCCGGGGCAACGCGCGCCTGCCGCTCGAACGGTCCGACGTGACCGTGGCCGAACTGCTCCAGGGCGCCGGATACACGACCGGGCTGATCGGCAAGTGGGGGCTCGGCGAGGAGGCGACCACCGGCGTGCCCAATCGCCAGGGCTTCGACGACTTCTTCGGCTACCTCAATCAGCGCCACGCCCACAACTACTACCCCGAGTACCTCTACCGGAACGAGGAGCGGATCGGGCTGAAGAACAAGGTTCCCAAGGCGGGTCAATTCGGCGAGGGCGTGGCCGAGGAGCGGATCGAGTACAGCCACGATCTCTTTGCCGACGAGGCGCTCCGTTTCGTGGAGACGCACAGGTCGAAACCCTTTTTCCTCTACCTCGCGCTCACCATCCCCCACGCCAACAACGAGGCGGGGCGCAAGGGAATGGAGGTCCCCTCCCACGAACCCTATGCGAAGGAGGACTGGCCCGATCCCCAGAAAGGCCACGCGGCCATGATCACCCGCATGGACGCCGACATCGGGCGGCTCCTCGACAAGCTGAAGGCGCTCGGCCTCGACGAGGACACGCTCGTTCTCTTCTCGAGCGACAACGGGCCCCACCGCGAGGGAGGGGGCGATCCCGATTTCTTCGACAGCAACGGTCCGCTCCGGGGAATCAAGCGCGATCTCTACGAGGGCGGGGTCCGCGTGCCGTTCATCGCCCGCTGGCCGGGCGTGATCGAACCGGGCTCGGTGAGCGGCCACGTGTCGGCCTTCTGGGATCTGCTGCCCACCCTGGCCGACGTGGCCGGCGTGCGCGCCCCGCGCACTGTGGACGGCATCTCGTTTTTGCCCGCGCTGCGGTCGCGGGGTGACGAACAGAAGAAGCACGACCATCTCTACTGGGAGTTCCACGAGAGGGGCTCGAAGCAGGCGGTGCGGCTCGGCCGCTGGAAAGGGGTGCGGTTCGTCAAGGAGGACCGCATCGAGCTCTACGACCTGAAAGATGACCGGGCCGAGAGCAATGATGTGGCCGAAGCGAACCGCGACGTGGTGGACCGGATCACCGCCATCCTCGGGAAGGCGCGTACCGAGAACAAGCACTGGCCGCTCGAGAGGAAATAGGCGGGCGCTCCGGCGCCGCTCGACAGGACTGACGGAATCGTTGATTGCAGAGAGAAGGCTCGCGATGAGAACAACACTTCTGTGCCTCGGACTGATCGCTTTCGCGGCGTGCGCCACGGGCGAACGTGTCGGTGATCAACCTGCCTTTCACAGGCTCCTGCGCGCCGCGCCCTTCGGCGTCGTGCTCACGAACGGCTCGACGATCGCGCCCGACGGACTCGAACTCGTCCGCGAATGGAACGGGGACCTGTGCACGACGCGCCTGGTCAACAACTGCCGCCACGCGGTGAGTTTGAGCGAGGTCGTCCTCTTCGACCTGGACCACGGCTTTCCGGCCGCGACCCGCTTCTACGGCGAGGGATTCACCATGCTGAGCCAGACGGGCGGAACCCTGGCGGAGCTCGTCGATCTCGGCGCCTACACCGACCGCGGCCACTACAGGATTCCCGAACCGGAGGGCGCCCGGGCCGTGTACGGCATGATCACCCTGTCGCCGCCGGGGAGCGTACGATTTCTGCTCGGTTTCACATCGTGCCGCCGGTTCATCGGCAAGTTCCACATCCGGCCGGACCGCATCCAGGTCGTCGTCGACATGGAGGACAAGATCATCGGGGCGGGCGAGACGTGGGAGCTCGAGGAGTTCATGCTCGGTTGCGGCCCGGACCGCGCCGCGCTGCTCGATGCGCTGGCAACGAGGATCTGCCAGCATCACCCGCCGATCTTCACGCACCCCGTGGCCACGGGGTGGTGCTCGTGGTACTGCTTCGGCCCGGGCGTGACCGCCGAGAACGTGATGGACAACCTCGGCGCGATCGCCGGGAAGCTCCCCGCGCTCAGGTACATCCAGATCGACGACGGGTACCAGCCCCAGATGGGGGACTGGCTCGACACGGGGCCCTCCTTCGGCGGCAAGGTGCAAACCGTTCTGAAGAAGATCGGCGCGGCCGGTTTCGAGCCCGCCATCTGGGTGGCGCCCTTCGTGGCCGGCGAGAAGTCGCGCCTCTTCCGCGAGCATCCCGACTGGTTCGTCAAGGATGGCGACGGAAAACCTCTCCGCTCCGACCGCGTCACCTTCGGCGGGTGGCGGCTCGGGCCGTGGTATGTGCTCGATGGCACCCATCCCGAGGCGCGCGCCCATCTGGAGCATGTCTTCGAGACGATGCGCACCGAGTGGGAGTGCACCTACTTCAAGCTCGACGCCACCTTCTGGGGCGCCATTCACGAGGGCCGGTTCCACGATCCCAGGGCCACGCGGATCGAAGCCTACCGCCGCGGCATGGAGGCGATCCGCCGCGGCGCGGGGGACGGTTTCATCCTCGGTTGCAACCATCCGATCTGGCCTTCCTTCGGCCTGATCCACGGATCGCGCAGCTCGATGGACATCAACCGGTCGTGGAAGTCGATCGCGAGCACGGGCCGCGAGAACCTGATGCGCAACTGGCAGAACGGCACCCTCTGGTGGAACGACCCGGACTGCGTGCTGCTCGCCGGCGACCTTCCAGAGAACGAAATCCTCTTTCACGCGGCCGTGATGAACGCCACGGGGGGGATGATCCTGAGCGGCGACGACCTGACGAAGATTCCGGCCGAACGGCTCGAGTGGCTCCGCGAGCTCGTGCCGTCATCGGGCAGACCGGTCCGCTTCGACGATGAGACGCTCAACGTGGGTTGGCGGCGCGCGAAGGGCCGGGACGAGCTGCACCTCTTCAACTGGAGCGATGAATCCGACGATCTGAAGGTGCCCCTCGGGCCGCTGCCGCGCGGCGTCAAGCACCGGATCAGCGATCCGCGCACCGGCGAAGAGTTCGGAGACCACGAGGGCGAATTTCTCTACCGTGCACTGGGCGCGCGCAGCGCCAGGAGGCTCATCGTCGAACCTGTTGATGCCCGGAACTAGACGATCTTCGAATCATTTTGTGGGGTGGCGACATGAAAAGCGTGAAGATCTCCTTTCTGCTCCTTCTCCTCGGCGTGGCAATGAACATCCTGCCGGCTCAGGACGATGCGGAGCCGGCGGGGCTCAGGGCCGTTCTCGTCGTGCCGCCGGAGAATTTCCGCGACGAGGAGCTCATCGAAACGCGGAAGGCGCTGGAAGCCGCGGAGATCTCGGTTGACCTGGCGAGCAGGGCCAAGGGCACGATCAAGGGTATGCTCGGAGCCGAGATCGAGGCGGCGATGACGCTGGACGACGCCCTCGTCGGACTCGAATACACCGACGTCGTGGTCTTCATCGGCGGCTCGGGCACCGTCGCCTATTTCGAGGACGAGGCGATCATGAATCTGATCCGCACCGCGGTGCGCCAGCGCAAGCTCATCGGCGCCATATGCCTCGCCCCGAGCCTGCTCGCCAGGGCGTGCGTGCTCGAGGGGCGGACCGCCACGGTGTGGACGTCGGAAAGCGGGACTCTCGAGGCGAGGGGCGCGGTCTACAGGGCGCAGCCGGTCGTGGTCGACGGCCGGTTCGTCACCGCCAACGGACCGGGCGCGGCAGCGGCTTTCGGGGAGGCGCTCGTTTCTTGGCTGACCGAACGGGCCGCATCGAGACGGAAGGCGCAGGAGCTCATCGAAAAACCGAAACAGCTGCGCGCCGAGGGCGACCACGAAGGGGCGCGGAAGCTGCTTGCCGAAATTCGCGAAAAGAACAATCGGAACGGTCAGATCGCGTCGAACGCCCTTTTCGAGACAGGATACTGTTTCTACGCCGAGGGTCGATTCGCCGCCGCGGTGCGAGCCTTTCTCGAGTTGGCGGCCGAGTATCCGGAATCCGATTTCTTCGGCATGGCGATGTTCAACGCGGGCGCTCTTCTCCATCGCAAGCTGGACAAGCCGCGCGAGGCGATCGGCGTGTTCGGCGACCTGATCGATGGGGACTGCAACGACTGGGATGATACGGGCGAGCTCATGAATCCCTATCGCAACTAACGCTATCTGGCCCTGCTCAACATCGGGGACATCCACCTGGAGTTGCACGAGCCGCCGAAGGCGCTCCAGGCCTTTCTCGACTCCTATCACAAGGGGTACTTCGTCAGTCACTGCGGGAGGTGCATGGAGGGAGCCACCGCGCGCCGCCAGGCCGGCACGGCGCGGGCGGCGAGCGCCCTTCTCGAGATCGAGCCGGACGATGTGCAGCGCGGCACCATGCAAAAGGCCGCGCAGGCGGACACCTACCTTTTCGAGCTGGGAAAGGCGTACCGCGCCGCGGGCGACGGACCGAGGGCCGCGAAGTCCTTCGACGCGCTGCGAACCGTTTTTCCGGGGAGCGCGCATGTAGAGGAGATCCCGAAGTAGCTCGAACCCGGGCCGGCGACCGGCTGTCCGACACGATCCAGGATCTTCGCAACGAAAACCTGGAAAAGGTGTTATAGAATAATTCCGCTCCCTCTTTCCCGGCCACCGAACCCCACTCTCGACCCCCTCGAAAAAAAAGATCCCCAGGGCCGTTCGCTTTCCAATCCTTTTCTTTTTCTAAGAGCGGTTCCGAGAGTTGACGGCCGCGATTCCACGGTCCACCTCGGTTCGATCTTGCATGACACGTTGAACAGGAAAGGGAGGAAATCAAGATGCTTCATTCGAGATTCGCACTCGCCCTGAGTTGCCTTTTTGTTTTGATTCTCTGCGCGCCCCCGGTCGCGGGCCAGGCCGTGTACGAGGATGTCAAGCTCCTGGCGTCCGACGGGGAGGCCTACGACTGGTTCGGCGAGAGCGTGGCAGTCCACGGCGATCTCGCCCTGGTCGGCGCGATCGGGGACGATGACAGCGCACTCGATGCCGGCGCGGTTTATGCTTATCGCCGCGATTCTGTATCAGGCACGTGGATCGAGGAAGCGAAACTTTACACGTCCGATGTCGAGGAGAATGACTGGCTCGGCAAAGCCGTGGCTCTCTGGGAAAATGTGGCGCTGATCGGGCACTATTACGACGATGACAATGGTTCCTATGCGGGCGCAGCCTACGTTTTCCGCCGGAATCCTGTCACCGGAACATGGACCGAGGAGGCGAAACTCCTCGCATCGGACGGCCAGACTGACGACAAATTCGGTTATTCAGTGGCAATCCACGGTGATCGGGCGTTGATCGGCGCATACGAAGACGATGACGCGGCAACCGATGCCGGCGCAGCGTACGTCTTCGAATACGATTCCGAGACCGGGGCATGGAACGAGAGAGCCAAGCTTCTGGCATCGGACGGCCAACCGGACGACTATTTAGGCTTCTCGGTTTCCCTTTCGGGCAATGTTGCCTTGTGCGGCGCTCTTGCGGACGATGACAACGGTAACCTGTCCGGATCAGCCTATGTGTATCGTTACAACGCTTCAACGGCGCAGTGGGTGCAGGAAGCCAAGCTTCTCGCGTCCGATGGCCAGGTCGAGGATTGGTTCGGTCGAGCGGTCTCTGTTTCGGGCGACGCCGCCCTCGTCGGAGCGGAGAGGCACGGCGCGTACGGATACTACGCCGGCGCGGTCTACGCGTTCCGGTACGATCCGGTATCCGGGGCGTGGACCGAGGAGGAAAAGCTCCATCCTTCGGACGCGACCGGGGGAGAGTCCTTCGGCAATGCGGTCGCCCTGCAGGGCGACATTGCTCTCATCGGCGCGGACCTTGACGATGACAACGGCGGAAATTCCGGTTCGGCCTATCTGTTCAGCTACGATCCCGTCACCGGCTCGTGGACAGAGGAGAAAAAGCTACTCCCGTCGGACGGCGACGCTGAAGACTATTTCGGCAAGTCGGTTGCGCTCCACGGCGAGATCGCTCTGCTCGGTGCGAATCACGACGAAGCCATCGGAATAGCGTCCGGTTCGGCCTACGTTTTCGAGGAGATAGCCCCCCCGAACAGGATCTACGTTCCGGACGATCACGCCACGATCCAGGCGGCGATCGCCGCGGCCAGGCACGGCGCCACCATCATCGTCCGGCCCGGGACCTACGTCGAGAAGATCGACTTCCTGGGCAAGGCGATCACCGTGAAGAGCGAGTATGGTCCCGCGGACACGATCCTCGACGGCAATCAATCGGGAAGCGTGGTCACCTTTGCGAATGGCGAGGGGATCCATTCCGTCCTCGACGGCTTCACCGTGACGAATGGAACAGGCACAGAGCCCATGGCTGCCGCTCTGGGTGGCGGGATCTACATCGATGCCCGTTCCCACGCCACGATCAAGAACAACCATATCGTGGAGAATGCAGCTGACAATGGCGCGGGGATCTACATGACCAACTCCCGCGCCCATACCCGGATCGTGAACAACGTCATTGCGCGCAATACCGCCAACACGCGCGGTGGAGGGATCCATTGCTTCGCGTCAGACCCGGTTCTTTCCAACAATACGATTCTGGATAACTCGGCCGGGTACGAGGGGGGTGGAGTCTGGGTGCGTGCCCGATCGTTCGTGCTCGTGTCCAACACGATACTCCGCGGAAACAGCGCGCCCACCGGACCGGTGATGTGGATCGGCGACCACAACTCCCCTTCGACGGTCACGATCGACTACTCAAATGTAGAGGGCGGTCAATCGGGAATTTACATACAATACCCTTATTGCACACTCAACTGGGGCGCGGGGATGATCGACGCGGATCCGCTCCTCGCCGATCCGGCGTCGAACGACTTCCACCTGACCTATGACTCGCCCAGCAAGGATTCAGGCAACAACAACGCCCTCGGTCTGATCGAGAGCGACTTCGAGGGGGATTTCCACGGCGCGGGCGGGGTGGTCGACATGGGCGCCGACACCTTTCACGTGCATCTCTACCATGTGGGCGGCGTCGTGCCCGGCGCACCGATCGATGTGTGCATCGTGGGCGAGCCGGGTCAACTCGTGGTGCTCGCCCAGGGAGGCAATATCCTCGGCACACCGATCCAGACCGCCCACGGCCTCCTGTACATGTGGCCGATCAAGTCCTCGTGGAATCTCGGCGCTGTGCCGTCTGACGGTATCCGTATCCTGAACGCCACGGTGCCGCCGGGTTGGACATCGGGCAACGCCTATCCTTTCCAGTCCCACGTGGGCGCCTGGGGCAATCCGAATACGTCACTCACGAATTTGATGGTGCTCGTCGCGGAGTGAGCACGGACGTGATCCTGTTTTTCGGGAGCAAATCTTTGGAGGGAGACATGCCCAGGCCCGCGGAACTCGAGAATCTGAACTGTCGCATCGAAACCGCGCTGCGCGCGTTCAGGGCAGCCTGGTACGGCGGACAGAAACCGGACGTGGACGAATTCTGCCGGAGCCGTCCCGAATGCGGACCTGAGCTGCGCGCCCGGATCGAGAATTTTCTTTTTGTGGTTCGGAGTATAGACAATCTGAGCTGTTGATAGATGGAGGATACTGACGGTGATTCGATCAGAAGTCAAAACAGAAAGCGCAATGCAATCGAGCCTTCGTTTCTACTCAGTCGTAATTGTACTGCTCGCGGTGTTCGCGCCCTGCGCGTTGAGCCAGAGGCACACGGAAGATTTCAAGCTCGTGGCCTCCGACGGCCAGACACAGGATAGTTTCGGCTACTCGATTGCTGTCGACGGGGACGTGGCCGTGTTCGGTGCGCCCTTTGTCGATACGCCCAATGTGAATTGCGGCGCGGCCTACGTGTTTCGCTATGATCCGGGCAGCGACAGCTGGCTGGAAGAGGAGAAGCTGATTAACACCGCGGGCGGTGACTATGACTACTTCGGTGCGGCAGTGGCGGTCGAAGGCGGCGTGATCATGGTGGGTTCGGCCACAGGTTACGGCAGGGTGGATGTCTTTCGTTATGACCTGGGATCGTCGAGCTGGGTTCTCTACGAGGTGCTCGAGCCGGCCGGGAATGGACAGCACGACCGATTCGGCTGCTCGATCGGCCTCGAGGGGGACACTGTCGTGATCGGCTGCGAAGACGATGACGACAACGGATACAACTCCGGTTCGGCTTTTGTCTTTCGGTACGACGCGGGCTCGGATTCCTACGTGGAGGAAGCCCAGTTGCTCGCCTCGGACGGTGCGGCATCCGACTCCTTCGGTTACGACGTGGCCCTCTCGGGCGACCTGGCCGTGGTCGGCGCCTACGAGTCCGACGCCCAGGGCGACGATTCCGGATCGGCCTACCTTTTCCGCTATGACCCGGGATCGGGAACGTGGAGCGAGGAAGCGAAACTGCTCGCCTGGGACGGCACGCAGTACGAAAATTTCGGATTCTCCGTGGCCGTGGACAACGACACGGTCCTGATCGGGGCGCCCAAGGCCAAAAACTACCTGCAGCTCGAGAATACCGGTGTCGCCTATACCTTCCAGTACGACGGGACCATTGGTGAGTGGATCGGGAAAAACACGATTCTTCACAAGTACAGTGACCTGCCCCCCTTAAACGAGTCCAGAGATTATGGTAGATTGATGGACGCAG
>CAZUHB010000060.1:0-35942 GCA_964620445.1 uncultured Phycisphaerales bacterium
CGGCCACCCACTGGCTGAGCCGGACCGCCGCCTCCCAGGAGTCCTTCGATCCTTCGGTGATCTTCCGCGCCTTCTCGAGGAGCACGGGATCGTCCGATTCGATAAACTCCTCCGGCTCGAGAAACTCCTTCAACGATTCGTCGTCGATGCTCGGCGGGAAGGCTGGAGCGCCTGTTCCATCGTACCGCGGGTGCTCGATCTCGAAGACTCCCTCGATCAGGTTGTCCTTCACCGAGCCCACGAAGCGCTGACCGGGCACGTTCAGGTTTTCTGCGGTGATCCTCAGTCCGGAGGGCTCCATTACGGCCTTCACCTTCATGTAGGTGATCCCGTGGATGTCGGCGATCGTCACGTTGGTCTTGGTGAGGATCGTCGAGTCGATGTTCACCAGCTGGACCTTCTTCTTGACCGATGGATCGGCGAGGCGGGAAATCATGCCGTTGGGCAGGTTCGTGCGGACAACGATTCCCGTGTCCACATCGACCCAGACTCTCACCTTGATTCCGGTGGCCTGGGACATGCGGTCGATGATGACGGTTTCGAAAGTCCTGCCCGCGAGTTTCAGTGTCTCCGTGCCGACCTTGGTGCACGTTGTCTTCTGGATTTCCCACTCGCGCACCTCGAGAATGTCGTAGGTCGCCTTTTTTTGCCCTCTGACCGCGAAGTCCCGGGCGAGATGGGGAAAGTAGAAGGTGTTTTCGAGAATGACCCCCTCCGTGAGCTCGACCACTGTCTCCTTGTCGTCGAGCGTGGAAGAGAGGGTGGCCTTGCGGCCCTCGACGACGACTTTCGATCCCATCTCGACCTCGCCCGAGTCGATGAGGCTGTCGTGGTAGGTGAACTGGCCCGTTGTCGGATCGATGTGGTATGTCAAGTCGATCTTCGTGGTGAACTCGCTGCCCAGGGCGGAGCGCATCATGAGCACCTTGTGTTTCAAGAGATCGTAGGACACGCCGTCCTGCTCCACTCTCGACAGTGTGAGCTCGGCATAGCCGCAAACGGTGCCGTCATATTCGATGCCGAAAACGTATGTTCCCGGTTCGACCTGAGCGGAGAGGGCGCTTGCCAGCGCCAGAAGAAGAAACACGCCTGAGAGCATGATCATTCGAGAAGTCTTCATTTGATCCCCCACATTTGTGAACACCTATCCTTGTCTCCGGGACCTCCAGGCGGGCTGAAGCAGACCGCCCCTTTAGTAACTATGCGACGGCGGCGCGCGGCGTGCCTCAGGGATTTCTCGAATTTGGAGCTCTTTGATGGCGTGGGCTCATCGGCGCGGGGCACGCCGGGTGTCTCCCCACGTGAATGAAAAAAGAAGACGATTTTCGCACCCGCCCCGATTATGATCGTTCGCTTCAATCCGAATGCCTTCGTCGAGGACCGGACCATGAAATTCGTGCGCATTGCGTTGCTTGTGGGCGGCACCCTGTTTTTCATCTGCCGGTGTGCATTGTCCAATGAACTGGAACTGGTCAGCCAGGGCCGCTCCAGCTTCCGGATAGTGATCTCGACTGCCGCAACCGGAACGGACAGGAAAGCCGCTGCCGAGCTTCAGCATTACGTCAAGGCGATTTCGGGGGCCGAACTGCCCGTTCACGAGGATGCCCTGTTTGCGGGGGATTCGATCATATGCATCGGCAGCGCCGGCTGTGGCGATCCTTTTCCCTGCGACGTGGACTGGGAGCGGCTGTCCGAGGACGGATTCACACTTCGTACCGCGGCCAAGCGTCTGATCATCGCCGGCGGCACGGGCCGGGGATCGCTGAACGGAGTCTACACGCTCCTCGAAGACTACCTCGGCTGTCGGAAATACAGCCGCGATGTGGCCTTCGTTCCCACGATGGATCGTATCGCCCTGCCCGAGATCGAGCGGACCGACGTGCCCTGTTTCACGTACAGGGAGATCCTGATGCCCGAGCCGCAGGACGATGCCTACGCGGCCTGGCACAAGCTGCACAATCGCAAGGACCGCGGCGCGGAATGGGGAATGTATGTGCACACCTTCGACGATCTCGTTCCCCCCGAGCTCTACTTCGCGCTGCATCCGGAATATTTTGCCGAGGTCAACGGAAAGCGGACGCCCGATTCCCAGATCTGCCTCACCAACCCCGATGTCTTCGACCTGGTCGTCGCGGGATTGAGAGAACGGATCGCCCGGAAACCCGGCGCCAGGTACTGGTCGGTGTCTCAGAACGACACCTACAATCCCTGCCGGTGCGACGGTTGCCGGACACTGGACGAGAAGCACGGGGGGCACGCGGGCTCGTTGCTCACCTTCGTCAATCGGGTGGCGCGCGAATTCCCTGAAAAGATCATTTCCACTCTCGCCTACCAGTACACCCGTTCCGCGCCGAGAGACCTGCGGCCCGAAAGGAACGTGAATATCATGCTCTGCACGATCGAGTGCGACCGCGGCCGCCCCATCGCCGCCAGCAAGGCCGAAGGAGCCTTTTCGCGGGACATCGCCGACTGGGGAAAGCTCACCGATAACATCTATCTCTGGGATTACGTGGTGCAGTTTCGCAATTACATCGATCCCTTCCCCAACCTGCGCGTCCTTCAGCCCAACATCCGTTTCTTCAGGGACAATAACATCACCATGATGTTCCAGCAGGGAAGCGGCGGCTCGCTCAGCGAATTCCACGAATTGCGCACCTATCTGATCGCCAAGTTACTCTGGAATCCGGACGTCGACGTCAAAGCGGTGATGAACGACTTTCTCCACGGTTTCTATGGAGCAGCCGGGCCGCACATCGGCGCATATATCGACGCAATGCATGACGCCCTGGAAGCAGCGAACGGAAAGCTGGGCATCTACGGCTACCCGTGGGACGGCGTGAAGAGTTATCTCGCGCCCGACAAGCTCGAGAAGTACGATGCCATACTTTCGACTGCGGCGGCCGCCGTGGCCGACGATCCCGCCCTCTCGGGCCGCGTGCGCTTTGCGCGTCTGCCCCTCACCTTCGCCCGTCTCGAACTGGCCAAGCGCAACATCACCCGCGATCTGTCCCTCTTCCGGGAGGTTGGTGCAGAGATGCGGCCCAATCTGGAACTGCGAAAGACCCTGCACTCCTTCGTCGAAGAACTGAAGGTACAAGGCGTGCTGCGCCTGGAGGAGCACGGGATCCCGCCCGAGAGCTACCGGAAAAGAATGGAGCGTTTTTTCGAGGTCGGTTTCGCCAATCACCTTGCCCTTGGAAAGAAGGTCCATCTGGCCCCGGCCGCAAGCGACAAGTACCCCGTTGGGGGCCCGGGCGCGCTCACCAACGGACTCAAGGGCACGGAAGACTTTCACTGCAACTGGCTCGGCTTCGAGGGAACCGCCATGGCGGCCGTGGTCGACCTGGGTGAGATCATGCCCGTTTCCGAGGTCAGCGTGGATTTCATCCAGGACCTCATGGTCTGGATCTTCCTCCCTCGGAGGGTCGATTTTTTCCTCTCCCGGGACGGCGTCGCGTTCGAGTCCATGGGATCGGCCACGCGCAAGAATCCGGAAGAACGGGCGGACGCGTTCATCGAGACCTTCCGCTGTTCTTTTCCCGAAACACGTGCCCGGTACATCAAGATAGGTACCGAGAACCAATGCCGCTGCCCCGGATGGCACAAGGGCGCGAACGGGCTGTCCTGGATTTTCCTCGACGAGATCGTGGTGCGTTAGATCCCGGTCCTTTGAATGGAGCGTTCCCCGGCTACTCCACCCTGACGACGTCGAGGTTCGTCAGTCTCGTCGCCCCCCCGCCCCAGGGCCCGATCAATGCCTGCAGCGGCGCATGACCGCCCGGACTCCAGCTCGTCGAAATGGTCAACGGCAGGATCAGAACGCCGTTGGAAGGCACCAGACCGACGTAACCGGACCAGACGAAGGGCCAGATGTGGCAATCGCCATGCTGGGTCGGAACGGGCGGGTCGAGCAACTTCTGGCCCCACGCGAGAATGACCGGTGCCTGCGGATCGCCGACGATCCTGATTCGCACCGTACTGCCGGCAACGACGTCACCCATGTGGTAGAGGCGGGAGTAGAACTCGTCGGCCCCCATATCGACGCCGCTTTCGACGACGCGCGGATCACCTTCGCAGTCGTTCACCGGGAGACCCGCATAGGAGCTGTCTCCCGAATCCCGGCATGGCGAGTCGTGGCGGAGGTGCAAGTCGAAACTCTCCGGCGCCACAAAGAGCGGATCGTCGGAAATGTTGCCTTGTGTTCCCAACTGGCCCGCTGCCGGGCCCACCCAGTCGCCGCCAGCGTTCCCGAACATGTTGCTGAAGGCGAGCTGCACGTCGCCGGTGCCGGCGGCCGCGCCGCCGCTCGATCCGTGGGCGATGATGGAATTCTGCAGGGTTGCAAGGCCCGTGTCTTCCGCGTAGACGCCCGAACCGTCAAGGGCCCGGTTTCCGGAAAGAGTACAATTGACGAGCTGCAGCGAGCTGTCCCCGGACACGTAGATCGCGCCCCCCAGATTCATCGACTCGCAGTCGACGACGACACAGTTGACGGCCACCGCCGGATCAGTGCCGCACGCAGCCAGTCCGCCGCCGTGGCCGCCGTAGTCGTCGCTGTCGGCAAGGTTGCCGACAAATATGCAATCGGTAATCGACGCGGGCCCCTGGGCGCAGACCCCGCCTCCCGTGCCCGCCTTGTTGTACAAAAATACGCAGTGCTCGATCGTGGGCGAGCCGTCGCCGCAGTCGATGGCGCCTCCCTTTTCGTGGGCGATGCAGTTCTCGAAGATGATGTTCGT
This sequence comes from uncultured Phycisphaerales bacterium, assembly GCA_964620445.1. Taxonomy (GTDB): domain Bacteria; phylum Planctomycetota; class B15-G4; order B15-G4; family CAYZWU01; genus CAZUHB01. The sequence continues at coordinate 4,740 of CAZUHB010000060.1, forward strand.
GATCGTTGGTGAGGAGCCTCCTGAGCAGCGTACTCCGCCGCCATTGGCAGCCCCTCAGCAGGATGTGGCTGTCGAGCCGTTGACGATCGTCAAATCTCTGATGACCGCGCCGGAACCTTCACCATTCTCGAAGAGAAAGGCCGCGCTGGGAAGCCCCAGGGAGCCTTCCGGATCGATGATGCAATTTTCCCTGTTCCCGCTCTGGGAGCGCACTGTGATCGCCTTTCCCCAGAAGTAGACCTCCTTGTTTCCCGATCCCTTGAAGACGCCGTCCGCCAGCAGGATCTCGTCGCCGCTGCTCGCGTTGTCTATGGCCGCTTGGATCACGGGAAAATCCCCTGTCCCGTCAGGCTTGACGACAATGGTCGCGCCGCGCGCAGGCCCCGCGGTCGCAAAGACGGAGAGCAGCAGAATCGATGCAACGGCACTTCTGTGCATTTCGGTCCTCCTCGAGCGGTGCCTCGTCAGACGCCGTAGACAAAGATGTACTTGATCCGCCTGTACTCGCTGCCCACCGGCAGAACCCAGGGATCGGCCTGCTCGAAGACACCGAGATCCTCTCCCTCGGCCAGGGAGAGGTAGTCCCTCGTACCGCTGATCACATTGCCGAGGCCCCGGCTGATCCGTTCCGCCTCGATGAAGTCGACCAGCACGGAATCGATCGCCACGGGATCGGCGGAAAAGAAGAGACTGTTGGGCGCATCGGCTCCAAAGGTGAACCAGCGCTGGGGCGGCCCGTTCACGGATTCCCAGTTCCCGAAAAGGTTGTCGCAGACGGTGAGGACCGTCTTGGAGGCGAAGTGGGGATTCTTGAAGATGTCTACCAGAGTGCTGTAGTTGGGATCGTAGTAGTAATTGTAGGGAAGATAGACGTGAACTTTCTCACAACGATCTATGGAACCGAGATGGTTCTTGAATCCCAGGGTCACCCCGGCGAGAGAATGCCCCTTGGGAATGAACATGTTGATGAGATAGTCGGAGTCGACAACCACGTTGCCGATGGCGAGATCGGGTATGCTCGGCGAGCCGGGCGTGTCGAACTGCACGAACTCGGTCGCACTGAAAGGATCGGGATTGCCCTCGTGATACACGAAATTGACACCGGGATAGAGGCAACGGTCGACGAACGACAGCGGGGGCATCGAGCCGCTGTGCCAGCCGTTGGTGACATCGTACACGCTTATTTCCGACGGCTGCACGCCGCACATGATCAGGGTTCGGATCAAAGCATTGACCGGTTCGATGAGAGCGTTGATTTCCGGATCCGGATCGGGATCGCCCGTGTCGTAGTTGTTGAAGTTCACCTTGATGGCAAAGGTCTGGCCCGGGGTATAGCTCGGAACGAGCCGTTCCCACGCCGATTGTATGTTCGTGGCGCCCGTGAGGCGCAGGAGACCGACCTCGGTCATGGTATCCACCACGCCTTGATCAACGTAGTCCCCGTACCAGCCGGTGGAAAAATCCCACGATGTCGCGTCGCCGTCGAGGACGTGGACCAGCTTCCCCCGAAAACGGGGCTGAAAAGGCCTTTGGTCGACTGCTCCGTCCAGTTTCGGGTTCAGAAGTCCCTTCGGATTCTTCCAGCCCAGAAGCGCGCCGATCCCGGCGCATTTCAAGACCCGGATAAAGCTACGCCTCGTGATCTTTCCGAAGCCTTTTCCTTTCCTTTCGCGAAAGGTCTCGCTCATCGTCACTCGATCCTCCCACTACCAGTTGCACTTGCGGTCGAAACACCTAACTCGCGTCATGACTGCGCCGGGAGCTTGGGCCCGCCTTGTCCACATATGCTTTTCACGTAGAGAACACGCGAACGCGATGACCGTCCCCGAGTCGATCGGTCGCTTTGATCTCGTCGATCGCCAACAATGTATGCTTTTAATTATATATAACAGGCCAGGGATTTCCCACGCATATTTCTTAGAGAAAAGGGATTTTTTTCCACTCCTGCAGGAATACTAATGAAAAACACCGGCCACTGGGCGTCCGCCGAACCAAACAGAGGCTCTCATGCCGAGGAGTTCGCCGGCTTGACTGTTTTTCCTTGCGCCACCACTTCGCGCACACGCCGAAGAAGCAGATCGCGGGTCATCGGCTTTTTCAGGAAATCGATATTCTCGGCTTCCATCCCTGCGACCGTCAAGAGGTCCGATGGATAACCCGACATGTACAGCACCGCGGTTTCCGGACGCTGCCGCGTCAACTGCTCCGCGAGCCGCGGGCCATTCATCTCGGGCATGATGACGTCGGTCAGCAGCAGGGCGATCTGTCCCTCGTGGGATGAAGCCAGACGCAGCGCCTCGCGCCCGCCCCGCGCCCGGAGCACCGTGTAGCCGCCGTCCTCGAGAAGATCCGATGCCGAATCGAGCACGAAGCTCTCGTCGTCGCACACGAGGATGGTTTCGCCGCCGCCGGGACAGACCTCCGCCGGCCCGACGGCACTGACAACGGGCGCCGTCAAAGTCCCCGTGGCCCTGGGGATGCAGATGCGAACGGTCGTCCCTTCGCCCACGCGGCTTTCGACGGCGATGTGGCCGTTCAGCTTCGTGATGTCGGCGAAAACGGTCGACAGCCCGAGACCCGTTCCTTCTCCGGTGGGCTTTGTGGTAAAGAAGGGCTCGAAGATGCGTTCGCTCGTCTCCTCGGTCATCCCGCAGCCCGTGTCCTCGACGATCAGCTCCACGTGCGGGCCGGGACGGGCATCGGGGTGGGTGCGCGTGTAGGCGTCGTCGAGTGTCACCGTGCCCGTTCGGATCGTGAGCGTGCCGCCGTCGTGCATCGCATCGCGCGCGTTGATGGCGAGATTCATGACGGCCTGCTCCATCTCCGACAGATCCGCTTCGATCGGCCAGAGGTCCGGACCGGTGATTGTGCGGAGTGTGATGCGCTCGCTGAGAAGCGGCTGAAGAAGCCGTTCCGTTCCGGCAACGACGGCGTTCAGATCGATCAGCTCCACGTGAGAAGTCCGCTTCCTGGCAAAGGCCAGCAGTTGCTGCGTCAGATCCGCGGCGCGCTGTCCGCAGGTGCTGATGTCCCTGAGCGGCTTCTTGAAGGTCCCCGCCTGCTCGTCCTCGAGCCGGGAAAGCAGAAGTTCCGTGTTCCCGAGAATCCCGAAGAGAAGGTTGTTGAATTCATGGGCGATGCCGGCGGCGAGCTGACCGATCGCCTTCATTTTCTGCGCATGCCGGAGCTGGTCCTCCAGCTGCCTTTGCTCCTCTTCCGCCCGTTTGCGTTCGGTGATGTCGCGGAAGATTCCGTGAAGGAGCTTTTTGCCGCCCAATTGTATGACGCGGGCGCTGACGTTCACCGGGATCGTGCCGCCGTCGGAGTGATGGATCTCGAGATCACCCAAGATCGTCTCACCGTCTCTTCCCTCGTTCCGGCGTGCTCTCGCGCTCTGTGCGAGTCTTTCCGGCGGATAGAGCCGGGATTGATTCATGCCGACGATCTGTTCGGACGGAATGCCGAAGAGCGTTGCGGCGCTCGGATTCGCTTCCAGGATGATCCCGGTCTCGACGTCCGCCACGAGAATGGCGTCGGCGGCGGTCTCGACGAGGGTGCGGTACTTCGTCTCGGAAACCCGAAGCGCTTCCTCGGCCCTCTTGCTCGCCGTGATATCCGTGTCGGTTCCGATCAACAGCAGCGGGTTACCGTCGCTGTCCCGTTCCATGATCCGACCGCGGCCGAGGATCCAGCGCTGTTCGCCGGACTTGTGGCGGATCCGGAATTCGGCCCGGTACTCCTCGAGTTCCCCATTCAAATGGCCGAGCATCGATTCCGTCAGAACGGGAACGTCGTCCGGGTGGATGATCGAACCATGTTCTTCCTCCCAACGTTCCAGCTCTCCGCGCTGGAAACCGGTCAGGTCGTACCACAGGTCGCTTCGGCTCCACTCGTCCTTCGGGAGGCGCAGTTCCCAGACGCCGTCGCTGGTGGCGTCCAGCGCGAGCGCGAGCCGCTCCTCGATCCTCCTCAAGGCTTCCTCGGCGCGGCGGCGTTCGCTGATGTCGCGAGCGATCACCACGACGCGCGTCTCTCCGTCGGCCTTGCGGTACGATCTTCCTGAACTCTCGAAGTATATCCACGCCCCGTCGGCGTGGCGCAGGCGGTGAACCACTTCGGCGCTGCCCTGCTCCAGCGCCTCGGTCAGAGCGAGACCGACCGATTCGACATCGTCGGGGTGGATCAGCTCGAAAGCGTTCCTTCCGATGTTCTCCCCGATATTCCAGCCCAGGACCTCATCGAAGTTGGGACTCAGGTACAACATCCGCAGCTCATCGCTGACCTCGGCGACGAGATCGTGCGATTTCTCAGCCAGTGTGCGATACCGGCGTTCACTTTCCTGCAGGAGGAGGAGCTGTCTGCGCCGCTGTCTGAGGTACAGAAGCACAGCGCCGATAACGATCGCCCCGCTGATCGCCGCGAGCGCGAGAGATGCCGGAGAGAGCGCGAAAGTGGGACATGGAAAACACACTGTCGTGCTGCCTGGTAAAGTCATCAGCAACGGTGTGGCCGACATAACCCCGCAACCTCTCCTGTCGCGTTACCCTGAGGAACCGCGGTTCCGTGCCCATTCTGGAACCAATGCCAACTTCTCGACTTTTCCTTTTTCCATCATCCAAAATGGAGGCGGTGTGTACAACACTTAACCGGCCGCCGGGGCGATTCAGATTTTTCCTGGCACTCCGCAGAGGGCAAGCTTATCATCCCAATCCTCTGATGGCCCGAAGCCGTTCCTGGCAAATTGTTTCTCTGTCTGCAAGACGGCAACCGCCTCGACCCTGCGCGTGTTGCCGACGACGAGGATTCATGCAACCCAGCGTCGAGACCAATCCTTCCGGAGAACAGACCCTTTCACCTCGTGGCGGGGATGGATCGCATGGTGCGCGGATCTTCTGCGCGCTTCTGCTGGGATCGATTCTTGCAGGCCTTGCGTGTTCCGAAGGTCCGACTCCGCCGGAGCGCCTCGTCCTCCTGATCAGCCTCGACACGACACGGGCCGACCATATCGGCGCCTACGGTTCCACGGTGCAGACCCCTGAAATCGACCGGATGGCGGCCGAGGGCGTTCTGTTCGAACAGGTGAGCGCCGCGTGCACGACCACGCTCCCCTCGCACGTCTCGATGATGACCGGAACGTGGCCCACGCGCCACGGTGTGCCGAGAAACGGTTTCACCGTCCATCCGTCCAACCTGATGCTCCCCGAAATCCTGAAAGAGGCAGGCTTCGACACGGCAGGATTCTCGGCGGCGATCGCACTCAGCGAACTGCTCGACTTCCCCCAGGGTTTTGACCACTGGGATCAGGATCCTGAAACCAGCGACGGCCCCGTTGTGGCCAATCGCGAAGCCCGCCGGGCCGCGGCGATCACCGATGCCGTGATCGATTACATCGATCGAGAACCTGACGGCAGCCCCCTGTTTCTCTTCGTCCACTATGTCGATCCTCACACTCCCTATGATCCGCCCGAGCCGTTTCGATCTCTCTACGGGCCGGTACCCGATGGATTCAGGGGATCCTATGCAACGGTCTTGAAGGCGCGCGGCGCTCACCACCATTCCGTTCTCGGTCCCGAGGAAGCGTCCCGGATCAAGGGCAACAGGTTGACGCGGCGCCTGATCGAGAACTGGTCCGCCGCTCCACTGGGGCACGACACCGACCTCGCTCGGCTCTACGCGGGCGAAGTGACCTATCTGGACCGCGAGGTGGGCCGCCTTCTGGAAGCACTGGCCCAGCGCGGCCTTCACGACGATGCTCTGATCGCCATCACATCCGATCACGGAGAGACCTTCTGGGAACACGCCGACAGCTGGAGCCACGGTCAGGCAACCTACGAGACGACCGTGCGCGTCCCCCTGATCGTCCGTTTCCCCGGGGGAAAGCATGCGGGCACCCGGATCTCCACTCCCGTGTCCAACGTCGATGTGATGCCCACGGTCCTCGACTTTCTTTCCCTGGCGATGCCCGATCCGATCGACGGACAGAGCCTGCTCCCGCTGATTTCCGGTGCTGAGTCGAAACGGGCCACCCATTTCAGCCAGGGCCCTCTGCCCGGCGACGCGTTCGAGGGAAATGATCTGTCCTGGATAAACGAACGCAAAACCCACTGCGTCCGGAAGGGCCGCTGGAAGTACGTCCGGATACCTTATCTGGACAGGGAAGAGCTCTACGACCTCGAAAGTGATCCCGACGAAAAAAGCAACCTCCTCCTGAATCCGTCGCCCGACGTTCTGGACACACGCCGCATTCTCGAGGGCGAGCTCGACAAATGGCTCACAACCGCGAGCCCGTTTCCGTCGGAGTTCTTTCCGCGCATGCGATCCTCGTCGGACGCCGACGCTGCCGCGCGGCGCGACATGCTGGAACGGCTCCGTCGACTCGGTTACGTGGACGGCCCCGACGATCGTTAGCCGTCTTCTCGAATGTTCGCGGGCCGTGCCGTTCTCTCGAAGAGTGCGTTCACGCGGGAGAATCCGTTGGCCGACCATTTGGCCGGGTAGACGACCGCCGTGAATACGAGTTCATAATCGGACCACTCGGGGACCCCCATGATCCCGCCGCCGAAGCGCGGCAGGAAGACGCCGTCCGGACGGAAATGACCGTCGAGCATGATCCAGCGGGGGTTGTGCGAGAAAAGGTACTGTCGAAGGTCCTGCGCCGGGCTCGTCGTGTCCTGACCGGACTGGTCTTGGGAGGTCCGGCTTATGAGACGGGCGATGAATTTATCGGTCAGACCGAACAGGTCTATGGCGTGAAGTTCCGAATAGTAAGGGATCACGCCCGCAGGGCCCAGAACGAGAACGTCGGTCGGTCCGGCCATGCGCTTCAAGTAGGCGGCTGTACTCTCGTGCCCCTCCAGCCACGTTCCCTTAAGATCGGTCTGGAAAAGATAGGCCGTCCACGGACGATTTCGCAGCAACCAGAAACGATGCTTGTGACTCTTCAGGGAATCAGCCTCGAAAACGAACAGTCCCGTGCAGAGACCGACGACCAGGATGGCTGCTCCGAACCGGAGGGTGAGGTCCGAGAGACGCAGGCCGATCCTCACGATCAGCCCGCCGGCAAGAGCGCACGCGAGGGGATAGACGGGCATGAGGAAACGATATCCCGGCATGAAGTCCCTGCCGACCACGATGAGGAAGACGATCTGCGCCGCGATCACTGCGACGGCGAAAATCAGCCGTTCTTCCCAGGAGCGCCTGAAGGTCATGACGCAGATCGCCAGGATCGCTGGAATCGCGAGCCAGAATCCCCCCTCCGTGAGAAAGGAGCCCAGGTAGTCGCAGGCCTTCGCGGCCGTGCTCGTGGCCATATCGACCTTGGCGTTGTAAGTGTTCGGCGTCCACGAACCGTAGTACCACAGGCGGGCCGCCATCAGAGCGGCGAACGGCACTCCCCAGCCCACGGTCCATCGGCGCAGGGCGGACCACCTTGCCGGGCACAAACACCACTGAACGACAAAGACCCCGAATCCGATCAGAATGCCCTCGGGCCTGCAAAAGGTCACGAGAAGCATCACGATCGGCGTGAATCGGACCCGGCCCGATCGGACCTCGCCCGATGCGGCGACCACTCCCAGCAGGATCAGAAATGCGTAGAGACCGGTTTCGAGCCCCGCCATCGACCAGAGCGCCGCAAAAGGCGATGCAGCCAGAAGGGCGGCGCCGGCCAGGCCGAAGCAATGTGTCTGCGCCTCTCTGCCGGCCGCAACGCGCCGCGACAGCGCCAGCAGGGCGACAGATCCGAGGAAGGCCAAGAATCCCATCCCCTTGATGGCCCAGATCTCGGGAATGCCGAGGAAGAGAAAACCGGCCGACAGGAAAACGAAGAGCGGGTTGCTGAATCCCTCGACCGGCTCTTGCCCCGGATTGAAGACGAGCCCGTGCCCCTCGACGAGATTCCGCGCGTAGCGAAGGGAGATGAAGGCGTCATCCGACGTTGTGGAGTAGTAGGAGACCGAGTGGAGCGCGGCTCCGGCCAGGATCGCAATCAGAAGAACGATCCTGAACCTGTTGAGGGCATTCAAGAATTCTCCTCCTCTTTGCGATGTCTGCCGATTCCGGCGGACATCGCAGGGTGGACTCTCATCGTCGTTCCTTCAAGATACAGAATCCGGACCGAATCGCAACGCCCCGATTCTTCCTCCCTTTGCGGAATCGCAAGATTACCACTGTTCGGCTTCGCGGCTCGGGTCGTTTACCGAGTCTTCGTACAGATAGTGCGAGCAGGGAATGAATTTTTTCTTCGGGACCTCCTCCCCGTCCAGGTACTTGACGAAGGCCTCGACGGTGCCGACCGCCATCTTGCGCGGAAACTGCTGCGGCGAATCGTACAGTTTCTTCTCGAACACGGCTTGCTTGCCGGCGGGAGAGGCATCGAAGGCGATGATCGTGATCTGCTCCTCCTTGCCCGCCTTGGTCACGGCTGCATACGCGCCCAGGCCGGAGGGATCGTTGATGGCGAAGATCCCGACGATATCCGGATGAGCCTGGAGGATGTCGGTCGCCACGGTGTAGCCGTCGTTCCGGTTCCCCTTGCCCGAAAGCTCGGTCACAATCTCCAGCCGGCTGCCCTGTTCTTTCAGATAGTCCCTGAAACCATCCTGTCGCAGGATGCACGACGTCACCTCGGGATAGGTGATGATCGCGATCTTTCCCCGGTCGCCGGTTTTCTTCATCATGCTCTCGCCCGCGAGCAGACCGCCCTGGTAATTGTCGCTGCCGATATGGGAGACGATCAGGTCGCGGGCCTCCTCGTCGGTCACCTGGACATCGTATGTAAACACGGGAATTCCGGCCTCGTGAGCCTTTTTCACACCTTCGCCCGCAGCCCTGGAATCCACGGGATTGAGGAATATCGCGTCATATCCCTGGGCCACGAAATCGGAGAGCTGGTTGTTCTGCTTCGCGGGATCCAGCTCCCCGCTCAAGGCCACGACCTCGTACCCGTACCGCTTCGCCTCCTCTTGCATCACGTTCGCGATCAGCTTGAAGAAGGGATTGGTCAGGTCCATGCAGGTGACGCCGATCTTGCCCTTGTATTCGATCGCGCCCTCACGCTCGATATCCGCGCCTCGCCCCCGGCGGCGAACAACAGGACACCGAGGCTGTCGTCACGCCCGGGATAGACGCGGCGGCAGATCGCCTGGCGGTCGTTGGCGTACACCTCGACAACCGATTTGTCGACGAAAACACGCAATGTGAGCGGTTCGCCCTCGGCGAGACGGAATGGTGCCTGCTCCAGCGCGCGGCGTCCGTCGACGCCGCTGCGGGTCGCGTCGAAGCAGAGTGTGCCTGTTTCGGCGTCGTGGTAGAGCAGCGTTTCCTCGGCGCCGTCCGCCGATGCCCGAACCTTCACGCCGAAGCGCCTTGCGGTCACCAGGGAGGAGACGATCGCGGCCATGAAGGCGCCACATACCCACGGGCTGCCGCAGGTCGACTTCCTCATGGCGATCGTTCTCCTCTCTCGAAAGACTCACCAGATCTGGAAACCACATTCTGGATCATCGCCTTGGGGCCGGGCTGAGGCAAGGTAGAATTCACGCCATGCAGATCCCGGCCGGTTCGAGAGGGAACGATCGACGCCGGGATCAGTAGGCGGCCCTGACGGTCCAGAAGCCGTAAGTCGACTCGATCGGCGGATAGTAATTCTGCGTTGCGTCGAGGTCGGCCGGATCGAACCCCCACTGGGTGCCGAGACAGCCGGTGATGAAAGAGCTTCCCTGGACGTAGGACGACGATCCATCGATGGCGAGGCAGTACTGATTCGGCGCATGGGGAAGCCTGAAACCGATCCAGATGTGGGAGCCGGTGGTGAACTGCACGTAGCCTGTCGTGTTGTTGATCTTGAACCAGTCGTGACTGTCCCGGTCCACCGTCTGAACCTGGCAGAGCTGGCGGTATTCGAGAAAACAGTCCGCTCCAGGAAACATGTCGAGAGACGGATCGGTCCACATGAAGAATTCCGACAACATGCCGACCCCGGGCGCATAATCGGGAAACATCTCCGATCCGAAGATCGTTCCCACGTGGGTGATCCTCTCTCCGCCCGGAATGATCTCGAATCGCTGGAGGCCGACGATATCCCCACCGCTCGTGAAGGAGAGGAGATTCTCCGTATCCCCGTCATCGCGCTTGTACATGTTGGGGCTGGGAACGACGGTGAAGTCGCAAACGTCGTAATGACTGACGTAGGGGATTTCGAGAATTTCGTCTTGCAGCATGTCGATCGCCCAGTAGGCCTCGTAGCTTCCGACGGGGAGCGGCTTGTTCAGGACCGTGAGGTAGCCGCCGGTGCCGGGAATATCATAGAGCGCCCCGAAGTCGTAAGGCGTGGACCAGCCGGACGCCCAGTTCGGATTCGCTTTCGGACCGTAGCAATAAGGCGAGCTGTTGATCGGATCCCAGCCGAGGCACCATATATCGGCGGGATCGTTCCATCCTCCCGATATGAGCCTGACGTCGATCACGACGTTCTGGCTGTCGAAGAGCACGACGTTCGAGTCCTGGCCGTTGACTCTGATATCGAGACTCGGATCGGGCATCCTGCCGGAACTTCCCCGGCTGGGTGCCGTTACCTTTTCTGCAGGGGCCGGAAAGGCCGACGCGCAATCAGCCAGGTCCTGACCGGACGCGATGGCGGCCAGAGAGATGAAAAGAGCGGTGCAGATCATTGCTATCTTTAACATGACAAACCTCCTTGTTGGTTCAAGACGACGTCACCACGCAGATATCCTGGTACGTTCCTTGCCAGACGAAATCCGGCGCATCCACGGCAAAGGCGAATTCCCAGGTTGCGACGGGCAGGGTGCCCGATGTGACGAAGAAGTCGTTGAGCGTGACCAGTCCGCCGGAATGGGCGACACTCGGGATGATGGTCCAGACCGAAAAAGTGTTGAACCAGTATATCCAGGTGGAGTTCTTTCGGGTCACCAGCCACCAGTCGTGAGGAACACCGGCCTGCGTTCCCGGATCGACGGAGACGGTGATGGAGACCAGATCGGTCGTCAGAACGTTGAGCGGTCCGTCGCTGCCATTGATCTTTATGTCGACCAGGGGATTGACGAGTTCGTAATAGAAGGTGCCGTTCCACTGCCGCGGGAAGAAACTGCCGCTGAACGCGGGCGAGCTCTGCCCCGTGTTGGTCGTGATGGCGAGAGCCGCGTTGGAATAGACACTGGGCCCGCCGTTCGTGTATCCCAGGTCTCCGGTGAGGGACCCGTGGTTGCTCACGTCCACGTAGATGCCGTAGGTCGTTCCCGCCGAAAAGAGGATGCCATTGCCGGAAAGGTCTACCGCGGTGGGAAGATCGGTGCCGGCACCCACGCCCGAGCTGCTCGCGAGAAGGGTCCACGCCGTGGGAACGTTCTCGAATCCCACACAGGTCCCGTTCTTGTAGTAGACGTCGACGTCGACCTGCTCACCGGCCACGGTCCAGTTGATATCCAGATCGGTGAGGCTCAAGTCGTGGGCCGGCAGGATGTCGAATGTGTTGCCGGCGAAGGCGTTGTTCATGGCAAACAGAGTGGTCAGGGCGCCGCGACCGCCACGGGCCGATTCATCGTCGACCCTGGGCACGGGTTCGATCACCCTGCCGCTGTCGGCCACGATCTGGTTTCCGGCCAGGGCGGATTGGCACTGCCCGGCGCCCACACAACAAGCCAGAACGATCAAAAGGAAAATGAATTTCTGCATGATGTCACCTCCTGATACGAGTTTCCAGGAGCCGGGGTGCCGCGACCCGTTCGGTGGGTACACCACGCCGTTGACAGGTCGGGTCCTTCAGATCACCGGCTCTGATCTCCAAAGCGCAAACCAGAGCGAGACTGCCAAGGAATTTTCAGTTTATTGTGAATTGAATGGTGTGCGTCCTGGGCGGCTGAGTGTATCAACCAAGGACTCGGGGAGAGCCGATCCATCCCTTTCGACGAAAAAAAGTTGACGAACGCGGGCCCGCCTGAGATTATATTAATCCTTTACATTAACAATAAGGAGCATCCACTTGGCCAGCTCGGAAACTATAACCCAAGTATTGAACGAATTGGGATTTACAGCCCTCGAGTCTGAAATCTATGTCTACCTCCTGCAGCACTCCCCCGCAACGGGCTACAAGGTCGCCAAGGGGATCGGCCGCTCTTTCACCAACACCTACAAGGCGTTGTCCGGGCTCGAATCCAAGGGTGCGATCCTCGTGGACAGGGGGGAGCACAAGCTGTCCCGGGCGGTTCCGATCGAAGAGCTGATGGATCAGATCGAGGCGCGTTTTCGCGAGAAGCGACGCATCGCGGTCGAGGCGGTGAAAAAGCTTCCATCGAGCGAGGACGACAACCGGATCTACCATCTCGCCACCGAGGACCAGGTGTACGAGCGATTCCGGCAGATGTTGCACGAATGCACGGAGCGCGCGCTTCTCGAGTTGTTTCCAGGCCCCTGCGCCAGCTTGCGCGGCCCCGTGGAAGAGGCGGCGGCGCGCGGGATCGTTGTCGCCGCCAGGGTCTATGCAGGCGAAACACTGGCCGGTGTCCAGATGATCCAGAGCCCCTTCAGCGAGATGAACAAGACGGTCTGGCGCTCGCAGTGGCTGGCCCTCTTCGTGGATGGCCGGCAGTTCCTTCTGGGGCACCTCGTTCAGGGCGGCGGCGGGGTCTACGAGTGCGTCTGGAGCGCCAGCCCTTTCATCGCGAGAGCGTTTTACAGTTTCGTGAACTCCGACCTGCACCACTATGCGTTCCTGCCCCACCTGGAGGGCGCCGCGTCGGTCGAAGAACTTCGAGTGGAGTATGACCGGCTCCAGAAGGTATTCCCCGTCGGTGGTGATCTGGGTTTCAAGGACCTCATTCCCCCCTCAATTCCCGAATCCTGAAAAAGGAGTCTGAACCGATGAGACGATGCGCGTTGTTGAGCACCCTGATTCTGATTGTCACCACGGCCGCGTTGAACGCCCAGGCCGACTGGAAGCAGGCGGCCGAGTGGACGCCGGACAAGGCGTTGCCATTGCTGTATGGAACCAAGGTGAGGCCGAACTGGATCGAGGGGAGCGGGAGCTTCTGGTACCGCTATCTCGGCAGGGATGGATTCCATTACTGGCTCGTCACTTCTCACGGGGAGGAACGGGAGCCGCTCTTCGACAGGGACGCCCTGGCCAAGGAGCTGAATCGGCTCACGAAGAGCGACTTCTCCGCCGAACAACTCGATCTCGAGAAGGTGGAGCTCATCGAGGGATCGCTCCGGTTCTCTCTCGGCGGCCATCGATTCAAGTACGATCTCTTCGCGGGACGGGCCGAGAAGCTGGAGGAGGCGGCGGCGATCGAACACGAGTCGTGGATGAACATGGCGCCCGACGGAAAGATCTGCGCCTTCATGCGCGGTAACGATCTGTACGTCAAGGCAGCCGGCGAGGAGGAGGTGCGGATCACCTCCGACGGCGAGAGAGGGTTGAGCTGGGGAACGGAATGGAACCTCATCGACGGCGACGACATGGAGCGAAGGAGCGCTCCCGTCCTGTGGTCCGCTGATTCGCAACGGTTCTGCGTGCGCCGTGCGGATCTGCGCAAGGTGAACGACCTCTGGCTCGTGGACCACCTTCACAAGCCGCGGCCGGCGCTGAAGACGTTCAAATATCCCATGCCCGAGGAAGAGGTTCCCCGGTGGGAGCTCTGGGTCTACGACCGCCGCTCGAAGAAAATGACTCGCATCGATACGGCCAGGTTCGAGGACCAGTCGCTGAACGACCTGTTCGTCAAGAACCTCTGGTGGAGCGATGATGCGGAAACCCTCTACTTCACGAGGCGGAGCCGGGACTACATGAAAGTCGATCTCTGCGCGGCCGATCCGGTGACGGGAGAGAGCCGCGTTCTGGTGGAAGAGCGGCTGAAAGGCATGGTCTATATCCAGCCACCGATTTTTTTGAAGGAGAGCGGGCGCTTCCTCTGGGGATCGATGCGCGATGGCTGGGGCCATTACTACCTGTACGATCTCGACGGCACGTTGATCACGCAGGTCACCCGCGGCGATTGGACGGTGAGAAAAGCGGAGCGCGTGGATGAGCAAAGCGGGACTTTCTACTTCATGGCAAGCGGTTGCGAGGAGGGCCGGAATCCTTACTACAGCCATCTCTACAAGGTCGCGCTCGACGGGACGGGGCTCAAGCTTCTGACCCCGGAGGACGGGGAACACCAGTGCTCGATCTCCCCGTCGGGAACGTACTTCGTGGACAACTATTCGCGCGTCGACCTGCCCAACCGGAACGTTGTCCGCGACATGGAGGGCGCGCTTCTCATGGAGCTCGAAACGACCGACATCAGCCGCCTCGACGAAGCGGGCTGGAAGCCGCCGATCATCTTCAGCGCCAAGTCGGCCGATGGCGTCACCGATCAATGGGGTGTCATGTACAGGCCACATGACTTTTCTCCCGAGAAGTCCTACCCCATCATCACTCGGGTCTACCCCGGCCGGCAGAGCGAGTTCATTCCCCTGGAGTTCTACCCGGGAGCCATCGAAATGACGCTGGCCCAGCTCGGTTTCATCGTGGTGCGCCACGGAAACCGGGGCGGGTGCCCCGAGCGAGGTCTCGATTACCGCGAGTACGGCCGCGACGATTTTCGCGACTACGGGCTGTCCGACAAGAAGGCGGTCATCGAGGAGCTCGCCGGCCGCCATCCGTGGATCGACATCGATCGCGTGGGGATCGCCGGTGGTTCTTCAGGCGGATTCATGACCGTGTCGGCCATGCTCGTCTACCCGAAGTTCTTCCATGTCGGGGTGGCGATGTCCTCCCCCAACGACCCGAGCATCTACTACAACATCTGGGCCGAACGCTATTTCGGAGTCACGAAAGTAACCGACGCCGATGGCGGCGAGAGATGGGATTGCAAGCCCGACGGCAACATCGAACTCGCGAAGCGTCTCGACGGCCGCCTCCTCATGATCTGCGGCGCGCAGGATGACAATGTTCACCCCGCCCACCACTTCCGGATGGCCGATGCCTTCATCAAGGCGGGGAAGCGTTTCGACATGTTCGTGATCCCTGGCGCCGACCATTCGCTGGGGGATTGGCGCTACCTCTACGGCCTGGTGATGGAATATTTCGCCGAGCATCTGCTCGGGGACCGGAGCCGGGGGGTGAACGCGCTCCTCTTTTGAAAAAGCGATTCCGCCGCGCAGACGAAGCGCCTGTGCATAATTCTCGAAAAACAGGAATAACTTGATTGCATCTTGCCGGAAGGCCGGTTATGGTCTCCGCTTCGCTGAAGATTCCGGCTGTGAACAATCCGGCCTGTTCTTCGGCACTTTGCCGATAATGGCGCACAACAGAACCCCCTGCCAGGGTAGCGCCTTAATCACGTCTCGCCTCCGACTGTTGTGGTGGCAGCACAACTCCGTTCCAGAACCGCACCGCGCGTATTACCGGAACCCCATCAAGAAACGAACACCAACAATATGTCCTACTCGAAAACGTCCGGCCCTTCCAGGGTCTCCGGAACCGGTTCGGCAACCGTTTCCGACTTCAGCAATTTCCATTTGAAACCCGAACTGGAGCGCGCCGTTGCGGCGGCCGGCTATACGGCACCTCGTCCCATCCAATCGAGAACGATTCCGGCGGCTCTCGCCGGTCGAGACGTTCTCGGCCTGGCCCAGACAGGCACGGGAAAGACGGCGGCCTTCGGGTTGCCCGTGCTCGAGCGACTGCTCGCCAATCCCGAGCGCGGAACGCGCATTCTGGTCGTCGCCCCGACGCGTGAGCTCGTGCTGCAGATCGACGCCGAACTGCGCGGTCTGGCGCGGTTCACCCGCCTTCGGACGGTCACCATATTCGGAGGCGTCTCTGCGCGCGCGCAGATTCAGCAACTGCGGCGCTGGCCGGAAATCATCGTTGCCTGCCCTGGGCGTCTCCTCGATCTTCTCGGACAGGGTCACGTCCGTCTGGGTCACATCGAGGCGCTCGTCCTGGACGAGGCGGATCACATGTTCGACATGGGTTTTCTGCCCGACATCCGGCGCATCATTGCCGCACTTCCCAAGAAGCGTCAGAACCTGCTCTTCGCGGCCACGATGCCTCGAGAGATTCGAAAACTCGCCGAGCAGATTCTCGACAGGCCCGCTGTCGCCGAGCTGGAGCACTCGATGCCCGCGTCGACGATCGACCACACGCTCTACTGGGTGCCGCAGAAAGGCAAGATCCGTCTCCTGCGCCACATTCTCAACGAGAAGGAGTGCACATCGGGAATCGTCTTCACCCGGACGAAGCATCGCGCCAAGCGGCTTGCACAGGATCTCGAAAAGATCAAGTACCGGGCTGTCGCCCTGCAAGGAAACATGTCGCAGTCCGCGAGGGATCATGCGATGGAGCAATTCCGCCGCGGTCGGTACGACATTCTCGTGGCAACGGACATCGCCTCCCGCGGTATCGATGTCGATCATGTCTCCCACGTCATCAACTTCGACGTTCCGAACACGCCCGACGCGTACACGCACCGCATCGGCCGGACAGGGCGCTCCGAGCGGAGCGGCACAGCGTACACTCTTGCCACCCACGAGGACGCCAACATCGTGCGTGCGATCGAACGCAGAATCGGCGCGCGAAT
This sequence comes from uncultured Phycisphaerales bacterium, assembly GCA_964620445.1. Classification (GTDB taxonomy): domain Bacteria; phylum Planctomycetota; class B15-G4; order B15-G4; family CAYZWU01; genus CAZUHB01. Next base: position 21,320 of record CAZUHB010000060.1, read on the forward strand.
CCTCCGCGGCGAGGCGGATGGCTTCACGGTGCCCGAACCGAAGCATGAGAGCCGTCACTCCACGGCTGGATCGAAAAAGAGACGTCCCAGCTACGGACGGCCCGGCGGCAGCCGGACGAAACCCTGGCCGAAGAGCCGGGGGCGGCGGACGGGTCATCAGGGCGGCCGGTCGTCAAAACGGGCCGGTTGATCTGCGTGCCGGACCGGTCTCGGTGAACACTGATTTAGACCGGAGCTCTTTCAGCCCGGACGCTGGATCCACTTCGCGCGCTTGACGGAAATGGATCGTGTATGATACCCTCTACAGTGATCAATTATCATCGATATATCCCTGTGAGGGCAACTCTGATGAAACAGTGGTCCGTCCTTCCCGCATTGCTATCGGTACTGTTCATTCAGGTCGTCGCTCCCGCCCAGTCCGCGAACGTGGCGGAGCGGTCCCACGGTTTCGTGGAACGCGCCGGCCAGCTGGAGTTCTCCGGACGGATGATCGTGCGCCCGTTGCAGCCCGACACCCTGGCGGCACGCGGTGAAACGCCCGATCGCATCGAGAAGATTCGCGCTCGGGCGAGTGCTCGACTCGGGGAGCATCTGGTCGAGCACATCGCGGATACCGATGAGTTCATCGTCCAGGTACCTCCAGACCAGACCGAGAACCGTTTCTCGCGAAAGCTCATGGGCACCGGCGATTACCAGTACGCCGAACCGGACTGGATCTGCCGCCCCACCTTGACCAAACCCGATGATCCGGAGTACTGGAGGCAATGGCACCACAAAAAGATCAGGGCTCCTCACGCGTGGGACCACGAGACGGGCGATGCGAGCATCATCGTCGCCGTCGTCGACAGCGGTGTGAACCTCACCCACCCCGATCTCGCCGCGGCCCTGGTCCCGGGCTACAATGCGTGCGATCGAAAGGCGCAGGTCGATGGAGGCGATGTCTCCGATGTCGACGGCCACGGAACCTTCATCGCCGGGTGTGCGGCGGCGGTCGGCAACAACGGCACGCAGGTCGCCGGCGTCGGCTGGAATCTGTCGATCATGCCGATCCGCTACTACAACTCGCCTGGAGGCGGATATCTCAGCGATCTCCTGGCGGGCGCACGCTGGGCGGTCGACAATGGTGCCCGGTGCGTGAACGTCAGCCAGACCGGCGTCGAGTACAGCACGGTGCAGACGACCGGCGAGTACATCAAGGATCGGGATGGCCTTCTCATCTACGCCGCCGGCAACGACGGCCGCTATCTCGACTGGTTCGATTGGCCGGACGTGATCGTCGTCGGGGGAACGAATCGGACGGACAATCTTCTCGACAGCGGCGGAGTGGTGTCCGCCTACGGCCCGGCACTGGACGTCTTCGCCCCGGGGATGGAGATCCTCGCCACCGGAATCGAGGGCGGACTGGCCATGGGAACCGGAACGAGCGCATCGACGGCGCTCGCGTCGGGACTCTGCGCCCTGATCTGGAGCGTACGCCCCGGCGAGCTGCCGGAGACCGTTGAACGGCATCTCTTCGAGGAGTGCGAGGATCTCGGCGCTCCTGGAAACGATCCCGATTGGGGCTGGGGACGCATCGACGCGGAGGCCTCGGTCGTTGCCGCGGTCGTGACCGATATCACGGCGAACGGCTCCGACGGACATGTCACGATCGATCAAGGGACAAACCTGCAGGTCGAGATCACCTGCACCCCTGCCATCTACAACGGCCAGTATGCCGACTGGTGGCTGCTCGCCAGCTCACCATACGGGTTGCACAGCTTCCGGCTTTCTCCGCCGGGATGGATCCCGGGTTTGGTCGTGACTTATCAGGGCCTTCTCGTCGGCCTCGGCCCGTTGACGGTGTTCAACAGCCCGGGCCTCCCCGTCGGCGGGTACGAGTTCTTCTTCGGTATGGACCTGAACGCGAACGGCGTTCTGGACCCCTCCGTGATCTACGACTCGATTCAGGTCACGGTGCAGTAGGAGCGCATCGGATAGTTCCACTCCTATTCGACTGCCAGATCTTCGCAATTCGTCAACTGCGTCCACGGGCCGCCCCACGGGCCGACGACGGCTTGCAGATGGTACACGTCCCCGCTGCTCCAGCCCGCGGGCACGGTGACAGGGAGCGTCAACACGCCGCGGCTGGTCACGGTGCCGATCGAGCCCTGCCAGAGGGGAGGAAGCTCAAGGTACAATGTACCATGTGCCGTCTCCAGGGGTACAGCCGATCGCGTGGAACTCAGAGCGAGAGTCGCTGGGAACCAGGGTAATCCCGTCACCTTGACGTCTATCGTGCTTCCGGGGATCACGTCTCCCACGGTGTAGAGATGGGTGTGGAACTCGTCAGCTCCGATATCGACCTTGTAACCGGTCAAGCGAGGATCACCTTCGAAGTCCACCTCGGGGAGATTCGGAGCGAGGTTGTATCCCGCGTCCCTGCACGGAGAATCCAAAGGAATATGATGGTCGCCGTTGGCCGGATCGACGAAAAGCGGATCGGTGTCGATGTTGCCCGTGCCGGACCAGCCGCCCTCGACGTCGCAATAGGTCGTCGTGAAACTTCCTCCCACCAACTCGTCCGGTGCGTTGCCCCATAGGATGCTGTTGACGATTGTGCCCGTCGTTCCGTATACGCCACCGCCGATCCCGCCGGGACCAGCAGGGTCCCCGGTACCTCCGGTCCCGGTTTGGTTGCCCGAGAGAGTGCAAGAACCCAACTCGATCGAAGTGCAGTGAATCCCGGCGCCGTTTCCACCACGTCCGCCATCTTCTTCGTAGGTATTTCCGCCGTTGCCGGTGTGATTGCCGCAGAGAGCGCAGCTCGCCAGGACCGGCATCAAAGAAGATGACGAGAAATAGATGCCGCCGCCGTCCCCTCCCCGACCGCCCTCGAAGTAGGCGTCGCCGCCATTGCCGGTCGCATTCCGGGACAGAACGCAACCATCGAGCACTGCCGATGCGCAGAACAGGCCACCGCCGTCGCCGCCGTCACTCCCCCAATCGTGTCCATTACCGTCGCCTGTCAGGTTGTCGGAAATGATGCTGGCGTTGATGGTCGCTGTTGTGCACCAGATCGCCCCGCCAGACCCCCCCGTGCCGCCGCCAGCCCAGCCCATCGCGCCCGATCCTGTGCTATTGGCCACCAGGGAGCAGGAATCGATGGTGAGCGTTGAGCCACAGATTGCACCGCCGTCGCCGCCGTCTCCGTAGTCGTACATTCCGGAACCGGTCTGATTGTGCTTGAAGACAGAGTTCGCGATGGTCGCCGATAGACAGTAAACACCCCCACCCTTTCCGCCATCGCCGCCATCATTACCCATATTCTGACCGCCGCTGCCGGTCGAGTTTTCCGTTATCGTGCAACCGCTGATCGTGGGCTCCGGGGAGGCGGAGGAAAAGTAGATCCCGCCTCCGCTGCCGCCATTGCCGGCCTTCCCAGTTTCACCTCCACCGCCGTCGCCATTCTTGTTGGCGTCGATTGTGCAGGCCGTGATCTCGGCACTGGCGCAGTAGATTCCCGCGCCGTGCCCGCCGCGGCCGCCGACATCGCCTGAGCCACCCGCCCCGGTCATGTTCGCCCTGATGATGCAGCGTTCGATGATGGCCAAGTCGCAGAAGATCCCGCCTCCATCACCGCCGGCGCCGCCGCCGCCGTTCTGGTCGTCGACGCCGCAGCCGGTTGTGTTGTTCGTAATTGCGCAGTCCTGCAAGATCAGATAAGAAGACGGGCAACCGTAGACGCCAGCACCATCCCCGCCCTTTTCGCCGGGTTGGGCACCGTCGAGGGTCGTGTTCTGGGTTATGAAGCAGAGGCTGATCGTTGGATTGCTATGCTGACAGCGGATTCCACCGCCCTGCGCGGCGAGGCCACCACGGATAGTAAAGCCTTCGATCTTCGGCGGCATCCCCAGGTCGGGACAAAATGTCACAACGGAATCGTTCTGATTGCCGTCGATGATGGTGACCACCGCGCCCTGTTCGCTTTTGACGGTGATTGCTTTTCCCAGAAAGTCGATGTTCTCCACGTAAGTGTCCGGCCTCACCATTATGGTGTCGCCGCTCGACGCATTGTCGATCGCCCCCTGAATCGTCCCGTGGTCATCCGGCACCCAGATCGTCGCCGCTGCACCGACAACGGGCAGCATACACAGTGTTATGATGACTAGTGATACCCTCATGATACATTCCTCCTTCTTTGCCGAAACGCCTCAGTTGGGGCGGCGCGAGTTCATTGAGTCTGCGTTGTCCCTGCACGGAAAAGTGTATCGCATCGGAGTTTTTTGATCAAGAGACATCTGTGGCAACTGCGCTGAACTTGGTTCAGACGAGGGAGTAAATACAATTCAGCTTATCGCTCGCTTTGAGTGTGGTCAGGTTTACAATGGGTTACACTCCAGCGGAGATTTTGGATTTCTGGCGTGAGCTGTTGAGCCAGAACTGTATGGGAATCGAGATTGGGTCTTCAATGTCGGACTTGTTCGAGTCCAACCTGTCCGAAAGAGCAAAACATCGATTGACCTGCTATCAACTGCTTGTAATCACCTTATGGAAATTACGTGCCAAGCATGTGCCTACCGCATTGAGCCGAAAAGCAGGCTGCAACTGGCGGATCTTCGCCGATGAAGTTGTGCGATACGCTCGCTATTCAAGTGAGGCGAGCCAGGAGTCTTCTTATGAAGACGGGGATTACTGGAAGGAGCCCAAACTTCCAACAATCGAGGACCGCGCGTACGGGGGATATAGTATCGACGAAATCAAGGAGGTATCGCGCTAGTTTGTAGCCGCATTCTCATGCAATTTCGATTGTTGTCTCTCCGCAAAATTCTTGTTGTTTTGTACGGTGGGGCTTCTTGAAGTAATCCAGCAGCAAGCAGTGGTAAAACTTCAGTTCTAACCAGCCCTCGGGCCGCCCGGAACCTATCCCAACGGCGACTCAATTACGATCCAACCATCAAGCCATTGTGCTCCTACCATTTTGCTGCCACATGATTCAGCCTACGAAAGCCACTTGTAACATTCCAGATCAAAGGCAGTTACAACCGCTCAAACAAAATATCCAATGAAAAGTTCGGTTTCAGCGCGCTTGCTTTCTCCAACGATAGAGGGGCGTTTGGAAAGAAATGATCGCTCTTTCGAGAGGTGAAATCAGAAATCTGAAAGGAGACGAGAATGTGTATCCGGAAAAAAGACGTTTCGATGCTATTCGTGATTGCCCTGTTTCTGTGGACGGCCGGAAACGTTGCCTTTGCCCAGGGGGTCATCTGGAGCGAAGACTTCGAGGACGGGAACGTCGACGATTGGGACATCGAGAGGCAACAGGCGCCAGCAACGGAGGAGATGATCATCGAATGCAGCCAGGAGCACTCATCGGGCTGGAATCTCAAGGTCTCTTCTCCGGATGACAACAGGTACGGAGGTCATGGCTGGGGACCGGAGGTTCCCGTGAACGAGAATGAGCCCTATCAGATCAACTTCTCATTTCGATACGGTTCTTTCCACTGGTACCACGTGATGAAGTTCGGCCCGGTGCATTTGACCATGGACAAGGACTGGATAAAGCTCAGGTACAGAAACGATACCACGTGGGATTATCTCGGAAATCAGTCTTTCGGTAGTTATTGCCCCGCGAATACGTGGACGCAGTTCCGAATCGACGTCTTTCCCGCAGAAGGGACATATGATGTCTATACCGACGGCGTCTACAGGGGAACCGCCGACCCGAAAGGCTGGGACAGTGGTAGATATTTTTTTCACTTCGTCGAGTGTCCTCATCCTGCCGTTGAAGAAAACTACGTCACCAACGGTTACTATGACGACATATCCGTGACGGGAGATGTCGGTTTGTACTGGGATCCGAGAAACTGCGATTTCGGATCTGTGGGCATGGGTGACCAGTCCTCCAATATTCCCCTCACACTGATCAACGCTACGGCCGTGAACACATCGGGGACGGTTTCTGCCACGGGCGATTTCGCCATCGACGGTTCCACCTCTTACGATCTCCAACCGGGAGAAAGCGCGGTATTCGACGTCTATTTCGCACCGACGGCGCCAGGTTCTCGTTCCGGAAAGATCAAGGCGAGTTCTTCGAACCAACCGATCAGCCGTCTCGTCGGATACGGGCTCTATCCGACCGCTGTCCTGGAATGGGATCCTCCGAGCCACGATTTCGGAATGTGTTCGCTGTCCGGTCCGTCGGACAATGTTGAATTCACGTTGACCAACGCAGGCGATGACCCTTCGAGCGGTACGGTATCGACTACCGGTAGCTTCTACATCGACGGCAACACGTCCTACAGCCTCAACCCGGGCGATTCGGCTGTTTTCAACGTTTACGCCCAGCCGATGCAGCCCGGCCAGTTTTCGGGAACACTCGTTGCGATCAGCTCGAACCAGCCCGCTGCCATACTCTACGGCGACGTCTCGCTGATTCCGTACGTGGACGTCAAGGTCAACGGTGAAGACAATTTTCTCACCATTCCGATCGAGACGCCGGTCAAGATCGATTACAAGGTGATCGCCGGAGGCGGATACGGTTATGGAGTCGATATCTGGCTCGCCGTCCTTTCTCCCAGCGGAACTTATTATTGTTATGTGGGCGGCCCGAATCCCTGGAGGCTGGGATTGACCAGTCCGATGTTTACCGGTCCCCTGGACGATATGAGCGGCACCTGCGTCGACCTGATCCTGCCGAAGGGTAATTGGGCAGCCTATATCGGCATCGATCCCGTTCCGGACGGAAAACTTCAACTGCATCTGTTACAGGTGCGTGACAATGTTGTTTTTGAATGTCTCTGATATGGGATCGTGACTACCGTCGCTCCTTGAGCCGTTCTTCGAATCACGATTTCAGGGAGCGATACCTATCAAGCGCCGGCAGTGAAAATCACTGCCGGCTCTTTTATTTTTGAACATGAAACAATCAGCACGCTCTGCTGAGCCGCGCCGCAATTCCGGTCCGATGCAACCAGGACCACAATATGATACGATGCATCGCCTGAGAGAAGCACCACCACTGGAGTGATGGGCGCCTTGTGAGCTCTGGGAATTCCTGCAACGAGCCCGAGGAGGTATCAGCCATGAACACCCGTTTTCCTTCCGGTTTCGCCATCGTCTCGCTCGTTCTGCTTGGATCATGGATGCTCCTCGTTTCTCCCTGCCAGGCTCAGGACGGAACATTGAAATGGAAATTGGTATTGGGCAACTCCAAAGTCTCGTCGCCCGCGATCGGCGATGACGGGACTCTTTATCTGATATCGCTCGATCCGGGCGATCGCGACGGAGTGCCCTTCGAGTGGTGGCTGTTCGTGGAAATGGACTCGGCCTATCGGTTCTGGTACCAGTGGCCGGCCGGCAACTGGATCTTCGCCCACTATCCAAAGAGCGTTTTCGGAGCGCCCGCGCCTCTTATGCCGCTCAGCGACGTGCTCGTGGCCAGCGGTACCGTGCCTCCGGCGAGCTGGAGGTTTTACTTCGCCGTGGACGGAGCCAACGGAATGTATGAGGGAACCTACCGCGACACCATCAAGGTGAATGTGTACTGAGGTTCCAAACCGAAAGTCCTCGCGGCTCCCTCATGGCGCTCACAGAACGAGGAGAGAAAAGAGTGGCAATTCCGCCGGAGCACACACCCGAGAAAATCGGCAACAGCGAGAGTCCTCGTCCACGGATGGACGCGAAGCAGCGCGCCGCGCGGCGTGCGGCGGAGCTCTCCGCGCTTCAAGCCGAGAGGCGCGCCGACTATCGGGCGCTCGTGGAAAGGTCCGGTCGACCTTGGGCGACGTATGTCTTCCTCGCGATTCTCGTCGGTGTTCATCTGCTCGCCCGTCTGTCGGACGCGGATGTGGACGTCTTCGCAATGCTGACCTGGGGGATCGACCACCCTTCTCTCATTGCCAGGGGGGAAGTGTGGCGGATTCTCTCCTCGGGTTTTGTCCACTTCGAAACGTTTCACCTGCTGGCAAACGGTCTCTTCTTCTGGATCGTCGCCAGGCTGGCTGAACGTTTCTACGGACACTTCGCTTTGGTTCTCCTCTTTTTTCTCTGTCACATGGGTGGCATGAGCCTGACCCACCTGCTCGAATCCGGAGGCGGTTGGGGCGCCTCGGCGGCCATATACGGTATCTGCGCCGCGACCATGACCTATGTTCTCGTGCAGCGCCGTTCGATTCCATCCGCCGTCCTGAAACGGCTCCTGGTGTGGCTCTCGGCCCTCATTGTCCTTCTCGCCGTTGACGATGCTTGGGGTTGGATCACGGGATCGGAGGTGAACAAGACCGCTCATCTGGGAGGATTCTTGACCGGCGCCGTACTGGGAGGATTGTTGAGTCGACCGGCAACGGCAGTTGGACCGTTCGATCTGGCGTGGTATCGGCGTGCGGCCCTGGCAACTCTGGTGATGCTCGGAATCACGGCGGTCGGGATCGTTGTGGTGTCCAACGACCCGAAAACAACCGCCGAATGGCATGTGATTCGAGGCGTCGATTATGCCGGCACAAAAGACTGGGAGTCGGCACGCCGCGAGTTCACTCGAGCGATCGCGATCGATCCTGACAATGCCAGGGCCTTCGGGCGCCGGGGATATGTGCGCCTGAGAACGGACGACCTGCCGGGCGCCCTGGGCGACTGCACCCGCGCCATCGAGATCGACCCGGAACTCTGGACGTCCTTCTTTTATCGCGGATGCGTTCGCATTGAACTCGAGGACCACCAGGGAGCCGAAGCGGATCTGACACGAGCCATCAAATTGAGGCCGGAATTGGCCTTGGCCTTCGGCCAACGCGCACTGGCACGCGCCGAGCTCGGCGAGCTGGAAGAAGCCATCAAAGACTACTCCCGAGCCATCAGGCGCGAACCGGACACGGCGTTTTTCCATGTGGGGAGAGCGTGGCTCCACAGCGAATCCGAAAACTGGGAAGAAGTCATTCGCGATTGCACAAACGCATTGCAGATCGATCCCACCATGGCCATTGTCGGCGATCTATTCGGATTGCGCGGTCAAGCTCATGCGCGGTGCGGCGACCTCGAGGCCGCGCGGACGGACTTTACCAAGGCGATCGAACGGGATAGCGAAGACGCCGGCCACTTCCGGAGCAGGGGAGATGTTCGAGAGGACCTTGGCGATCTCGAAGGTGCCCTGTCCGACTGGGAGCGAGCGATCGGCCTGGATCCCTTGTTGGCCAATGAGCTGGAAGAGGTGATGCGGGAGGTACGCTCGCGGGCTGCGCTTTCCGGCAGCCACGGCAATTGACACCGCGGGGCTGCATTCTTATGATCCAGAAATGGTAGCCCGCAAAAAAAGCGCTCCCCAGATCCCCCCCGCATCGAGACGGATTCCCCTGTTTGTGGCTCTCGCCTTCCTGTTGTCCGGCGCCGCCTGCCTCCTGCTCGAGGTGGTCTGGGCCCGGTCGCTGACCCTGGTTTTCGGTGGTACCGTGGCATCGGTAAGTACGGTCATCGCGGCTTTCATGGCCGGCCTGGGCTTGGGCAGCATCTTTTTCGGACGCATGGCGGATCGGATCGAACGGCGGGAGCGCCTCTTTGTGTTCCTCGTTCTGGGGGCGGCGGTTGCCGCGCCGATCGTTCACTACGCCTTGCCCGTGGCGCGGGCCGCCTATGGCGCGGTCCTCACGGAAGATCCCTCGGCCGGGCTCCTGGCGGGGATCATTCGCTTCCTGCTGGCTTTCGTGATGCTCGTCGTGCCGGCAGCGTTGATGGGCGGTACCTTGCCGGTGCTCTCCCGCATTCTGGTGTCCGGCACCACGATGGGAGAACGGATCATCGGGAGGCTTTATTCGATCAACACCCTGGGCGGCGCGGCAGGGTGTTTTGTTGCCAGCATGTGCCTGATCGGAACGATCGGCCTCCAGGGAACCGTCTGGATCGCGTCGACCGCACAGCTGACGGCCGCCTTGCTGAGCTGGCTCGCCTTTCGGAAGAGCCCCGGGGTTGAACATCACCGTGATCTCAAAAAGCCCGAAGCCGGCTCAAAGGAGGCGCAATCGGGCAGTCTGAATCGTCCCGCGCTTCTGGCCCTGCTGGCCCTGCTCACCGGTTTTGCGGCCCTCTCATACGAGGTCTTGTGGACCCGTGTGCTCATGATGTACCTGCGAAACTCGCCCCACACTTTCGCCCTGATCCTCTCGGTCTATCTGATCGGAATCGCGCTGGGAAGCGCACTCTACTCCGCCTTCTTCTCCAGGCATGGCAGTCCGCTGCGGCTTTTCGGGTGGATTCAGGTCGTGCTCGGTGTGCTGGCCCTGGGACTCACGCCGTGCTTCGGATTGCTTCCCGATCTTCTGATTCAGCTCCGCGGAATCGCCGAGCTCCCGCTGCAACGCATGCTCTATCCCGCCCTGTTGCTCTCCGGGGCGGTGGTCCTGGTTCCGGCGGTGCTGATGGGGCTGTCCCTCCCGATTCTTTTCGGCATGGCGGCCGTCACGGGCCGGCGCGTGGGCGGCGGCATCGGCCGGCTCTATTTCGCCAACACGCTGGGCGCGATTCTGGGCTCGCTGGCCGCCGGATTTTTGCTGATCCCTTTCCTGGGAACCCACAGCGGCAACGCGGTCACCGTTCTTCTCAGCCTGGGTGCCGCGGCCCTGGCCTTCCTGGCGGTGAAGCCCGCAACGGTCCGCGTGCGCGCCCCCGTCTGGATCTGTGCGGGCCTCGTCCTGGCCACCCTTTGCATCGCGCTCTTTCCGGGCTACTTCAGAAAGGTCCTCCCTCCCAGCTTCGGCCGCAATCCGAACACCACCGACAGGATCCTCTACCAGAAAGAATCGGTGGAAGGGAGCGTGACGGTCATCGAAGACGTGCGCACCGGCGTCAAATCGGCCTACATCAACAACAGCCGGGTGTGCGGCTCTGCTTACGACGCCATCAAGACGGTTCATCTTCTGGGGGCGCTCCCGGTGCTGTGCCACCGGTCCCCCGAGGACGCTTTGATCATCGGGCTCGGCCTGGGCATCACCACCTCCGTGGTGGCCTCATGGGATGGAATCGAGGTGGATTGCGTGGAGATCTGTCCCGCCGTGACCGGTGTGCTTCCCTATTACGAATCGTTGAACCACGGTGTGCTTTCCAAAGAGAATGTTCGGCTTTTCGCCGGCGACGGAAGAAACTTCGTGGCCTTCTGCCGTAAACGCTACGACCTGATCTCCTGCGATCCCACCCATCCGGCGATGGGCTCCGGGACACTCTATGCGCTCGAACATTATCAGGCCTGCCGAGACCGGCTTCGCGAGGGCGGGATCACCGTGCAATACCTTCCGCTGCACAAGATGGACCGTGCTGATTTCCGCACCACGCTGGCCACCTTTACCGAGGTTTTTCCCGACTGCGCGCTCTTCCTCGGTGTCTCCCACGGTGTGATGGTGGGCAGTCGGGGACCGCTCCGTTTCGACCTTTCCCGGATCGAACAAGGTTTGGCGTCATGCGGACAGATCGAAGACCTGCGCCGGAGCGCCCTGGGCGACCCCGTCCAGATCCTGGGTTATTACCTGGCAGGCGGCACAGAGCTGAGAGCTTTTGCCGTACACGGTGCCGCGGGCGCGTCGCCGGTTACGCCGACAACCTTGCGGCTCAACACCGACGATCTTCCGCTGCTCGATTACGCGGGAAGCCGTGGCATGGTGCGTGACACCTGGTCCGAGAATATGAGCGACCTTCTTCGTCTTCCCGAAAGCCTGCCCTCTCTGACCGGCTCGCTCAACGGATTATCGGGCCAGGAATCAGAGGAGATCATTCGCCAATCGATCGCGCTGAAACGGCACCTGCTCAAGGGACAGTGGTACACAAAACAGGGCGACGGGCGGAGCGCGCGGGAATCGTACCGTAAGGCGGCAGAGATCAATCCGCGGGATCCCGAGGTGCAACAGGTCTTCAGATAGGATACCGAGCCCGCGCAATCTCCGCCACCTACGGGCCCAATACAGAGGGGTCGCCTGACCCCTCTGTATTGGGCCCGTAGGTGGCGGAGATTGCGCGGGCTTGGTATCATTGATTCCAATCTCGGGAGGACAAAGGATGGACACACTCGGTTCGAAAATTGCGGCAGCCCTTTTGATGGCCGTCCTGGCGGTGGGCGCTCTGGCAGCGGATGATCCCAAGAAGAAACCGGATTGCAGAACCTGCAAGGATCAGGGTTGGACGCCGTGCAAGCGCCATCCCAAGGGAACCCACACGGTCGAGTCGTGCGCCATCCGCTGCAGCGAGAACATCGGATGCAAGAAGTGCGGGGGCACTCTGAAGCTCCAGTGCACGCGCTGCGACATCGACATCTCCGAGCGACTGGCAGCGGAGCGCGCGACCAACACCAAATGGCTCGAGGAGATGAACCGGATCGATGAGGTGATGAAGTCACGCAACATCATGCACTGCGAGTCGGCCCATTTCAAACTCACCTACAACATCCCGCAGATCTCGGTGGGAAAGAAAGGCTACAAGACACACGGCGGCATGCATCTTTACCTGGAACGGCTCGAGGAATGCTATGACCAGGTTTGCGAGGACCTGGGCGCGACGGACGAGGATTTCCTGGCGAAGACTCACGTGATGATGTGGGAGCGCGAGAGAGAGATCGTCCGCTCGGCGCAGAAATTCTGCCGCCAGAACTCCAACACCAAATCCTTTCTGCTGGGCGCCGCCCCCATCTTCACAATCTACTACAACAAGGGTTTCCTGCACGAGGAGTACGAACTTCACCAGGCCGTGGTGCACAACGTGGTGCACTGCCTTCTCTCCAACGTCTGGGACGGCATCTGGCCGGGCAACATCCGCGGCGGATGGATCGATGCGGGCTTCGCCCACCACCACGAGCTGCAGTTCAAGCAGTATGGCGGCGGGGTCAGGAACTACTGCTACAGGGAAGGTGATACGACCGCCCTGTTCAAGTTCGGCAGGTGGGAATCATCGGTGCGCATCGCCGTGGACAAGGGGGAGGCGCCGTCCTTTCTGAGCGTCTCCTCCAAGAACATCGACATGCTCACACCGCGCGACCACATGTTCGCCTGGTCGTTCGTGGACTTCATCCTCAAGGAGCATTCCGAAAAGTTCGGACAGGTGGCCAGGCTGGTCAAACAGCAAAAAACCGTCAACGAGGTGCTGAAAGAAAGCCTGGGGATGAATCCTTTTCAGTTCGACGAGAAGTGGAAGGAATACGTGCAGACCGCGTACTCGACCAAGGAACAGCCCTGGGGAAAGGCCGCGGGAGGTACCCGCCGGCGGCGGAGGTAGGTGCGAAACTGTATCTGGAAATAGCCTCGTTTTCCACCTTGGGACCTGATCGATCTAAAAGGGAACTGCGAGAGGACGGGTCGAAGTGACCTGTCCTCTCGCATGGAGACAATTTGCCCTGTTCGCTCTACTGAATGACCATGATCGTTAGATTCGTAACCCTGGCACTTGGGTAGTCCGGCCCCACGAGCGCTTGGAAATAGTACACATCTCCCGCGTGACACGAGCCAGGGAGCCATAGCGGCACCTGTCCAACGCCGTGATCTTTGCGTATCGGGATGAAATAGTCGATTAACGGTGGGAGACCAAGGTAGACGTCTCCCCAGGGACTTGCCCAGGGGGGATTTTTCATCGTGGCACTCACAAATAAAAACCCCCCGGTAGCATCGGGCCCGCCTGCCCTGAAATAGACCCATCCCCAGGGCACGGGATCGCCAACCATCCAAAGGTGATTGTGAAACTCCTCCGCGCCAATGTCGGCAGTGCCCATCTCCTTGCGGTTGTCGCCTTCGAAGTCCGTGTCCGGAAGTCGAGGGGCGTTGTTGTCTCCTTGGTCGATACAAGGTGAGTATTCCCAAATATGGAAATCCCCTTTGTCCGGTTCGATGAATTCTGGATCGATATCAATATTGTGCACACCCCAATCGACGTCGTCGGGATGGCTGGAATAGACCGAAGTCAATCCACCATCCACGTCGGAATAATCGACGGACAGCGTGGGAGTCGACGAGGAACCACCCACATAGAGTTCATCCCCCTGATTATCCGCGCTGTTCTCCCAGAGGATCGCGTTCGTAACCCTCACGGTCGTCAGCGCATACCCGCAACAGATGCCGCCTCCGCAGTTGGCCGAGTTGCGATAAAAAGTGTTATTGGTCAAGGTCGGGGACGCATAAAAGCTGTACAAGCCTCCGCCATAGTCAGCCGAATTACCCCAGATGATGGTGTTCCTGATGGTCGGCGAAGAGCCGTCGCTGCAATAGATCCCTCCGCCGTAGTAATAGTTCGAGTAATGAGTGCCGGTCCCGTTTGTGATGATGAAACCGTCGAGGACCGCATCCTCGGTCTCGCCATTGGCAAAGGTCACCACGCTTCCTGACTGCCCACCGTCGATGATCGTGGCACCGGGGCCGATCATGGTTTGTACAGTCCGGACAACGATTGACTTGCCATCAAAGTCGATGTTCTCGTGGTAGGTCCCGGGCTTGACGATGATGACATCGCCGTTAGATGCGGCATCGATGGCGTCCTGGATAGTCGGATAGTCGGCCGGGACTTTCAGGGTGGCACCCAGTGCCGGCGCCGAGATGAGCAAGATCAACGCGAGTCCGATGTACATAGTCAGGCGCTTCATTTTTTAATCCTCCCAATTCAATAAGGTTCTCGAATTCTGCCGAGGCAGAAGGTA
>CAZUHB010000061.1:0-35470 GCA_964620445.1 uncultured Phycisphaerales bacterium
TGGCCCCTTTTAGGGGCCTTCCTCATACCACCTGCTATGCAGGTGGTGCTGATTATGAGCGAGATCAGTTCGTGATTTCGAAGGCATCGATGGTCACCATTTTGCCGGTCGAAGAGGGGTTCTTCGTGCCGGTGACCGCGATGTAGACGTAGTGGGGGCCCGGGGTGAGGCCCGTTTTCGTGAACAACTCCTCTTGCCACTTGATATAGGGCCAGTAGAGGTCGACATCGGTTTGGTGCACACCGTCGATGTAGATGCGCGCGATACCGGCGAAAGGAGCCTTGGCGCCGATCCACTTGAAGGTCTCGCCCGAGATCATCATGCCGGCCCGGGCTCCGTATTCGTTGGCGTAGACGAGCCTTCTGGCGCTCGCCAGGGGATCCCTGTAGACCGTCCAGTAACTGTTCTTTTCGATATACTCGCTCTGATCGTCCCAGCGATGAAGGCGCAGGACGCGTTCCCATGTGGCGCAGTTGTCCTCGGTTCTGTACACCCCGTCCCAACTTCCGGCGTAGAGCGTCTGATCGGTGGTATATTCCGGGGAGACGACCAGGTGGCGCACGAACTTTCCTTCCAGCCCGGCATTGGTCCACGTGTCGCCGCTGTCCGTGGACATGAACACGCCCCGTGTTTTGGTGGCGGCGAACAGGGTCCCGTCCGTCGGAAAGTCGGGAGAGACGCGCACCGATTCGATCACGGGATCGGTGATCCCGTTGCTGATCGAATCCCACGTGGCACCGAAGTCGGTCGACCGGTAGACGCCGGTCTCTCGCGAGCCCACGAAAACAATCCCGTCGGTCGGGTATGCGGGTGAAAGCGCGAGGCCCAGAATGTCTTCATCGGTGAGCCCCAGGAAATCCCATGTGGTGCTGCCGTCCAGGGTGCGGTAGATACCCTTGTTCGTGCCGGCGTAGATCGTCTGGTCCGTCGACCAGTTCGGGGAGAACTGGAGGCTGTAAGCTCCGTCGAAATCGGCCGCGATCGGATCGAATGTCGTTCCGCCGTCGGTCGACAGGTAGAGCTCATAGGTGCCTTCCGAACCGTTGCCGCCGATGAGAGTCCGGTCGCTGGCAAAGTCGGGAGAGATAGCCAGAGATCTGATGTAGACGGAATCGTTGGGATTGACGTCGATCAGGTTCCACGAGTTTCCGGCGATCGTCGACCGCTCCAGGCCTTTCGAGTTGCCCACGAAGACCGTGGAATCGGTCGGCAGTTCGGGGCTCACCTCTATGGCGGCGACGTAGATCCCCTCGAGACCGGTGCACCGTGACAGCCATGTGTCGCCATGATCCTCGGAACGGTAGACGCCGCCGCCATAGGTCGCGGCGAAGACGGTGCCGTCCGTGCCGTACTCGGGGCTGATGGCGAGCCCCCGCACGAAGCGCTGGCTGAACACGTTCAGCTGGCGCCAGGCCGTGGTATCGTCCCTGGATTTATGCACACCCTCCCAGCCCGCGAGAAAAACGGTCTGATCGGTCGCAAAAGCGGGCGAGAAGCCGAACGTCCAGTAATGGTCGTTGGTCTGCGTTGCCTTGACCGCAAGGCCCTGTTCGATAGGGGTCCAGTTGGTTCCGGCGTCGGTCGACTTGTGGACCGCCTCCCTCGTGGCGAGAAAGAGAGTCTGATCGGTGTCGAAGCTGGGCGAGAGCATCACGCAGTTCGTGTCGAGGTCGGAAAGCCCCGCGCCGCGCCAGATCCAGTTCGAACCTCCGTCGTCGGAGCGGAACACGCCCCAGTATCGGGCTCCCACATAAACGATCTGATCGACGTCGAAGGTGGGAGAGAGGGCCACCGAGGTGGCGATGAACTGTTTGGCCCCCGACGTGAGCGGATTGAACCAGGTCGCGCCGCTGTCGGTCGATTTATAGAAGCCGTGCTCGGTCGCGGCGAACAGGGTCTGGTCGGTGTCGAAAGCCGGCGAGATCGCGATCTCGTTCACGCGGAGGTCGCCGAGGCCGGTGTTGCACGTAATCCACGTCGTACCGCCGTCGGTCGATTTGAATATCCCCACCCCGCTCGACGCGACGAAGAGGGTCTGGTCGGTGTTGTACACCGGCGAGAGGGCGATATGGTTGATCGTCGTCTCCAGCGGCTGGGCGACCATCGATTCCCACGAGGACCCGCTATCGGTCGACTTGAAGACGTGGCCCTGGTCGGTTCCCAGGAAGGCGACGCCATCGAGGACGAAATCGGGTGAGAGCACCAGGCAGGAGGGATGGAGATGGGGAAAGTCGATCTGCGACGGCTGCCATGTGAGCCCGCCGTCTTCCGACTTCAATATGAAAGTCGTGTAATGGACGAGGGTGCAAAAGAGGGTCTGGTCCGTTTCGAAACCGGGGCTGACAGCCAGGCCTGTGATCTTGTCGTGAGGCGAATGGGCTGCCGCATCCGTTCCAAAAAGGGCGAAGACGCAGAGCAGAATAACCAAGGCCGCCTTTCCGATTCGAACGGAGACGGCCCTGACGAGCGCGTACGGGATTATCGCGACGTATCGAAACACTGTATCTGGCTTCCTATAAAACTCGAGGTTCTCGACCGAGCGCCGATCGTGGGAGGCGCGCTTCGATCCTTGTTCTGACACCTTTACAATAGCCCGCTAATAGCCCACGTCTATAGCGTCGATGATCACTCCGATTCCGGTTGACAGCGGATTCTGGTGACCGGTTGCGATGATCGTGATGTTATGGGGTCCCAAGCCAAGGTTACCCCTGTAAAACAGAGTCTGCTGCCATTCGACCTGCGCGGCATAGAGATCGACGTGCGACTTGAAGGCTCCGTCGATATAAACGTCAGCCATGCCGGCGAACGGCGCTTTTTCTCCCACCCAGCGGACAGCATTCCCATAAAAGCTGAAGGTCATCGACTTTCCGCGGGTAAAAGTATAGGTCACGCCCTTTCCACTGGCAAAGGAATCCTTGTACTCCTTCCATTTCGAAGAGAAGGCGATGAACTCGTTCTGGTCGTCGTAGCGCTGCAGGTTGAGGACCTTCTCCCAGTTCAGGCCGTCGTCGACGGTTCTGTAGATGCCTTTCCAGTCGCCCACGAAAAGGGTCTGGTCGGTCGTGTACGCCGGAGAGACGACGAGGGAGCGCAGGAAATGGTCGGCCAGGCCGATCGAAAACCAGTTGTTTCCGCCGTCGACCGACTTGAAGACGCCCTGGCTCTTGGTCGCGGCGAACACGGTCTGGTCGGTGGCATAGTCGGGCGAGATCCCCAGCGCCTCGATCGCGGCGCCGTCCATACCGGCGTCGGAAATCTGCCACGTCGAGCCGTAGTCGACCGATTTGAAGAGGCCGTATTCCAGGCTCCCGGCGAAAACGGATCCGTCATTGACAAAGTCGGGCGAAACGCGGATCGCCAGGATCGTCACTCCCGCGTAGCTGACCTGCTTCCAGGAGCTGCCGCCGTTCTGGGACCTGTAAATCCCCTTGTCGGTCCCGGCGAAGACGGTCTGATCCATCGAGTAGTCGGGCGAGGGGGAGATGAAGAAAGCGGCCTTGAAATCGGAGCTGAGAGGCACGAAGGTGTCCCCGCCGTCGTCCGATCTGTAAATCGCGTAGGCGCCGTTGTCGCCGTTGCCGGCAAAGACCGTCCCGTCGTCGCAGGCCGCCAACGACCTGAGGTAGATCCAGTCCTGCGGATTCACCTCGAGATTGAACCAGCTGTCCCCCTTGACGGTTGTTTTCGCGGCGTCGCCGAAGAAGCCCGTGTAGAGCGTTCCGTCGGAGGCATAGTCGTGGCTGATCGCGATCGACGAAACTTTCATCGATTGCAGGCCCGTGTCCTTGGGCTCCCATGTTGTGCCGCCGTCCTCTGTCCGGTACATACCGCCGCCGTAGGCGCCGCCGAAAACGGTCTGGTCGTTTGCATAGTCGGGGCTGATGACCATGGTGCGCACCAGGTTCTGGCTGTAGACGTTCAGGTGCCTCCAGCGGGTGGCGCTGTCCAGCGATTTGTGAACCCCCTCGAACGCGGCCAGGAAGACGAGCTGGTCCTGTTCGAAGGCGGGAGAGAATCCGAAGCCGAAGTAGTGGAAGTCGCTCTGGGGAGCCTGATTGTCGAGACCGTCATTCATGAGGCTCCACGAGTCGCCACCGTTCGTCGACTTGAAAACGCCCGCGACCTTCGTGGCCAGGAAGAGGGTCTGGTCGTTGTAGTAGCTCGGCGTCAGCGCCACGTTCATGATGAGATCGGAGGTCAGCCCCGTGTTCTTGGCGATCCAGACGTTGCCGCCGTCCGTGGTCTTGTAGACCCCGTTTGCCCAGACGCCGACGAACGCTGTCTGATCGGTCGCGAACGCGGGAGAGAAGAAGACCGTTCCCACGATCTCACCCTGAAAACTACCCGTGGCGACCCACGTCGCTCCGCCGTCGGTCGAGAGAAAGAGCCCGTCGGCAGTTCCCGCGAGGAGGGTCTGGTCGGAGGCGAACGCCGGCGACACGGCCAGGGAGAAGATGTATGCCGTTGTCAGTCCCGTATTGCTCGGCGTCCAGGTGTCGCCGCCGTCGGTCGACTTGAGCACGCCATCGAACTTCGTTCCGGCGAAGAGTGTCTGGTCGTTCGCGAAATCCGGCGAAAGAACGACCGAACGGATGCGCATGTGGTCGACGCCGTTGTTGATCGCCTCCCACGAGACGCCATGGTCGGTCGACCGGAAGAGGCCGGCGTCGATCGTCGAGGCGAACATGGTGCCGTCCGTGACAAAGGTGGGCGAGATGGCCAGGGATGACGCGTCCGCATGGGGAAATCCATGTTGCGACGGATCCCAGGTCAGACCGCCGTCGCTCGATTTCAGGATGTAGGTGTTGATATGGGTGATGCAGCAAAAGAGGGTGTTGTCGTTTTCGAAGTCGGGGCTCACTGCGAGACACTTGATATTGTCGTGAGGAGAGTGGGCCTCGAGCAACGCTGTCCCGCTGGACAGGAAAACGAAAAGGAGACAGGAAACAGCAGCTGTGGTCAACTTGATCATTCGATCACCTCCAGACCATGATTTCCCTTTACGAGGACCACGAAAAGGTCTGAACATTCCCCGTTGAAAAGAAAAGCGTGAACTCATCACGATAAACTTTGCTCTCTCTTCGAAGACGCATCATTGCGCCCAATAAACCGCCCAGATTCGTTGCCGGATCAGGGTCAAATCCAATTCGAGCTTTCCGGAAGTTCTCGGCCCGTGAGAGGGGCGTCCAATCCGGAATTCCTTTACGCTCTAATTCGCAATATATTAGGCGACCTTCTGGCGTCTCGGTGTTTCTCTTTGCGAGTCCTATCGATCCGCCTCTATATTCTGCCCGATAATTGAGATAAATCAAGTAAATTCAATTGAAAACGATCCGGTCTGATCGGAGCCGCCGTGAGCGCCGTGGCGGCGTGTGGGGGGCTCAGCCAACGGGGCGGGTGTAGATGGTTTTGAAGCGCGCCCGGTCCGCGTCAAGACAGGAGGTGCACCCGGTGTCGCCGGCTTCGATCGGTTGCAGGAGAACCTCGAAGCCCAGTGATTCGTACAAGGCCACGAACTCGCTCAGCCTCGGCTCGTCTGTCGTGGTCTTGCGCTGCCAGCCCTCTTTTTCGAGCTCGATCTGTCTCTTCGAGGCCATCGTGTCGATCCCTTTTCGGAGGTGCTCGAAAATTTCCTATTTCGCGTCTCTTCTTCCGAAGTCCCATGCTACACTCCTCTTGGGAGGCAAAAAAATGCAATCTTTCAGCAAATTATCGACGATTCTCTTTCTCTGTCTCGTGCCGATCATGGTGGGGTGCTCGACGGTCACCTTTACTCCGCTCGACGCGGAGGAGATCTTCGATCCGAAACCGGACGATTTCGAGGTGCAGGTCGTGGGTTCCGACGGGGCGCGCGACTTCCGGCTGATCGGCTCGGTGTCATGCCAGGATTCGGCAGCGTCATCGATCTGGAACTGGTGGACCGATCAGCAGGCGCTGATCGTGGAGATGAAGGCCGAAAACGTGGAACGGCTCGTGGAAAGGATCCGCGAGGTGGGCGGCGACGCGCTCATCGGCCTCACTCACGATCTCTCCTACGGGGGAAGCAGCGGCGGCGTGGGCCTCGGTGTCGGCATGGGGCGCGGTCCCGTGGGCGTGGGCGTGGGAACATCGCTCCTCGGCGGCAATCCGAAGATCGTGGTCGTCTCCTATGGCGAGGTGGGAGTCGTCAAGGGCACAAGCAGCTCCGGAGGCGAAGACTCCCCATGACGTCGGCCGCCGCACTCTGTTCCGCACTCACCATTGCCGGCTCGGATAGCGGCGGCGGCGCCGGTATCCAGGCCGACCTGAAGACCTTTTCGGCCTTTGGCGTTTTCGGCACGTCAGCGCTCACCGCCCTCACCGCACAGAACACGGTCGGCGTGCAGTCGATCCACGACGTTCCGGCCGACTTTGTCGTGGCCCAGATCGAAAGCGTGGCGAGCGATATCCTGCTCGGCTCCGTGAAGACGGGCATGCTGGCCACACCGGCCGTGGTCCACGCCGTGGCGGACAGCATCGAGAGGCTGGCACTACCCAACCTGGTCGTCGATCCTGTCATGGTTGCAAAGGATTCCTCCCTGCTCCTTTCGGGCGAGGCGGGCCGGGTGCTGAAGGAGCGCCTTCTGCCTCTTGCAAGGGTGGTGACGCCGAATCTGCCCGAGGCCGAGGTTCTCGCCGCCATGACGATCAGAACCGACGACGACGTGCGCGAGGCTGCCGAGCGGATTTTCGAAACGGGGTGCGGCCTGGTGGTGATCAAGGGGGGCCATCGCAAGGTCGAAACGGCCGAAGACGCCGGCCGCAAAACGGCCGAAGATCTCGTCTTCGACGGCCGATCGGTCACACTCCTGAGAGCGCCCTTTGTCGAGGGCGAGGCCAACGAAGGGAGTGTCCACGGAACGGGCTGCGCGTTCTCCGCCGCCATCGCCGCTGGCCTGGCCAAGGGAATGGAGCCGCTCGGCGCGGTGCGTCTCGCCAAGGAATTCATCAGCCAGGCCATCGCCGAGCGCCTGCAGCCGGGGCAGGGAAACCCCGTACCGCATCACTTCACCGGCTCACGCCTGCGCGATAGATAACCTGTCGGGGCGGTGAGATCATCATCTCCGGGGCGGTGAGATCATCATCTGTGGAAGCGTTATTCGGCGTTATTCGGCGGTCGCTGTTTGCGCATCGGACCCTGTCGGCACTCCGGCCGCGTCCTGGTCGACGCCGAGCTTGTGAAGCAGTTCCCGCAGTGGCTTCTCTTTCAGCTTCACCGTCGATCCGGTGATCATGGCGCGCACGGCCTTCACCTCCACGCTCGACAGCCGCACACCGTGCAGGATGTGCTTCTCGAACGCCCCGTATGCCAGGGGCGCCACCGCCTTGGCCATCATCGACATGACTTCGGCATAGGCGCGGATCTCGTACTGAGCGTGCCAGTCGATGCGCAGTTTCAGGAAGTGGAAGAGGTTGTGCAGGTCGATCTGCCAGTACCACTGCGTGTAGAGGCTCAGAGGCAGGTTGACACGGGCCAGCTCGCGGGCGATGTCGTCGCCGATCATCTCCTCGTAGTTGCCGTAAATGGCCGCTTGGTCCCTTTTCAGAAGATCGAGAACCTTGGCGCGAAGCTCGGCGGGCACCTCTTCGTCAGACCTGCCTTGCATGTTGCGCTCGCTCTGGAACCGGATATCCTCCTCCGCCGGAAGGTAGAACTCGTCCTCCATGACGCTGTACCGACCGGAGATCTCGTTGAGCCGCGCCGTGCGATGACGCACCCACTGGCGGGCCACGAAGATCGGCATCTTGGCGTGAAAGGTGAGGATGACCTGCTCGAAGGGCGACGTGTGGCTGTTCTTCATGAGATAGGTGATCAGGCCCTTGTCTTTGCGAACGGTCTTGGTCCCGTCACCGTAAGAGACGCGCGCCGCCTGGGTGATGCGAGCGTCGCCGCCCAGGTAGTCGACGAGTCTCACGAAACCGCGATCGAGAACCGGAAAAGTCTTGTCGAGGATCTCTTCTGCCTCGGGAACGATGATGTGCGCCATGTCGCTGCATCCACTTTTTCTTGAGAGCCTTCTTTCGAGGAAATACCGCCGGAGCCAACATATCAAAAGGGGCCGGCGAGCGCAACGTGCCAGGATTCGGGGTTCGTACAATATTGGGATCAGTCTACCGAAATCCTGATCCGGCCCTCAGATGCGGGTGTCACTTTTTTCTTCTCCTCCAGGTAGCGCACGAGCGCGTCGGAGTACTTGAAGCCGAGATCGTAGAATCCCTCGTTCTTCGAGAGCATCCCGAATCCGTCTCCACCCTGAAACATGAAAGAATTGACAGCCACGGTATACGTCTTTTTCTCGGAGAGGGGCGCGCCCGCGACCTCGACCGACAGGATCCCGTCCGAGCGGCGGTTGAGCACGACCTCGATCCCGGACAGCGCTCCCGACGCGCGGTGCCGCTCCTCGCGAACGAACACCGCGTGTTCGAGCAGATCGAGAAGGACCGTACCTTTCAGGTCGACGTTGATCACCGTGTTGTCGAAGGGAAGCATGGAGACCACGTCCTCGACCGTGACCTCTCCCGGCCCGAGCTCGGTGCGGACGCCGCCCATGTTGGTGATGGCGCAGTCCGCGCCCGCTGCCCAGCGCATGGCGTCGGCGGCGAGATTGCCCCAGGGGGAGTCTCGCCAACCTTCCTCGACGCGGTCCCTCGGCGCGGTCACCGAGCCCACCACGCGGCCGAGCAGGCCGGAGAGCCGCTCCCTGTAAGGCTGGAGCCTGGCGAGGAGATCGGCATCCTCCTTCAGGGGGCCGATGTCGAGGTACTGTTCCCGATCTCCGGGTGAAAAATTGATCGGAAGGAGTCCGCCCTCGGCGCGTTCGAGTTCTTTCCCCGCGAAGTGGAGGGTGACCACGCCGAGAAAGAGGCCATGTTTGCCGGCTTGAACGACCACGGTGTCGCCCACGCGCTCCGGCGCGGGCAGGACCGAGTGGGAGTGGCCGCCAACGATCAGGTCGATCCCGTCCACGCCGCGGGCGAGAACGTTTCTGTCGTAGCCGTAGCCGCAGTGGGAGAGGACGATGACGTGGTCGGCTTTCGTTCGCAGAAGGGGCACCCACTCCTTGGCCGCATCGAGCGGGTCGATGAGCTCGAGACCGGCGACCCGTTCGGAGATGACCATCTTTTTGAGGTAGCCCGTCACGAGGCCGAGCAGGGCGATGCGGCGGCCCTGGCGTTCGACGATCACATAGGGTTTGAAAGGATAGACACCGGTCGTTTTTTTCTTCACGTTGGCGCAGACGAAGGGGAAGCCCGCCATGCGCTCCAGTTCGAGGATCCTCTCCAGGTCGTGGCTGAATTCGTGGTTGCCCACGGCCATGGCATCGTAACCGATCAGGTTCATGCCGACGAAGTCGGGTTCGGTTCGATGAAGGTTCGACACGGGCATGCCGTCGCACACGTCGCCCGCATCCACCAGGAGGAGGTCGCCGTGCCGTTCTCTGAGGGCGTCGACAGCCGCCTTGCGCGCCGCCATGCCGCCCACGAGGGTGCCCGATCTCTTGAAGGCCAGAGGACGGCCGTGAGTGTCGTTGGTGTGGAGAACCGTGAGCGAGAAGGGTTCATCACCGCCCGCGCCGATCGCGGTCAGCCAGAGGACAAGACAGAACACAAGACAGAGCACAAAGCGCATGAAAACTCCTTTCGCCGCGACGGGAGCGGAGCGCGGCTCGCGGACCGGGCGTATCGGTCTCTTCTCTCAGGTATAACCGCGCGGATTTCGAGATCAACGGCGTCGAAGAATTTTCCTTTGATCCCCCCGGCCGGACGGCTATAACCCTGGGGCGTCCAAGCCGGACGGCGCGGACGTCTGCAGGCAACAACAATCGATCGACGCCTTTGGCGAGACCCCTGGTAGAGCGCCGATGAGCTACTCCCGTTTGATTCAGAAGGCGATGGATTTCGCTGCCAAGGCGCACGAGGGCCAGTATCGCAAGAAGGGTGACATCCCCTATTTCAGCCATTGCGCATTCGTCGGTTCCCTCCTGGCGGGCGCGGGGTGCGCCGAGCATGTGGTGGCTGCCGGCGTGCTCCACGACGTGGTCGAGAACACGGAGACCACCCTGGCCGAACTGGAGATCGAGTTCGGCCGCGAGGTGGCCGCGCTCGTCGATGCCCTGTCGGAGGACAAGACACGCCCCACCTGGGCCGAACGCAAGGAGGGTTACCTCGAATCAGCAGCGCGCGGTCCGGAAGGCAGTTCGGCGATCCTGGCGGCCGACAAGACCCACAATATCGCCTCGATGATCGCCTTTCACGAGAGTGGCGGCGATCTCTGGGCCATTTCCAAGGGCAACCGCGACGACCAGATCCGGTTCTACCACGCGGTCAGGGAGATCTTGCACCGCCGCATCGATCATTCCGCTCCCGCGGGAGAGAAGGGACTGCTGGCCGATTTCGAGAAGTTCCTGGCGATGATCGAGGACATGTAAACGTGAAAGTGATTGTTTCGATTCTTGCCTGGACCAGCGGTCTCTTCGGCCTCGCCGTCTGCATGCCGCTCCTCTTGATCAACGCCTTCTTCGCCTCACCGCAGCAGATCTCGGACGGGTCCCGTGCCTTGATGCGCGTGATCCTCGCCTTTTTCTTCGTGCGCGTCACCGTCCGTAATCTGGAACGCGCGTGCCGCCTGGGGCCGTGCGTGTTCATGGCCAACCACGCTAGTTTTTTCGATCACTTCACGCTGGCCGCCCACCTGCCCGGTATGCACCGCGGAATGGAGGCGGGCGAACATTTTTCCTGGCCGATCTGGGGCACCTTTCTCAGGAAGGCGGGATTCGTGGCGGTCGACCGCTCGAGCGCGGCCGCATCGATGCGGAGCATGAAGCAGGCCGCGGCCAAGGTCACCGACGAGGGCGCGTCGATGCTGATCCTGCCCGAGGGAACACGGTCGCGCGACGGCAAGCTGCTCCCCTTCAACAGGCTTCCGTTCTCGGTCCCGCGCACGGCCAAATGCCCCCTCGTTCCGGTCGGGCTCAAGGGCACGTACCGCATCAAGAACAAGAACAGCTGGCTGCTGAGACCCGGCCGGATCGAAATGATCTTCGGCGAACCGATCCCTCCCGAGGAGGTCCAGGATCTCTCCACCAAGGAGCTGGCCTCGCTCACCCGCGAACGCATCGCGGCGCTCATCGGCGAATGATGCGGTTCAATCCTCCCGGTTGATGAGGGCCGAGACGTAGCCGGCGCCGAAGCCGTTGTTGATGTTGACGACCGTCACGTTCGCCGCACATGAATTGAGCATGCCGAGCAACGCCGCGGTGCCGCCGAACGAGGCGCCGTAACCGATGCTCGTCGGCACGGCGATGACCGGCCTGTCGACCAGACCGCCCACGACACTGGCGAGCGCACCCTCCATGCCGGCCGCCACAACGAGGGCGCGCGCCTCCCTGAGCCGGTCGACGTGTCCGATGATGCGGTGGATGCCGGCCACGCCCGCATCGTAGGCCTTTTCCACATGGGCGCCCATGGTGGCGGCGGTCACGGCCGCCTCCTCGGCCACGGGGATGTCCGAGGTGCCGGCGGTCACGATCATGACGAGCCCTGTCGGCTCGTGCTTTTTCCGGCGGTCGATGACCACGCAGCGGGCCTGCGCGTGGTAGCGCGCGCGGGAATTCATTTTCTTGACGCGCTGGTAGACCTGGCGCGAGGCGCGCGTGGCGAGCAGAACGGGGCTCGTCTTCAGGATCTCGCGCGCGATGCCCGCCACCTGGGCGGGTGTCTTCCCCTCGCAGAAGATGACCTCGGGGAATCCGCACCGCGCCGCCCTATGGTGATCCACCTGCGCGTAACCGAGGCCGGAGTGAACGAGCGCCTTCAGGGTGTCGAGCGCGCCGTCCACGGGCTGCCGGCCGGCGGCCACGTCACGGAGAAGTTTCTGAAGCTTCTTTTCATCCATATCGACTAGTGCTCCTCGTGTTATCCGGCTCCGGATTCTTATCCGGCTGAGGCATCGATCGACAGGTCGAAGCGCTGCCCCGATCGATAGACGTGGTCGGCGAGTCCGGCGACCATGACCGCGTTGTCCGTGGCGAGAGCGCGCGGCGACAAGTAGACAGGCAACCCACGCTCCCCGGCTTTCTGCTCGATCCGTTCGCGCAGCACCCTGTTGGCTGCCACGCCTCCTCCGGCGGCCACGGCGCGGGCGCCGAACTTTCGCGCGGCCTGGAAGAGACGGGTGACGAGCACGTCGACCGCGGCCTCCTGGAACGAGGCCGCCATCATTGCCACGTGGCCGGGATCGTCCCGATCGAAAACCGGCTCGGCAAGGCGGCGTTTCTTGGACGTCATCCCCTTGGTGCGGTAGAGGACGGCGGTCTTGAGCCCGCTGAACGAGAAGTCGAGCCCCCCGCGGCCGGCCGGAAGGGGCCGCGGCAGTTCGAAGCGTTCCGCGCCGGCGCCTCGGGCCGCCTTTTCTATCACCGGCCCGCCCGGGTAGCCGAGCCCCAGAATGGCGGCCACCTTGTCGAATGCCTCGCCGGCCGCGTCGTCGAGGGTGCGTCCCACCGGTTCGAGCTCGAGAGGGGAGTCGACACGGAAGAGGCTCGTGTGTCCGCCCGAAACAACGAGCGCCGCCAGAGGATAGAGCGGTTCGTCGACCCCCGCCACGCAGGCGTAGACATGGGCTTCCACATGATTGACCGGGATGAGCGGCTTACCGAGCGCGAGAGCGAGCCCCTTGGCCGCGCAAAGCCCCACGAGGAGGCTGCCGATCAGGCCCGGCCTGTGGGTGACGGCGATCGCGTCCACGTCGCGCGCCTCGATCCCCGCCTGGCGCAGGGCATCGGCCACGACGTGATGGATCGTCTCCATGTGGGAGCGGCTCGCCACCTCGGGCACGACACCGCCGTAGGGTGCGTGCAATTCGATCTGGGAGGAGACCACGCTGGAGCGGATGGTCCTGGCTCCTTCGACCACGGCAGCGGCGCATTCGTCGCACGATGTCTCGATCCCGAGAATGATCATGGGAGGAGCGGCCTACTTTTTCTTTTTCCTCACCGCCTTCTTGCGGGCTGGAGCCTTCTTCTTGGCCGGTGTCTTCTTACCGGCCGCCTTCTTCTTGGCGGCGGAGGACTTTCTCTTGAGAAACTTGTTCTTGATGACGAGGAGGGCCTTCTTGCTGTCCGACACCTGCAGGTAGAACCTGTGTTCTCCGTCCCTCTCGTTGGTGCTGCCGTATCCGTAATCCACGTTCACCCGCGCCCTCGAGAGCGACGATGTGATCTCCTCGAGAATGCCCGGCCTGTTCTCGGCGGTGATCTCGATCACGTCGCTGTCGATGACGAGGACGCCCACCCGTCCGAGCGCGTGAAGAGCCGGGACCGGATTGTCCACGATCATGCGCAGAACGCCGTGGTCGACCGTGCCGAAAATGGTGAAGGCGAGGATATTGATATCGTTCTTCTTCATGATGGAGCAGATCTTGGCCATCATGCCCGGCTGGTTTTCGAGAAAAATGGTCAGCTGTCTGATTATCTTCATCGCGGCGGTTCCCTAACAAGTTCGAGTGACCACGAGACCGGCGTCTCGTGTTGTCCGAGTCCCGGCGTCAGGCCGCGGGCAACTGTCCGGCAGTCGATCGTCGGCTTGATCGGCCCTAATACTTTTTCCGCACCCCGCCGGCATCGTCCGGCGGAAGTGCCAGCGATTATTGGGAAATGATCGCGAAAAAGAAAGGCCCATCTCAATTTCCGTCGGGATCACTTCTGGGGCTGTGCGCGAAGGGGGCAGAGGAGTCTTTCGCCCGCGAGCAGGGCGAGCGCTTTTTCGATCTGGACGTCTCTGATACTCTCCATCTGATCCGGTCCGAGCCATTCCTCGATCCACGCGTTGGGTATTTCGCGCTCGCGCAAATTGCTTTTCAACCGTTTCAGATCGCGCGAAGAGACTCTGATCGTGAAGTCCGGTTCGAGTCCGTCCGAACCGGTGCCGTCGCCGGCGACCTTCCTGTCGATGCACCTGCCGAGCGGCGTGTAGTACCTGGCCGTGGTGAGCTTGATGACCACATCCTCGCCGAAATTCTCGGTGATCGCCGACTGCACCACGCCCTTGCCATAGGTGCGCTCGCCGAGGAGAACGGCGCGCTTGTGATCCTGCAAGGTGCCGGCAACGACCTCGGCCGCCGACGCCGTGGAGCCGTTCACGAGGAGAACGAGAGGTATCTCCCGGAAGCGGAGCCGCTCGCCTCGAGCGCGGTAGATCTTGGCCGATTCGGTCGAACGGCCCCGCGTGTGGAGAAGGACGCCTTCGCCCACGAAAAGGTTTGCCACCTCGAGCGCCACCTCGAGAAGGCCGCCCGGATTGAATCTCAGATCGACGATCAACGCCCGGGCTCCGTCACGTTTCAGGCCGGAGACGACCGTGCCGATCTCCTCGGCCGTGCCCTTGTTGAATCCGCTGACCCTCAGGTAACCGATCTTGTCGGTGCCCGCGCCTTCGATGAGCCGGCTGCCGAACACGGTGGGGTAGCCGACCATGGCCCGTTCGATCTCCACTTCGCGGCGCTCTGTCGATTCGCCCCGGACGAAGAGGACACGGCATGTCGACCCGCCGGGGCCCCTCAGCAGGGTGCGCCCTTCCCTGTATCCGATCCCTTCCGTGGACCGGCCGTCGATCGCCACGATCCTGTCCCACGGCCTGAGGCCCGCTTTTTCAGCGGGCGAGGAACGGATCGGGTATCGGACCACCATCCGGTCGTCGAAGAGGGCGAGCTTCACGCCGATCCCGACGCGCTCGCCCTTGGTCTTCTCCTGGAATCCGTCCTCGTCCTCGGGGAAGTAGAAGGTGCTGTAGTCGTCGAGGGAGGCGACCATGCCCTTGAGCGCGGAGTAGGTGAGGCGCCGGGAATCGACCTCTTCCACGTAGTTCTGAAGGATCAGGCTCCTTGTCCGGGCGAACCACTCGTATTCCTCGGCGCTCCGTGCGTCGTTGCCGCCGCTCCCGCGAAAACCACCTCCCCGCGGGCCTCCGATCTGGAAGGCGAGAAGCATGAGGACGACCGCCCCCGCGAAGAGGGTGAAGAGCAGAGCCTTTTCGAAACCTCGCGGCATAGCAGGACCAGTCCGATTCTACAGGGCAGGGTGATCGATCCACGCGCGTACCCTGGACGCGCGAACAGATCTAAACACATTCGGGCCGGCCGCGCAATCGGTCGTTCTCCGAACGAAATCGGCCGTTCTCCGAACGACCGATTGCGTTCGGAGAACGACCGATTGCGGCTGCGGGCGTTGACATGGCGCCGCTAATTTGGAAGCATTGGCTGGTTGGTGGGAATACGCCCCGGGCGAGCCCCGTCGAAGACGTTGAATTGTCATTTTGACCGTAATTGGATGAGCGCAAGGGCTCTGCAGCAGAAACGCAGGGATTCGGATATGAAGAAAAAAGTCAAAAGGTTCTTCCTCGTTCTCGTATTTCTGATCCCGCTCCTCTATTTCGCCTTCACTCTGCTCTTCTTTTCTCCCTTCGAGGAGGATTTCGGCGAGATCGCCTTTATCGTGCCGCGCGAGGTGGATCTCTTCGTCAGCAAGATCGATCTCGAAGACGATTTCACCACCTTTCCGGAACCCGTCTTCTATCAGGATCTCGAGGTGGACCACGAATGGAGGACCTTCACCGAGACCGAGCTTTTCACCGAGCTCTCGGGCGGCCGGGATCCGGATGACATGATCGCCGAGATCAGGGACGCGATCCGGGATCTTCCGATCGATCCGGTGGCCGATGTGGTCGGCAGGCAGGTGGCTTTCGCGGGAAATTTCGACAGCGACGGTGTGCCCACCTCGTTTCTGGTTTTTTTCAGGGCTTCCCTCAAGACCAAGCTCGCCTACGAGCTGATGACGTGGGATATGCTGAGAGGGCTGGCGCCCGATCCGCTGATCGCGGAGAGCACTGTCGACTTCGATCCTCGCGGCTTCGTGGTGCTCACCCTTGCAGACGGCGAGACGACCTATTTCATGAAACGCTGCGCCGATGTGATCATTGCCGGTCCGAGCGAGAAGCTGATGGAAGATGTGGCCGGCCTCGTCGATCTCGGCAAGGATTCGATCGATCTCAGTCTCGGCGGCACCCAGGCCTACAGGGACAAGATCGAGCTGATCGTGCACGAGGACGAGGATCTCGTCGATTTCCACGTCAACCTCGACACTTATTTCGAGCGGACCACGGCCGACGACGAGCTCAAGGCGAACGAAATCGACTTCTCGGTGATGACCGCCATGGACATTTTCGATCCCGCCTATTTCGAGTCGCTCACCGGGACGCTCGACCTGGACAGGAGCGTCGTGCTCAAGGCGCGGTCCGAGTTCCACACGCAGACCGTGCAGGAGGCGAAGACCGGCTTCTTCGACCAGGACAGCATCGATCTGAAGGAGAGCATGAGCGAACTGGCCGGAATGCTGCCGCCCGATCTCTTCGTGGCGGGATGTGCGCGCCTCGACCTTCAGCCCTTCCTCACCATTCTCGAGAAGAACCTCGATCCCGATCTGCGCGCCCTGATCAACGACCTGGTGCGCGAGGGGGGGCGGCATTCGCTCAAGTGGAAGCTCTCGGGCACGTGGGAGTTCATCGAGTATCTCGACCGGATCTTCGGGCCGAAGGTCTGTTTTGCCCTGCGTGCCAGGGCCAAGGACAAGCCGATCAAACCTTTCGAACAGCCGATGCCGATCGTGGCCCTGATCCTCGAGATCGAGGACCACCCGCGGCTCGATCTGCTCGAGGAAGTGGTGATCAACCTCCAGGACAACCGGCGCCAGGCCTTCGACATGTCCAGGCTGAGCGGCGACCGGTACGGGTGCGAGATCAAGATCATCGATCCCAAGGGGATGGAGGACCTCGAGACGATCACCTACACGCGGATGGGGGAGCGCTACTTCGTGCTCGCCACGTCGCTCGATCTGATCGAGGATATCGTGCGCGCCTGGGCGCGGCCCGAGCCGCGATACGAGCTGCAGAGCGTGCCTCTCTTTCAACGCGCGATGGAGACCTTTACCAAGTACGGGAACCTGGCGATCTTTGCAGACATGGAGGGCTTGCGCAGCGCTGTCGACGATTATGCCGAGTTCTGGGGTTCGCTTCAGATCGAGCAGACGCCGGAGGAGACCAAGGCGCAGCGGAGAACGGTCAAGGCGCGCGTGCAGAGGGCCGAGGGGATCAGGTCTGTCGGCGGGCGGATCTCCGAGGAGGACGAGGCCCGGCTCGAGGAGCTCGTCGACGAGGAGATGATCAGGCTGCTCGAGGAGAGGATCGAGCGCGAGGCGCCCGCCCATGCGCAGGAGTTCCGCGAGCGATTCACGTGGATGCCCCTCCTTCAGGGGCTGTCTCTTTCGGTCAACGTGACCGTTCATTCCGTGGACTGGGCGCTCCGGCTCGAGACCACCCTCGAAAAGGCTCCGCGCTGATCTTCGGCCGCAATGGCGGGGGCTGGCGAAGTTCGCCCGAAGGGTAAATTTTCCCTGTTAAAGGCTGGATTCCGCGCGCGAGGTTGGTAGAATTTTTCCTCTTGTGTCGCGGCCCCCGCCTGTTTCGCACAGGACAGCCACGACGCGTGTCATCCAGCCGGGATGGCGGAATTGGCAGACGCGCTAGGTTGAGGGCCTAGTTGGGATAATACCCAGTGGGGGTTCAAGTCCCCCTCCCGGCACCAGATACGACGATGAAAAGACCGGTCAGCGCACTGCGCGGGCCGGTCTTTTTTTGTCGCAAGAGGGAGAGGCGAACGTTCTGCCTCAGTGAGGCCCCTCCCGCGCATCGTCGGCCGCGGCCGATCATTGCCGCCATCAAGCGATTGGCAAGCGAAGACCCGATGACGTATACTCGGTCGATCATCGAAGCCGTGGACAACCGGTAATGACAGGAGACCGATGATCGCCAAGAACGCAAATCCCGCGACCTGGGCCAGAGGAGAAAGATGGTCCTTCCTCGTCCTGCTGATCGGGATGTGCATCACCCTCGTCTGGACCGTTCATCCCTACTATGACGCCGGCAACGACGCGGCGGTCTACATCGTCACGACGCGCTCCCTGCTGGACGGCGAAGGCTACTCCTACCACGGAAGTCCGGTGATCATCCGCCCGCCCGGTTTTTCTTACATGCTCGCTCCGGTGATGGCCGCCTTCGGAACCGACTTCGTCGCCTTCAACACCGTGACCAGCCTCTTCGGCATCCTGGGCGTGGCCATGCTCTTTGCCCTGTTCCGGAATCGTCTCGGGGCTCTCTTGACCTTCAGCCTGTGCGCGGCGATCTGGCTGAATCCCTTCTATCAACGACTCAGCGCCAAGGTGATGTCCGACGTTCCGGGAGCCGCCTTGCTCATCGTCTGCCTCGTGCTCGAGCGCTGGTCGCGGCGCTCCCCGTCCAGGGGCCGCTATGTCTTGCTCGGATTGACGATCGCGGCCGCCATGTACGTGCGGACCCTGAACGGCCTCCTGGTGCCGGCGACCGCCGCGGCCTATCTCGTCGAGTTCATCAGGTTCAGGGACGACCAGAGGGTGAAGGCCGCCTTTCGCGGCCTGGTCTGGGTCGTGGTTCTGCCACTGCTCGCCTACACGCCGCTCCTCATCCGGAACGCGAACGCCCAGATTCCCGTACCCACGGAACAGTTCGCGGTTCACTCCTACACGACCGCGATGCTGCACCAGGCGCCGGGCGACCCGAACTCGCCTCTCATCACCTTCGCCGATCTGAAGGAGCGCCTCGCGTCACAGACCGAAAAGATGCTGCCCCTGCTGGGCAACCGGATGGGCCCGGCCGAATTCGGCGCCGTCCACTGGGCGTTCGGGCTCTTCGGGATCTTGTGCTGGCTCGTCGTTCTCGTTCGAAATCGGGGACCGACGGAGTTCTTCTGCGGCATACTCCTCGTGATCCTGGTGGTCTACTTCGAATTCGAACCGCGGCTCGCGCTTCCCCTCTATCTCCTTCTCCTGGCGATGTGCGCGCAGGCCCTGCTCTGGGCGGTGCGATGGGCGGCGGGGCAAAAAGCGGGGCCCGTCATTCTCTCCGTTGCACTGCTGGCCCTCTGCGTCGTCGATTTCGACGGATGGAGCTGGAAGGGCTCGGTCGCGAGACGCCACCAGGCATATGTCGAGTTGAAAGATTACATCGACACCCGCTTCCCGGGGGACGCTCCGCTGGCCGCACCCAATGGACGGCATTACGGCGTTTTTCTGGAACGCCCGGTCTACACCCTGAACATCGCCGCCCTGCGGAGCGGATTCCAGGGCGTGCGCGAACTGATTCGCAAGTACCGCGTCGCGGCCATGATCGTCAGCTCCAGCGATCCTCTCGAAAAGAAACATATCGCGCCGTTCAGGAGCACCTTCCGGCTGGAGAAGAAAGTGGGCCCCTTCCACGTTTTCCTCGGGCCGGGCACCGCGGGGCGCAGGGCGAAAAAATAGCCCCGCCGTGGAATAACGATTGGCCTCGCTCGCGATGACGGATAGACTGATATCCTCAAAGGGTGAACCGTTTCCGGGACAGAAAAGGAAGAGAGAGACAAGACATGTTCTCCCGCTTGACCCTGGTCGTCGCCTTCCTCCTTTCGCAACTCTACAGGGGGCTCATCCTCGTCAAGGACGTGGTGATCGTTTATTCCCTGTACTTCGTCCTCCTCGCACCTTTCGGTCTCGTCGCGCGAGTGATCGGTCCCGGCCGGAGTAGGCTGCGCCAGATGGAATTCGCCGGGACGGCCTGGGTCGATGTGGACGGCAAGAGCCCCGGGCAGCGGAAGCTTCCGAGACGGCTCTTCTACGCGCACGTTCTGCCCGAGCTCTTCAGACGGAGGAAGTTCGGGAGGATCGTGCTCTACTGGTTCCTCTTTCACATGGGCCGGCTCGTGGCCAAGAAGAACGTGTCGCCCTGGGATCAGCCCTACGTGTACGCGAATTTCTGAATCTGCCGGCTGATCGCGGAGAGAATCGCGATAGACCATGGATCAATCCGGAAACGAGACCAGCACTGTTTCGGGCGCGGTGAAACGGTTTTATCAGGACAATCCCTTTCCCTCTTTCGAGCTGTCCGACTACCCCACGTTCGACGATCTGAAAAAGGACGCCAGCGGCTACGTGCGCCGTCTCGATCAGAACATCGGGTCGCGCGCCGCCATTCTCGAGGCGGGGTGCGGCACCGGTCTCCTGGCGAACTACCTCTCCCACATACCGACGCGCACCGTGGTCGGTATGGATTTCAGCGCCTCATCGCTCGATCTCGCCGAGAGGCTGCGCCGGCAGCTGGACAACGGCAATCTTCGGTTCGTTCGGGGAGATCTCTTTCACCTTCCCTTTCGGGAGAACCTCTTCGATGTGGTGATCTGCCACGGCGTCTTGCACCACACGGCCGATCCCGAGGGCGGCCTGCGCGGTCTGAGCAGGGTGCTCGCCCCCGGCGGTTCGATCGCGATCGGGCTCTACCATCTCCTCGGGCGGAGGAAGCTCTGGAAGCGGATCAAAGGCGAAGGCGGCGGCGCGGCCGATGGTCCGTGCGTCTATCCGCGCGGCGCGCGGGGAGGTGCGCGTGGAGGCGCGCGGGGAGGTGCGCGTGGAGGCGCGCATGGAGGTGCGCGGAAACGATCGGCCCGCACCTTCTCGAGCTGGGAAGCCGACCAGTGCCGCCACCCCCACGAATCGGGCCACCTGCTCGCCGGCACGGCCCGCTGGTTCCGCAGGAACGGACTCGAGGTGACCGGCCGGATCCCCGCGGTGGGGCGCGGGGCCGACGCGCTCGGCGCGCGCCCCTTCTTCGAGCCGCGGCCCGCACGATCGTGGAGGACGAGCACCCTCTTTCTCCTTCTGATCGATTTATGGTTGTGGAAGAAATCACCCGAGAACGGCTACTATGTGATCTTCGGCCGGAAAAAAGATGACGCCCGCAGAGGGTGATCCGATCGCGGATGACACGAGAGAAGGAGAATCACCCCTCGATGCACATCCTTGGAGTTTCCTGTTTTTACCACGATTCGGCGGCCTGCCTCCTGCGCGATGATGAAGTTCTGAGCGCCGTCGAAGAGGAGCGGTTCACGCGGAAGAAACACGATCCCGCTTTTCCGATCAACGCGATCGAGTTCTGCCTCTCCTCGGGCGGCATCGTTGCCGACGAGGTGGACGCGGTCTGCTTCTACGAGTATCCGCTGACGAAATTGTCCCGTCTCGTCGACCAGCACATCGCCAACTTTCCGCGGTCGTTCAAGAATTTCAAGCGCTTCGCCCCGCGTTGGTTCGGCGAGATCCTGCCGCTGGCGCGCGTCTTCGAGGAGCGGCTGCACCTGACGGCGCCTCTCTTCTACTACCCTCATCATCTCAGCCACGCCGCGTGCAGTTTCTTCTCTTCGCCTTTCGACGAGGCGGCGATCCTCGTCATCGACGCGACCGGCGAGAACAGCACGACGAGCTGGGGAAGAGGGAGCGGCGCCACGGTCGAGCTGGCGCAGGAAATCCCCTATCCGCACTCCGTCGGAATGCTCTACACGACGATCACCTCTCTTCTCGGATTCATGGCAATGGAAGGAGAAGGCACCATCATGGGCCTCGCCGCCTATGGCGAGCCGACCTACCTCGACGGTTTGAACCGGATCGCGCGCACCTTCGACGACGGCAGCCTTATCCTCGATCCGTCCTATTTCGCCTTCGACCGCAAGGACCGCATGATGAGCCGCAAGATGGAGCGCTTCTTCTTTCCTGCGCGCGATCGGTCCGAACCGCTCGAGCAGAAACACCGCGACATGGCGGCGAGCATCCAGGCTTTTCTCGAGGACCGGCTTCTGAAGATGGCCGCCCATGTCAGGTCGAAAACGGGGTGTGAAGATCTGTGTCTCGGCGGGGGGGTTGCGCTCAACAGCGCCGCCAACGGCCGGCTCGAGGAGGAAGGGATTTTCAGCCGCATCTTCGTCCCTCCCGCGCCGGGCGATTCGGGGTGCGCCCTGGGCGCCGCTCTGCTGCACGCCCATTCCGAGGGAGGAGTGCGCTGCGTCTCCATCCCGGCGCACTCCTCCCTCGGCAGCGTTTTCTCCTCTCACGAGATCGAAAACTTTTTGAGGCTCAAGGAGATCCCCCACGAGTCGGGCGACGAGGAGACGCTCTGCGCGACCGTGTCCGGCGCTCTCGCCGAGGGAAAGATCGTCGGCTGGTTTCAGGGGCGGATGGAATTCGGCCCGCGCGCCCTCGGGAGCCGGTCGATCCTGGCCACGCCCGCCGATGCGGAGATGAAGGATATCGTCAACGCCCGGGTCAAGGGACGCGAGGAATTCCGGCCTTTCGGCGCGAGCGTGCTCGAGGAGGAAGCGGGCGGCTACTTCGTCGGTGCGGCCGCGAGCCCCTTCATGCAAAAGGTCTTTCACGTCCGCCCGGAGCAGAAGGATCGGATCCCCGCCGTGGTGCACGAGGACGGCACATGCAGGATTCACACCGTCTCGGAGGGAACGCGAAATCGGTACCGGCGCCTCCTGCAGAGCTTTCATCAGAAAGCGGGCGTGCCGCTCCTGCTCAACACATCGTTCAACAGGAAGGGGGAGCCGATCGTGGCCAACCCGAGAGAGGCATACGAGTGCTTTGCCAGCTCGGGCATCGATCTGCTCGTCCTCGGCGACCATCTCATCACCGAGAAGGTGTCGATCTAATCCCTGCTGAACAGTTTCTCGATCTCGGCGGCGTACCTTTCGCTCAGAAAAGGGCGGCGCACCTTGAGTGTCGTGGTGATCTCGCCGCCTTCCACCGAAAAGGGGACTCGAGCGACGTGGTGGCGTGCGATCCTCTCGTAGGCGGCGAGCGATCCGTTGGCCCTCTCCACCTCGGCCTGAAAGAGCGCCGCCACTCGAGGGTGGGTCACGAGAGCGTCCGGGTCCTCGGCAGCGATGCCCTCGTCCCCCGCGTACCGCTTCAGGGCGTCCATGTCGGGAGACAGGATCGCGGCGAGAAAGTTTTCGCCCTCGCCGAAGACGGAGGCGAATTCGATGTACTCCCCCTCGCAGAGCGTGTTTTCCACGTTCTGGGGAGCGATGTTCTTGCCCCCGGCCGAAACGATGATGTCCTTCTTGC
Source organism: uncultured Phycisphaerales bacterium (assembly GCA_964620445.1). GTDB lineage: Bacteria > Planctomycetota > B15-G4 > B15-G4 > CAYZWU01 > CAZUHB01. The sequence goes on from CAZUHB010000061.1 coordinate 23,034, forward strand.
GGTCGGTGATGAAGAGAAAGCCGTCCTCGTCGATGAAGCCGACATCGCCGGTGTGGAAGAAACCCTCCCCGTCGATCACCTCGGCTGTTGCGTCGGGCAGGTTGTGATAACCCTTCATGATCGACGGCCCCCGGGCAAGGATTTCACCGTCGGGTGCGATCTTCACCTCCACGTTGTCGAGAACGCGGCCGACCGAGGTGGGATTCACCGCGTCGGGCGGATTGATACTGATCGCGGGCGCGGTCTCGGTCAGACCGTAGCCCTGGCATATTTTTACGCCGATCGCTTCGAAAAACGCCCACACCTCGGCCGAGAGCGCCGCGCCTCCTGACAGGAAGAGCCGCAAACGCCCCCCGAACCTGTCTCTGATCGCCGGTCCGATAACCTTAAGAGAAAGCCGCGCCCCGAGCCGCGCGAGATACCCCGGTCTGCGGCCCGCGGCCTGCCGCCTCGCCGCGTCGAGCCGAATCCCGAGCGCCCAGCGCGCGAGAATTCCCTTGGCGCCGCTCATCGTCGAAAAGTTCGAGGCGATCTTCTGCCGCAACTTTTCGAGGAACCGGGGCGCCAGCAGGACCAGGGTGGGGCGCGCCTCCACGATGTCGCGCGCCAGCGTGCCCACCGACTGTGCGAAGTGGATCGTGGCGCCCGCCAGCAGGGGCGCGAGGAAACCCGCTGTCCGCTCGAAGGAGTGGCTCATCGGCAGAATGGAGAGGAAAACCTCGTCCTTTCCGATGCCCGTCATGCGGAGACCGGCCTCGATGTTGGCGAGCAGATTGCCGTGACTCAGGAGGACGCCCTTGGGCGGACCGGTCGTGCCCGACGTGTAGATGACCGTGGCGATCTGATCGCGCGTGAGCGCTGCGATCCGTTTGTCCACCTCTTTCTTTTCACCGGAATCGGGCGCGGGGCCGAGAAAGGTCTCGACGTCGAGCGCGTTCGATGACCCTTCCAGTTTTTCGTCGAGGAGAACGGCCGCGACCGAGCCTTTCTCCTCGAGAAGGGGCGAAACCCGGTCGAGGTAGCGGCGCGTTCCGGCAAAGAAAAAAGCGACATCCGAGTCGTGCACGATGTGGCGGATGGTCGATTCCGAATTGGTGCAGTAGACAGGCACCACGATCCCGCCCGCTGCCTGGACACCGAGATCGGTCACGGCCCAGAGCGGACCGTTGTCAGCCATGAGCGCCACGCGCGCGCCCCGCTCGAGACCGCGGCGTATCAACGCTGCCGCCAGGTGGCGCACACGGTCCGCGGCCTCTTCCCAGGTCATGCCGGCCAGTTCCCGGCGGAGACGCTTCCGAAAAAGAATCCGTCCCTCCTGGCCCGCACCGTCGCTGGTCAAGGCCTTCGCCCGTGCAAAAAAAGCCTCTGGAATCGAAGCGAATCCCGCCAGCTCTTTCATCAATCCGTCCCCAGCGCGTGCGTCCACAGGACGCGAAGCCGTGCGTCCACAGGACGCGCGGTAAAAAAAACGGGCGCGTCCATTCACGGGGTGAACGGGCGCGCCCATTGTGCATTTTGATCGAAAACTGATGTCAGCCAAATTCCGGATGGAAGTGCTGCCATTGACCCCGGATCGTTCTTAGAGATCCTGCGGGCGGACGGTCGACCTTCTGTTCAACTCGGTCCTGTCCATCGCGTCATCAAGGATGTCATAAACCTTGTTGCTCAGGTTCTCGATGAGTTCGCCGGAGCACATGAATTTGTTTTCCTTGATGTAAGCTTTGATCTTGCTGCCAACAACCAAATTGTCTCTGGTCTTCTTCTTTGCTTTCTTCTTAGCCATTGTTTCCTCCATTCAAAAGGGTACCAAAAGGACAATGTCCATCATTCTGGGAAGCTATCATCAGTTTGGCCATTTACAAGAGAATTCCGGCTTTATTCGCGATTTCTTGCTTTTTGCGCCCCCCGTCTGCATACTGTCCGGACGCGGTAATTCCTGTTCGCGATCAAAGGTCCGGCCGGGTGGTTTCGACCAAGGAGAAGTCATGAAAAGGTTGTTGGTCCTTCTGCCGTTATTCTTCCTCTGTTCCTGCACGAGCTACTTCATGCAGCGGGCCGACGACGTTGGCGACATTTTCCGATTCAAGGCAATGGCCGGCCCGGGCCTCAGCCTGACCGCCGAGGTTTCGCGCTTCATCATAATCGGCGGCGGCTACTACGAGGTCGATTCCTTTGGCCTGGCCAATCGGTCTTTTGGAATCTGGCACGAGACCACGGCCGAGGGTGGCTTGATCGTCGGCTTCCACCGCGAGGAGTGCGAAAAACGCGAGTTCTACAGGGGCAATTACGGCTTCGGCTCCGGTCTGGAAGGAACCTACCCTCTGACCCACGAAGACAACAACGTCGACATCTGGAACGTGCGCGCCACGCTCCACGCGCTGATCATCGGATTCGATTTCGAGATACGCTTCGGCCAGCTCGCCGACTTCATCACCGGCGTCTTCGGGTACGATCTCGCTGCTGACGACTATGATTTCGATGCCGTGAAGAACTGAATCGATATTGCGGCTCCGGCCGCTTCGGCCTCGGCACGCAACCGGATCAGTTTCCGCCGGGTACGAGTTCCGCGTCGTAGAATCGGTGCAGCTCGTAGACCGCCGACCAACCGGCCGAAAACTCCCCGTCCAGAGCGTACGAACCGTCGTCGTCAGGCGCGCCCAGGGCGCGAGCCGTGAAATTGACGCCGATCACGCGGCCCGGTTCGAGTGTGAGCCCTGCGGCGGGGCGCGCATCGTGCGGCACATGGCAGCGGCCCGTGCCCGCACCGAGCGCGGCCGGGATCAGGACGCGGATCCGCCAGCGTTCGCCGCTCTGCCACGAGTCGACCCTGCCGCCGGCCACGGCCGCCCCTCCCTTGTAGAGCGCGCCGTCTCCATAGGCGACGCGGAGCGCGCATTCAGCCGTGTACACATCGCTGCCTCGTCCCGCTCCGTCGGCACGCGCCACCGCCACGTCGGTCGCGATAGCGCCCAGCCGGCCGCTTCCGTCGAGATCGATCGTGACCCCGATCGGGCCGGCCGCGTCGAAGCCGATGTAGAGCGCCTCTTCGTCCCAGGAAGCGAGCACCCTGAGGTCGTCGGGCGCATCATCTCCCGACCGGAAGAAGATGTCGCGCGACAGAACCGATCCCGGAAGCGCGTTTTCGGGCGGCGTGCCCTTCTCGATCCTCCCCGTGAAGGTGGAGAGCCGGAAAGGATCCTGCCCATCGGGGAGCCCGTCGCCGTCCGTGTCCGGATCGAGCGGGTTGGACGCTGTGTAGATTCCGGCGCAGAACTCCTGAAGATCGCCGAGCCCGTCGGCGTCGCTGTCCGCCTTGGCAGGATCGGTACCGAAACGTTTCTCGTCGACCGGCCAGCGGGGATCGTCGTCGGGGAGCCCGTCGGCGTCGCTGTCGATCGCCTCGATCCGGCCGTTCCACGGCGCGGGCAGGTCGTCGTATCCGGCGTACCGCCTCAGGATCGCGGCCTGGCCGTCGTACACGTCGCCCGCGTCGAACACCGCCTCCCCGGCCAGGGGGTAGTTGTCGATGAAGTGTCCGTGCAGCATGGAGGGTTCGCCGCGCGCCGCGTCGACGACGCCCTGGACAGAGTGCTGGAATTCGTGCACGAAGGTCCAGCAGGCGTTCAGCCGGGCGGGCGCCGCCGCAAAGGGGGCCCGCGCTTCGGCCGACGATCCGAACGATACGGCCGCGCCGTTGCCGAAGCAGGCGCCGCCGCAGTTCAGATTCATGCCGGGGCCGGCAACGTGAATCAGCTGGAGTCCCTGGTCGAGAAATCCCCGTCGTGCGAGATCGTACTCGACAGAGTAAAAGAGGGGCCCCCTTTCCGGCTCGATGTGCGCATTCAGGCGCACCGGGCAGAGGTCGACGTTCAACCGCCCGAGAGAGTTCCGGAAAAAGAAGGTGCGCGCCATCTCGAATCCGCGGAGGAGTTCCTCCGCGTCCTCGGGCGCCAGATTTTTGCCGTAGATCGCCACGAGAACCTCGAGGCTGGCGGCCGCGCATCGGTCGGGCCCCGGCTGCTCGGCGAACTGGACGCGCTTCTCGGCGGTGCGCTGGGTCACGGCGATCCCCTCCGCGTTGGCGATCGCCGCCGAGTAGTGCCAGATCGATCCCGGCCGCAATCCGAAATCGTTGAACCTGTTCACCGGCGTCCGATGGCGGGGTGTCCCGCTCGGTTGTTTTCCGTCCTCCCTCCGGAACACGAGCAGCGTGTAACCCTCGCGAACAGCGAAATCGGTGCGCACCGCCGCGGTCGTGGCGAGCGGAATCACCTCGATCGCGCCGGGCGCGGGATCGGGATCTCTGACGGTGAGTTTCTTCGGGCCGTGCTTGATCGTGCCGAAGGCGACGCGCACCTCGACCTTGCCGGGAGCGAGCGCACGCGCCATGTTGTTCCTTGCGATGGAAAGGATGTTCTTCTTGGGAAAGAGCGTCCACTGGAGCCCATTGTCGATCGGCGTGCGGCCTCCGTGCCGGTCGAGGCCGGTCACGTCGATCGGGTAGGCGCCGCCCGCGATCAATGGCGTCTCGGGCCACTGGACCTCGAGGCCGGTGATCGCGATCGCCGCCACGACCTCCACCTCGGCGAGGAGCAGTTTCCTGTCAGCCGTCATGCGGTCGACCACGAAACGAAGGCCGCGCAGGCGCACCGGCTGGTCGAGCCGGACCGGATCGTGCGTTCCGCCACGCACGGTCCTCTTTTCCAGGAGCGGGTGGAACTTGTAACGGCCCTCGGAATCCGGTTCGAGCGCGAACCACACCTCCCATCGGTAGGCTGCGCCGCGACAGGGGGTGAGACCCACCTGATGCACGGCGATCGGCTCGCGGAAGAAAAACTCAAGCAGGGCGGTGCCGTCGCTGTTGAGGGTCGCCATTGTGGACCGATTCCGGTCGAAGAGGTTGTCGAGGCTGCCGTTTTCGAGGGGCGGCGTGCGCACCGTGGTGAAGTTGGAGCGCACCCACGCGGGCAGGTCCACGGCGCAGGTCACCCGTTCCTCTCCGGCGAGCGCCGGGGAGGCCGCGAATAGGGTCACGAAGAGCAAGCAGATCACGAATTTGGACTTTTTCATCACGTCATCATAATTCTTTGCACCCCGGGACGAAAGAGGGTGCACTGCGGCGGCTTTCCTATATGATACAGCCAAAATTGCAGCCACCTAGGGCCGAGTGACGCGGGCAGCGGAGGCTCACCGTCAGCTCGACAGGCCCCGAGACGCGTCACATGCCTTTTCAGCCCTGCGTGGCTAGAATGTTACCCTGATTTCGGAGGAGATTCGAAGCGATGAAATCACTGGAACTCACGGGCTGGGACCTGAGGCAGAAGGATATCGAGACGATCCTCGAGAATCCGGCGATCCGGATCGATATCGGCCCTGAAACCATGGAACGCGTCAAGGCGTCGCGCCGCGTGGTGGAGGAGGCGATCGCGCGCAACGAGATCGCCTACGGCATCAACACCGGATTCGGCAAGCTCTCGTCGGTCCAGATCGAAGCCAAGGGGCTCAGCCAGCTCCAGAAGAATCTCATCATGAGCCACGCCGTGGGCGTGGGCGAGCCGCTCGAACCGGCCACGGCGCGATTCGCGCTTCTCTTTCGGATCAACGCTCTCGTCAAGGGAAACTCGGGGGTGCGTCCCCTTCTGATCAAGACGCTCGTCGACATTTACAACAAGGGGCTGGCGCCGGTGATTCCGCGTCAGGGATCGGTGGGAGCCTCGGGCGACCTGGCGCCGCTGGCCCACATGGCGCTCGTCGTGCTCGGCCAGGGCGAGGTCTTTTACAGGGGCCGCCGCCTTCGGAGCGCCGAGGCGATGAAGCAGGCGGGCATCAGGCCGATCGCCCTCAAACCGAAGGAGGGGCTCGCCCTGATCAACGGCACGCAGATCATGACGGCCGTGGCCGCCGTGGTCCTGGCCGGGGCGCGCAAGGCGATGCGCCACGCCGACGTGGCGGCCGCGATGACCGTGGAAGCGCTCAAGGGAACGGACGCGCCCTATGACGACCGGATCGCCGCGTTGCGGCCCCAGCCCGGCCACGCCGAGGCAGCGCGCAACATGCGGCGGCTGCTCAAGGATTCGTGGATCCTCGCGTCCCACGTGGACTGCAGCAAGGTGCAGGATCCATATTGCCTGCGCTGTGTGCCCCAGGTTCACGGCGCCACGCGCGCCGCTCTCCGCCATGTGGAGGAGACGCTCGCCGTCGAGTACAACGCGGCCACGGACAATCCGCTCATTTTCCCCGAGGTGGGCGACATCATCTCGGGCGGCAACTTTCACGGCCAGCCGGTGGCGCTCGCCGCCGACTACATGGGTATCGCCATTGCCGAGCTGGCCAACATTTCGGAGCGCCGTATCGAGAACCTGGTCAATCCCGAGCTCTCCGGCCTGCCGGCATTCCTGGCGCGCAAGAGCGGGCTCCATTCGGGCTACATGGTGGCCCAGGTCACCGCCGCGTCGCTCGTGTCGGAGAACAAGGTCCTCGCCCACCCGGCGAGCGTCGACTCGATTCCCACGTCGGCCAACAAGGAGGACCATGTGAGCATGGGTACCCACGCGGCGCGCAAGGCGGCCCGCATCCTGGCCAATGTGGAAAACGTGCTCGCCATCGAGCTCCTCTGCGCTGCCGAGGGCCTCGAGTACCGCGGCAAGCTCGATCCGGGCAAGGGCGTGCTCGCCGCTTTTCGAGCGCTGCGCAAGAAGGTCACTCCCTTGAAAAAGGATCGTATTCTGTATACCGATGTGGAAAAAGTGGTTCAGATGATGCGCCAAGGCAGTATCCTGAAAGCCGTGGAGAAAACGATCGGGCCACTGGATTGAGGAAGGCGGATCAACGAATCCGCCGGAACTCTTGAGCAGGAGAGAGGCATGCGAGAATATAAACCAGTCACACCACCAACGGGCCTGGATCGAACGTGCGCCAACTGGCAGATCGAGGCCGCATACCGGATGATCCACCACAACCTCTGCGATGAAGTGGCGGAGAAACCGGAAGATCTCATCGTCTACGGAGGCACGGGCAAGGCGGCGCGCACATGGGAAGATTTCGACCGCATCGTGGCCACACTGAAAAGGCTCAAACCGGACGAGACCCTGCTCGTCCAGTCGGGCCGCGCCCAGGCGGTTTTCAAAACCCACGAGGACGCGCCGCGCGTGCTCATCGCCAACGCCAACCTCGTACCCAAGTGGGCCACATGGGAACATTTTCGCGAGCTCGACCGGAAGGGTCTCATGATGTTCGGCCAGATGACGGCCGGCTCGTGGATCTACATCGGCTCGCAGGGGATCGTCCAGGGAACGTACGAAACCTTTGCCGAGCTGGCCCGCCAGCATTACGGCGGCTCCCTGAAGGGAAAGCTCCTCGTCACGGGCGGGCTCGGCGGAATGGGCGGTGCCCAGCCGCTGGCCGGGACGATGGCGGGCGCCACTTTCCTCGCCGCCGAGGTGGAGCGGTCGCGCATCGAGAAGAGGATCGAGACGCGGTATCTCGACAAGTGGACGTCCAGCCTCGACGAGGCGATCTCGACGGCGCTCGACCACCAGGCGAAGGGGGAGGCGATATCGATCGCCTGGGAGGGCAACGCGGCTGATCTGCTCGAGGAGCTCATCAGCCGGGATATCACCCCCGACGTGCTCACGGACCAGACGAGCGCCCACGACCCGCTCAACGGCTATGTGCCGCGCGGCATGACCTTCGGCGAAGCGATCGCCTTGCGTCATTCAGATCCAGCCGCGTACGAAAAAAAATCGCTCGCCACCATGGCCGACCATGTGCGCGCCATGCTCGAACTGCAGAAGCGCGGCGCGGTGACCTTCGACTACGGCAACAACATCCGCGCCTTCGCCAAGGAAGCGGGGGTGGAGAACGCCTTCGACTTCGAGGGATTCACGCCGCTGTTCATCCGACCTCTCTTCTGCGAGGGCAAGGGGCCTTTCCGCTGGGTGGCGCTTTCGGGCGAGCCCGAGGATATCTTCAAGACCGACGAGGCCGCGCTGCGCCTCTTCCCCGAGGACGCGTCGCTCGCACGCTGGCTCAAGATGGCGCGCGAGAGGATCGCCTTCCAGGGCCTGCCCTGCCGGATCTGCTGGCTCGGGTACGGCGACCGCGCCAGGATGGGCTTCGAGATGAACCGCATGGTGGCCGCCGGCGAGATCGGCCCGATCGCCATCGGCCGCGACCACCTCGACTGCGGCTCGGTGGCGTCGCCCAACCGGGAGACCGAGGGGATGAAGGACGGCTCCGACGCGGTCGCCGACTGGCCGCTCCTCAACGCCCTGCTCAACACGGCCGCGGGCGCCTCGTGGGTGTCGATCCACCACGGCGGCGGCGTGGGCATGGGCTATGCGATCCATGCCGGCCAGGTGATCGTGCTCGACGGTACGGATGCGGCAGCGGCGCGCGTGGAACGGGTCCTCACCTGCGATCCGGGCATCGGTGTGGTGCGCCACGCCGACGCGGGCTACGAATTGGCTCAGGAAGTGGCCCGATCCAAGGGTATCGACCGCTGCGAGTAGGAGACCTGCTTGATGGCCCTCGATATTCTGTACTTCGTTCTCGGCCTCGGATTGCTCTACTACGCCGCGGAGTGGCTCATCAAGGGGTCTTCGAGCCTGGCGCGCAGCCTCGGAATCACACCGATCGTGATCGGTCTCACCGTTGTGGCTTTCGGCACGTCGGCGCCCGAGCTCGTGGTCAGCCTCGTGTCGGCGCTCCAGGGCAAGAGCATGATCGCCGTGGGCAATGTGCTGGGAAGCAATATCTGCAACATCGCGCTCGTTCTCGGGATGGCGGCTTTCCTGCGGCCCCTCACCTGCGACCGCACGGTGGTCAGGCGCGACATTCCGATCATGCTCGCCATCTCGGTCTGCCTCTTCTTCCTTCTGCTGAACTCCCACCTCGGCCACGTCGAGGGCGCGCTGCTCTTTGGCGGAGTGATCGCCTACAGCTTCATCAACTACCGGCTCGCCAAGAGCGGGAGCACCATCACGATCGCCGGAGATCCGGACACGACCGGCTCGATCAAGGGCGACGTCAATGAGGTCAGCGACGTGGTCTCCCGGCCGAAGCAGATCGTTTTGATCCTGGCCGGGATCATCGGTGTGGTCGCCGGCGCCCAGGTCCTGGTCCTCGCGGCGGTGAACATCATGTATGACCTCGGTGTGAGCCAGAAGTTCGTGGGCCTCACGATCGTGGCCTTCGGAACGTCGCTGCCCGAGCTCGCCACGTCGGTGGTGGCCGCCATGCGCAAGGAGATGGACATCAGCATCGGCAATCTCGTGGGAAGCAACGTGTTCAACATCCTCTGCGTGCTCGGCGCCACCGCGGCGGTGCGGCCGATTCCGATCCCGGGCGGGTTCATCGAGAGCGGACTGTGGATCGATTACTGTGTCATGCTTTTCGTCAGTTTCCTGCCCTTCGTGATGATGCGCAAGGCGTCGACCGTTTCGCGCTTTGACGGGACTGTTTTTCTTCTTATTTACGCGGGATATCTCTCCTATTTGATCGCGAAAGCCTGAGAGAAAGGATTGACCATACATGTTGATCAGAAACCTGAAGCTCGGCTGGGCTGACCTCGAAAAAATTCAGATCAACCAGATCAAGCACCGCGAGGGCCGGCGCTTCGTGCGCGAGATCAGGAACTCCCCGCGGGCGACCAACACCGACGTCTACGTCTGCTCCGACGCGCGCAACCAGGGCATCAGGCAGATCCTGGCCGATCTTTCGTACGTGACGATCCTGAACACGGCCGGCAACGTTGTCTACGCGCCCAACGAGCGGCCGTCAGTGGTGATCGCCCATGGAGACACCGACTACAAGGGCTGCGGCGCGGTCGACTACGCCCGCGACTACGCGGACGCCGACACCCACAAGTACGCCGCCATCGCGCGCAACGTGAAGGGACATCCCGTGGAGAACGCAAAAGCGCAGCTCTCCAAGGTGTCCGAGGAATGGCGCGCGGGCGTTCTCTATTTCAACCACGCCACGGGCGAGATCAGCGGGTTCGAGGATGAGAAGTACCACAGGGAGGGGGTGTGCGAGGCGCTCTTTCAGGAGCTGCGCGACAGTCTCGAGGGGCGGTATACAAATGACGAGATCAACCGGATGTCGAAGGGGCAGGATCCGGACATCATCTTCCTCACCAACCTGTCGACGCAGTTCACCGCTTTCGATCTCTTCAGGATCAACCTCCAGCGGGACCGGTTCGATGAGATCGTGCGCGACACGCTTGCCTACGCGATGGAGCACGCGCTCCACGGCGAGGGGAGTTTCCAGAGCACCGAGATCGCCGTCATGGCCTTCCAGCGCAACGAGGATCTGCCCGACGAGCTCGAGGAGTTCCTGAACCGGGAGACCTTCATCAAGGAGTACATCGGCCGGGGCGGTCGGGTCTACCTCATGACCGTGGGCGACATCCCGAGCGCGAAGACGATCTACGAGCTGATACCGAAGTAGCCGCCTGGACGGTGGAAAAGAATCGAACCGCTCCCTCCGAGGGCCAAAGGGATACGGGTTCAGGGAAGGTTCTGCGGCAGATCGTTCAATTGGTGCGGATCTGCTTGATGATTTTCGACACGAACCGGTTTTGAAGGAAATTCCTTCCGAATCCGTTGTAGGCGGCGCGCATCAACGGGTTCACGAAGTAATCCTTGCTCCCCGGCAGGACCACGATCTCCCCGCCGAAGCCCAGCTTGAAATCGGTCACCGGCCCTTTCAGTGATTCGGGCACGCTCCCCGTCTCGAGCAGAGCCTGGGCGATTCTCAACTCGATTCCTTCGAGGTCGTAGTAGCGGTAACCCGCGGACTTGGCCCATTCCATGGCCGCCCAGTAGAGAACCTCGTTGGGGCGGTGTTTCCCGTGCTTGCCCGACCAGACACTGAGCTTGTTCGTCACCGTGTCGTTGAAGGCGATGGCAAGTTGGGCGGATACGATCTCGCCTTCGAATTCGGCCACGAAGAGTTTCACCATTTCGCCGGGAGTGAAAACCGACCAGATGCGCGAGTAGTATTCCTTTGGGTAGACGGTGAAGTTCTTTCGCCGGCTCGTTGCGACGAGAAGATCGTAATAGGTCTGCAGATCCTCATCGGTTCCCTCCCGCACGGTGACGCCCTTGCGCAGGCCGAGACGGATGTTGTAGCGGGTTCTCGATTTCATCCCCGCCAGGATGGCGTCGCTATCGGGGGAAAGGTCAACCAGCGTTGTTGCCACTGGAGCCACCGCCACCGAACACGGCCTGTATCCCCCGTCAAAAAGACTGCGATCGAACTCCTGACTGGCGACCGGCGGCTGCAGGATGAAGTACTTGACCCTGCTCGCGTCCGCCAGCCCGCGGAGCTCGTCCAGCACGAGGCCGAAGAGGTTGCTGTCGTCCCGGCCGAAAACCGGCCCCTTGGTGACATAGCCGATGGCGCCGACGAGAGGGACCGGCCGTATCAGCATCTGAGCACCGGCGACGAGTCTGTTTTCTTCGTGCACCAGGACGCGTTTCGTTTTCCACCCCTGGGAGGCTTTCACGCGGCCCCAGAGGCTGCTCTGAACATGATGGCCGCCAGGTGTCGTCGCGAGAAAATCATCCCATTCCGAGTCGATCTCCTGGTGAGATGTCGTCGCGTTGTACCCGTTTGTTACTAACAAGTTTGTCTATACCTCATTGGTTCGATGATGCTCGGAAAATACCCACGACCGCCCATTGAAAAAGAAGCTGTTCTCTAAACGACTCTTGTCGCGCAAGGCTCCAGCCTCCTCCTCGTGCCGCATCGCGTTCGACGGCCTGATCAGGTCGTCCGTGGACGTCTCCGTCCTCGATCCGTGCGGGGAAGACTTTTTGCCCGCTCTCGCGAGGTGTCGTTCATGATCCAGCTTCTTGCTAATCGAATTTTTCGTTGCTCATTGTGAATCAAAAAAGGACGGCATGAAAGGAAATTACCCGATCGGGAAATCTCTTCGCGGTATTGATAGCCTGGGAATCGGGAGTGTCATCGCCACGGCCTTGCACCGCCGGCTGTTCGTGGCACGTATCCGGAAGCGGTATCCGATCCCGTCGCGCGGTCGGTCGACCCGGTCTCGACTTCAATGTTGTAGACCTGGTGGACGCCCGGTAGCGGCTCGATGGAGACGATCTTATTCGGGCCGTGCTTCGTTTTCAGGTATTCGCTCGGCTCGAGGTTACCGGCACGAATCCAGTCGCCACGGTCCACGGAAAAGAGCTTGTGCCGCTTTGTTACCTGCAACGGTTCGGCCAAGCCCTCCAACCTCAGGCTCAGCACCCACCCGTTCAGATGATTCACCGTGGTGAGCACGACGCGGCCCGGACCCGGCTCGATCGTCACGCATGGCTCCACCGACCTCACGATCGCGGGCCCGCTCAAACCCATCTCTTCGAGAGTAAAAAATATCTCCGCGCCGGCAACGGCGCCGAGCTGCTCGATCCAGCCCAGCGGCC
>CAZUHB010000062.1:0-8032 GCA_964620445.1 uncultured Phycisphaerales bacterium
GGCGCGGTGGAAAAGAACGCGCCGCAGGGTTAAAATCGTCCTTCCCCTGGACCTTTCGCCGCGGAGTTTGGAATGAAGAATCACACGCACCCGATCCCCCTCGGGGCCGCCCTGCTGATCACGGTGGTATTGCTGATACCCGCTGCTTGCGGAACCGGTCACGGGCAGCCGTCGGTCCGCATCGTTCTGATCACGCTCGACACGCTCCGTTTCGACTGCCTCGACAATGGCGAGGCCGACGTTGTCCGGATGCCCCTCGTGGCGCGCCGCGCGGCCGAAGGCCTGAGTTTTCGAAATTTCTATGCCACCACCTCCACCACCCAGCCGACGCACGCCACCCTGTTCACCGGCCTCTACCCCTGGGAGCACGGCGTGACGAGCAATGCCATCGTTCTCGATCAAGATGCGTTCACCATCGCCGAGCGGCTGAAGGAGGAGGGATTCGACACGGTCGCGGTCGTTGCTTCCTTCCCGCTGCATCGGCGCTTCGGTTTCGGACAGGGGTTCGATGTGTACGTCGAGGACTTCACGGAGAACAGGTGTTTCACGCAAGAATGGGAGGGGATCGAGCGGCAGAGCCGGGAGTTCTACTCCCTGTCGGAGACGGTGACCGACCGCGCCCTCGGGCTGCTCGACCGAACGGAGGGCGACAAGCAATTCTTCTGGTTTCACTATTTCGATCCGCACACGCCCTACGGAGACGTGGTGCCGAACCCGGTCAATCCGAACGACCTGGTCAGCCTGGGCAAGGCGAGGCATCCGGCGACGCGCCGCCTGCTGAAAAAAGCGCGCCGCCTGTACGACGAGGATGTCGCGCGGCTCGACCGTTCCCTCGAAAGACTGCTGAAGCGGCTCGAAGAGGACGAGGCTGCCGGCTGCCGGACACATATCATCATCACTTCCGACCACGGAGAGAGTTTTGGCGAGGCCGGCGTGCTCGGGCACGGGACGCAGGTCACGGCCGAGCAGATTCACGTTCCGCTGGTCATCCTCTCCCCCGATGTGCAGCGGGGAGTCCGCGACCAGACAGCGAGCTCGCTCGACATCGCGCGCACGATTCTGTCGCTGGCCGATATCGACGAGGGGGAGATGCATGGCCGGGACCTGACGGCGCCGCCGCCCCGATCGGGAGGCTCCGTGCTCGGAATGCGCCGGACCTTCGCGGAATCGGCGACCGACGTGCGGCTCACCGGCAAGATCGATCGTCTTCCCGAGATGCGCTTCTTCTTTGCCAAGGGGCGGAACATCTACGCCGGAAACGGCGAGGAGATCACGATCGAGCGGGGGGTGCTCGAGGACGAGGCGCAGCGCGACGCGTTGCGCGGCCAGTTCGGCTCGCTGGGGCAGAAGGTTCGCTCGCTGCCGGTCAACGACTCGACCGATCCCGAGGTTCGGGAAGCGATGGAAGCGCTCGGCTACACGCGATAGGCCGCCGACACCGCACAAGTTTGTGGGGTGTAACAACAGGTTTCCCCACGGACCGAGTTGACCAGGGTTGGTAGTCCGCCTCCGGACTTGGAAATAATTCCCGGGGAAGGAGGCTCAAATGACCTATCGGAAGAAGCGATCAAAGAGGGTGGCCCGCCGTCGCAAAAGATCCCGTCGCCGTTGTCGGCCTCCTTTCGGTAACAATTCAGCCGAGTTAAGTGCCGCAAGCCCAACGGGAGCCCCATTTGGGAATGGCCATATGCGCGCCATCCGTGTAGTATAACGTCTGTTCCGTTCGGCCGCCGAACGGCGGCGCGGGGTACATGGAGTTCAATCTGAAGGTCTAAGATTCGGCAAAGACGCTTCAGGGCCGCTTGTCCGTTATATGCTGCAGTGAGAGGTCGAAGGGGGTGTCCTCATTTTCGGCCATTGGAAGGATCTTCTGAAATCGGGGTCCGGATAAAACGGGCCGCACAGGCAAGGTGGAAGGAGAATTGATCATGTTTGGCAAGATGTTGATTCTCATGGCAATTTTGTTGACCGTGACCACGGTGGTTGGAACGACTTTACTGTCGCAAGGCCTGGTTCTCGGCTCCCCTATCGATCTTGTGAACAAGGAACCTCTCTTCACCCCTAATGACGTGAAAGATGATCCCGGGTTTCCCATGGATATACCTGATCCGGAGTACTCGAACCCATGGGGCAATCCCTGGAGTGATTTCTCTTCCGTCGACCCTGTCATTACCTGGCAAGAGTATGGAACCGAGTCGGAACCCTGTTATTCATATGTCGAGGAAATCTGCCCCACGGACGGAACAATTCTTTGGGACCCTTACCCCACCAAGTTGGAAGAACCTCCGAGAACGGTTTCCCTGGATAAAACCTATAGCGGCCCCGAGTTCGCGATCTCTTCTTTGAAACCTCACGTTGTCATGACGAGATGGGACGACACAGACAGCGTGATGCAGATCGCGAGTTTCAGCCTGACGAACAGCGCCTGGTCCCTGGACGACATCCCTGGAATCAACCCGTGGAAGCCGAACGCCTATCTTGACCGCTGGGCGCCTTTCTGCAGCTTCAACACAAATGACAGCGATCCGACAGTGGTATTCCTGAAGCCACATTATATCGAGGGGGAGTGGAAAACGCTTCCAACCTGGAAATATCTCAATGGAGGGTGGGAACAAAAAATCGAATGGGGCTCGAGCGCGGCGGTGGGAATGGGACGCTGGGTTCAAAATGATATTCTGAACGACCCTTCCCCGACGCCGTTCAGGGGACTCATCGGGATAAAGGAACACGGCGGTCCGGGAACCACTTTTCAAGTCTTCTTGATGGACGTGAGGGATGTGATCACGGGAAATGAAGATCCTTACGAGGTTCGATTGACTTATGAAATAGAAGACGAGCAATACAACATGGGCGACGCGTTCATGTGGAAGGATCCGGATCCGGGCAATATGGGGTACGATTTTCTCTTCTGCTGCACGTACCAGGATTCTGTCAATCCGACATGCAGGGGTTTGATCATATTCAAATGCGAATACAAATCGCATTTGGATTACACTGTTTCGGAGCTATGGCGTTTCAACAAGGACACCCATCCCCGTCTGCCATTCAACTGGATTATTTCGCCCGAGCCTTTTGTTGTCGGGACCAACTCGTACATTTCCTTCATGGTGAGTAATTGGCACACAATAAACGAAGACCCGCAGATTCCGAGAGACCGCACGCAGATATGGATGGCGAAAGCAACGGACGCGGACAGCCAGTCTTGGGGATCTCACCAGGATGGACTGCGCAGGCTGAGCGGCATCTCGCCGGTGATCCGCCGGGATCCCGAACCTTTTGTCGGCCCCAACGATGCGTGGGTTTATTACACCGAATGGGAAGTGTTGGGATCTGATCACAAAAACGAATACCGGCGCGTTCCCCATCGCTGCGACACCGGCGCCGTTGCGTTTCCATAGCAAAGACCACAACAGGGAGAACTCGTTCGCCGACATTTGGGCGGTGAAAAATATACAGTTGCGGATTTTCAATCGAACGATTTGCACACGATTTCATCCGCCAACTCGACCTTGAGCCAAGGCCTATACTCAATATTCTTGATGTCCCGCCAGAAAATTGAACTGATACGGACCGCTACCGGTGTCAGGCTGCTTCGGGCGCGGGATTCCGCCCGTCAGGAACGCTCGATTTCCACGGCAGGTCGCGAATCTTCCTCGCCACTCGCGCGAACGTGGTGTACGATCGCGCCGTGCCGGCAAACCGGTATTTCCGTTCCCCCGAAATCGGAGTGGTCTGATGGCCGAAACGCGAAAGCCCCTTCTTGTCGCGACCGTGTCCGTCCTCGTTCTCGCCGCGACGGCACTCGTCTGTTTCATCGTTTTCGACCAGGAAGATCCCGCGGGAGCGGTGCCTTTCGACAGGGATCACCCGTCGACCGAGGCGGGATCGGACGTCACGGCCGATATCGAGGCCGATCGGCGCGGCGCGGACGATGGAGGCGCCGAGAAGGTGCCCGTCGCCCCAGTTCGCAAGACCTCCCGGAAGGGTCAGCGCACGGGCGACGGCCTGGTCACCGGCCGCGTCCTCGACGGATCGGACCGCGCCCTCGAGGGTGCCGCCGTCTATTTCGTGGATTGCTCCCCCGAGGTCCTGGCCATATCGATGAAGATCGGCCAGGGAGATTTCACATCCTCGAGATATGCCTGTGCCTTCACCGGTCCCGACGGCGCGTTCCGCCTGGAACAACTCGCGGCGGGCGAGGACGCTTCGCTCTACGTCGACCACGAGGATCATGCCGTGAAGCGCGTGCCTGTCGGCAGCTACGGCGGCGACGTCCGCGACATGGGAACGATCACGCTCGAAACCGGGGGGCGGATCAGCGGCCGCGTCCTGATCGACGGGAGCGGCGAGCCTGTTGCGGGAGCGCTCGTGAAAGCGGTCGGTCTGTCCGGCTACAAGGAGATGGACACGGCGGTGATGGCCGTTTTCGGCGGCATGGCGGCGCCGGAGCAGATCCGCACGGCCGAGTCCGGTCCTGACGGCGCTTTCCGCCTGAAAGGGCTGCCGGCGGGAAAGGCGGTCCTCTCGGTCGAACACAAGGACTATCCGCCGGCCGAATCCCTGAAGATCGATATCGTGAAGGGGAGGACCATGGAAGGGGTCGAGCTCCTTCTCGATCGACCCTTCTCCATCTCGGGAACGGTCCTTTGCAGTGACGGAGAACCGCTCGAGGCGATCAGCCTTTCGGTCCAGCAAGCCAAGGATGTGGACCTCTCGAATTCATCGGCCATCAACTTTTCGATCCTCGAAGACACGGGCAGCCTCTCCGGACCGGACGGCGCCTTCGAGATCGGCGGGATCGGGAAGGGGACATACACGGTCAAGGCGAAAGGCGGGATCTACCTCCCCAGGTCGATCGAAGGCGTGGAAGCGGGGACGAGCGATCTCGTCATCGTCCTCGAAAGAGGGGGTGTCGTCCACGGACGGGTTCTCGATTCGAGATCGGGAGAGGGGGTGGAGGATTTCAAGCTCGTCGTCTCGAGGCAGGCGGCGGGGTCGGGAGAATTCGCGGGGCTCGTGCTCACCGGCGAGGAGGCGGCGGCCCGGACCGGCGGCGGAACCGATCCCCGCGGCGCGTTCTTCGTCGAGGGCGTGGGCGAGGTGATGGTCAGGTTCAAGATCACGGCGCCCGGGTACGCCGACCTGAACGTGGGCGCCATCACCAGTTCGGCCGGGGCGCGGTCGCAGATCGACTTCGAGCTCGAGCGGGAGGGTTCGGTGGCCGGGACCCTGCTCTCGCCCGACGGGGAACCCCTGCACAGGGGAACGGTCGTCCTGCAGGTGCCCAAGGAGGACGACGTCGACACGCTCGTCCGCAAGCTGATCATCGGAGACGACGAGGAATCCCTCCGGAAGCCATCGTGGGAGGGCCGGGCCAAGAGCGGATCGGCCGGGGATTTCCTGTTCAGCGGCGTGCCCGAGGGCGAGTACAGGCTGAACGCATACCACGACGATTTCGTGGAGCCCGATCCTCTCGATCTTTACGTCGCCGCCGCCGAAACGAAGAAGGGCATCGTCCTCAGGATGCGCCGGGGAGGCACGGTGGAAGGCACAGTCTTCGGCAGGGACGGCCAGCCGGTGCCCGGCGCGAAAGTCCGTGCCTTCGCGCAAAGCAGCGCCACCTCGAGGAAACGGGATACCACGGCCGACGGGGACGGGAACTACGCGTTCACCGTGCTCCGGCCGGGCGAATACTCTCTCACCCTCGATCTGGACGAACCGGTCTCGATCCTGGAGTCCGCCATGCGTTCCAGGGAGACCGAGAGCGCCCAGGGTGTGCGCGTGTCGGTCGGGGAGGGCGAGACGGTCCGCGTCGATCTCCATGACGTTCCGCCCGGCACGATCACCGGTTCGGTCACCGAGGCGGGACTCGGCGTTCCGGGGATCGAGGTCCAGCTCATGACAACGAGCGAGCTCGCGATCATGCCCGTCAAAACGTGCCGCACCGACAAGAACGGACGCTACGTGATGGAGGACGTCAAGTCGGGGGAGTATCAGATCTGCCTCAGTTTGGGTGAATTGCCCGACCTTTTCGACAGAAAGGTCACCCTCTATCCTCGCGGACGGATCATCGAGAATTTCGAGCTTCCCACGGGGCGCATCGTGGGACGGGTGGTCGAGGCGGGAACGGGCACGCCCGTGGCGGACATCGTGATCTCCGTGATCAGGCTCGACGTGACGGGGAAGGCCAAGATGAAGGTCACCGCGGCGAGCGTCAGCATCTCGTCCTCCGAGGACGGCGGCGACCGGACCGCCATGCTCGAGGTGGCTCGGAGCGGGCCGATCCTCACGGACAGGGAGGGCCGCTTCGAGATCCCCCATCTCATGGACGGCAAGTATTGCGTCACCGCCTCGGGAGGGAGCTACTCGCGCGAGCGGCGCGAACCGGTGATCGTGAAAGAAGGTTCGGTCATCACCCTGCCCGATATCGGGCTTTCGGGGGGCGCCCTTCTCAGGGGACGGGTGATCAACCTCCGGACCGGCGAGACCGTGTCCAACTGCCCCCTCCTCATCGTCAGGCTCGACGAGGATGGAGAGCCGGGGAAGGACCATCAGTTCGTTCTCTGCGGCAAGGACGGGAGCTTCGAGTTCACCGGTCTCGCCGCGGGCCGCTACCAGCTCATGGTGCCCGTCGGCGGGTACAAGGGCGAGCTCCAGGTCGCCATCGATGGAGGCGACGAGAAGTCGGTCGATTTCGAGGTGGTGCCCTCCTTTTGAAAGGCGCTCGCCGGGTCCGCGCCGCGCGGCGCATCAATAGTATACGGTGACGGTGATCGTGTCCTCGTAGGTTCCCTCGTAGACAGTGTCGGGAGCGTCCACCGCAAAGGCAAACTCCCAGATGCCGGCGGGAACGGTACCGCTGTCAATCGTTGCGTTGTTGATCTCCCGCAGCGCGAAGGGGGCCTTGAACACGCTCTTGGGTGAAGTGGAAAAGGTCCAGCTGCCCGGATACTGCCACCAGAAGGTGTGGGTGAAATTCATCTCCACGAAGATCCACCAATCGGCCAGGGTGCCGTCCGAACTGCCCGGATCGAGCGAGACCGTGATCACGAGCGGCGTGGAGTGGGGCAGGGCGACGTCATCGTCGTAACCGTTGACCTTGATATCCGGAACGGGAGCAGGGCTGGCAACCTTGGCGATGAACGCGTCCCCCTCGTAGCCGCCTGCGCCTCCCCCGTTGAAGGTGAGGTCGGGCCCCACAGTGACGGGGAAGGTCGCCTGATCGCAGTTGGTCCAGCCGGTCACGTAGGCATCGCCCCGGTCATCCACGCCGATACCCTGCGCCACGTCCCGCTGATCGCCGCCGATGTAGCCGCAGTAGGTGAGGTCGATCCCCGAGGCGTTGACCATGGCCACGAAACCGTCTTCCCAGATCGGGCTGCCGTTGAAGGTGAGGTCGGGGCCGTACTTGACGGGGAAGCTGGCCTGCGTGGAGAAGGTCTTGCCCGTCACGTAGGCGTGCCCGTCGTGATCCACGGCGATGTCGTAACCGAAGTCCCAGAGGCTGCCGCCGATGTAGCCGCAGTAGTCGAGACCGGTGCCTTGCGCGTTCACCTTGGCCACGAAGGCGTCGTCGTCGGAACCGTTGAATGTGAGGTCGGGGCCCACGACCACGGGAAAGCTCGTTTCGTACGATCGCGTCCACCCGGTGATGTAGGCACCTCCCTCGGGATCCACACCGATGCCGAGGCTCTCGTCCACATCGTCGCCGCCGATGTAGCCGCAGTACTCGAGGCCGGCGCCGATCGCGTTCACCCTGGCCACGAACGCGTCGGAATTTCCGTTGTGGGTGAGGTCGGGTCCGACGGTGACGGGAAAGGTTCCCTCCTGGGATGAAACGCTGCCCGTCACGTACGCCCGTCCCGCGCCGTCCACGGCGATGCCTTCGCCCGTCTCGGTTCCGTCTCCGCCGATGTAGCCGCAGTAGTCGAGGCCGGAGCCCTGTGGGTTGACCTTGGCCACGAAAACGTCCAGGGAACCGTTGTGAGAAAGGTCCGGTCCCAGGGTGACGGGAAAGGTCGCTTCCGTCGAT
>CAZUHB010000062.1:8132-34822 GCA_964620445.1 uncultured Phycisphaerales bacterium
ACCGTTGTGAGAAAGGTCCGGTCCCAGGGTGACGGGAAAGGTCGCTTCCGTCGATCGGGTGTGACCAGTCACGTAGGCGGCGCCCGCGCTGTCCACGGCGATCGCGTTGCCGGCCGAATCGTCCTCGTCTCCGCCGATGTAGCCGCAGTAGACGAGACCTGTTCCGGCGACATCGATGCACGCCACGAAGGCGTCGAAATCGTAGGTCCCGCCGTTGTGGGTGAGGTCCGGACCGACGACCACCGGAAAGGTCGCTTCCGTCGATTGAGTGCGACCGGACACGTAGGCATTGCCGGCGCCGTCCACGGCGATTCCGTAGGCCTGATCCCCTCCGTCGCCGCCGATGTAGCCGCAGTAGACCAGGCCCGTGCCCGAGGCGTCCACCTTGGCCACGAAGGCGTCGCTGCTGCCGTTGAAAGAGAGGTCGGGCCCGACGGTTGTCGGAAAATCGTCGGACCAGGTTTTTCCGGCCACGTAGGCGTTCCGGTTTGCGTCCACCGCAACGGCGAGGCCCGACTCTTCCTGGCTGCCGCCGATGTAGCCGCAGTAGATCATCATCGACGGATCGAGAACGAGCGGCACCGTCGCGTCGTGGGGGCCGACGTCGAAGCCGTAGGTGAACTCGCCCGCCTCCTCTTCCACCTCGGAAAAGGCCATCGACACCTCTTTCCTTTCCCCGTCGATGAGCTGATAGGCGAAGGGCGCCCCGTCCACGATCGGACCGAGTGGGGTGGCCATGACCAGCTCGCCCTCGGCGTTCACGCTCAGGTCTTCGGCGCCGCGGCACCGGAGCCGTATGCGGGACCGATCGGCACCGGGCGCCACGACGAACTCGTACTTGAGGAGGTTCACGCCGCCGGCGAAGACGAGGTCGATGCCCGGCCACAGGTCGTCGTAGACCAGCCGGCCGCAGGCGCGGATGCCGGTCTTCCAGTCGGCGGGTTTTCCCCTGAAGTAACTGAAAACCGCTTTCTGGGGCTCCTCGCCGCGGGGAACGATATCCGGACTGCAGTCGACGAAATCTGTTTTCACGGTCCAGCGGAGGGCCTCGTCGTCCTCCGTGCCGGTGACCGACCAGGTCACGCCCCGTGACGTGAAATAGAGAACCCTGTCCGATCCGCGCAGGCAATAAAGGACAGCCTCGTCGTACTGCCCGCGGTTCTCGACGAAGCAGAGGGGGAGGTTTCCGAAGGCGTCCGTATCTTGCTCTTCCGCGCCGGCGTAGTCGGCGGCAGGCACGAGGCAGAGGAGAGCCACGAAGAGCAGCTTCGAAAAAACGCTGTAAATCTCGATGATCCGGTCTCTTTTGCGGTTCATTGGACGGCTCCTTGGTAATGCGGCGGGTTGATTCGACGAGGCGGCTCTTATGCCGCTTCAGAAGAATATCGCGCAAAAGAGGAGCGCTGTCCTTACTGGAAAATCCTGTTTTTCGGAGAAAAGGGTGTTTTCGCGGATCAACACGGTATGGAGATTGAACGTGAAAGCGATCGCCCAGGCCTTCGCAATCCGCCGGGCGGCCCCGATATTCTGCATTGACGTGACCGATGGGTGATTTACGGGCGTTTTGATTGCTTCTCGAGCGAAACGTCGACCACGGTGGGCTCACCAGTCGCGATGTCGATCGTGCCCTCCCACGATTTGAAATCGGGCGCCTTGAGCTCGAAGTGTATCCTCCCCACCGACACCCTTTCGATCAGCTGGTAGCCCTCCAGGTCGATGTCCATCTTCCTGGCGTGTTGGCGCACCCCGTTGCAGAAGAGCTGGTATTTGGCAATGCGCTCGCCCTCGGGATCGGTGACCTTGAATTTCACGAAACCGAGCGGATCGAGCAGAATCTTTCCGAGATCGAGATCGCCGATCCCGGGGTGGGAGAACCAGGCGCCTTCGTAGATCCCGAATCCGGGTGCGCGCACACGAAGGCGGTACCTGCCCTCGGGAACACCGGTCACGAAGAAGGCGCCCTTCTCGGGGCGGAGTACGTTTCTGCTTTCGTAAAAATCGTCGCTGACCAGGAGCAGGATCTCGCATTCGGACCACTCGCCGGGCAGAGGCTGGCCCGTGGAACGATCGTACAAGATACCGTGCACCGATCCGGCCGGTATGGTGAAACGCAGGGCGTAAGGATCGTCCCCATCCCTTGGAAGGATGAAGGATCGAGTACAGACAGGCTTGCTCTCCTCCAATGGATGCACTCTCGCGCACCAGGAACCGGCCTTGATGCTCGGCACCGAAAAGAGGCCCTCGGGATCGGTTTTGACCGCTGCAAAGAGGCCTTTCGAATCCAATCCATCCACCCGGATGGGGAAGAAGCGGAGGAAATAACCGGCCAGCGGCGTGCCGTCGGGCCGCGTCAGGCTTCCGGAGACGGTGACCGTGCCGTCCGTCTTTTCGCTGGAAGCCCGCGGCGCCAAATCTTCCGGAGTGAACACGATCTCCGCATCTTTGCCGGCAACGATGTCGACATGCTTTTCGGCATATCCCAGCTTCTCGAATTCCACACCGTAGGTCCAATGGCCCACTTTTCGGACAGTGGTCAGCTCCCACTCTCCTGCAGCGTCGAGATTCACTGTACCGAAGCGGTGTTTGGTCCCGGCGCCGTGCTGCATGAAGAGCCGAAATCGCCGGGGGCCGGTTTTTCCGAAACCGGTGAGCTTGACGCACAGCGTCCCCCCTCGGGGAACCTCGACAACGAGATCGTCGATCACCTGCCCCTTGTCGAGCTTGATCCCCCGTACCTCCTTGGTCGGCATTCCGTCCACATCGATGCTCAGATCGTAGGTGCCGGCAGAGAGACCTTCCACGCGAAAGCCTCCCGATCCATCGTACTCCCCCCGGTAGAAGTTGCGCGGGAAGGTTTTCGCGGCCTTGACAAGGACGCCTTGATCCGGTTTCGGGGGCGCATCGGTGCTCTCGTCGATCACCGTGCCGCAGATCGCGGCGGTGCGGTCGTCCGGAGCGTCCTCGTCCTCTTCGCCGGCGGCCATTTTGATGTCTTTGTCCTTCTCCCCGGGCTCGTCGAAAACAACGGTCTCCTCGTGGCCGGTCATGAAGCTGCCCTCGGAGCGGCAACGCAGCTCGTACGTCCCTGCCAGGAGCTTGCGGAATTCGAACCGTCCTTTTTCATCGGTGGTCGCTTTGAAGCTGAGCGCGCCCGGATATCCGGCTGTGCCGCGCCCTTCAACGTCCTTTCTGTGAAGATAGAGCCGCCACCCAGCCTCGGTTTCGCCCGAAGGACTCAGCAGGGTGCCGCGCCAGGTCACATGCTCCTCGCGCGGGCCGAAATCGACCTCGACATCCTTGTCTTCGATCCGCACCTGACGGGTTTCGTCGGAGAAATTGAAGGCAGCCCTATCCTGCCCATAATAACTCCTGGGCGTGACCTCGATGAAACCCGGCGCGATCGGCGTGGTGCAATACCGGCCGTCCGAGTCGGTTTTGGTGTGGATCCACACGGGCAGGTTGTCGGCCAGCACCTGGACGATAATGCCCTCGACCGGCTGGCTCTCGTCGTTCAGGACCGTGCCCGAAACGCGGAATCCTTTCTTCAAGCCGATCTCGACCCAATCGGTGACGCCCGGCTCGATGAGCTCCCACCCCTCGGCGTATTCGGGATGAATCGCCGCCACGCTCGGCTGCGGATTTCCGAAACCGCCACGTATCGAGAACCCCTTGAGCGTGAAGAGTCCCTCGTCATCGGTGACCGTGTGGTTGAATCGATCCTCACGGCCGCGCAAAACCCACATCATGTCCGAAGAGCACTGGCACGCCGAGGCCACGATCGCGCCGGCCACGGGATCGCCCGTGGAGTGGTCCACCACCTTTCCCGAAAGGACGTGGCCCGCTTCGAGCTCGACCACGTACCCGGCCAGCCCGTCCCCGTCGGGAATTTCCAGATCACGTACCCCCTTGACCGCGTGACAGGTGGAATAGACCGTCAGATGAAAGGTCCCTCCTCGCGGAAGCCGGAAGTCGAACTCGCCTTCCTCATCCAGAAAGACCTCCGACTGCTTCTCGCGCCAGACCTTTTCTCCTCTCGAGCGATCAAATCTGCGGATCTCGACCTCGTAGCGGGTCACGGGCTCGCCCGTGTCTTTTTCGATGACGCGGCCCGAGAAAGGCGTCCCCTCGGGCTCGATCGCCACGGGTGATCGACCTTCCGATTCCGCGGAATCGGCGATCTCCGCCTGAAGGTGCGCCTCGTCCGCGCGGTCGTGGGAGACGCGCATCACGTCGCCGGCCGCGTTGAGGCCGGCGCTCTCCGGCGCTCTCGGAAGCATCTGCCAGAAGGTGATCGTCGCTGCCGCCACGAGGAGCGCAACGATCGCGACCTTTGTTTTCGTGGCCATGACCAAACCTCCATAGAGCGCCGATTTCGTGGCGATTCCCTGTGTTGCGCCGGCTGATGCTCCGGCCGCGGCCGCACCGAGAGCGGCTTTTGTCTGCGCCAGCTTCAGTCCAGCCACCGGCAGGAGCGCGGCGCTCCAGATCTCTTTTCCGCCGAACTCCCTGTCGAGGCGTTGGCGCATCCTGCCGAGGCCGCGCTTGATCCGGCTCCGGGCGGTCTCGAGCGGAACACCGAGGGTGTCGGCCACCTCGCCCGGGTTGAGGTCCTCGTAGAATCGCAGGACAATGGCGGACCGGTAGGGCTCCTCGAGGGCGAGCACCGCGTCGACCACCTTGCGGCGGGTCTCCTCCCGCTGCACGATGTCTTCCGTCGAGGGGATCCGCTCCGGCCGGGCGCAGACGTTTTCGCGTCTGCGGCGCCGCGCCTCGCCGCGCCCCGCCATGCGGGCGAAATTGCGAACGACCCGCGAGAGCCACGCGCGCGGCGACCGGATCGATGCCGCCGGCTGCTCGATCGCGGCGAGCCACGCCTGTTGCGTGATGTCGGCCGAGGCGTTTTCGTCGGCCACCAGTTTTCTGGCCAGGGATCGCACGAAATCGGCGTGGGCGAGCAGTTCTTCCGGTTTCATCTGGGTTCACCTGTTTGCTGATCGGGTTCGTCTACCCTAATGATGCCGGGTTGGACTCGAGCGGTTCAGAATATTCGGTGGAAAATCGGAGAATCGTCCCTGGCAGCGTGTCCGTCTTTCGCACCTCCGCGATGCGATGCGCCTGGTCGGAGAGTTCCTGAACCGAGCCGATTCGTGGCGCCCATTTGAATGCATCGGTTCCATCAACCCGTGGTCGTCTTGAAGTGCGGCGTTCGAGGGAACAGGGTTGTCGAGATTTTATAACCGCTTAATATGAAAAACGTTAAAGTGTCTTGCTGTTGTGAGAAGAATAAAAAGTTGCGCGCCGACGGTAAAAAAACAACTTTACGCGTGAAATTGATCGATGTGAAGTCCCCTGGCTCGATTCGGAGAGGTCAGGATTTCGATCAGCCCTGGACTATGCGTGGAACAAACATTTCTGCAAGAGTCGCTATCGAAACGTGCTGGTTGTCATCTGTGGTTCAGCCGCATCGTGGATGATCAGGAGAGTGATCAATAGCAAGGGCGGGCTCCACAACAGGGTCACGGAAACGATCCGGCTCGTGCCGTTCGATCTGGGTGAAACAAAACGATACCTCCAGTTGCGGCAGGTCTATCTCGACAACAGGCAGATCATCGAGCTGTACATGGCCTTCGGCGGAATACCCGCCTACCTGAGCATGGTGCAGCCAGGGCTTTCATCCTCTCAAATTATCAACCAACTCTGCTTCACGAGCGGCGAGCACCTGACCGAAGAGTTCAACCGGCTTTTCGGATCCCTCTTTGGGAAACATCAAAACCACGTCAAGATCGTGCGCACCCTCGCGGCAGCGCCCAAGGGATTGACCAGGCAGGAAATCGTCGCCAAATGCGGCTTTCCGAGCGGCGGTGCCAGCAGCCTCTTCCTGAGGGAACTGGAGGAGTCCGGTTTTATCGCGTCCCAGCCCCGCCATGCCAAAAAAAGCAAGGGGCGCTTTTATCGTCTGAGCGATGAGTACTCGCTATTCTACCTGATTCTACCTGAAATGGATCGAACCGGCGGCTCTCCACGCATCGAGCACGATCGACGAGAACCACTGGCTGCGGCTGAGCGAGCGGCCGGCTTGGGCGGCATGGGCGGGGGACAAAAGAAACGACGAGCGGGGCGCACAGGTCGATCTGGTCATCGATCGGGCGGACATGACCGTGAATTTGTGCGAGCTGAAGTTCACGAGGGCTGAGTTTGTGATCACGTCCGACTACAGACGCGACATGCTTCACAAGAAAGAGATGTTTAAAAAACACACCCGGACGCGCTCCCTGGTGTTGTCGACCCTGATCACGAGTTATGGCGCCAAGGAAAACAGAAACTACGTGGGTGTCATCGACAATCAGTTCACCATGGATTGCCTCTTCTGATCGGCTTTATGGGGAGGGTTGTTCCTATCCGCCGTGACCTGTTTCATCCGAGATCACATGGATTCATCTTCAGACGAGCGCCTGTGTGAGGAGCGCGGAATCCCCATGCTTGATCTCGAGGACCGACCGTCCTATTCTTGGAAGAAGGGTCGATCCGGAAATAGGAACTCTCGGATGTTCCAGGCTATGGTTGAGCAGGAGGCAAGAATGGGAATCAATCTGTTCCGTTTACTGTTGATCGTGTGTGCGGTGTGCGCTCTTCTCTCGGGTTGTACGCAGTCCGACGAAGAAACCCTCATCCCTGCCTCTACCTTTCTGGAGCTGCTGTTCGTCGAGTACGATGTGATCGACCTCGGGAGCCTCGGCGGGGGCGAAACGCGACCGGAGGCGCTCAACAACAACACGCAAATCGTGGGGAGCTCGCTGAAAGCGGACGGAATGCGCCATGCGTTCCTGTGGGAAGAGGGCACCATGACCGACCTCTTCCCGGACCACACTCTCCGGAGCAAGGCGTTCGACATCAACGATCAGGGGAACTATGTGGGAGCTTTCTATGAAAAGGACGGTTTCTTCAGGTGGGCGGTCGAGTTGAAGCATGCCTTCACCTCGATCGACGGTGTATTGCGCGAGAACCTCCACGACAAGGAGGACAAAGGGATGGCCAAGCGGATCAACGAGCAGAACCTTGTCCTCGGACATCTTAATGAAAGAATTTCTTCCGTTACAGGGGGTTGGGAGTACATCAAAAAAACGGTTTTGTGGCAACTCGACGAGATGACGTTCGTGGAGCACGATATCTTCGGATCCGGCATGAACGACGCCGGGCATATCGTGGGCCACTATGGCGGTACACCGCTTCTGGTTGATGATTCGGGATTGACTATTCTGCCGATCGGTTCCGCATTCAATACTGCCTGGATCAATGATATCAATGATTCCGGTGTCTGCGTCGGGGCGTCCCGGTTCCATGACTGGGAGTGCGAGTGGAATCCGGGCTGTGAACCGGACCTTTCTTCGTGTAAATGGAACAGCCAAGGGGTTTTCGAGGCTCTCGCCGGTGGCACTAGAGCCTTTTCCATCAATCAACAGGGTGATGTTGTCGGCGAAGGGGAATTGGTAACCGACATGGGGGAAGTTGGGTACTATCGGGCGCTCCTGTGGAGAGACGCGAAATCGATCGACCTGAATGCACTGATCCCCCAGGACTCCGGGTGGCGTCTCATCAGGGCGACCGATATCAACGACAAGGGCGAGATCATAGGCTTGGGCGTTATAGACGGTGAAATGCGAGGCTACCTGCTCAAGAAGAGACTGACCATCCGGGCGGTGCTCGAAAGTGGGCACTCCGTTCATGAGTGGCTGATCAAGATCATCGGTCCACCGGAGGTCGACTTTTACGTCTACCTCGGTATAGATGATTCTCTTTATGCGGATGCCACCAAGCTGAGCCGCATTCCGGAAGCCCTGCGGCTCGGGCCGGTCCGTACGGATGCGGATGGTGTTGCTCGTGTTCGCCTGCCCCAGACGGCGCCGTTTTACAGGAGTGCCCTTCTCGTTCAGGTGGAGGCTGTCGCAACCAAACAGCTCAGCGGCACGATCCGCCTGCTCCCCGGTCGCAATTGATGGGCGAGATAGGTAATTTTACTTAGACATTTGTCCTCTCATGTGATACACTCCTTTCGACAAACCGGCGAAGCACCTGGGAGACCGCACCCTCGAATCCCGGGCGTTCCACATCCCACATAGAAAAGGCAGCGGAAGATGGAGAGGTTCTCCCTCCGCCGACACCCGGCAGAGGTATTTTTTCGGAGGAGAAATCATGGATGTCAAGAGGCTCGAACGGCGCGAGATCTTCAAGTTCCTTCGACCCGATCAGGTCCACTGGTTGAGCGACCACGCGCAGCTCGTCCGGCTCGATGCCGGGGAGGTGGTCTATTATCGGGGAGCGAAGGCGGACAGTTTTTACATCGTTCTCAACGGACAGGTCGAGCTGCGGCTTCCGGGGAAGGAGAGGTTTCACGTTCTCATCGACACCCTTTCCGAGGGGGCCATGTTCGGTTCGTGCGTGTCCTTTGCGATCGACTCCTACGCGCTGACCGCACAGTGCACGGAGGACACCGAGCTCCTCAAGTTCGGATCGAATCTTCTCAAGGGGCTGATGGACGAGGAACCGCTCATGGGATACGCCATTCAATCGGAGATATCCCAGATCTATTTCAAGCGCTACATCGAAACCATGAAAAAGCTCCAGGCGATCGTGATGAACATTCCGATCGAGTGATGTCGGAGGCGCCCCCCGGTATTCGTGGCATTTCAATCGCGATGCGCTCCGCGCTGGCACCGGTGCCTTACGGCCCTCACCGGCTGTCCGTGGCTTCGGGTTAAAGTCACGGCATGGCATTGACGATATTTTATTCGGTGTTAGATAAAAAAACGTACATATGATGAGCTGCCTGGGGGTGAGGGCCACAAGATGAACAATGAGAAGAGATGCATTCGGTGCGGAAGTATCATCCTTGAATCGGGTTGTGTCCAGTCGACGGGGAAGGTCTATTTCCGGCCGGAGAGTGTTAAATTCTCAGTGAACAAAACCGCTGATATCGCCGTGAAAGGCCTCATGTGCCTGACGTGCGGCAACATCGTGTTGATTGGAGATGTGGACAAGGCACTGATTCTCATCAAGCCGACACGGATCACGGCCTAGCGCCGAGATCTCTTGTCTTCCAATGGGATGGGCCGCGGCGGGTCTGACCCTTGCAACGATCGGTTCCGGCCTTCTCTATCCGGTCCCGAGCGTTTGCATCGCCTTGGCCACCGCTTTGGCCAAGCCCTTGCTCTCCTCTTTCAGGACGCTGATCCTGCTCGCGATCTCCTTTTTGGACCGGCTTCGTCCGCCGAGCGCTCCCAGGGTCTGCACCGCGCAGTACTTGACGATCTTGCTCTTGTCCTCGAGATATCCCAGCAGGATCGCAACGATCCGCTCCGCGTCCCCGTCGGAAAGGGGGAGGTTTCCGAAGATCTCCGCCGCATGCCATCTCACCTGGGGTACGGTGTCTTGCGATGCCAGTTCGATCAGCGGGCGCAACACGCCGGCCAGGATTTCGGGGTGGCCGCGGGAGACGACCTCCATCGCCATGCACGTTCTGCCGCGGATGAGCTTTTCGTCGCTCTGCAACCCTTCGGCCAGGGCGGCCACCAGATCGGGACGGTTGACGATCTCCTCGGCGACCTCCTCCGCACTGCCCTCGGAACGCAAGTCACCGCCCGAGAGTTTTTTCAGGATCTCGTTCAAATCACCGCACTCCTTTCCGGATCAGGATTCCGTGCGCTAACGGTCGGACCCGGGGAGCAGCACCCGCTCTCCGTCCGCGAACCGCGCTTTTTCCACGTTCACGAGAATATCCGCGCCCTCACCTTCCGCCCGCTTGTCGGAAATGGAGATCTCGTCATTCCGCTTTTCGATCCGGTACCGGGACGCGTCTCCGGCGAAGAGGGCGATGTCCACCCCCGGACCGCCGTCGAGGCGGTCGTTGCCACGCCCCCCGGAAAGAAGGTCATCGCCCCCGGCGCCCTCGAGGATGTTGTCGCCGGCGTTGCCGGTGAGGCGGTTGTCCCACCCGTTTCCGACGATGCCGGCGTCCTCCTTTCCGCGGAGGGAAACGTTCACCAGGTGCTGCGACTTGTGCGTGTAGCGCAATCCCGGCTCGACGCGCAGAAAGAAGGTCCCCTCGAAATCGGGCGGAAGCTCGGCGTTGTAAGTGAGATAGGGCGGGAAGAACTCCTCGATCAGCTCATGGCCCCTCGGGTCCAGCTCGTGCAGCCTGGCTCGACTGTTCGCTCCGTAGGCACCGAAGTGGGAGGTGCCGTCGGGGATCATGTCGTCCTCCAGCGGCTCACCCTCGTAGCGCAAAGGCTCCAGCGCCCAGAGGTCGAGATAGTTGTCATAGACGGCGGCGATGTACTCGTTCCGGTGGTTCTCGGGCTCCTCCTCCGGCCAGCCCTCCCAGATGCCGCGCTTGGCGGCCGCGAGGTTCGCCCGGTGCATCGCTTCATCGAAGTCGGGATGGGCCGGTCTGATCCCGTAATCGTGAACCAGGTGGAGAATCTCCTCGAAGGCCGCGTCGCGCGTCTCGTGCCGCAGGTAGTCGGCATCCCCTTCGACAGGACACTCGTTGGCGCGCAGATCCTGAAACCCGAGCTCGATCCTGTCCAGCCCCCCCGTGAAGGCCCGCTCCAGGCTGCCGAAGTCGTCGAAGAGCACGAGAGTGGCGCGCCGATCGGCCATGGCATTTGCGACAGGATCCTTGTCGGCGCCGTACCGTGTGCCGGGCGCGTCGGTGAGGATATGCTCGAGCACCTTGCGCGCCCTGATGATCTGGTCCTCCCGCCAGCCATCCTGCGCCAGGATGTGAATCGGCTTACCGTTCGGCGCGAGCACCCGCGTGTAACGGCCGAACCATTTCCGAACACGACGGTCCACCGACTGCGGCAGCGGAACGACGCCCCCGGGCGCCGTCGAGATGTCGATGTCGCCGATCGGGTCCTGGCCGCCGGGGGTATCGGGAATCCATGCGTCTTGCGGCGAGGCATTCGCGCCCGCGCACCACACGATCAGC
This sequence comes from uncultured Phycisphaerales bacterium, assembly GCA_964620445.1. Lineage (GTDB taxonomy): Bacteria > Planctomycetota > B15-G4 > B15-G4 > CAYZWU01 > CAZUHB01. Next base: position 19,120 of record CAZUHB010000062.1, read on the forward strand.
ATGAGATAAATCGCGACGAGGATCTGGCTCATGACGAGATGATACCTTTCTCTCCAGTCAACCGGCGGCCCCCTCGATCGGGGGGTTACGCCGTGATCGCCGACAGCAGGAATCGAACAAAGAAAAACATGACGAGGCCCGCGTAGCCGCCGGCGAATGTCAGCGGAACGATGTGGATGATCCGGAAAGCCCCGGCCCGTCTGAGCAACCACGCGACGAGCAGACCGGCGACGACCCCGCAACCGAGCGTTCCGTGAACGTGGTCGATGGAATAGTGCGTGAATTCGCCATCGCTCGAATCGTGCCGGCTGGCCCAGTAGACGAAATCCGCGATCAATCCGAAACCGGCGAGGGCGACTCCGCCGGAGATCCAGATCGCGAGGCGAAAGGCCTTGGGATTATCCGATTTCAACTGCATCTCGATCCCTATTCCCCTTTGTCCGGCGCCGCGCCGAAAGGGCGGAGGCGCCGGATCGGGCCTGATTTTTTGGCTAGTCGAAAAGGAGAGACCACCAGCCCAGAAAGCTCCCTTGAATCTTCCCGCTGCGCTCCGCGTCCTTGAGCGCCTTGCGCCGGACGTGGCGTTTCTTCTGCCAGCGGTGCAGGATGATCTTTTCGAGCTCGCCGCTGTCCAGCCACAGGCCGTGCTCCTCGCAGAGATCGGCCCTGATCTCTTCCTTCCGTTCCAGAATCATGATCGCGCCGCAAACGGGACAGGGTCTCTGCCCCTCGGCGTTGAGTTGTGGATTTTCAGATTCGCTGTTCATGATGCACCTCTTGTTCAACGTTGTCGCGAAAGGCGCACGCCCACGCGTGCGTCCTCGGCCGCGGCGGCGACGATCCCCGCAACGGCCTGTGCGAGCTCCTGGACGAAGGCCTCGGCAAAAAGAAATCCGCCGGCGATCTCAGAGTACCACTGCACGGACGCGTGGCAGAGCACTATTTCCGGGTGGGGGGTGAAGCCCGGTTCGCGCGGCCAGGGGACCACCTGAACCGCCGCCTCGCCCCGAAGAACCGTTCCGTCGACCAGCTCGTGCGGGCCGGCAGACGCGCTGCAGGAGATGGATGATCCGAGAACGTGGTTCCCCTCGATCGGGAAGGGATCGGGCGACCAGGTCAGATCGACTCGCGACTCGGGCAGCGACTCGAGCGACCTCTGGACCTCGGCGAAATCGGGAGGCAGGGTTCGGGCGCGGCGGATCGCCCTGGAGAGGGCGTCGCGAATGACGGGGCGCAGATCGATGCCGCCCAGCCGCTCCGTCGCCGCCCGCGCGATCCCGTCCGCTACGGAGATCTCTTCGGTGGCGAGCGCCGCCGAAACGCTCGCCACGTTCATTCCCACGCGTCGGGAGGTCGTACATCCGACAACAAGCAGAACGAGCGCGATCGTGGTGATTGCCTGTGCGTGTTTCATGACATGTTCCTCCAGGTGGCCCGCGGCCAGCGGCGCCCGGTTGTTCGATCGTTTCTCATTGCTTCTCGTGGTCGGGGTTCGGCCGCGGCATCTTGGCGCCCACATCGCTTTGCCAGCGATGGAGCATGTCGAGGAGGAGCTTCGCCTTTTCAGGTTTTTTCTTGGAGAGGTCCTTTTTCTCGCCGAGATCTTTTTCGAGATTGTACAGCTCGAACCTGTCCTCCTCGTAGAATTCGATCAGCTTCCAGTCTCCGGCCCTGATGGCGGCGCCCGGGGTCCACATGCTCCCGTGGTAATGGGGATAGTGCCAGTAGATCGCCTCCCGGTCCGGGGCGGTCCCGCCTTTCAGCAGCGGCACGAGGCTCAAACCGTCGCGATGCTGTTCCGGCATGGGGCGCAGGCCGGCAAGCTCCAGTATCGTGGGGTAGAGGTCGGCGCTCGTCACCGGGAAATCGCATCTTTTCCCCTTTCCGACAACACCCGGCGCCGAAATGATGAGCGGCACCCGGATGCCTCCCTCGTAACACCAGCCCTTTCCGGCCCGGAGCGGCGCGTTCGATGTGGGGCTGTTCGCGCGCTTCAGGGTGGAGAGGCCGCCGTTGTCGGAAGTGAAAACGATGATGGTGTCGTCGGCGAGCCCGAGCTCGTCGATCCTGCTCACGAGCCGGCCCACATTCTCGTCCATCGCCTCGACCATCGAGGCGTAGGCCGCGTTGTCCTGCCGAAGCTTCGTGACACCCTCCCGCTCCTCGATGCTCTTCGGACCGCGGTGCTTCAACGCCGCCGCCCTCCGCTTGTTTTTTTCGATGAGCCGCTTGCAGGCCTGAATGGGAGTGTGAACCGTATAGAAGGAGAGGAAGAGAAAAAAGGGATCCCCGCTGTTCTGCTCCATGAAACGGATCGACTCGTCGGTCAGCCGATCGGGCAGATACTCTCCGTCCGGCCCGTTGTCGAGCTTGGGATTCTTGTACGGGGCATAATACCCGCCCGGCGGAGATCCCTTGTGGTGCCCCCCCTTGTTGATGTCGAATCCCTGATCCTCGGGAAAGTGCCCCTCGCTTCCGAGATGCCACTTGCCGGCAAAGAATGTTTTGTAGCCGTTGCTTTTGAGGGCCTCGGCCAGGGTCGTTTCGGAAAGCGAAAGCCGGTGCGAGTCCTCTGGGCCGAGAAGCTCGCGGTTCTTCGGATCCTGGCCCGGAATCCAGTCGGTGATGTCGAGCCGCGCCGGGTGCTTGCCGGTCATGATCGACGCCCGCGTGGGGGAACAAACGGGGCAGGCCGCGTAGGCATCGGTGAACCGCATGGCTGATCGGGCGAGCCGGTCGATGTTGGGCGTCCTGTAGAACCGGCTCCCCTGGCATCCGAGATCGATCCAGCCCAGGTCGTCCACGAGGATGAAGACGACGTTCGGTTTGCGGTCCTCGTCTGCGGCCGGCAGAATCGAAGGCAGAAGAAAACCGCCCGCCGCCGCGCCGCACGTTCCCAGAAACCGTCGTCTGCTTATCATTGTTCCTGCCCCCGTCTCGGTGTTCTCCTTCCCGGCCGCGCGCCTAGTGCACGGCGGGCAAAACGATTTCGCCTCGGGCCTGCCTGTCCGTTTCGAGATAGGCGCCGTAGAAATTGCTGTTGCAGTCGAGCCAGATCACGATGCGCTGCAGGTCCTCGGCGGACAGCTCGACCTCGTTGTGTCCCTCGCCGAGGTGAGAATAGAGCCTCGACGCGCGCGCCCCCATCTTGCCGGGCGTCGACCGGGATCCGTTCTTCGCGATGATCCCGTTTCCGCCGCTCAGGGACCACGAGAAGGGCCGCAGCGTGTGGAACGCCTCGGACCAGCCGAACTGCCCGAACCTGTCTCCCGCCAGGCTCGGCGCATCGGGCTCCCTGGCATGACAGGCGACGCAAGCCCTGTTCAGCACGGGCTGAACGAGCCGCGCGAAGGACAACGGATTCGATCCGTCGGGGCCGGGCGCCGGTTTCGCGGGCGGTTTGCGCAAGGCGAGCGGGATCGCCGGCTTGGTCGTCATCGACGAGCTGCTCTTCGGCTCGTGGCATCCGACGCAGGAGAGCCGTTCGCCCTCATGAAGATAGGTGGCCGACCGCATCGACTGCACGGCGAGCCCGTCCCCATCCAGCGCCTGAAAGTAGAGGGGCACCCCGGCGGGAGCCTCGAAATGAACACTGCCGTCTTCCTCGACAGGTACAGTTCCGATCACGCCGCGGGCCAGCGACTCGTCGCCGGCGCCGATCTCGGGATCGTCCAGGTGGTACGTGGCCTTGGGAAAGAGCTGCACGATCCGCAAGGCGTCGATTCTGGTCTCCTTCGGCCACTCGAAATCGGACTCGTAGATGTTCATCACCGCGATCGTCGATTTCGATTCGCCCCCGGTCCGACGGTCCGCTTTCGCCTGCCTGGTCTGCGCGGGGATCACATGAGGGCGCGGGCGGGGCCGCAGCGGAATCGGATCGAGACAGGCCGCCTCGGGATCGCGGTAGATGAAAATCCTGTTGCCGAAGCAGTCCACGAGGTAGAGCCCGTAATGCCGCATCGCGGGATCGTAGACGCACAGGTGGAAATCCTCGCTCAGCGGCCAGGGCGAGCCGTAGACCTCGCCGATCGGATTGTGTCCTCCCCTGCCGTGAGGCACGCCGGGCGCTTTCTCCGATTCGGGAAAGAGCACCTCGGGCGTGATGCGCTTCAGCTGGCTCATCGCGCTGTCGTCCTCGACACGCTGGTCGATGAGAATCATCGATCCGTAGTTGTATCCGTGATGGGGAGCGGCGAGGGCGACGTACCTGTGCGATCCCGGAATCGCCCTGATGGAGAGCTCCATCCAGGGGCGCGACTCGCGGACCCGGGGGTAGTTGCCGTGATAGCTGCGCGGATCGCGTCCATCGGGAAAGCAGAGCCAGATGTGGTGGGCGATATCGTTGTCGCGGTCGACATAGTCCCAGCGCGTGTAGGCGATCATCCCGCTGTTGTCCACGCTGGGATTCCATTCGTTCGTCTCGTGGTAGCTGAGCGTGATGATGTCGCTGCCGTCGGGCATCATTCCGAAGAGCGTGTAGCTCGGATTCGGCCGGTTACCGCCGCAACGCAAGAAGCCGCCGCGCCGTTCCGAGATGAACGCGATCCGGCCGCTGGGCAGGAAACAAGGGTCGAAATCGTTCCACATGCCGTCGGTGAGCTGCGTCAGGCCGCTCCCGTCGACGGCGACCTTGAAGATGTGATACACCGTGCGCGGATGCCAGAAGTAGAAGGGCTTCTTCCATTTCCGGGCGAGCTCCTCCGTCCAGGGCTGCCCGTCCCACGACGCCTCGGCAGGCGGCCGGCCGCATTCGGTCCAGGCGAAGAGCAGGCTCTCGCCGTCGTAGTCGAGGTCGAGCGTGTTGAACGCGCCGCCCTCCAGCTTGCGCCCCTTCAGCCTGCCCGCGGAGACGGTCGAATCGGCCAGAATGTTCTCGGCCCTCGGTTCTTTCCCGAAGGGATCGGCGAGCACGAGCAGCCTTCCGCCCGGCCGGGCGTTGAAGCCGTAGTACTGGTCGACCATGTGATGGTCCCCCCTGCGCGGGCGGTGCTTCGTGAGGAGCACGATGCGATCGAAATCGAGGAGGGGGTTCTTGAAAGCGATTTCTCGCCGCAACGCACAGAGCCGCAGGGCGAGCGCCTTTCGCCTGTCGCGTTCGGCAACGGGGACCTTCTTCTCTTCCGCGGCGAGCGCGTTCAGCGCGCCCGACTCCGGCTCGAGGTCCGGCGCGCCGTCCATCGACTTCAGCTTGTGGAGCAGCGCCCGGGTCCGGCGCAGCAGAACGTCCACCGGATCGCGATCGGTCTCGAGAATCAGCGCCGCGCCGCTTTGGCATTCGGCGCGCAGTCTCGCGTGGCCGGCGTGAGCGGGAGAGAGATTCTTGATGTGAAGGGCGGTGACCTCGAATTCGGTCTCGTGAGCGGCGGCGATGTCCGCGGCGTGGTCCGCCCGGCCGCGGCTTCCGGCGAAGAGGGCGGGCAGCATCAGACAAAACTGGAGTATCTTTTTCATCTCTTTCGTCCCACCGGAATTATAGAGCCTTCATCAAAAAATTCGCGAGACGGAATTCGATCGGTTTATCCATGTTAAGATAAAAACGATCGGAATGCCCGCGTCGACTCACGGAGGCCGCCCAGTGCCGGGGAAAAAAACCAAGATCTTCAAACTCGTGCGTGCCTGGTGGATGAACGCCTTCAGGCACACGGCGCTCTTCGTCCGGTTCATCCCCACCGACCGGTGCAACCTGAACTGCGCCTACTGCTTTCAGAAGAGCCGCGATCCGCGGGAGATGACGCGCGAGGAATTCGACGCCTACCTCGCCAAGGCGCGGGAGCTGAAGGTGGGGATGGCCAGTTTTCTGGGCGGCGAGCCGCTCCTCTGGCCGCACATCTACCACGCCGTCGAGCAGTGCACGCGGTGCGGCATCTTTTCGGACGTGACCACCAACGGCACCCTCCTCGACGGGGACGCCATCGACGAGCTCTGCCGCGTGGGCCTCGACTATCTGAACATCTCCGTGGACGTGTCGCAGGCGAACGAGGTGACGGCCAAGAATTTCATCCTGCGCACCGACCGGCTGGAACGCCTTCTGGACGCGCGGCAGCGCCACGGGCTGCACGCCCGCGTCAACGCGGTCCTCTACAAGGACAACACGGCGGAGATCAAGGAGCTCGTCGAGTTCACCCACGCCCATGGGATCCCGATCTCGATCGGATTCATCGTTCCCCACCTCGACGGGGAGCCGTCGGAGGGCAACGACATCTACTTCAGCCTCGACGATTCCGAGCTTCTCGACGACATCGTCGATTTCATCGTGAGAAAAAAGACGAGCGGGTACAAGATCATCGACACGCGGCAGTACTTCAAGAATGTCTATCGCCCCCTCCGGGGCGAGGACTTCTGGGAATGCAATTACCAGAAGAGGTTCGGCTGGCTCAACATCTCCCCCCACGGAAGGATCAGGACCTGCACCAAGAAGATGGACGAGCTCGAGGACCGCTTTCTCGACCTGACACCGCGGCGGATCAAGGAGCTGCGCAGGATCTTCGCCGGCAAGATCGCCGGCTGCAACAGGAGCTGCTACTCCAACTGCGCCTACAACGGATACTACTTCTTCCGCAACATGCCGCTCATCGCGGCCAAGTACATCTTCGGTCTGAGCCGCAATCCTTGAGTGACCCCGCTCTCGATCTGAACTTTTCGGGAATAGGTTCACCGATCGGAACGTCCAAACAGCGTCTGGCCGGATGGGCGGCCACGACGCCGGCTTTTCAGGTGACGGAATGAAACAATCCCCTCAGTCGCAGCTTGTGCCTCTCCTCCTGATCATCCTGTTGCTGTTGTCCCTGGGCACGATGTGGATCCTCTTCTCCGAAAGGGAAGAGGTGGGCGACGATCGGCTTCCGGCGGACGAGAGCGCCCAGGCTACCGCGGCCCGGGAGAAGATCCGCGCCCCCGCGAAGCAGACCGCAACCGGGTCCGACCCGCCCGCCGAGGAATCCACCGACGAACCGCGGGAGCGCCTCCCGCTGAAAGATCGCGGCGTTCGGGCCGAACAGGCCCACTTCATCGAGGGGATCGTCAGGGATGCCCGCACAGCGCAGCCGGTCAAGGGCGCTGTCGTGTACAGCGCCACCGACGCGGGGGAGAAATTTGGATTCGACGGCGACCTCGAAACGATCCCTCATGTCGTGACCGGCCGAGACGGGTGCTTCTCGCTCCGCACGGACCACGACAGCGTGCACACCCTGGTGGCGGGCCAGGCTCGATACCGCGAGTCGGTGGTGACCGATGTGAGGCCGGCGGCCGGCGTCGAGATCTTTCTGCACCGGGGATTCACGATGCGGGGACGGGCCTTCGAACTGACGAACGAACCTCTCCCGGAGGCGACCGTCCTGATCACGGGGCCGCGGGCGGGCGGCTTGCGGCCGATCGAGCACCGCGTGCCGACCGACCGCAACGGCTGCTTCGAAAGCGCCATCCTGCCGGCCGGCACGTACGTTGTGCGCCTCGAGGAGTGGATCGGCCATGAGGCAGGATCGCATTACTTCACCGGCGCCTTGATCCATCTCGTCGACCAGAAGGTGGACTCGGTCCGCGTCGGCGGCAGGGACGGCCGGGGTGGGATCGCGGCCGCGATCTTCAGCGGCAAGGAGCCGATCGAGGGCGTGCAGGTCACGGCTGAGCTGGTGAGCCCTTCGCGCGAGCGGGAAATATACGGATTACCGGCGAAGAAGATCACGCTGTCGAGCGACGCCGAGGGGCGTTTCGGATTCTACGGTCTCGAACCGGGACGCTACCGGCTCGGTTTCAAGCACACCGGGGGGCGGGTGCGGCTTTTCGACCCGCGGGATGTCGTCGTGATGCCGGGCGCGATCGTCGAGGAGATCTTCTTCGCGGGCCAGAGCAGGGTCGAGGGACGGTTCGTCCACTACCGGAAGGGGAGCCCGATCCGCGGAGGGGGCACCGTGGATATCGTGCGCGTCGACGGAAAGACGCGCATCGAGCTCGGCGCGATCGAGGCGCGCGGCGACGGGACCTTCGAGATCGCTCATCTTGCGAAGGGCGACTACGTGCTCTACACGGCCGCGCCCGGCTTCGAGGGCGAAGTGCGGATCCACACGACCGGCCACGGCGTCATCCGGAGAGAGGTCGACATGGCGCCGATCGGCCTCATTCTGGCCACCGTGCGCGCCGCGCGGCCCGTCGAACCGTCGGAGGTCCTCTTTCAACTGAAGGAATGGATCGCTCCGCGGCGGGGCGACGCGTTGCGGCGTGATGAGCTGGGCAGGTACGTGATCGACGTTCACCAGCCGAGCGCCACCTGGCTCAGGTGCACCTGCCTGAACGAGATCCGTTTTCAGAAGCTCACCGCGCCCAGGGGAGAGACGCTACGCGTGTCGTTCGAATTCGGCGGGACCGCGCCGATCCACGGACACCTGCTCTCCGCGGCCGGTCCCGTGGAAAACTGCGAGATCCGCCTCAACTATTTCGCCGACAAGGATTTCAACAGGCAGGAGACGGTCGGGTACAGGACGCGGACCGACTCGATGGGCCGCTACTCGATCGAGGTGCCGCAGGCCGGCTACTACTCGGTCGACCTCCACTGGGACGACGTGGCCAAGGCCGCGCCGTGGAAGGGATCGACACTGATCCTGGTGGAGCGACTGCCGTGGAAACAAGATCTTCACACCGCGGCGGGCTTTGTTGCCGGAATCGTGGAGAGCGCCGTCACCGGGGAGCGGTTGAACGGGGTCGGCCTGTTCTACGGCGGCGTCATGTCGATCACCGACCAGCAGGGCCGGTACCTTTTCCGCAATGTTTCCGAGGACCCGAGCCGGCTCTATGTCTATGCCCGCGGTTATCCGGCCGAGAGGGGCGAGTTCGGACGAAAGCGCTTCCGGGTCGGCGACGTGCCGAAAACGATCAGCCTCGGCCGCGAAGGGTGTACGCTCGAGCTGATCCTGGGTGGTCTGCCCCGGTCCAGCCCGCTTCTCGGCTACGACTTCGAGAGCGAGTTACGAGTCTCGAGGAGAGATCGCCACAGGCTGGAGCTGGACTTCATCCGCGTCGATGAAAAGACGTGGGTGGCCCACGGGCTGCCCGAGGGCAAGGCCTCGCTCGAACTCTACTGCCGCGCCCTCGGGCGCAAGCACAAGGGCCGCGCGAAGGTGGAGCTCAAGGGGGACGAAAAGAACGTGGTCGAGATGAAGGTGCGCTGAGCGGGCCGGTTGGTGGGCGTCACGCCGTACGCTCGACTCACTTCACGGAGAGCGTGAGGAGGTTCGAAAAGCGCGTTGCTGGTCCGAATAGAGCGCCGTGCTCAGGTATTTCAGGCCTGAATCGACGGCCACCGTGACCACGGTCCGGCCCGGTCCCAGGCGTTTTGCGACCCGGAGAGCCGCGGCCACGTTGGCGCCGGTCGACGTTCCCGCGAAGATGCCTTCTTGCCGGGCGAGGTCGCGGGCGGTCGCCATCGCTTCCCCGGTCGAGACGGTCTGGATCTCGTCGGCGAGCGCTTCGGTCCACAGGGGAACAACGAAACCGGCGCCCACACCTTCGATCTTGTGGGAACCGCTCTGCCCGCCCGACAGAACGGCGGATTCGGCCGGCTCGACCGCGACGATATACACGGCGTCGTCGTGGGCCCGGAGGCGGGTGGAGATCCCCCGCAGCGATCCGGCCGTTCCAACGCTCTGAACGAAGGCGCTCACCCGGCCGCCGGTCTGTTCCCGGATTTCGTCTCCCATCCGTTCGTAGCTGGCGAGTTGATCGGTGTTGTTCAGCTGGTCGGTCCAGTAGCTGCCCGGCGCCTCGGCGAGTTTTCTGGCCCTCTCGATCATCTCGAGGGTGAGGGCCCTGGTCGTGCCGCCGTCCGGGCTGGCGACGAGTGTGAGCCGGGCGCCCAGGGCCTTCATGTGGTCCCGCTTCTCGCGGCTGAACGCGTCGGACGTCACGATCTGGAGCGGAATCCCCTTTGCCGCGCACACGAAGGCGAGCGACACGCCCGTGCTTCCGCCGGTGTACTCGATCACCGAACCGCCCGGTTGCAGGCGTCCGTCCGCCTCGGCGGCCTCGACCATGGCGAGCGCCATCCGGTCCTTCATGCTCCCCGTCGGGTTTTCGTATTCGAGCTTTATCAGAATCCGGGCGCTCTCCTCCGGCACGATGCTCCGGAGCGGGATGACACCCGTTCGACCGATCCTGTCCAGTATCGTCATCGTTCTTTCCTGTTACAAAAGGCGCGCCCCATCGGGAACGTCGTCATCGGGCACGGCCAGATCTACCGAGCCGGACGCGGCCCTCTATCTGTTGCCCTTCGGAAGTTTCAACACCGCGCCCTTTGCGAGTCCGACCCGCTCGAGGTGGCCGGTGATGCGCGCCGCCCTCTTTTCGTCGAAGTAGATCAGGTGGGCGTGCTTGCTCGTGGCGGGGCGTGTCAGTGTGCCTGCCGAGTCGGTGGCGTAGACGGCGACGAGTGTTCCGTCGAGCGCGTCCAGGGTCAACTCGAATGGTTGCTTTTCCTTTTCGATGGTGAGGTTCTGCTTCCGGGCGTGGACCGGGCAGGCGCCGTTGATGATATGAAGGTGCACGTCGCAGAACGCGCCCTCGACGACAAAGACGAAGGGTCTGGAGAGGTCGATGCCCTGACCGGCCGCCATCTGCGCGATCGTTTCGTCGAATTGATCGTGGGGGACCTCTTCGGTCACGGTGAGCTCGATCCACTCCTCGACCGATTGGCCCGCGAGCAGGGTCGCCTTGACGGCCCTGTTTTCGATCGGCAGGGGGCCGGAGTCTTCGCCAACGGACGAGACGAACGCTTTCGAGTCGAGGATGGTGATCTCGCCCTGGAGCTCTTCCAGGGCGCCGACGCCGTAGAAATGCGGCCTGGCAACGATTTCGGCCAGGCTCACGCGACCGTGGTGTTGCCCCTTGCCGATGGTATCGCAGATCCCGCCGATCTGAACGAACCCGGCCGGTTCGGACGGCTCCGCGTCACCCGTGATGTCGACGATGTCGTCGATCGTGCCGTCGTGACCCACGACAACGACCTTCGGTTCGTCATCGACGATGTCGAACTCCCGGCCGAGCAGCTCGAGGGTACCCCGCTCGATGGTGAATGTCAGTCCGCCGAAGGTGCACGTCGTCACCCCGTCCTTGAAGCGATCGGTGAACCGCCGGTCGCCGGTGCCCGTGGAGCCGCTCGATTCACCGGAGTCGGGAGACGAGATAATAACGCCTCCCGTGGATTCGCCGCTGAAGCGAAGACCGAGGACGGCGATCCGGATCTTCCCGATGTCGGTCACGCCGACGCCCATGAAACCGTAAGTGTGGCGCGTTCCGGAAATATCCCCGTCCGCTTCGATCGAAAGGGTCGACTTCAAGGGTAGATCGGCGAGCTTGGCGATTCGGTATCTGTCATAGACGCCCGGACCGAAGGCGACCGCAAGAACCGCCAGCAGCACCACGGCGATCGAGATCGAGGAGATCGTGACGATTTGTTTTCGCTTCAAGGGTTTTGTTCCTTTCTGCGTGTTTATCGGTGGGGGTTCGATGGTATGTGGAAGATAGATAACAAAATGCCGCGCTCCGGCCAAGTGTTCAGCCGCCGGAAGGCTGATGCCCGGACGGGATATCGTTATCTGACGCCGATCCAAACAGGAACGTCGGGATCCCCCGCTTCGAATTCGACCCACACCCCGTCACCGATCTCCGGGACGGAAAGGACGCCCGGTGGAGTGCAGGGCAGCGCCCACCGGGTCTCGGTCTCGCCGAAAACAGCCGGTACCTTGGCCCTGATGCGCCGCATCCCGGCAGGGTCTTTGTCATCGGTGACGATCCCGCGATAGAGGCCGAAGAACTTGTTGGTCATCGTTGGTTCCGCCTTTCGCTCCCTGGAAGCTGCTTTGCATATCCACATGAATCACGCACGGGAAATCGCGCGGTCATTTCTTGTCGGATGGTTTCTGTTATCTTGCATGTTTCAATATGAAATCAACGATCGGTTTGGGATCTTCGAGGTTGTGGGGGTGATGGCCGACGGCGTAACGCACGATGCCGGGAGCCGGCAGAGACAGAGGAGAAGGGTGCTTCTTGTTATTGATACGGTTTTTTTCAAAGTGACCTCGCGATTGTGGCCGGCCGGTAGCGGGTGAGGGGCGTTGCATCATGTTCTCGAGCGACAGGTATGTCGCGAAGATGTTCCTGGACGTATGCGGCAAGGTCTGCTCTGCCCATCTCGCCAATCGGTTTCATAGTGGTTTACCTCGCCGTCTCGGCCTCCGTCTGTTCATGAGGAGCTTTTCTCGGAGAGCGGTCGGACAGAAAGTCATCACCTTGTCGAGAAGGGCCTCGAGTTCTTTCAAGAACGGACAACGCGGATTGAACGAGTCGAGGCGGGTTCGACCGGCCGAACGGCTGCGCAGGATGCCGCCCGATTCCAGTTTGTCCAGCTGATTGCGTATGGGCCTGTAGTCGACTTCGAAGAAACGAGCGATCTCCCGCGGGTATCCCTCTTCACGGGCACGGATAAAGAGCAAACCCCTTTCGCAGCTTGTTGATCCAAGAAGTGTTTCCAGCATTTCGGGGGACTCCGTGCCTTGTATTATTATGATGCACACCATACATCATATGATGTATTCAATGCATCAAAACGCAAGTTTCGGTTTCCCTGGCAAGGAGGATTTTCTCAGGCGCAGAGTGCCTGCCAGCGGTCATGATCAGCCATCCGCTGCTCCGGACTGGTTCGGTCTCGCATTTCGGCGACGGACAGTCTTCATGCCAGCTTCGCATTCCGCGCGCAACCGGTAAAATCGTCATGCAGCTTGACGATCTCGGCAATCGATTCGTCGATATGATCATTTCCCAGTGTGTCCAGGAAGCGACAGGTCCCGCACTCCGTGGACTTCGCCTCGTACTCCTGTTGCCAGGCGCGGTACGTACGCTCCGCGTCCGCATTGCCCCAGGGGTAGCGATTCGGCGGCCGGCGGCACCCGCAGCGCCAGGGTTTGGGCGTGAGGCGTGCCCGGAAGCACTCCTGTTTCAGCGTCAGTTTTCGGTAGAGCACGTCGCTTCCCAGCCCTTCGAGAATGGCGGAGACATCGTCCGAGACCGGATCGTAGAGCCGGTCGGTGAAGAGCAACCTGAGCCCCGCGGCGGTCCGATAGAGGCGAAAGGAATGTTGCGGATGACTTGACGACCATTCCCTGACCCTGTCGATGGTGTCCTGCTGGACCCGACCGATCCTCGTTTGCCGGAGCTTTGAAGAGAACGCCATCAGAACGGAATCGAAGATACCGCTCGACTTCACTCGCGGAAAATCGACATCGGCAAAACAGACCGACCGGCAGTTGAGTATGAGTGCGCCGTACCTGTTGCGTGTGATGATCACGGTTTCGTCGCCCTCGGGTCCGATGCTATCCACGATTTCTTCCCGGAGCGGCCGCTCGAGGTAGTCGTAGGAATCCGGCGTCCTGCCGGACATGATTGCTTCGAAGATCCGCGACGCCCTCGCCCCGGCCTCGGCGCTTGCTTCGGCGATGCTTTTGAACGACCATCCCCATGCGCGGTATTCGTGCTTCTTTCCTTGCTTGTCCGTGCCGGCGTGGGTGCCCTTTGCCCAGTATGGTGGTATTCTCATCGGTTTCCTTTGCGAACTCGGTTTTCAGCAGCGGTGCCAGGCTGCGTCAATTGGCCCGCCCCGACGATCTCCGTTAGCCATCGGTCGAGGCCTCGCCCGTATTCCAGTCCTGCACCTGACCGTTGATCATGAGCGTCCCATCCGCTCGCAGTGTGAGACGATCGCCGCGCTCCAAGAGGCCATACCTCTTTCCCGCGAGGACGATCTCTCCGTCGGTGACAGTGAGAACTCCGTGCGGTGTGTCGCAACGGACGGCGTCGTTTACGATTGTGATCGCCGCGGGGGCGTCTTCGATCTCATAGGTAATTCCATTCAAGGTCACCTTGCTAGTAGAACTCCCGCAGCAGGAAAAAAATATGATGGCTAATGCCAGGATTGTGATTGCCAGGATGTATTGTTGCATTGTTTTTCCTCTTTAGCGTTTTTATCCGTTGGCAGGAACAAGTTCTCTTAAATGAGAATCCTCTATCATGGTCGGAGCGACGGGTGACCGCGTGGGAATTCCGGCCAATGGCGGAGTGCGCAGCGATCGAATCGTATACTCGAGACTTGAAAATTCTGTTTCCAAGAACATAGAGGTCGCTCTCAACGGGGTGAACTTGTGGAGGGACCGCCTCGTATATTTTCGATCAGTATCGAGGTACAATTGACAACTTTACATATGGTGTTTTCCTGTCCCATTTGAATAATTTATATTCCTCGTCTATTTCAACAATTGTTATCAATAATTTGATATCTGCAAAGTCTATTGTTTCCTGATCCCCTACTTCATAATTTATGTAGTTGAGATTTTTACCATTTATTGTTATTTTTGCTTCATTTCCTGAGCTGTACATATCGATATCTCGAACAGCTATATTGAGGCCAGTGCATTCACTGGTCCAGCTTGTATTTTCTTCCAAGCGAATTTCAGTTTTTTTGTGATACCAACGATCACCTTCATTTCCGTGAGTAGAAAACTCCTTTTTGATATTAAATGATTTTAGACTGCCGCCCGTCCCAATTTGAATATCAAAAGAAGCTTTACGGATACCCAGATACACCGGTTCATCGACTGCGATCGAACCGTCTTCCGTGCTTGTTAACTTAAACGAGAACTTTGTATCTAAAATATTGGAAAGTCTTGACGCCGAGAGGTTGACGCTTTTTCCATTCTCGTCATAGAAATTGACCGACAGGTCGTTCACCTTGATCGCCTCCAGTATCATCTGATTTCCGTCAATTAAGTAATCTTTGACATGGTCAGGGATTTCTTCCCAGTTGGATTGGATTTTTGAGGGGGTTATCACATCGATTGTAGCATCGCCGAAGATCACTTGAATGGTAGAAACATTGTTTGATGACAAGCCTGATTTGATTTTGTCGAGTTTCGTCAAGTAGTCTGGGGCCAGTAACCCCAGAAGTGAAAGGTCGGAGGTTATGTTCTGTGTTTTGTTCCAATGTCTCAACCAAGCGGCAACGGCAGGTTCATTGCTCGGAATTTGCCCTGGAAACACATCATTACTCGATGCCAAGACGATGTCGCTATTGATCAGTGTACCTGGAGAGTAGTCTGATCTTGGAGGGTTTATCGGAATATACCCTTTGCTCTCTATCAGAGTATCTAAATCTTGTTTTACCTGGCCGGTGATACAAGAAGTAAGGAGTAGGAAAATAGAAATAATTATGGGTAGTGTAAATATTGAGGTTACTTCGCGCATTTGTAGCTTTCCTTAATGCAACCGTCTTTGAGAATAATTGACAACGTTTTTCGTATCAGCGGCGGCCGCTAAGCGGCCGGCCGACGGCATGATTATTTTTGACGTACCAGACACTGATGCCCACATTACTTCGGAACATCCATTATTTCTGGGTCACCAAATCTCGCATCCAATGGCAAATCATCCGTATCGGCCTCATCACCCAGCACTCGAACAACATGATTCCGTAACTCGGAGTTGAAAAGCGATTCAAGTGCCTCTCGCTTTAATTGACCGCGCTGGAAACGTAGTTCTAATTTAATACACGCCTCCTGAGTTCGATATTCTTCGAGCATCATTTTTATGCTCCCAGGTTGTGCGTGCCCGAGCTGCAGAGCTAATGTGAATCCGTGCAAAAACGTTTTACGCACCTTAACGAAGTAAG
>CAZUHB010000063.1:0-16953 GCA_964620445.1 uncultured Phycisphaerales bacterium
TCATCATCGCCTACAGCCACTGCATCGCCCACGGCATCAACATGACCACCGGCGTGGACCAGCAGAAGAAAGCCGTGAGCTGCGGCCACTTCACCCTGTCCCGCTACAACCCCGGCCTGATCACCGAGGGCAAGAACCCGCTCGTGCTCGACAGCAAGGCGCCGAAGGGCACATTTGCCGAGTACGCCTACTCCGAGAACCGCTACCGTTCGCTCAAGGGCCTCAGCGAGAAGCAGGCCGCCCTGCTCATGGAGCAGGCCGAGGAAGCGACCAAGTTCCGCTCCAACCTCTACCGCATGATGGCCGAGATGGAGTACGACGAAGGCAACGGCGGGGAACAGAAGTAGTCCATCCAACGAATCCAGACGCCCGCGCGGCGATGAGCGCCCGGCTTCTTCACGAAGCCGGGCGTTTTTTTCTATGCCTCCCGGCGGGTATTGAATAAAATAATATCAATAATTCGTGGGACGCGGCCTTCGCCGGTCGCGGGACGATCTCTCTTTGGATTAAGGTGAGCCATGAAACGCACGGGCATCCTCTTCTTCGCTCTGTTCCTCCTTCTTCTCCCGGCGGGCGCCGCGCGCGACCTGACCTTTCTCGTCTGTTCGGACACCCACTACGGTCTCGACCAGTGGGGCGACAACGAGGCGCTCAACAAGGATGCGATCGACCGGATGAATGCGATCCCGGGCACGGCCTATCCTGTCTCGGTGGGGGGGACGGTCAACACACCGCGCGGCGTTCTGGTGCCCGGCGACCTGACCGATACAGGCACGTGGGACAACTGGTACGGGTACTACTGGTTCCTCTACTGGCGCGAGGGATTCGTCGACGACTACGGCTTGAAGGGCGACGGCCGCCTCGACTATCCCGTGTACGAGGGGTTCGGCAACCACGATATCCACAGCCCGGCGACCGGTGTGGTTCTCGACGGTATCAGGGACCGGAACGCCCAGCGCATGGGGCTGGCCAATATTTCGAGCAATGGCCTGCACTACTCCTGGGATTGGGAGGGCATTCATTTTATCAACCTCAACCTCTATCCCGGGGGAGCGGGCGATGCGGCGGAGAGCCTCGATTTTCTCGCCGACGACCTGAACACCCAGCTCGGGGGAAGCAACCGGCCCGTGATCGTCTATCATCATTACGGATTCGACGGATTCAGCAACGGCTGGTGGACCCAGACGGAGAGGCTTGCCTACTACGACGTCATCGAGAACTACAACGTGATCGCCACCTTCCACGGACACTGCCATGCCACGATGAAACGGAAGTGGAAAGGAATCGATACCTTCAATATCGGGTCAGCCAGGGACCAGAAGTTTTTCGTTGTTCATATCACCGGCGACGAGATGGTCGTGGCCGAGCGCTCGGGCGACGGCTGGGGAAGCGTGTGGACCAAGGAATTCGGCCCCTTTCCCGACGCCAAGGTCAACGGCTCCGACGGCCCGGTTTCGATCTCCCATCTGTCGTGGATCAATTTCAGGATTTCCCTCGATCCAGGTTCCCAGGCCGGCGGCACGGCCGACTACTGGGTGTCGGCCGCCTATGAGCCGCCCATGGTCACTCCCTGGTGGTGGACCTATCCCGGCTCGTGGTCGCAGAGTCAGACTCCGGTTCGGGCTTTCGGGGGCTCCATGCTCACGATCGACGACTATCTCATCGCGTCGAGCATTCTGCCCGCGGGCGCCTGGGAGTTCACTTTTTCCGTGGATAGCCTCGACAATATCATGCAGGGCACATACTCGGATACGGTGAGAGTGACGCTCTACTGAAATCGTCCGCCCCTTCTCAGTTTCTTCTCCTGCAGTTTTCTTATCTCGATCAGCTGGTTTCTGGCCTGTTCGCTTTCGGGATCGACCTTCAGGGCTTCACTGAAGTAAAAGGCGGCGTCGTCCAGGCGTCCCATGATTTCCATTGCGACACCGAGGTTGTTGAGCGCGACGATATCGGCAGGATTGAATTCCAGCGCCTTCTTCATGTGGAAGATCGCCTTCTTCATGTTGTTCTTGCCCATGTACACGCGACCGAGGCTGTTGTGCACCTTCGCGATCTGTGATTCATCCTCTGCCGCGCGCTGATAGTGGTAGATGGCCTCGTCGAATCTGAAGAAATTCTCGTACACCAAACCGATGTTGTAGTGGGCGGTGAAAAAAACAGGATTCAGATCGAGCGCCTTCTTCAAATGCTTTTCCGCGCTGACAAGATCCTTCTTCCTGAATAAAGCCTCTCCCAGATTGCCATGGGCCATCCAGTTGTTTTCGTCGAGTTTCAGCGCATGGGAAAAGAGGGTGGTCGAATCCTTCCAGTGTCCCGCCTGAACGTGGCCGGCCACGGAAATCCCCAGACAGTAGACCGTCACGAGGGCCGCCGCGACGTACCTGATCGATCTCCCTCTTCGGGTCAACCGCTCCAGGCCCCATGCGGCCATGATGTACAATCCGATCGTGGGAATATAGGTGTAGCGGTCCGCCATCGACTGCATTCCGACTTGGATGATTCCGATCACGGGCACCATTGTTCCCAGAAACCACAGCCATCCGACGATGAAGAAAGGATGGCGCGACATCGAGCGGATCGATGAATATGTGATGAACAACAACAATGCGCCCGCGGCGAACAACTGCCAGTATTCGATGTTCTGTCCGGGATGGGGATAGAAAGGCGAGAGTCCCGTTGGAACGAGTGATTTCCAGATATAGCAACCATAGGTTGAAATTGAGTTGAGCAACCGGTACCAGAACGACAGGTCATAAACGGCTTGATATTCCTGCTGCGCTTTCAGCGTTATCACACAGGATGCGAACGCCACCGCAAGGAAGGGGACCTTTTCCATCAGAACGAACCTGTAGCTTCTTTTCGGGACGTGTGTTCCCGATGAATCGTCCCGACCGGCCCCTGGAAAAGTCAAACGCCTCAGGGGCCAGTAATCGAGAAGAAGCAGAACGAACGGCAAGGTCACGAGCATCGGCTTCGACATCAGCCCGAAGACGAACAGGATCAGCACGAGAAAGTATCTCTTGCCGACCTTCCGCGTATACCAGTAGTAGGAAATGAGAACCAGGAATGCCCAGAATGTGCACAGTATATCCTTGCGTTCCGACACCCAGGCGACCGTCTCGACGTGAAGAGGGTGTATGAGAAACAAGACCGCCACGATCACGGGCCGCCAGAAACACCCCGTGAACAGGCGCAGGGCGGCCAGCAACAGGAAACCGTTGATCGTGTGAAGAATCACGTTGGTCAGATGATGCATCCCGGGATTCATCCCGTGGAAATGGACATCCGCCATGTGGGAGAGCCATGTGAGAGGATGCCAGTTGGCGGAGTGGGTCGAAGTGAACGCCCACCCGATCGACGTGCCGTTGAGACCGTCCTTTATGTTCTCGTTCTCGACGACGTACTCGTAGTCGTCAAAAGTGATGAAGTCATGATCCGTCACCTGGAAGTAGACGAAAAAAGCCAGGAAGGCCATCCCGGCACAGAGCAGAACGGGGTAGGGGCGTTTCGAATGGTTCTCGTTCCGGGGGAGGCGTGGTCGATCTTCTGGGTTGTCGATCAAGGTCTGTCCCTAAAAATTGCAGAGACATCTGCTCTGAATTCGAATCGAAAACGCTGCCACAGGCACTTCGCAGGCTGCATCAATGAGAGAACCGATGCCTATACCGTTATGGAGGCCGAAATTAGACGATTGTGAATATGTTGTCAACCGAGGCGGCAAAAACTGACCCGGCCCACGAGTCAACCCTCCCTTCTGCCGAAGATCGGGTTCTTTCACCGGTTTCGGCGGTCCCGTTTTCACGCTGTGAAAAAATCTCGCCATTTCGGCCGGTTTATCCGCAACGCGGACGCAACCCTCGGAATCTCTCCCATAGAAGCCGGAAAGTTCCGGATTGACATGAATCATCGTATAATCGCTTCCAAGGAGAGTTCCATGAATTACGAAGCCCTGCTCGCCCACGCTGATTTTGTTCGCGGCCTGGCCCGGAGCCTGATCCAGGATGAAAACGTTGTCGACGATGTGGTGCAGCAGACGTGGATCGCGGCGCTGGATCAGCCGAAGGGCGAGATCCGGTCCCTCCCCGCATGGCTCGCCCATGTCACCCGCAATTTCGTCCGCCTGGCCCAGAGGAGCGACGCCCGCCGCGGGAAGCGGGAGCGTGTCGCGGCGCGGCCCGAGGCCCTCGCCTCGACAGAGGATCTCGTTCAGAAGGAAGCGGTCCGGCGGCAAGTGGTGGAGGTCGTGCTCTCCCTTCGCGAACCCTATCGGTCCGCCGTCATCTACCGCTACTACGAGGATTTGCCCCCGAAGGAGATCGCCCGGAAACTGGGCCTGCCCGCGGCCACGGTGCGGAGTCACATTCACCGGGGTCTGGAGCAGATGCGCCGACAGCTCGACCGTCACTACGGGGAGGATCGCCTGGCGTGGTGCACAGCCCTGGCGCCGCTGGCCGGTCTGAAGGCGCTGCCCGTCGGCACGGCCGCAACCGTCGGCACGGCCGCAACCGTCGGCACAGCCGCAACCGTCGGCACGGCCGCGGCCACCGGCTCTGCCGGACTCCTCGGACCGCTGATGAAGGTCGGCGCCGCCGTCCTCGTCGTGCTCGGCGTTCTTCTCGTCTGGAATCTGTTTCCCGGGGAGACCGACGATCAGCCTCTTCCCCGGTCCAACGCCGCTTTCCGGGCGGAACGTCGAAACGAAAAGGACGGTGCCCTTCACGATGCGGCCTCGGAAGAGCTCGCCCGAGCCGGCGCGGAGAGGATTCCGATCATTGCCGGCAAAGAGGGCGTTCTCCTCGAGGGGCGCCTTCTTCTGGAAGGTGACCGATCTGCCGTGACCGGCGTGCTGGTCGAACCCCACTTCTCCAGGGAGAGCGAACTCGAGGATAGGAGCCCCACGGCGGTCACCGATGAAAATGGGGCCTTCACCTTCGAGATACCCCAGCCATGCCGTCTCGAGTCGATCAAGGTTCACGTGGGAAGTCACACCGTCGAGACGAGGATTTATCCGAAAAGATGGCTTGCCGAAGATGGTGATAACGAGATCACTCTCGAAGTGTCCCGGGGAGGGAGCATCGAGGGCCGGGTGGTGGCCCTCGACGGATCCCCCGTGCCCGGCGCGCGCGTCCTGGGGTGGTGCTCGTCGGCGGAGCTTCCGCCGAGAACAAGGGACTCCTTCGGCGAACCGCACCGCGTGGCATCGACCGATGGCGCGGGCCGTTTCAAGATCGATCATCTGGGTAAATACTTCCTTCTCACCGCCGAGGCCCCCGGTCTGATCTGCCGGGTGCTTCTCCAGGGGCGGATCGGCCCGGGAGAAGGGGCCGACGGGGTGACTCTCACCATGGCCGAGCCCCGCGCGCTCCAGGGCCGTGTGCTCGGGCCCGATCTTTCTCCCTTGAAGGGCGTCCTGGTGAAGGCGGAATGTTACCTGTATCGGACCCACCCCGGGCCCTATCCGGCCCATCCCGAGATCCAGGCATCCCGCCCCTTGTCACAGGAATCGATAACGGACGACAGAGGGTGTTTTCTCTTCACGCACCTGGCGCCGCCCGGGCCGGCGGATCGTTCTCCCTACGAGATCCTCGTGAACCACAAGCCCTACTTGCGCTGGAGCAAGACCGTCAAGGACCACGGCCAACCGCTCGAAATCGTGCTGTCCGCGGGGCTGACCCTGACCGGCACGGTGCGCGACAGCCGGCGCGATCCCGTCCCCGATGCAGCGGTCCACGTGTACAATCCCGCCAACCGGCCATCGGTTCGGACCGACGAGGCGGGGCGCTTCCGGATGATCGGTTTGAGGGCTTCCGATACGTCGAGGATCACGGTCCGGGCGCCCGATCTGGCGGCGCGCGTGATCGAGCCGTTCGCGATCGGCGAGGACCGGCCCAATCATGTGGATATCGTCCTCGATCCGGGCCTGGTCCTTGCCGGCCGGGTTCTTGATCGCGATGGAAATCCTGTTGACGGCGCGATGATGACCGTGAAAGCGCGAGGCGGGCCGGGTGCGTCCGTGGCGGCGCTCGACTGGTCCGGGATTCCCTCCTCCCGCATCGTGCGCACCGATGACGACGGGAGATTCCGATTCGGTTCGCTCGGCGCCGGAATGTTCACCATTTTCGTGGCGCGCAAGGAGGATCCCTCCATGGTGATCGATCTGCCCGCACGGTCGGGAAGCGAGAGCCTGGAGATAGTGATCGATCCTCTCGCCATGCGAAAGGTGGTCGTCCACGGAAAGGTGACGGACAACCGAACGGGCCTTCCGATCGAGCGCTTCGACATCACACCGATGAGGA
Source organism: uncultured Phycisphaerales bacterium (assembly GCA_964620445.1). Lineage (GTDB taxonomy): Bacteria > Planctomycetota > B15-G4 > B15-G4 > CAYZWU01 > CAZUHB01. Next base: position 6,297 of record CAZUHB010000063.1, read on the forward strand.
GGGCCATGACCGAGGGGAACTCCTTCTGCGGGACGCCCCGGGCCTTCGACACCGCGGACGGCGCGTTCGAGATCATCGGGTTGGCTCCCGGAGAGATGACTCTCAGTGTCTCGGCCGAGGGTTACGTGGGTGCCGGCTCCCCCTTGAAAAACTTCGACGTCGGCGAACACGAGTTCCACTTCTCCCTGATGCTGGAACGGATGGTTCAGGTCCGTCTCCTGGACGACCTGGGCGCGCCCGTGGCGAACGCCCGCTTGCGGGTCACCGAGAGCGGAGAAGGCCCCCTCGGTGGGCGCACGATCGCGTCGAGCGTTCCCGAAACGGACGACCGGGGCGAGGCCGTGCTGGGCGGTCTGCCCGCGACGGGGGTGACCCTGTGGGTTCGGCAAAAGGGTTTTCCCGAGGAGATCCCCTTCGCCCTCGATCTGTGGGACGAACCGGCTGGAGTGGTGGAATTCGTCCTGCCCCCTCCCAGGAAATATCTTTCGATGAAATTCAACTTCCTGGGCGCGCGACAGGCATTGGAATCGGGTCCCCTCGAGACGATGGACGAGGAGAGGCGGAGAGCGTTGAAAGACCTCCAGCGGGCTCGAAAAATCTGGCCCATCGACGCGGCCGTGACCCTGACGATTTCGGCCCGGGCGGGTGGGACGATCAAGCGCATCTGCTGCGTGCCCGAGGATGGCGCCTATGTGATCCGCCGCGACGGGCCGACAGGCCCGGCTGTTGAGACACTGCCTTTCGCCTGCATCTTTGCGTCCCTTCCGGCGGAACCGATGAACATCGTGGCGGAGGCGCCCGGTTACAGGAGCACCGTCCTCGAATACGCGCCCGAGAATCGGGAGCAGGGCGGCGGGACCGACGTCGAGATGCTGATTTTTCTGCAACAAGATTCCTGATCGATCCCGTCGAGGCGATCGGATCATCTCGGTCGCGTTGGCGCGGATCCTTTCGAAGACGAGAGCTGTGTCGACAGCGGGTGCTCGTCCACGGAAGCGAAGCGGCAAGACGGTCACACCCCTGAACGCGGAATCCCCTCCCGAAGATACCTTTCCGGAGGGGGTTTCGTGGTTCCTACCAAAGTGAAGGGATTACTATTTTGGTTGAAATTAATATCAATAAATATAAGATAGAAATGATACCAAAGTATCTTGTTGCGAATGGTTATCAACTGCACCCTCGAGTCGTTGTGAAAAGGAGAATCCCCATGTCCAGAAGTTTGGAAAGAGGTCGGCGGAGCGGAATGCTGCTGCTCGGCGCGTTCATTTTTCTCCTGGCAGGGAGCTTGCCCGCATTCGGCCAGATTCAGGGCGAAGAGCTTGGCACCCTGACCCAGACCTTCAACTTCGATCGCCCCCTCTTGAGGACGATAGAAGTCAACGGCGATGCGTATACCTCGATCGCGATGCCCGGATCGATCGTCATCGGCGAGACGGACGGCATGCCCGCACTCCCCGTTCATTTTGCGCAGATCCTCCTTCCCCCGGGAAAGGCGGTGGCGAAGATCACTGTCACCGGTACGCCGAAGGACTGCACCCCGGACAACATCGACTTGAAGCAGAATCCGATTTTCGCCTACCAGAAGCCGGTTCCGATCGGGAGCGCTCCCGAGGAGGAGCTCTACTTCAACGAGGCGATCTACGCATCCGCGGAACCGACCCCCGCCGTCGATTACAGGGGTGCGAAGACAGGTTATTGCCGCGGTTACGCGATCTTTTCGATCGGCCTTCATCCTCTCCGGTACACGCCCGCCTCGGGTACGCTCTCCTATTTTCCCGAGATGACCCTGAAGATCGAACTCACCGACACGGGTGAGGTTAGCCGGTTCCTCCGTCCGGACAAGGCGAGCGATGCCGAGTGGGTGGGCGCACTCGTGCGCAATCCGTCGGCGGTCCAGGACTACGTGAGTCTTTCTCTCGGCCGCGCCGAGTACACCGGCGGTCTCTGCGATCCTGCCGACGACTACGACTACGTGATCATCACCACCACCCAGAACGGTCTCGACTACTGGAACACCAGTTCGTCGACTCCCTACAACTGGGACAGCCTCATGAGCAAGCACGCCGCGCTCGACGGTTGGGCGTGCACCCTGGTCACTGTCCAGGATATCCTGGCCGAGCCCGACTACGAGAACTCCGATCCCCTCTTCAACGACACCGAGGCGCGGGTGCGCGAGTTCTGCCGCGACGCCTACCAGGACTGGGGCATCGACTACGTGATGGTCGGCGCCGACGCCGAGTGGATCCCGGCGAGGGAGATGGACTACCAGTACGAGTACAATGTCGATTCCGACATCTACTGGAACCACCTCGACAACACCTTCAACGACGACCACGACAGCTACTGGGGTGAGGCGGGCGACTCCGGCTTTGACCTCTACGCCGAGATGTTCATCGGCCGCGTCACGTGCGACGTGCCCCAGGACGTGTCCAACTGGCTCACCAAGAGCTTTTACTACACCGACGCCTTCGACAAGAACTACCTCGAGAACGCCGGCTTCTACGGCGGCGACACGGGATGGTCCTGCCAGGGCGATGACTTCGTCGACTACAGCGCGATCTACGGCTGCGACCAGTGGCTCGGCCCCGATCCCTTCAACAACGATCCGCCCTATCCGTCATGGCTCGGTTTCCAGTACGGTTTCGAAACGTGGAACCTGGAAAATCCCGGCTGCGAATACGACATGTCGGTCATGTGGACGGCCGAACCGCCCAACACGAACTGGCAGGGCGGCAATTCGTCGGCGGCCATCACCGGTCTGCGCAACGACATCAGCGACGACAAGGTCACCCTGCTCAGCGTGATCGCTCACGCCAACGAGTACATGTCGGCCGACGTCTACTACGACGACTGGGAAGATCTCTATCACAACACGATGCCCTTCCTCATCCACGACTATGGCTGCCACTGCGGCGACATGGACGCGGCCGATGACGGCGTGCTTCACTCGATGCTCTTCGACTCGGACACGGAGCTCGCTTTCGGCTGCGTCTACAACACGGGATACGGCTGGGGCAACTTCAACAACACCGGATCGAGCAGCGCGCTCCAGCAGAAGAGCTTCTGGGACTACATGTTCAACGTGGCCGACAACTCGGGCAGCGTGCTCAACTGGCAGTTGGGCAAGGCGATGGCTTTCGCGCGCGACCTGATGGCGCCGCTGATCGACGAGGATCCCACTTACGGAACGTGGCGCGGCATCATCCAGTCGTGCCTCCTCTTCGGCGATCCCGGGCAGGTCATCAAGCCTCCGGTCATGCCCACGCTCATCTACAATTTCCCCGCGGGCCTTCCCGAGGGGACCTATCCTCCCGGCCCCACGACCGACCTGACCCTGGAGATCAGGGAGGGTGAGGAACAGCTCATCCCGGGAACGGCCTATCTGCACTATCGTTTCGATCCCGACGACGGTTTCACAGCGGTGCCGCTGACCGCCCTCGGAGGCGATCTCTTCGAGGCGCAGCTGCCCAACACGGCGCCGGGCGACGAGCCCGAGTTCTATTTCAGCGCGGAAGGAAGCGGCGGCTCCACCGTTTACTCGCCTCCCTTCGCGCCGCTCGCCACCTACTCGTTCACCGTCTGCATGGTGAGAAGCTTCTTCGCCGACGACTTCGAAACGGACAAGAGCTGGAAGATCGTGAACATCGCCGTCCAGAACGGCGAGTGGGTGCGCGATGTGCCTGCCGGGAACGGCAACTACGGCGATCCGAAGAACGATGCCGACGGGTCGGGCTGCTGTTACATCACCGGCAATGACTCCCACTACGACGACGTCGACGGCGGACCGACCTGGCTCATCTCGCCCGCGTTCGATCTCTCGTCGGGCGATGCCGAGGTCAGCTGCTACACCTGGTATCACAACGACGACGACGACGATCCCTTCGTGATCTCCCTGTCGAACGACAACGGCAGCAGCTGGACGACGGTGGAGACCACCGTCGGCGGCGACGGCGGCTGGGTCCAGAAGTCCTTCCGCGTCGCCGACTTCGTGACGCCCACCGGCCAGGTGAAGGTGAGGTTCTCGGCGAAGGACATGCCCGACAACTCGACGACCGAGGCGGGCGTGGACGGATTCAATGTGAATCGCCTCATCATGTATCCGGCGCTCTGGGCGCAGGCTTATTCTTTCTCGGCTCCCGCGGGATGCTCCATTCCTGTCCTGCTCGACGGCGGTGCGGCCAACGCGGGACGCCACTATATTCTCGGCGCCAGCCTGAGCGGCAGCTCTCCCGGTTACACGCTTCCGGGCGGACTGGTGCTGCCCCTCAACTGGGACTGGGTGACCTCTCTCGTGGTCAACAACCCGGGCCATCCCGCGTTCGTCAACTTCCACGGCGATCTCGACGGCAGCGGTACGTCCAGCGCCACGCTGAACATCGCCGCCGGCGTTGCCGCGCCTTACGCGGGCCAGACCCTGACCCTCGCCTATGCGCTGACCGGGAACTTTGATTTCGTCTCCGATCCGATCGAGATCGAGATCACTCCCTGATTTTCGACCTTCAGTTTTACCCGCGCCTCCCGGCCTGACAGCCGGGGGGCGTTTTTCATGGAAAGAGGGCGCTAGCAGGCCGTCAGGAGGGCCCCCGTGGGACAGGCAGCCGCGCACGCCTCGGCCGCGCTCGCCAGGGCCTCGTCCAGAGGCCGCTCGAAAGGCACCCGCACGCGCACGCCGAATCCGCGGCCGCGAAAGGAGAGTCCGAGCGCGTCGGCCGCGCGCGCCGTGATCTGGATGCACAGGCCGCAGGAGATGCACTTGCCCGGCTCGTAGGTCACGTTGCCGTGGACGAGGGGCGGTTCGAAGGCGCGGCCCGGTCCCCTGAATCGCCGCGGGCTGGCACCGTGATCGATCGCCAGGGCGCGCAGAGCGCAACTCCCGAGTTTGCGGCAGTCGCAGTGGAGGCAGCGTTCCGCTTCGGCCCCGGCCTCGCCGGGGGTGAAACCGCTCGATCTTCCGCCTGACGGTTCGATGCGACGCGCCTCCTTGTCGATCCCGCGAAACGCCTCGAGCTGGTCCTTTGTCAGCCGGCCCATGGTGGTCGAGAAGAGAGTGTCCCGCTCCACCCCGGGGCCGTTCGAAAGATGACGGCTGACGGAGAGGGCCGCTTCCCTTCCCTGGGCGACCGACCGGACAGCGAGGCGTCGCTCCCGGAGCGCATCGCCCGCGGCGAAGACGCCCGGCGCGCCGGTCGCGAAGGTCTCCCTGTCGACCGCGATGCCACGGGGGCTCGCGAACTCGGACAGCCATCCGTCCCGTCCCGGTTCGACCGGCCCCAGGGCAAGCAGAACCGCATCGTGTGAGCTTCGCAGATCGTCGAGCGAAAGATCGTCGCCGATGCGGCAGCCGAGCCGGAACGCAACGCCCATCTTTTGGATCAAGGCGATCTCGGCGTCGAGCACCGCGCGCGGCAGGCGGTCCTCGGGTACGCCGCGGCGCAAGCCGCCGCCAGGTGCGGCATGATCGTCGAAAACGGTGCACCCTATTCCTTCGCGCCGGAGGTAGAAGGCCGCGGCCAGACCCGCGGGCCCGGCTCCCACGACGGCCACCTTCCCGGGGCGCTCCGCCCGCGAGGGAGGCAGCCAGGGATCGGGCCGGGCCAGATCGACGTCGGCCGCGTACCGTTTCAGAAGGCAGATCGATAAAGCACTGTCGAGATCCTTGCGGCGGCACGCCCCTTCGCAGGGCGCCGGGCAGATCCGCCCGAGAACGGCGGGCAGCGCGATGTGGGCCTTGACCGTCTCGATGGCGCGATCCGGTTCGCCGGCGGCGATCTGGCGGATCATGGCCGGAATGTCCATCCCCGCGGGGCACGCCCGCTGGCACTGTCCCAGGCAGTCGCCGCTGTGATCGCCGAGAAGGAGTTCGAGCGCTGTTTTGCGCGCCGCGCGCACCGCGGGTGTGTCGCTGCGCACCTCGAGTCCTTCCCCGGCGGGATAGGCGCAGGCGGGAACCATCCCTTTCCGGCCCGACACCTGGACCACGCACACCATGCACGACGAATTCGCCTCGCATCGGTCGAGGAAGCAGAGGGTCGGGATCGAGATCCCGAGCGCCCGCGCCCCGTCGAGGAGGGTCGATCCGGGCGCGACCGTGACTTCCTGATCGTCGATGCGCAGCGTGACCATGTCTAGTCGCCCCCCGTCGTTTTTCCGGTGCGGACCTCGACAGCGCCGAAGGGGCACACGTTCCTGCACGTGCCGCACCGGATGCATCGCGCCGCGTCGATCCCGTGTTTCTCGTAGGGTGTCAGGCCGATCGCGTCGGCGCCGCAGTGCTGGGCGCACAGCGTGCACCCGATGCACTCATCGTTCACCTCGTAGGAGATGAGCGCCTTGCACTTTCCCGCGGGGCAGCGGCCGTCGATGTGCGCCTCGTACTCGCTCCGGAAATGGCGCAGCGTGGAGAGCACCGGATTCGGAGCGGTCCGGCCGAGGCCGCAGAGGCTCGCCTCGCGCACGCGCGGCGCGAGTTCCTCGAGCCGGTCCAGATCGCCCGGCCTGGCCCGCCCCGCGCAGAGCGCCTCCATGATGTCGAGCATGCGGCGCGTTCCCACCCGGCAGAAGGTGCACCGTCCGCACGACTGGTTCTGGATGAACTCCATGAAGTAGCGCGCGATGTCGACCATGCAGTCGTCCTCGTCCAGAACGACGAGCCCGCCCGAACCGATTATGGCGCCCGCTTCCGCGAGGGATTCGTAATCCACGGCCACGTGGGAAAGCGCGGCCGGCACGCACCCGCCCGACGGACCGCCCACCTGCACCGCCTTGAATCGCCTGCCGCCCGCGATGCCCCCGCCGATCTCCTCCACGATCTCCTTTATGGTGATGCCCATGGGGACCTCGATCAGACCGCCCCGAGCGATCTTTCCGGCCAGGGCGAACACCTTTGTGCCGGGGCTCCGCTCCGTTCCCAGCCGGCTGAACGATTCGGACCCCGACGGCCCGGGCGTTACGATCGACGGCACGAGACCGAGTGTCTCCACGTTGTTCACGAGCGTCGGCTTGCCGAGGAGTCCCCGCTCGGCCGGATAGGGGGGGCGGAGCCGCGGCATCCCGCGCCGTCCTTCGATCGAAGCGATGAGCGCGGTCTCCTCGCCGCACACGAAGGCTCCCGCTCCGCGCTTCAGGCGCAACCGCAGGCTGAAGGAGCTGCCGAAGAGGTTGTCGCCGAGCAGACCGCGCTCCTCGCAGAGAGCCACCGCCTCGCGCACGCGGCGCACGGCGAGCGGATATTCGGCGCGGATGTAGAAGAAACCCTCGTGGGCGCCCACGGCAAAGGAGGCGATCATCATCCCCTCGATGATCCGGAAGGGGAAGGACTCGAGCAGCATCCGGTCCATGAACGCGCCCGGATCGCCCTCGTCGCCGTTGCAGATGGTATAGCGGACCGCGTCGGAAGCGGCGCGAACCGCGGCCCACTTGCGCCCCGTGGGAAAACCCGCTCCGCCCCTGCCGCGTAAACCGCTCGCCGAAACGCGGTCGATCACCTCCTCGGGGGAGAGTTCGGTCACGCAGTGCCTGGCCGCCTCGAAGCCGCCGTGGCTGATGTATTCGTCGAGGTCGACAGGCGCGATCTGGCCGAAGGATTCGGTGGCGATATGCTTCTGCTTGTCGAGAAAGGAATGGACCGGACCGTCGCGCACGTCGATCGAGTAGCGCGTGACCGGCTCCCAGCTCTCGTCTGTGAGCAACCGATCGAGGAGGGACGAGACAACGTTCCGGATCCGTCCCAGCGGACCGCGCGGCTTGAAATGGCGGAGCACGATCGCCCGCGCATCGTCGGGCTCGACCTTGGCGTAGAGATAGGAACCGCCCGCCGGGGGGAGGACCTCGAGAAGCGGGGTCTGGTGGCACATCCCGACGCACCCCACCGGCTTGATCCGCGCGGACACGTCCGTTTTTTCGAGCGCGTCGAGAAGCGCGTCGTGAAGCGTGCCGCTTCCGCGCGAGATACAGCACGAACCGAGACCGAGCCGGATCTCGCCCTCGGCGCCCTCCGCGGAGCCGGTGACCGTGCGCCGCCGCCGATCCCCGGTGCGCCGCGCCAGGGCGAGAAAGTCGTCGAGCACCTTCGGCGCCAGGTCGGCGTCGAGGTGTCCGTAGGTCACGTAGTCGATCTGGACCGCCGGCGCCAGCGTGCAGCAGCCGAGACAGGCGACCTTGCGCAGGGTAAAGAGCCCCTCGCTATCGGTGTCCTCGTCCCCCGCGAGACCGAGGCGGCGCCTGAGCGCCCAGGTGACCTGATCGGCGCCCTTCACGTGGCACGCCGTTCCGTGACAGACACTGATCATGTGGCGTCCCACGGGCTTGTGGCGGAACTGCGTGTAGAATGTGGAAACACCGGTGATCGCCGCCGGCGTGATTTCGGTCAGCTCGCACACCTTTTGCAGGGCGTCCTCGGGAAGGTAGCGGTAGTGATCCTGCACATCGTGCAAGATGGGAACAACGGCCGAAGGGCCGCGTCCATGTCTGTTCACCGCTTCCAGCACGGCTGAATAATCGTCTTCTGCCCTGTGCGTGTCGATCTGTGCTAGTCCTTTCCGAAGCAGACGAGGTGCTTCTCTCCGCGTATGTACATCCGCCCCCGGGCGAACGCGGGCGTGCAGAAAATCGCTTCGCCGAGCGCGCCCGATCCGCGCTCGGCGAATTCGCGCGCCGCGTCGACGGCGAACATCCTGCCGTCGAGATCCGCGACAAAGAGCCTGTCACCGACGAGACTGGGCGAGGCATTGAACTCGCTGCCGAAATCGTGCTCCCAGAGCTTCGCGCCCTTTTCGGTTTCGAAACACGCCAGTGTGCCCATCGTCGTGAGGAGAAAGATCAGCTCCTCCGTGCAGAGCGGGCTGCAGATGTCGGGGATGTTCTCGTCGATGATCCACACCGTATCCTCCTCGGTCAACGCTCCCCGGGCATCGAGCCGCAGGGCGTAGGCCGCATCGTTCGGTGCCACGGCGTAGACCAGCCCCCGGGAAACAACGGGCGACGGAGCCACGTCCGCGCCCATGAGATCGGCCCGCCAGATCTCCCGTCCCGTGGCGGGATCGTGAACGATCACGAGGGGATCGGAAACGGTAACGAGCAGATCGCCGCCCGGATTCTTCACGACGATCGGTGTGGTCCACGAGTTGGCAACGGGCCGGATCCTCTGCCACACCCTCTGCCCGGTCGCGCCCTCGGCTGCGAAGAGGATCGACTCGTCGTCGTCGTCCCCTCCCTGGTCGAACTGGACGATGAGGTTCCCCTCGTGAACGAGAAGCGACGTGGCGAAACCGTAGGCATTGTTCGGGGTGCCCAGGCTGCGATCCCAGACCTTCTTGCCGTCGAAGTCGAAGCAGGCCAGATCTCCCGTGGCAAAGATGGCGTAGACGCGGCTGTTGTCGCAGGCCAGGGTCGAGGCGGCGTAGCCCGTCTCCTCCCAGATCTCGAGTTCCTCGTCCCGCTGGCCCGCGCCGACGATGACCGGACTGCGCCAGAGGAGTTCTCCCGAGTCGGCGTGGAAACAGAAAACCTCCTGCTCCATCCCGGTCGCGCCGGAGAGAAAGACGCGGTCGTCCCACACGATGGGTGAGTTGAAACCGGGCAGGGGGACCTCGGTTTTCCAGCGGATTCCGGCGCCGTCGGCGCCGTCCCACCCCGGGGGCAAGGCGTCGAAGGACGAGATGCCGAGGCCGCCCGGGCCGCGGAAGCGGGGCCAGTTGCGCGCGATCTCCTCTGCCGACGGCGGCGCCGTCCGCACGGTCGCGGGTTGATCCGCGGTCCGCGCGCCCCGGTCCGGCGGCTCCAGATCGAGTCGCGGCAGGAGAAAGAGCCCGAGCGCGCTGCCCGCCACGCAGAGGCCGACCACGCTCACCGAGAAACGCGCCGCGGCCTTGCGCTGCGATTCGACGCGCGGATCGATCGGGCCGTCCCCAGGGAGAGGCGGCTTCGGCCTGAGCGAGATCGCTGTTTTCAGCGCGATCACGAAAAGAGCCAGACCGGCGAAGAGGAGGATCTTTCCCCGCCGCGAGAAATCCTGGCGCAGGAAGAAACCCTGCCGCACATGGAGGTCGAAGGCGCGGATCTCTTCTTTCAGGTCCTCGTTTCCGGGCTGCTCCGCGAGCCGCACCTTCAGGTCGGCGAGCTCCTCCGAGTAGAGCGGATTGGTATCGGCCGGCGCTGCCCAGTTCGAGGGCCGGCTCTTCGAAAAGTTCACGGCGAGCAGGACGGCAACGGTCAGGCTGAAGGCGCCCGCCACCACGGCGATCCTCGTGGCGGACCGGCAAGCGATGCCTGGCCTTTCGGGCTCGACCGTCATGTCCTTGTTCCGTTCCATCGATCTATCCTTCGATTCCGATCGGCACGGGCGCCCGTCCCTTGCGCCGTTCCTGTTCGAGAGGACAGTGCGCGAAGCACCGGCCGCACGACACGCACAGCGACCGGTCCGCCCGGTACTCCTGTCGTCTCCTGAATATAGTCAAGCTGATCAGCTTGAACGTGAAGAGGAGCCCCAGGAAGGCTCCCACGAACGCGCCGACCCTTCTGTAGTCGTCCACGATCGCGGCGGCGTCGGCGTGGAGCGCGGCCGTAGGCCGGCCCGTGCCGCGGAAGGCCTCGCTCGCATCGGTAGTGCCCACCGCTGGGCGGGCATCTTCGAACGCCGCGCGTTCGGCATCTTCGAACG